>NZ_CP189852.1:2537272-3171590 GCF_050235535.1 Aliinostoc sp. HNIBRCY26
TATCCAGTGATCCCAATTTGGCAAAAATAGTAGTCAATCAAGTGATGAAGTCTTACATTGCCAATAATATTTTGGCTAATCGCTCAGAAGTAATGGCAGCAGGTGACTTTATAGCTAAACAACTACCAGGGGCAAAAAAAGAATTAGAGGAAGCGCAAAAATCGCTGCTAGAGTTTAAAGTGCAAAATAAGTTTGTCAATCTTCAAGAAGAAAGTAGTGGATTAGTAAAAAATACACTTGATATTGACAGCGAATTGAACAACGCGCGCGCTCAACTTGCGGAGACTGTTACTAGAGAAAAACAAATACTTAGCCAATTAAATTTACCAGCAGATAAAGCTGTAGATATCTCTTCTCTTAGCCAAGCTTCCGGTGTCCAAGAAGCTTTAATTGAACTACAAAAAATCCAAACTCAGTTAAAGATACAACAAACTCGTTATACAGATGCCAACCCAATTATTATTAATTTGAAAAATCAAGAAGTTGCATTGAAATCACTACTAGAGCAAAGAACAACTGATTACTTGGGATATTACATACCAACTGATTCTGCTAAATTACAAATAGGTGAAATCAAGCGTCAGTTATCTTTAGAACTAGGAAGATTACAGTCGCAACGCTTAGGATTACAGCGAAAAATTATATCTTTATCTAGTCTTAAAAGATTTTATGATCAACGACTAGCAGCCATACCAAATCTAGAAAAAAGCCAAGGGGAATTAGAACAAAGACTATCAATTGCCAAAAAAAATTATGAAACCCTTTTGATAAAATATGAAGAAATCAAAATAATTGAAAGCCAAACTATAGGTAACGCTCGCATATTAGAATATGCCGAAGTTGATAGCAGTCCGTCAGCTGGCAAAAAGAAAACGATGCTTTTGATAGGCTCAGTAGTTGGGGGATTATTATTTGGGGTAGCAGCAGCATTTTTATTAGACGTTATCGATAGAAGAGTGAAGACAGCTAAGGAAGCAGAAGATTTGTTTGGCTATACATTACTAGGTCTAATTCCTACTATTGATAATAGTAAGAATCAGATATCAAACTCTGGAGATGATACCTTAAATGAAGCTACGAGGTGTGTGATCGTCGAAACTTCCCCGCTTTCAATAATTCATGAATCATTTGGGATGCTTCAGGCTAATTTAAAGTTTATTAGTTTGGATAAAAAAATTCGGACGATTGCCATCACCAGTTCTATTGCAGGAGAAGGAAAGTCAGAAGTTGCGGCTAACTTAGCAGCTGTCATAGCACAGACAGGGCGAAAAGTATTGTTGATTGATGCAGATATGCGTCGTTCTTCTCAACACCACTTATGGAATTTAATCAACTCCAAAGGTTTGAGTAATGTTGTGGTAGAGCAAGATGATTTCTTAGACACGGTACAATCAGTCAACAAAAATCTATCTGTACTAACAAGCGGTGTGATACCTCCTAACCCTTTGGCTTTGATTGATTCTGAGGCAATGAAGTTCTTGATTGAGAGATTATCGCAAAAATATGACTATATAGTTTTTGACACACCACCATTACTAGGTAATGCCGATGCAGCAGTTTTGAGCACACTAGCAGACGGAGTCTTAATCGTAGCCAGAATCGGTGTGGTAGATTCCACAAGTGTCAATGCTGCCAAGTCTCTACTTTCGCGTTCTGAAGTGAATGTTTTAGGTATTGTGGCTAATGCCGTCAACATTTCTCAAGAACCTAACTACTTCTATTACCAGAGTCCTCCCGTAGACAAGAGCGTGGAAAAAGTGGTCTCTCGTGATATCGTGTAAAAATTTAATTTCTCAGATCCAAGCCAGCTAAAATATTATACTTTTTCAAAATAACCAAAATTATCAAAATTATGAGCACACTACTAGAGTTGGAAGGAGAGATCAACAAAACACAACTTCCTCAGCTAAACCTTTGGCATCAAATTCAAGAAGATTGGATTGCTCATGGTAAAGACTGGACGAAACCAGGGTTTAGAGCTGTGGCAATTCACCGCTTTGGAGTATGGGCAATGGGTATTCAACCAAAGGTTTTGCGTGCACCTTTCAGTATTCTTTATGGAATTTTATATCGTAAGGTTCGTAATACCTATGGTATTGAATTACCCTACACCGTGCAACTTGGTCGCCGTGTAATTATTGAGCATCAAGGAGCAATTATAGTTCATGGATACTCTTCCATAGGTGACGATAGCATCATTCGCCAAGGTGTCACTTTAGGTAACCGTTATCTTGATCGTCCCCTTGATGCACCGCAGCTGGGTAAAAGGGTTAATGTTGGTGCTGGAGCTAAAGTTTTTGGCAACGTGATCATTGGAGATGGTGCAAATATTGGTGCTAATGCTGTAGTTTTGGAAAATGTCCCAGCAGAAGCCACTGCTGTAGGCATACCTGCAAGAATCATCAAGACAGCTGATCAAAAATAAGTTATCTACACTGCATAGAAAAATGATTAATCAATACTTAAACTTATTTATTAATTGTGTTGTGTTAGTAGCTACTTTAGGGTTACTGTTCTTAAGTGTAGTCTTATTTATCGAGTGTGTTGCATCTCTCTTACTACCAATGAAGTTAGTAAGTCAAGATAATGGACAAGATAAAAATGTAACAGTCCTGATCCCTGCACACAACGAAGCGAACGTAATTCACTCAACCCTGGCGACGATTCAATCGCAGTTAAAAATGCAAAATCAACTAGTCGTTATAGCAGATAACTGTACAGATGCCACGGCAGATATTGCTCGACAAGCTGGTGCTACAGTAATTGAGCGTCATGATCCCACTCACCGAGGTAAGGGCTATGCTTTAGATTATGGTTTGCGGTTTATTGAGTCAGATCCACCTGATATAGTTGTTCTTTTTGATGCTGATTGTCAAGTCGAGTCAGGAGCAATAGATAAGTTAATTCAGTATGCACTGGCCACAAATAGACCTGTACAGGCAACATATCTAATTGCCAAATCTAGTCATCCTAGTCCCAAAGAATCGGTGTCAGCATTCGCTTTCAAAGTCAAAAACTATGTGCGCCTGTTGGGTTTAGTAAAACTGGGAATTCCTTGTTTGTTAACTGGTACAGGTATGGCTTTCCCTTGGACTGTAATTCGTACAGTTGATTTAGCTAGTAGTTACATAGTCGAAGATATGAAACTTGGCTTGGATTTAACTATCGCTGGATATGGACCTGTGTTTTGTCCAGAAGCTAACGTAACAGCAGTTCTACCTCAGAAAGCACAAGCTGTTAAAACCCAAAGAACACGTTGGGAACATGGTCATTTAAAAACTATACTCACTTATGTACCTAAACTTATTCAGGCATCAGTTAATCAAAGAAGGCTAGATCTATTACTCAGCGCACTAGATTTATGTATCCCGCCTCTATCACTATTAATTTTGATGTGGTTATTGCTAATAACTACTTCTTTAGTATTTGCATTCGTGGCAGGAACTTGGCTGCCTGCAAACATTGCGTGCATAGCAGGTGTACTGTTATTGAGTGCAATTGTCAACACTTGGTTGAAATTTGGCCGAGCTGATTTGCCTCTGTTGCAACTCCTAGCCGTGCCATTATATATTCTTTGGAAAATTCCGCTCTACCTCAAGTTTTTAATTAAGCCTCAAAATTTGTGGATTCGGACAGATCGTGACTTAGCATAAACACTGTATATCCTATAATTTCCCTCTAAAACATTAAATATGGAGTTTTTGGAGTCTCATTCATGCGCCTATTAATAGTGCAGTATAGTGGTGACTATCGTGAAGCTTTTCATCGTCTGCGCCAAAATGGTACGGAAACCTATCACTCTCAAAAATATGTAGTAGATTCTATTATTGAAATTAGTAAACAGATTGAAGAAGTTACATTGCTTTGTTGCCGAACTAAAGAGTCCTACAATGAATTGCTTCAAGAGAAATTACGATCTGTGGGTGCAGCACTTGACCCATACAAAGACAAAAGCGCACTAATCAAATTAATTGCTGAACAGAAGCCTACTCATATAGTAGTTCATGCCCCTATTCCAAGTATCTTGAAATGGGCAATTGAAAATAATATTCACACACTATGTCTACTAGCTGATTCTTTTTTAACACATGGGTTACGCCACAAGATAAAAAATTACTTATTAGCTCGTTTATTAAATCATAAACAAATTGTCTGGGTTTGTAATCATGGTGTCAACGCGTGTTTATCTCTCCAGAGTATAGGAGTTAATCCTGATAAAATTATTCCTTATGATTGGGTTCATGCTGTGACACCTGATTATTTCTCTCCCAAGAAGAGTAAATCAAATACAGATATATGGAATTTAGTTTATGTTGGCGCAGTCACTGAAGTTAAAGGTGTTGGCGATATCATAGAAGCTGTTGCAAAATTAAAAGCCAAAAAATTCAAAGTCAATTTACAGATAGCTGGTGGTGGAGAAATTCAATATTTCATTCAACGTGTCAAACAACTAAATATTGAAGACAGTGTTAAATTTGTGGGAATTGTGCCTAATCAAACAGTAATTAATCTGATGAAATATGCAGATGTTGTTTTAGTGCCAAGTAGGCATGAATACCCCGAAGCATGCCCTTTTACGATATATGAAGCTCTTTGTGTGCATACTCCCATAGTCGCTTCAGACCATCCTATGTTTAAAAACAATTTGCAACATGGCATTAACGCGATGATTTTTCCTGCTGGTAACTCAACACTGCTAGCTGTTTCTTTAGAAAAACTGATTGAGCATCCAGAACTATACGAAAAGATTTCTCAAGCTTCTCCACAAACATGGGAACGACTTCAGATATCGGTCAAATGGGCTGAATTAATTGCTCGTTGGCTCAATAATTCATCAGAGAACCAAAGTTGGCTATCACAACATCGACTGAACTCAGGAATTTATGATAGCCTTTTTAATTAATTAATTAATTAATTAATTTTTTATTTGTATTTTCGTATTTTTCTTATCTAAAGATTTAACTAAGAGTTAATATAAAATTTTACAGTTTAGGAAATCAGAATAAAGTAAATCTAATTAAGGATGATATCAATAATACTTTAAAACTATGAAGAAAGTAGGATGCCTAGAGAAGTGCTTTGTGATCTTAGCACTCACTTTTTTTTCCGGGGCGATAGGTGTACAAATATCTCTTGGAGTAGCACTAATTCCAAGTTCTATTCAAACTATTATCAGGTATTCTATTTTTCTTATCTCATTTATCATTATTTATTTACATCGCAAAAAATACTTACGTATTGTTTATAGCGACAGACTATTTTGGGTATTTACGGTAATTGTTTTTATGTCATTTCTGTGGTCAGAGATTCCTACAGAAACCCTCAAAGATAACCGTGATGTTTTATACATGACTGCGTTCGGTTTATATTTTGCTGCAAGATTCAGCTTAAAAGAGCAAGTAAAACTAATTGCCAATACATTTTTTATAGGAGCACTATTAAGCACTATTTATGCGCTAGCCATACCTAGTATCGGTATACATGGATTAGATCATCCAGGAGCATGGAAAGGAATATATGACTACAAAAACACTTTTGGTAGTATGATGGTCATTGGCTCATTAGCATTTCTATTCCTACCAATTAGTACATCAGTTGACCGCCTTTACAAGTGGATCGGTATTTCTTTTCTATTTGTGATGATTTTGCTGTGTACTTCCAAAAGCTCTCTAGTTATATACTTTCTAACTATATCAATTTTGGCTTTCTACCGTAAATTTCGTTGGCGAGGAAAGATTAGTGTAGTCTTTTTGGATATTGGGATTATGTTTTTGTCATGTGTAGGTACTTTAGTTATTTCTCAATGGGTAACACTCCTAACTGGTTTGGGTAAAGATCCTACTTTAACCGGAAGAACGATACTATGGAATAGTGCTTTACTAAAGCTTCTGTCTAAACCTATACTCGGTTTTGGGCGTAGTGCATTTTGGTCTACACAGCTTTCATACGGTCATGAAGTTGGTGCTGCTGTAGGTGCTGGTTTTGTTGCACCTCATGCTCATAATGGTTTTCTGGATGTAGCCCTTGATGTTGGTTTTGTAGGGGCAGTAATTTTTTTAATTATATATTTTAGAGCTTTTTTTCGAGCATTAAAACTAGCTTATGCAACTAAGAAGCCAGAGGCGATGTTTCCTATGGCTTTCATAATTTTTCTGGCTATGAATAATATGACGGAAAGTTATATGCTCCGACTTGCTAATGTGTATTGGGTATTATTCATAACCACTAATTTCTCTTTATTTAAAAGGGATACTTAGGCTAAAAATGTTGATTATGTAGTTTTGCCGGAAATCATGTGATAACCATGTTTACGGTTGTATTCTGCCTCAGCGATGGATATTTTTTGCTGAAATGCCTTGAAAATAAACTCTATCATCCGGCTTGTTTTATGGCGTTGGCACCATTTAGTATATTTCTGAGCTACTGGACCTGCTAAAACATCTCGCCATTGTTGTGAAATACAGCTTACAGTAAATTCTTCAGAGCGTTTAATTCCATTTGCAATCATTTGCTTGTAAAGGTTGGGATCTTGCTGAAGCTGTTGAATCGCTGCTAGTGCTTGCTCAGGTGTTGTCACTTCAATATAGTCTAGTGGTGATAGCCTGAGATCACGAAATGCTGGTTCTGGTCCCAACAATGCAGGTACACCTGCTATCCAAGCGTTAATAAGTTTACTGGCTGGTTTAACTAGAGCATCTTTCTCTGTTAAATCGCGAACAGCCAAAACTATGTCAGCCTCGCTGTAATCATTCCAGTAGACTGCGGAGTTCGTTGGCTTATCACTAATTACTAGTTTGACTCCAAGTTTATCGAGTTCTTGACAAAATAGTGAAGAACGAAACGACTCATATAGGTTGATAACATCTCCTTTGAAAACAATATTTTTGATGTGGTGACCCCGTTCTCGAAAACGGGGTATTAAACCAGGTTGAGGCCAATGATGGATAAACACAGAAGTTTCAGATTTGACTTGCGACCGATTTTGAACGATGGTAAAGTCAGACAGAGCAGGATTAAAACCATCACTACGACAAGCAACGATAAAAGAAGAAAAAGTGCGATCCCGAATTCCAAAATCTAAACCACTAACTACACAAATTTCTCCTGGAATGAAGCGATCAGAAATATGCACATTCAGGCGGCGTTGCTTTAAATGCAAATAAGTCATGACAGTCCAACAATCTTCATTAGTAGTTACTCTCTCATGAAAAAAATTTGGGTTTAAGACCAAATCTTCCTTCTGAGAAAACAACTCTGGCCACTTTTTGGGATAACGACACACAAAAGTCACCGGATAAGGTAGAGGGTCAAGAATTTCTTCCATAGTTAATAAACTCTCAATGATGCAGATTTCTTCGTGCAAGATACATTAGTTATAAGTCTTTTTAAACAAGTTAAGAATTTGCTTTTGAGTTTGCAATACTGTAAGAGTATGTTTCAAAAATCTGTGATGTCGTATCAAATAATTTTACTTTAGTCTAAGCATATCTTGGGAAAGTTGAGGAAAATAGATTGTCTAGCCTACCTCATTTCTAAGTGAAACCTGAAAAGGATAAAAATGCAATTGAAATTACGATACCTCACTTTTTAAAGTACCTCTACCTAGACTACTACATAATCAGCAATTTTTTCTATTAAGTCGCGCTTAATACTTATGGATTTCACCAAAGACATAAATTGATTTTAGTCTATGAAATGAAGTTGAATACACACTATATCTTGCTTTTGCATGAAAGGTAATTATATTTATTTTTGAATAAGCTCTTGTAAAAAGAAGATGAATTCATTAATACCCCTGAAAAAGAATAATATCTGTCTATTAAAATAACAGGTCTTGAAATATAATTAAAAAGAAATTTTCATAGTTGAAATGAAAGTTTTAGCGTATAATTCAATGTGGCTATTTGAATGATCACAGATTTAAAAATCGCAAGTAACGGAAACGTAAGAACACATAAAAATTAGAATATCCAAATGTTAAAGATAATTTAATCTAAAGTCACCATATTTATTTAGTGAGCAATTCAATTCAATCCTTTAAGGAGTCAAGAGTGAAGTCAATAGGAGTTGTTGTCATTGGACGCAATGAAGGAAATCGTCTCCATCATTGTATACTATCCGTCTTGGGTGAAGGAATAAGGGTTGTCTACGTAGACTCTGGTTCAACTGATGGTAGTGTGGCATTAGCGCAGTCTCTTGGCGTCTATGTAGTAGAGCTAGATAAGTCTCTTCCATTTACTGCTGCTCGTGCTAGAAATGTAGGTTTTGAACATCTACTAACAATAGAACCAAATATTGAATTTATTCAGTTTGTAGATGGTGATTGTCGAGTTGTCGAGGGATGGTTGACCAAAGCAGTCAGTGAACTAATCGCTAGGCCTGATGTTGTAGTTGTATGTGGTCAACGCAAAGAAGAATTCCCCAAGAACTCTGTTTACAATCGTCTATGTGATATTGAATGGAATACTCCTATAGGCGAAACTAAAGCTTGTGGTGGAGACTCGATGATCAGGGTAAGCGCACTGAAAAATGTAGGAGGATTTAATCCAACTCTAATTGCAGGTGAAGAACCAGAACTTTGTGTGCGTTTGCGTCAAGCAGGCGGTATGATTTTGCGTATAGACGCGGATATGACTTGGCATGATGCAAGGATGACCCATTTCAGTCAATGGTGGAAGCGATCGCAAAGAGGAGGTTATGCCTACGCAGAGGGATCTTGGTTGCACGGTGCTATATCTGAAAGACATTGGGTAAAAGAAAGTCGTAGTATTTGGTTTTGGGGTTTGCTTTTGCCATTATTAGCTGTTATTGCTGTGTGGCCAACTAAGGGAGTGAGCATAATTTTATTATTAATTGCCTATAGCGTTTTAGCGTACCGCATCTATCAGTACATTCTCAAACGAGGATTTTCTTCAGAAGATGCCATTGTTTACTCTCTATTTTGTATATTAGGAAAGCTACCGCAAGTCCAAGGCCAAATACAATTTCATATTTCGCAATTACTGAAACAAAAAACTACCATAATTGAATATAAAAATGCCACATAAATAGAGCGAAAATTCATTTCACTCAAAATATTTTCTATCTTGGTTGGCAAGCAAGAAAAAGTTTATTCTCATTAAGCCATTCGAGAAATTTACCATGAAGTTTTCCCCACTGAGGAAATCTAAGGAGATGAAAACATATAGAAAATCAATTGCTATTGTGGGCTGTGGATTTGTTGCTGACTATTATCTCAAAACTTTACCATTTCATCCAGGATTAAAGTTATTAGGGGTAATGGATCGGATTAGTGATCGCGCCTCTAATTTTGCTCACTATCATGGCATTTCACAGATTTATCATTCACTAGATGAACTATTAGCAGATCCCCAAGTTGAAATAGTCTTAAATTTGACTAATCCCAGCAGTCATTATGCTGTTTCCCAAGCTGCCTTAGCAGCCGGTAAGCACGTCTATTCTGAAAAACCATTAGCAATGGAAATGTGGCAAGCCCAGGAATTAGCAAATTTGGCGACAGAAAAAGGCTTGTATTTGGCTTCTGCTCCCTGTAGTCTTTTGAGTGAAACAGCCCAAACAGTCTGGAAGGCTTTGCGGGAAAATCAAATCGGTACAGTGCGGCTGGTTTATGCCGAGATGGACGATGGGTTAGTCCATCAAATGCCTTACCAAAAATGGGTAAGTGAATCAGGTATTCCTTGGCCTTATAAAGATGAATTTGAGGTTGGCTGTACTTTAGAACACGCTGGTTATTATGTTACTTGGCTAACGGCCTTTTTTGGACCCGCAGAAACAGTCACAGCTTTCTCATCCTGTCTTATTCCTGATAAACAAACAGATGTTCCCTTAGATGTTAACGCACCTGATTTTTCTGTTGCTTGCATCAAATTTGCCTCTGGTGTAGTGGCGAGGCTAACGTGCAGTATTGTTGCGCCTCATGATCACTCTCTTAGAATAATTGGCGATCGCGGTATTCTGGGAATTCATGATTCCTGGTATTATGGCGCGCCAGTTTATATCCGTCGTAGTCTCAATATTGGCAGAAAAAGACTAGAGGGTGTTTGGAAACAAAGATATCCATTGGTGAGAAAAGCTCCCAAACTAGGATACAGAGGGGCGCAGCAAATGGATTTTTGTCGGGGTGTGGCAGAAATGGCAGAGGCAATTGCTCACAATCGACCTTGCCGACTGTCCACAGAATTTTCCTTGCATAACAATGAAATTGTGCTGGCAATACAAAACGCCTTAGAGACGGGTTGCACTTATAAAATGACAACTTCCTTTGAGTCAATAGAGCCAATGTCTTGGGCTAAATGATTCATTAAAAAAATCGCCATTTTCTTGAAAAAATCAATTTCTAGATAAATGTTAATCAGGAAACTAGCTAGACCAAAATACTTATTCCTCTTACTACTTGCACTATCAGTTGCCTTCAAAGTTGGTGTAAGCTTGCTATTAATTCCCCTGAAAACAGAACCGAGTCTGCTTGACCAAGATGAGCAAGAGTATTATTTTTATGCAGGTGATTTACTCAAGGGTCATTATGAGTTTAATTCCCGACGCACTCTAGGTCACATCTTAATCTTGGCCATATTTAGGTTAATTACTTTTGACAATTTCCAGGCAACTCAATTACTTACCACTGTCATATTTAGCTTCACAGCCCCACTCACCTATCTGCTGGTGCGGCGGATTACAGGTCACAATTTACTAGCAGTAGTTGTAAGTGTGCTGACGATTGTTTGGCCACCATATATTTACTATGGCAGATCCCTTTATAGCGAAACCACAGCATTACCCATCTTTACATCCCTTTTGATTCTGTTGCCAAAGGGTTCGATACTCCAAAAGAATCAGTCAGAGGGAAATTGGCGACATTGGGGATTGTGTGGAGTCCTGCTTGGACTATGTATGTTGATTAGACCAATGTATCTTTTATTCATCCCTTTTGTTTTACTGATTGTCTTTTTAGAAGAACTTCAGTGGTTGAAAGCTTTGAAGAGAACAATATTCTTGTTTGGAGGATGTTTTCTAGTTGTCTTACCTTGGTCAATCTATATGACAACTAATGCAGGAGTACCTATCATCATCAGTGCTAATGGAGGAGAAACGATTGCTGGTGGATTCAACCCCACATTGATTCAAAAAGGATATCAATCTGTGAGCGCGCCGGATGGGAGAATGACATGGGAAGGTCCTGGTAAGTGGATACCATTGCATAGAACTGGTTATCTCAGCGAGGAAGAACTCAAGCTACCTTATCCACAACAAGACACACTCTTAAAACAACGTAGTTTAGCTTGGGTTTTTCAGCATCCTGGTTCAGCACTATATTTGCAAGGTGCTAAGTTACTCTATATGTGGGGTTTTTATCCCTTACAAGTTGATAAACAAACTCTTTTAGGTAGTATTCCCACTGTCATTGCTTTGATTTTGAGCATCATATCTTTGGTTCGTTTCCGAGAGTATGTAAGACACTTGGTTCGTTTCTGGACTCTGCCTATTTTTGTTTCTGGTGTGGCGTTAATTAGTTGGGGAAGTTGGCGTTTCCGTCAGCCAGGTGATTTAGGTATTTTGACTCTCAGTTCTTTACTTGTTTTGTCTTTACTGTTTCCGTCTTTAGAAGTTTTACCGAAGAAAGACAGAGGACAGGAGGCAGGAGACAGGAGGAAGAAAAGACAATTCTTGCCCTCTGCCAAAAGGGTTTAAAGCCCACGCCACTTGCTCATATTGGAAACCAAAAAGACCACAGTGGCTCCTCAATTTGTTCATGGGGATTATTTCCAGCAAGACTCCCTTGTCTTATGGAAAGATATCAAAAAGACTTTGAAATGAGAATGTTTTAAAACCTTAGATGAATAATGAGAAGCTGTATGAAAGCAACTAGATAAGTTGACAGCTTCTCAAGTTAAATCTATTGCCAGGTGGGATTTTATTTTATCTGCTTTATTTGTATCAGGATTTTCGCGAAATGGTCCAAATCAAGAAAATTTGGGTAAAGAGTTCTCCAAGTATGGGAAAAGAGGGATACTGCCGCTTAAATGCTGATTAGCTGAGATAGTTTTTCATTACACTGTGCAGACGTGCAACTTCATAATAAATGTTAAACTCCTTTTCTACTTTTGCTCGACCAGCTTTGCCAAAGACTATTCGTAGTTGAACATCATTTAACAATTTTTCGATGCGGTCAGCTAAAGAAGCTGTATCTCCTGGTGGGACAAGATAGCCACTCACACCATTCTCAACTAACTCACTCACTCCAGCAATTTGTGTAGCTACGACAGGTACACCAGCTGCCATTGCTTCCATCAATACGACTGGCACACCTTCGGCAAAACTAGACATGACGAATATGTCTGTTTGCTGCATGTGTTGGCGTACTTCCGTTTGGGATTGATAGCCCACAAATTTGACGTTTCCATCTAATTCCAGTTGTTTTACCATTTGTGCTAACTGTGCGCGATCAGGTCCATCACCAACAACAGTTAGTAAAATTTTGGGGTGCGATCGCTTTAAAATGGCTACGCTTTCCAACAGAATAGGTAAGCCTTTGACTACTGCTAATCGCCCTACATAAAGCAATCTTTGACTAGACTCTTGATGGGTAACAATCTCAAATAAGCCAGAGTCTACACCACAATGGATAATGTGCATTCGTTGCCATTGCTCCGTAGATGCAAAAATCATCCCTTGACTCCGGCAGTAATGGCTAATACAAGCTACAAATAAGGCTCTGTTGATTTTTTCATCAATGCGCCAGCGATGCGGTTCAAAAAAAATGTAAGGTCCGTGCATTGTGAAGCTATAGGTAAAGCCTCCCAATGCAGCAGCTAGCATGGAGACAGTACAACTAGAATCTCCAAAGTGGTTATGTAAATGGATCAGCTGGCGTTGGCGAATTTGCTCCGCTAAAATTCCTGCTTCCAGAAAGTAGAATAATTGATAAACTGTACCGCGTAAACCATGTTGTCGTGTTTTCCACGCTAGTCTTAGAGCTTGGAAATATCTCATTGGTGAACTGAACAACAGCTGACTATGGGTCGATAACAGACTAATGGGATTCACAGGCAGAATGTAAAAGGTGTTATTACGCTCTGCTTGCTGTTCTAACCCAACTATATGCTCATCACCCGTACGACGTACAGAAAATGTGTGTATATCTACACCCAATTCACGTAGAGTAGCTACTTCACGTTGAATAAAGGTATCTGTTGCCCTGGGGTACTCTCCTGTTAGATAGGCAATACGCATAGATTGAATGATGATTTTTTAAATGAGGGAATATCAAGGTTACTCAAGTGAGTTGATGCTGCTCGGTTAACAGGTTAATGTCACTACAACTACGCTCTAAGGCAGCATCTAGTGAATATTTCGGCTGCCACTTTAGCACCTGTTGGGCATAAACGTTACTGTAACTTAATGGTTTAAAGCGGGCGTGTAATCTAGCTGGGACAAACAGTCCCGGTAGTTTGATTTTATTTGCTAAGAGTAACCGATTACACTGCCAGGCGAACTGAGCTACCAGACACATAACTGTCCAACTAATGGTAATTGTATATGGCGATCGCGTCATAAATTGAGCAATTTTTTCGGCATAGACGCGTTGATTTGGCAAATCATTATCTACAATGTTTAAAGTCTTACCAATTGCCTGATCACACTCTACAGCTTTGACAATTGAATCTGCACAATTTTCCACGTAAGTCAAAGGCATCTGGGCATGATCGCCAATCCTAATCCATAAGCGATCACTCACTTTCACTCCTAAACAAGCATTCCATAGATTGTCTCGCCCATAAATCATTCCCGGACGAATAATAGTTACTTTTCCACAGTCTTGCTGTTCAAATCTCCGAAACAAATTTTCTTGCAGTAGCTTGACTTGAGCGTAGACATCACGGTGCTGAGGTTGTTGCACCGTTATTGATTCTTCATCAATTGTTGCGCCAGTCGGGATGTGAAAATAATCAAACACCGAGAAAGTGCTAATTGCTACTAGCCTTAACACTCTATTTACTACCATTGCTTGCAACAAGTTCTCAGTTGCAACAACTGTATCAGCATATTGTGTATCAAAGTCACCTTGCTTTGCTGCTGCTAAATGTATGACCACATCAATACCTTGTAAAGCTACTGATAGTAAATCAGATGTTCGCAAGTCTATTTTCATTACTTCGACTGCTGGATGATTGTACCAAGGTAGAAGATTTTGAGCCGTAGAAGGTCTGACTGCAGCACGTACTTGATATCCTTGACTCAATGCCGCAGCTACAACATACTGTCCTAAAAATCCTGATGCACCCGTCACCAGTATCTTCACGCTTTCATGATCTCCCTACTGTTTACTAGTTTGATGTTCTGGCTTAATTTGATAGAGGGTTTCTCCACTAGTTGCCACATAATTGCTGCGAAGCCAACACAACTAATACTTCCTAGTACCAGACTCAGTAAATCACTTACTAAACTTTGGTGGAACAGTTTATCAACTATGAAAATCACTGCACCCAATAAAGGGACATGAGTTAGGTATAAGCTGTAAGAAATCTTACCCAAAAATTGCAGACATCGCCAATTTAACCAAGTTTCTAAACAGTTGGCTTTAGCGACTTCTAAGATAGTTATGGCAGTTATGACACAAGCGATCGCAAACGACGAAGAATTAACTATTCCTGCTACCAGCAATATTGTTGCGTACCCATAGAATAGGATATTCTTCAATTTACACTGCCAAGACCAGTAAGCAAATACTCCTAGTAAAAACCCATACCATAAAGGTAAAAAAGTGATAGGTCTAGCACCATCACCCAATATATTTAGAGGATAGAGGACTGCAATGAACGCCGCAGGGACAAATACCATCGCTAGTGTATATTCAATGTAAAATCTACGCTCTAGCCATTGTGATAAACCAAGGAGTATGGAGAAAACTAGATAAAATTGCACTTCTAAACACAATGTCCAATAAACATCATCAATATTTCGGAATCCAAAAAAACTTTGTGCATAGAACAAGTGGGTTAACAACCTCTCGACAGAAAGATGTTGACCCATAGGTGCGAATACGTTGCCCTTGACATAAGATGATATGAGTGCGAAAGCGAGGGCAATCAGAATTGATACATAATAGGGCGGACTTAGTCGAGCGAAGCGACGTAAAGTGAAGCGTTGCAAGTAGTTAAAATTAACTTTAGCTTCACGTAGAGAGTGAGCAATAACAAAACCACTGAGGACAAAAAATATACTTACACCCAGGCTACCCCACTTAAAAATTACGGTCGACAACCAATCAGGCAGAATTTCCTCTAATTTAATTAAACGACCGTTGCTATTGGTGTGATAAAAGAGAACCCAAAAAGCAGCAATACCTCGCAAAGAATCTAGGAAGCTAAAGTGGGTTTTAATTTTAGGAGGAGAATTGTTTAGTGATAACTCATTCATTTGCTTATAGATAATTCTCTATCTATGCTTCAATCAAGATGTTAGTTTCTCTAATTACTGATTCCGAATCTAATCATCGGAAATTATGTAGCAAGTCGTCTCAAATAGAGACACATAACTGGGAACAATGATAGTAAATTCAGACCTACAGACTACAGATTGGGTCAGTATCCTACTGTGTGTCCTGATAAATCGGGGCAGTTTGGATGCAACTATATCCCACTGTTCAGGTTAAGAATGATTGTTGATTCCAATCTGGAAATTATTTAAGACATACCTAGTCAATTTACACGATCAAAATAACGTAATGTTTTGATATTTTATAAAGTTCATTAAATTACTTATGAAGATTTATTGAAGTAGTCATTCCCCGCAAGCTAAAGGGTGTGAGACTGAACAGAATATCTGCTTTTAAAAGCCGATAGGAGTTTCATCAAGACTTTGACTAATATTTTCATCATTCTTCCTATCTGGAGAGGACAAAATGTGATATGTTATTTGCATCCTATACAGATTTACTTACATATCAGGTATTATAACAACTAATGTATCTATAAAAGTCACTGATTTTGTTTCATACTTTAAGTCAAAAAAATTGGAATATTTGAATTAATTCCCATGCTACTGACATCATAAGTTAACATTTAATTCATTTAATGTTTCTTGATATCCGTTTCGTATTTAGTAAATTCTGAATATAAATATGGCATCTTTAAAAAATTTAATTATTAGGGGAACACTTTGGACAGTTGCAGGGTATGGAACTAGTCAAATCTTACGTTTTGGCAGTAACTTAATATTAACACGCCTCTTAGTACCAGAATATTTTGGGTTGATGGCCATAGCCAACACTTTGAGAGTTGGTATTGAGTTATTTTCTGATATTGGTATTTCCCAAGTCATTATCAATAGCAAACGTGGAGATGAACAATTATTTCTGAATACAGTTTGGACATTGGGAATAATTCGTGGTTTTGTCCTCTGGCTATTTTGTCTATTGCTCACTTGGCCTATGGCCCATTTTTATCAAGATGACCGTCTTTTGTGGTTAATTCCCATAGTAGGTGTTTCCTCAGTTATTGATGGATTTTGCTGTACTAGCCTAGATACTCTTCAGCGACATATAGACTTAAGGAAACTCACTCTATTTGGTGTCACCATACAAATATTGGTGATTTTCACCATAGTTGCCTTGGCTTATTTGTATCCAAGCATCTTAGCTTTAGCGATTGGGGTTGTGATGGGATCTTTGTATAGAACAATAGGTAGTTACCTGATCATACCAAAAGTTTCGAATCGCTTCGCGTGGAACCAAGAATCAATTAAAGAAATCTTGTCTTTTGGGAAATGGATGTTCTTAGCATCAGGTATGACATTTCTCAATGAACAAGCTGATCGTATGATTCTGGCTAAGCTACTTTCTTTACAACTATTAGGTGTTTATACAATAGCTTATACCCTGGCAGGTATACCTCGCGAAATTATTAAAATTGTGAGTCATAGAGTTATTTTTCCGGCAATTTCTAGTCAAATTGATCTGCCTCGAACGAATCTTAGAAGTAAAATCCTTTATCAGCGTCAATTTATATTAATGGGATTTGTATTTTTATTAGCGACTTTAGTAACTACTGGTGATTTAGTCATCCAATTACTTTATGACTCTAGGTATAAAGAGGCCACTTGGATGATGCCAATTTTGTGTTGTGGTATTTGGATTTCTGTTTTATTCTATACAACTAGTCCTGCTCTACTAGCGTTAGGAAAATCTTTTTATTCTGCCCAAAGTAATTTAGCTGGGTTTTTAGTGATTGGTCTAGGATTACCTTTAGGATTTTTTCATGCTGGCGTAGTAGGGGCAATTGTCGTCATTGCCGTTAGTGATTTGCCCCTATACATAGTAAACCTATATGGTTTAGAGCGAGAAAAAATATCTTGCATAGTTCAGGATATTCAAATGACGGCTTTTTTTATAGGAGTGTTAAGTTTATTTTTGATCATCAGGAGTTATTTGGGTTTCGGATTACCAATTCGTGAAATTCTGTAGAAACATTGAGCAAGGGTTTGTTGAGCTAAATTGTGAAATTGTGTCTGTATAGACAATACCGTTGCCAAAATTAAGAATATGAAGAGGTAGGGCGTTTCGTAGTAGAGTTATCGTCTCTCACAACGACAACTCAAAAACCACTACTCGCCCATGCCCGATATCTTATCACTCCTGCAATGCCTGCTTGGTTATTTTATGCTGTGTTGGTTGATTTAGGTGATGCTGTCGCCGATGAACTTTCTCTACCTTTCGACTCCATTTCTTTGGAAATGATTTATCGCGGTCTTTATCATTTTTATGTCGCTCATCAACAAGGTAAGGCAACTGACCCTATCAAGTATTTCGCTGCTCCAGAAAATCAAGATTTAAGTATTGTTAAACGGCAACGAAAACCAAATATGAAGCTCATCGTTGCACCCTTCCCTGATAAACAACGAGGCACACCAGAGTTTTTCTTTCAGCCATTTTCTCAAATCCCCTTGACAACTGCATCACAACCTTAACTTGTGACCAATGAGCCTGACCAGTAAACCCATTAATGGGTTATTGGAAAAAGTTAGGTTTAAACCCTCGCCCCTGGTGGGCGTTCGCGTTAGAGTCTCGTCAGAGAAAAAATCCTTGTTTCCCAAGTTAAGTAAAAACCCCACCCCTTGTGGGTGGCTGAATTAATTGCGAATTGCGAATTGCGAATTTGTTTTATGGTTAATTTATCTCATCATCTTATCTCTGATTTTCGTAAACATAATCCTTCTTCTGGCATTATTGTTCTCGATTTAGCCTACAACTCAAATATACTGAGACTCTGTTCTCTTTAGATTTTCTTTACGAATCAGCTCTTATTACCGTGGGTTTCGATATATTCATAAAATTTTAAAAATGCTTCCCGAAAAACCTGAGCCGATTTTATTAGCTCAAATTTTTGCCAAGCTTACTTCTTTGGGACGTATTCATCCCATTTCTACAGGCATTGAACCCTCGTAAATTGGCTAAGGTATTGTATAGAAGTAAACTAATGTGACCAATACTCACTGTTTTCACTAATGCAATTTACATCTTTATACTGTAATGTCAGAAGGAAAAACCTTAAGTAAGTAAAAATGCTAAAGCGATTTTAAGTAATGTGTCATTTCCGCCACAAAGTTATCAATGTTGTGTCGCTCTTGAGCTAGTTGATATCCACGCTGAGCATTTTCATCTGCTTTTTCCGGGTACTTCAGTATGTGAACAATGGCTTGTTGCATCTGTTCAATGTCTCCTGGTTTAATACACGTGACAACATCAGATTGCAGATAGTGTTGTAGTCCTGTTGTGGCAGTTACCACCACCGGACGCTGACAAGCCATTGCTTCCATTAGAGATTGAACTCCTGCTGCATATTTATTTTCCTTTAAACTAACTACGACAACATCTGCATCTCGGTAAAGTTGTAATAGCTCAGTCCACGAATAGAATCGACGGGACATATTCGCTGGGATATTTTCAGGAAAAGTCTTAGCCAGCACAGCAGCATCCTGAGAAAAACCACTAATTCTTACATCAACATTTAAATTTCCTGTCGCTGCTGCTAGGGTGCGGTAGTCGCGTTGTTCCAACCCTACACTGACGATTAATGGACGAGGTTTGTTAGGCGAAGATAATCCTGGGGTAAAAAACTTAATATCTGTTTGATCCCAAATAAACTTTACTTTAGAACTAGGTAAATTCAAATATTGAGTGAGAAATTCAAATTGTTGCTGAGAACAAACTAGAAAAAGATCAACTCGTTCGGCAACTCGCCATAGTTTTAGGGACAAACGTCCTCTAGGACGGTCAAGATTATGTACAAACATACAAATTTTGGGACGATTTGGCTTTGCGCCACAGACAGCTGCAACTTGTAACCCGCCAGCTTCAGCCAAACAAAAAATACAATCATCTGAATTAACTTGAGAGGCTAAATTTCTTGCTAAGGACCAAAGCTCAGGTGAGCCTATCAACTTAGAATTTATTTGGTCATATAAGTTTGTAGATAAGTCTTTGGGTTCATGAATAGTAGCATTCAATTCTTGACATAGAAGCCACATTGAATGTCGGGGACATTTATGGCATTCAGCATCCTTAGCAATTTGTGTTAGATTTACTACACGCGGTAGGACAATATGGTAATTCATAGTGTTTTTGCTGTTTAATCGCACTAATACTGATATATCCACAGAATATTCTGGGCTAAAGGTGATAAGATAGCAACTATTTTTTATGAATTTATAGAGAAAATAGCAACTCAGCGAACAAAAAATTGGCTATCACCACAAAGTACTGAAGCTCAGGAGAAATCTTCAAATTTCTCCTGAGCTTCAGTATTTCATTCTATTGGTTATTTATGTGAATGTTTGGCAAATTTGAATACCCTGCTCTGGTGAAAAAGGTTTGACTTCTTCTTTACAGACCTTCTCCGAAGAAGATACCTCGGCCTGATATCGACACATAAACCAGATTAGTTGCTCGCATATCCCCTTCCATATGAGTAATTCCAGGGAATTGCAACACATTTGGATCGCTAATCTGAATCCAATTTTGTCCCATATTTTCAGATTTGTACATAGTGTCTTTAGTCGCACCACCGACACGACCGAATATGTAGATGTAGGGATTAGTGTCAGAAGAACCTTTACCAAAAGTTATGTACTCACAACTATCTACTGACGGGATTGTCGCAAAAGTCTTGCCGCCGTCCGTAGAGCGGTAAAGTTTATTACCACTAGCTTCTTCTGGGTTACGAGCAAAACTCATCCAGACATCACCCGTTTTTGTGGGATTTGAAACTATTGTTGGACGAATTTTCCATGAAGGAAGATTTCCACTTGCACCTTTTCTCCAGTTAGCACCACCATCTGTACTGTAATAAAAAGTCCAGCCATCGTAGTAATAGAATGTCTTCCCTTGTGGGTCTTGGCGGTCTGCTGCCAGTATATAAGTGCTTAACCAAGGTGAAATACTGTTAGGCCAACCCTTTGGTAGTGCTGTGTAATGTGTATGGTCGTTATTTTGAGGATCATAAGGCACGGGTGGCAGTGGATGATCTACGTTGTAGGTTAATTTCCAAGTTTTTCCTCCATCCGTAGTGTAGTGAGGCCAAGTTCCCCAGGTAGGGGCCCAAACCATGTTTTGCGGATTTGTAGGAGACATCGCAATTTGTCCACCACTAGGCATGACCAATTCTTGACCGGATTTGTCCCATTTCCACAACATCTCTGAAGGAACAGAATCAAATGCTCTCCAAGTTTTACCGTTATCTTGAGTTATAGCGTGAATTGGCCAATAACCCTGCCATTGGTGGAAACCCACAAATGCTGCGTAGTCAGGATTTTTATAAGAGTAATCCAACCCCGTAGCCCCAGCAACGTGTGGAAACGGTGTAGGATAAACCGTCCAATCAGGATTTGCCCACTTATATGCCGGATTTATAGGAATGTTAACGGGATTGAAGTGGGCAGTTGGCACTTGGTTGCGGTCTACGTGGCGAAAGCCAATCATATCTTGTACAGCACTCAGTAAATCTGCTCCTCCCAATGTTTTGGGCTTGGGAGGAACACGCACCATGTTAGCATCCAGTTCTTCTAAATTATTCATCAACCATTTATAGGTTGGATTAGGAACTGTTACATCATCCGTTCTTGCTACACCCCAGCCGTTTGCCCACCAAACTTGTTTGGGATTACTAGGATCAATCACTGCTACAGATGCGGCAGTGGCAGAATATGACTGATAGTAAGGAGGTGCAGAGGAATTCACAGGATCTTGGGGATAATTAGCGTCATAAGCACCCATGTATAGAGTCTGTTTACTCCAACTACTGCCACCATTCATCGAGCGATAGATATATCGATCTGAAATCGCCATGACTGTGTTTGGTTGACCTTTTTGCACCGTCACAGCAGCATAAGTCCTGCCAGTTCCATCAGGACTGATATTAGTCCATGTACCGCTTTTATATTTCTGCACTGAACCTGCACCAGTCTCCCAATTAGTTGAACTGACATACAAAGTTCCATCAGAGGCAACTACGCCACGTCCTGGGTTTTGACCCCCACCAATATTAGCCCAAGATAAACCACCGTTAGTGCTGCACCAAACACCACTGCCATGAACTCCCACATAAATTTTTTGGCTGGATTGAGTTGATGTACCACTAGTTTTGTCAACTGCTACAAAAGTAAAACCTGGAATGTTAGGGTTGTCAGAACCATCAGCATTTTTATATTTTGGTAGGCTACTAGGAGCAGGTAGTCCGCCTGATACTTGAGTCCATGTTGTTGAAGAGGTTTTTTTCCAAAGGCCATTTCTGCGAGAAGCAAAATAAATTACGCCTGAATTGTTGGGGTCAACTGCTAACCTCTCACCTGTATCTGTACGGTAGTCTTGGTTAGGTCCCACGTACACATTTTGGTTACCTAAACCAGTTGCTTGCCAAGTAGCCCCTCTATCATTGGAAACCATCACCTCCCCAGAAAACTTATATTTCGTCATGCCATATTCTTGGTATGTCGAATTGCTCCGATTAACCACTGCATAGACCCTTTTTGAGTTTTTGGGATCAATGGCGATACTTTCTACTCCAATTCCGCCTCCCGCAAAGTTGGAATCAAACTTATCCATTAAAGGGAGCCATCTATTGTTGGCAAAGTCAAATCGATAGAGACCACCAACATCTGTACGAATGTAGACATCATAGGGTGATAACGGCGAGATGACCAAACCAGTTACATACCCCATGCCCTGAATATTCACATTCTTCCAACTAAATAAGGACGATGCGACTGATTGCGCGCATACTACAGGGCTAAATGTAGAACTTGATAAAATTGATACTGTTAATCCTGTTAATCCATACAAAAGTAGGCGTTGAAACTTTCTTCTGGAAAGTGCTAAACCTAGCTGGTGACGAATATTCATGTTTTCTAGCACGAGTTGTAAGGGACTGGAAAATAGGGAAATCTGTTCAACAAACAGCACAGAATCAAGCCAAATAGCTTATAAATTTAAGCTGTCATTTGGCTTATATTCAGCAATCTTTACTAAGTTTTGACTTGTAAAGTTTTAATCCAACTCTAACTTCCATATAAAAGAAATATAAAGTTGGAAAGGATTATGTCTGTGTATGGTTTTGGTCTTAAATAAAGACCAGATAAAGAAGTATCTACTACTGAGTAACTTGTTAATCAAATTGTTGTCTTTAATCTACTAATACACTTACAAAAATAGATGTCAACTGACATTATTACGTATGAGAAAGAAGACTAATTTACTAATTTATCAGCGTATTAATACTTATGAAAGCTTAATAACGAGATAAATTTAAGTTTTGACGCTTTTTGATTAAACAGGTACTCATTGGCTGCGGCACAAGTCCAAACTAAAATGATTTTGCTTTTTCAGCAACTGAGGTTTTGGCATTTGACAGCTTGATGATTGGACTCTAGGAAGTCATAAATCCTTTTGTCGAAATCATTCACAATGCTACTCAACACATTGCAGCTGTTTTGGCATAACAATAATAGCTCATTTGTGAATAAAATATAAAGATAATCTAAAGAAAATCTAAAGAAAATTAGAATTAATGATGTATTCTTTCCCGAAATAGGCTAGCAGTAGGGATAGGAAGTACATTTGCTCTTGACAGATAGCTTATGTGAACTCTTCTCAATTTCATCAATATAGATATCTGTGACAGCGAACACGTAAATAAAACAGTATTATTTTATACATTCAATACGACTCTGGTTTTATAGCAGTCGGAGTTATTTTCTGTAGAAGTGAGGTTTTTTGAGTTTATTTTTAAAAATCTTTCGCACCATATTCCGTAAAGTAGCGTCTCCTCGTAAGATGACATCTCTGAGTTGTTGTTCTGGACGACCCCGAAAAGAAGTGACGTGATAATATTTTTCTGGTGTGGCTGGGGTTGGTGAAAAGTAATAGTTAGATACACAACAACGCCGGCCATGATGATTAATGGGACTTACAGAGTGTAAAGAAGTCTGATTTGTCACCATAATTACTAGGCGATTAAATTTACTGTGGATAGTTCTAGCAGGTTGTTTTAACCCTCGATCCCAAAGTTCTAAGTTACCACCATAACTTTCTTGCCAATCTGGAGTTACATAATATAGTAAGTTCAGAACTCGATAGTTTTTAATATCTTTATCATGGGAATTATCCAAATGAGGATTGAGAAAGCAACCGTATTCCATCAGGCTAAAACCGGCAGCATAAAGATATTCATCCGCCATGAGTTTTTCAAAGCCTGTGATGTCTGCAATTAAATCTACAATTCTCTTATCCTGAAAGGCATAAATGATTTCTTCTAGAATTGGGTTGTATTTATTCAACTGGATGCCTACATATTTATGTTCTCTGATATCTTTTAGCTGCAATAATTCCTCTTTATTAGGAAAAGCTTTGTAGATATCCAGAACATCATTTTCATTTAATAAATTGTCTATATGGCAACTATTTATCCTGTCAGGAATGACAAATTCTGCTTTTAAGACGGATTGATATGTTGCAAGCTTATTTAGAATTTGCTCGGCGTAATAGTTGCGTAAATCTTGGTTTTGTATCATTTTTGTTCTATATTTAGAGGATTTAGAGGATTTAAATGTAATTCGATTAACTATTTTATTTTTGATTTTGACAAAACTGTGAATTATGAATAATGCAATAATTCAATCTACCAATAGAGGTATTTACTTTATGAAATTATTAACTAAATTTGTGTTTTTTGTGTAAACACATAGTTGGAGGCAAATGTCAACTACGATTATACATAAAATTCTTGTTTATTTTCAATAAAGCATGGGTAATTGCAAAAACAATTTGGTATATTCGTGTTGGCAACAGATAAATTAAGTAAACATACCGTTAGGTAGACAGAGACTTTATGTTGACGCAAGCAATTAAAAACTATTTTCAGTATTTTGCCCATCCAGAAGAAATCGAAAGATGTGATGAAGATGTTGTTGTTTGCAAAATTTTCAACCCAACTCCGGCAATTCAGGCTAACAGCTACTATTTTGGGCATCCAGAATGGGGTTTAAATTACTTTGAAGCGTGTCACAGAGATGAAAAGTTTATTGAACTGTGGAGAGAAGTAATTGGTAGTTGGCAGGGCAAAATAGTTGTGGATATTGGTTGTGGCCCTGGAAATGTCTATGCGTCTTTAAAAGAGTTTTGTGGTGAACCGGAGTTATTACTTGGTGTAGATGTTTCTTTGGGGGCTTTGAAAACAGCTTCTAAACTGGGATATACGGCTATTTTGGCGGATGCTCACAATTTACCATTCAAGTCTGGGTTTGCTGATATTGTGGTTGTAAATGCGTGTTTACACCATTGCGATGATATGTCTCAGGTGTTGAAAGAAGCAGCTAAGTTAGTCAAGCCTGGTGGACTTTTAATTACAGATCATGATCCGCAAAAGAGTGCTTATCAGTTTAAAGGTTTAGGGTCATTATTGTGGCAATTGCGCTTGCCAATTTATCGATATATGAAACGAGGCGGACATTCTACTGCTGAGGAACAATCTTGGGGTTTAGCAACAGAAGTACACCACAAAGCTTGTGATGGTGTGACATCAAAAATGTTTTACGAAATGCTAGAACCTATGGGTTTTGCGGTTAAGGTTTATCCTCATAATCATCAGGTGGGTGCAGCTGCATTACGGGGTGATTATGGTAAGCCTTTTTGGAAGTATCGCGTAGCTCAGAGATTATCAGGTATAAACCCTCATTCCCCAGAGGCGGCATTATCGTTGATGTGTGTTGCAACTCGCATCAATTGATTGGTACCAAAATTATGGGTGGAAAAATTTTGTTAATGATTTTTTAAGTTTTCGGCTTCAATCAACCGTACGGCGAGGATAGTTTCTGCTAATACGCGTTGAAAAACATAATACCAACCACGCCAACCGTCAAAAATCCAACCTTCAACGAATAAGCAATAGATAAATACCATCCAGGGAGCTAAAACTTTTTTTCTGCGGATACGGTCAACCCAGTCTAATTGGTTTACGGGAGTTGCTAAGATTTTTTTAGATTCTAGGACTGTGTAGCGTTCTTGCGCCCATAGCCATCTACTGAAGGGTTTGCGATCGTCGTGATAGATATAAGCAGATAGTAGGGTAGATTGTCCGGTTAATTGTAAGACTTGTGTGTGTCCATCATCAATATAGATGGCTTTGCTTTTTTTAAACAGGACTTGACGGGGAGGAAGAATTCTAGTGTTGCGAACAGGTTGACCAAATACACAATATTTGAATTGAGCAAAGTAGCCATCGATTTGTCCATCGACTGGTAAGGTGGCAATTTCAGAGATTAAATCATCTGTGACTAGATAATCTGCATCTAAAGAGAGTACCCAAGGAGTATGGACTTGTTCTAGACCGTAGTTCCATTGTTTGCCGTGGGTATCAAATTCACGCTGAAAGACCTGGACTTGGGGATAGGATTTGAGAATTTCTAGGGTTGTATCAGTGCTGTAGCTATCAATAACTATAATTTTTTTTGCCCAAGTCAGGCAATCAAGGGTGCGACCAATATTGGGAGTTTCATTATAAGTCAGAATGAGTGGGGTGATTTGCTCTAGCATAGATACATTGGTGCCATCGGGATTAGACCAATTCTCTGTCGTTGGTGTTTGCATAGGGAATTAGATAACTGATGCAGTTAGTGGTTTTGTGAGCGATTTACAAAAAATAGCATTACTCCTGAGCAGTCAGCCATAGTTAGTATAATTTCCATCTCAAGTGATCTGAAACCAATTTGGGGTTTTAGATGGGGAATTTTGGCTGGAAACCATAGTGCAAGAAAAAATATGTCCTGATTTCAATCCCCCCGCTTGATTATGGGGTTGCACTCATCACTCAGCACAGGCTAAACGCCGCGCTACCGCTAACAGCACTACTGAAAGTTTTGCTCGCCAAATGAAATTATGCAGCCTATGGATGTCACAGCTTCAAGGGTGCAATAGTTTTAATTGGAAGTGCTTCACTGACGTTAAGTAGAACGGTGTAGA
The DNA here is from genome assembly GCF_050235535.1 of Aliinostoc sp. HNIBRCY26. Lineage (GTDB taxonomy): Bacteria > Cyanobacteriota > Cyanobacteriia > Cyanobacteriales > Nostocaceae > Trichormus. The sequence goes on from NZ_CP189852.1 coordinate 2,563,800, forward strand.
TAATTCAAGGTTTGTAGTGAGGACTTCAGTCCTTATTAGAGGACTAAAGTCCTCACTACGAACTAGATTCCAATTTTTTTACATTACTTCACATAGTTTGGTTTTTTCACGTCGTTCTACTTAGTTTGCGGTGTGAAGTGATGAAGCACTGGGTTGTAGTTAGTGAAGTTATGTTTTAGTGAGGGATAATTCTTAGTTTTAAGTATATTTTACTAGTTGTGGGAGAAAGACTATATTTGTAGCGATCGCAGTTTTTGAGTCTTTCTCAGGTAGGCTTAATTTTTTTGTTTTAAAAATCTATTGGTGCTGACTAGAACAGCAATCAGGAGAAAAAGTTGTATTTGCCAAGGTGCTAAAATCAAGCTCAAAATCAGACTCAGAATTGTAAACAGACTAATAATGTAGCCTGTTTCATCGCGGCATTTTTGGGATATGTATCCTGTTGCTAGACCTGTAGCCAGAGGAATCAAAAAAAACAAGGGCATTTCTACTTACCTCTACAGCGAATATGTGAAGTTTTGATAAAACTTATGACAGTTATTTTTCTCTTTGTGGTTAATATTACAACTTAGCAGATCAGCTTACAATACATTACTTAAAATATCTATGTATTTTGTGAAGTTTACAAAATACTTATAGTAAATTAGCTTAACATTCAGTGCTGTTACTGGCACAACGATTTAGCATATTACCTCTAGGACTTTATTTTTTGCTCAAACACGTAATGCTCAACATTCCTCATCTACTGGCCACTGAACTAGAACTAAGACCTCAACAGATAGAAAACGCGCTAGAACTTTTGGCTGAGGGTGCGACAGTTCCCTTCATTGCACGTTACCGCAAAGAACGTACTGGAGAAATGAATGAAATCCAACTGCGGGAATTGGCTGATAGGTATACTTACTTATCAGAATTAGAGGAAAGAAAGTCAGTAATTTTAAAAGCGATCGCTGAACAAGGTAAACTAACCGCCGAGTTAGAAAATAAAATTTCATCTTGCTTACAAAAAACAGAACTTGAGGATTTATACTTACCATATCGCCCAAAACGCCGCACCCGTGCAACTATCGCCAGAGAGAAAGGTTTACAGCCATTGGCGGATTTTATCAAAGCTTTAAATGTCAAAAATCCTATTTCCGCCTCATGGGAAGAAGAAGCCGCAAAATATATTTCGGAAACTAATGGAATTAAAACCGCAGATGAAGCTTTAAAAGGGGCGGCTGATATTCTCGCGGAAGAAGTAGCAGAAAAAGCGGATTTACGTGCTTATATTCGCGAGTATTTCTTAGAAAATGGGGTTTTCGTCTCCCGTATTAAAGATGATTATCCAGAAGGTACGACTAAATTTGAAATGTACCGGAATTATCAAATTAAAGTCAAAAATATCGCGCCTCATAATATGTTGGCTTTATGCAGAGGCGAAGCTGAGGGAATATTAAGCTTTGATATTAGTTTTGAGGAAGATTTTGTTCTCTCCTATCTAGAATCCCAGGAAATTAAAACTAAAGTGCGTGGAATTCGGGATTTTTATCAAGCAATGTTAAAAGATGCGTTTAATCGCTTGATGAAAAATTCCCTTATCGGGGAAGTGATGACGGAAAAGAAAACCTATGCAGATATAGAATCGATTAAAACCTTTGAAGCCAATTTACGGGAATTATTACTATCTGCACCTGCGGGAATGAAACCAACTTTAGCCATAGATCCTGGATTTAGAACTGGTTGTAAAGTCGCAATTTTGGAACAAACTGGTAAATTTTTAGAATATCAGGCGATATTTCCCCATCAAGCGGCTGAACAACGCCACAAAGCTGCACAAACTCTCAAAAATTTGATTGAAAAATACAAAGTTGAGTTGATAGCTATTGGTAATGGGACAGCTTCTCGTGAAACAGATGAATTTGTCATAGAAGTCTTACAAACACTAGACCGGAAACCTATTAAAGTCATAGTTAATGAGTCTGGTGCATCTATATATTCTGCCAGTAAAGTAGCAATTGAAGAGTTTCCTGATTTAGATATTACAGTCAGGGGTGCTATTAGTATTGGTCGGCGGTTACAAGACCCTTTAGCCGAATTAGTCAAAATCGACCCGAAATCAATTGGTGTGGGACAATATCAGCATGATGTAGATCAAAAGTTATTAAAAAAGAAATTAGATGAGACTGTAGAAAGTTGTGTGAACTATGTTGGCGTAGATTTAAACACAGCTTCTAAAGAATTATTAACTTTTGTTTCTGGTATCACTCCCACAATTGCTAATAATATTGTGGCTTATCGCAATCAGCATGGAGCATTTAAAAATCGCCAACAGTTATTGAAGGTAGCGAAATTAGGCCCGAAAGCCTTTGAACAAGCGGCTGGATTTTTGCGTATTCGTGGGGGAGAGAACCCCTTAGATAATACAGCCGTGCATCCAGAAAGTTATCCTGTAGTGAAGGCGATCGCCTCTGATTTAAATGTACCATTAAATCAAGTCACACAAATTGCTGAAAAACTGCAAAAGGCCAATTTAAAGAAATACGTTAATGAGCAAGTTGGTGAACCAACACTGCGGGACATTTTGAAAGAATTAGAAAAGCCTGGTAGAGACCCCCGTGCAGAATTTAAGTACGCCACCTTTAAAGAAGGAATTAAAGAAATCGGCGATTTACAAGAGGGAATGGAACTAGAGGGAATTATCACCAACGTCGCCAACTTTGGCGCATTTGTTGACATTGGTGTTCACCAAGATGGTTTAGTACATATCTCTCAACTCGCTGACAGATTTATTGATGACCCTAAAAAAGTAGTCAAAGTGGGACAAGTGGTAAAAGTGCGGGTATTAGAAGTGAATGAGAAATTAAAGCGTATTAGTCTTTCTATGAAAGCAGTTAAACAATGTTAGATTTTGGATTTTAGATTGACTGCGCCACTCTACTCCCCTCAAGCCTAGTAACTTACTGATAAGGAACACAGCTTGAAGTATGACTGTTGCTAAAATCATATATTTTCTGGGTTTAGACACTTCTCAATCCTCAAAGCATGATACCGTTTCTTGATTAAGATGCACTTGATTCTGTACTGTAGAGACGTTGCACGCAACGTCTCTACATAACCTATTTGGCGTATTTAGCGCAAATTCGTAGAGAATTGGTATGGGTTAATTGTTCAGTAGATTGCTCATGAAACCCACTTCAGATTATCAGCCTCATTTATACTGAATTAACCTTAGTCAATTGCAGAAATTATCAGAAAATCTACTATTTTCTGTGCAGATTTTTATTGCTAGTATAACTGAATATAATTAAAAGCAATAGAGAAATGCTAATTTATATAATAACTTCAATAATAATATTATTATTATTAATAATATTTACTCTTTTATATAACAAATTAATTTATCGCAAAAACCAAGTTGATAATGCTTTTTCTACAATTGATGTACTGCTACAAAAAAGATGTGACCTAATTCCTAATTTAGTGGCTGTAGTTCAAATATATATGCAGTTTGAAGAAAGAACCCTCGTAGAAATTACTAGGCTAAGAAGAAAGGCGAATTCTCAGGGCGTCACGGGAGATAACAGAATTATTGTAGAAGACCAAATTACGAGAATATTAAGTCAAATCATGGCAGCCGTAGAGGCTTACCCAGAATTGAAAGCTAATCAAAATTTTCTGCAATTACAATATTCATTGCATGAGATAGAAGAACAAATTTCTGCTGCTAGGCGATTTTATAACACTGCTGTCACTGAATACAATAATGCAGTAGAAATGTTTCCGAGTAATTTAATAGCCTCGTGGATGCAATACAGACTAAAAATACAGTTTCAAGCTACTCCAGAAGCCAGAAGCAGAGTCAATATTTGATGTAAATATATGGCAAAATCAAAAATTTTTCTGACATCTGAGCAGGCTATAAATTTAATAAATTCTGGTTATCAAGCCATTGCCCAAAAACGCTATATAACAGCAATAAAAAATTTGCAGAAGTTTTGTCAAGCCGCTCATCCCAGTACAAAACACTATTTACAGGCACATAAAACACTATTCAAATTATATCAAGAATGTGGGCAAAATAATCAGGCGATCGCTTTACAACAAAAATTACTGAATAGTCAGGATACAGTCACCAGAAACTGGGCTGAAAATCTTGCATTGACAGATATAGAATCTGTTGACGTAACAAAACAAACAGAGTCAGAAATTACAGATTTATCAGAAGAACCAGGAATTGAAAACTTTCAACCTCAGAACATTAATAAATTTAAAAAATTTTGTCAAACAGAACTTTTAGATGAATTGCAAAAAATAGAATATATTAGAAAACAAGTTTTATATTTAATATTATTAGTTCATATAGTGTTTTTAACAATTTCAATAACAATAATTCTAAATTTTTTATCTAGTTTTTATCCTTTGTATGACTTATTTGCGAGTGACTTGGATTACCTGATTTCCGAAAATGACTCTAATGATATAACAGTGCGATTGATCATCTTTGTTATGTTTTTCTTTCTACCACTTTTATGTCATATATCATTCATAATTTTGACAATCTGGATATGGACATTAGTTTATTCCTCTATATATGCCAGATTTGCCAAAGCTATGAAATTAAAAATTCCAGAGGCGATATTTAATTTTATTGATGAAGATAAACATCTAAAATATTTTAATTACTTCACAAAAGAGAAGGAAATAGAAATATTACATTCTTTCCAACATAGCCAAATCCTACAAGGTGTTGTCAAAAGCAACAATATTATCAAAGACAACTATATTGAAGGTAGAGTTAACGGGGTTAAAATTTGGTTTGCAAATATCCGTGCAGAAATAGAATTAAAACATGATGGGAGTAATTCCTCAGATTTGACAAATTTAGCTATTAATCAAGAAATTATCAAAACTACTAAGAAATCAAAAAATAAATTTTGGTTATTTAATTCCATTTTATCAAATTTAATTTTACCTATTGCCTATATATCTTCGTTGTGCTGGCGATGTTTAAAGTCCATTTCATATATGTTGAATACTGTTTTACGCGGTAGAAGTGTTGATTCTCAAAGATTTACATCAGAAATTGTCAACAATGAAGGAAAACAGATAAGCGTAATATTCAAGGGATTATTTTTCACAGCTAAATCTCATAAAAATTCTCAAACAGCAATAACTATTCTGCCAAAATCAATTAATATTAATATTCATGCACTTCATCATGGTACAAAGCAGTTAATTAAACTAGAATCTCCTACCTTTGAACGATTTTTTACAGTATATAGTGATGACCAAGTAGCAGCACGTTATATTCTATCTACTGATTTAATCCACAAAATAGTTCGATTTCGCCAGAAAACAAATAAGAATATTTATATTTCCTTTGTAGATAACATGATCTATATAGGTATTGAAGAACTTTTAGATAATGAAATATTTGAGCCAAATCTCTACAAAAATAGTTTAAGATTTGCTCCACTGAAGGAATATTTTGAAAATATTAATTTAGTCTTAAGTATTGTAGAAGATTTAAATCTTAATAGAAATATTTACCAGGATTCATAACTTAATCTAAAAAAGGTTAAGCATACTCAACATCAAGTACATAAATCATCCTATTGGCAGAAACTCAATCTGTCTAGTAATAGATGCCATATAGTTAACCAATTAAAGATACTAGAAGGAGTCGTAAACCGTTTTTAAATCTATAGGTAACGAAATGTTGGGAACTTTTTTAATAACCTTAGCCACAGCACTGAGTCTACTAATTGTAGATTTAGTTGTACCAGGTGTAAATATTGCTAATTTCCCGGCTGCATTAATTGCCGCTTTAGTGATTGGTTTAATTAATGGTTCAGTAAAACCTGTTCTCTCAACCTTATCCTTACCCCTCAACTTCCTAACACTGGGAGCATTTTCTCTAGTAGTTAACGGTATTTGTTTTTCATTAGCAGCCGCGCTAGTTCCTGGTTTCAGTGTTCACGGACTGATTGCTTTTATTCTGGGGCCTGTTGTTTTATCTTTTGCTAATACATTTATTAGCAAGTATTTTGCTGAAAGAAATCTTGCTTTGAATCCTAATGTGGATACTAAAGGCGAATTACCATCAAGCTAACACTACACATCTTTACCAAAGTCAACCAAATCTGAAGATAATTCCTGAGATGGAGTAACTAATTTGGTTGCTTCCAGACAATGTAAACACACTTGCAACTTAATAACAACCTTATGAAATTATTACGTTTTATTCTTGGTTTAGTGCTACCACCTTTAGGTGTTTTCCTAACTGTTGGAGTAGGGCCAACCTTAGTGATTAATATTTTACTGACACTTTTAGGTTGGCTTCCTGGTAGTATTCATGCAATTTGGGTAATTGCTAAACGCGAAGAACAATTAAACGCCGAGAGAGGAGTTTACTAAGGGAGTTCCAATTTAAAAAATATACTATCACCTTGATGGCAAGGGGGCAGGGAGCAGGGGGAAAACATCTGTTCTGGTGTACGCAGTTCATGATGGCTACTTAAATCTGGATAGTTTATTTTCTGGAATTCTCTAAGATTTTGAGTTATTGTAGGGGGATGAATTGAAATCCCCGACTTTAAATAAGTCGGGGATTTCAACATAGGAAATTATTCAGTAGATTGTCAACAACCTATTTATGAACTATTTCCTTATCTTGTTTATTCGGCTCTTTATCTTTGAATAAATCTGCCGTTGCTAGTAACAATTCTCGCAATGTTTGTTTGATTTGACGTTCTTTTCTGGCTATAGCTGTACCAGCTTCACCTAATTTAAGTTCTAATTGCGATCGCTTCTGCTCTACCTGTGTAGCTAAAGCCTCAGCTTGGGGACGAGCTTGATTATACCAGTTGTTAGCTTCCTCTAAATAATGCTGGACTTCATCAGCGCGTCCACCGTAGCGTGCAGCTAAATTAGCACGCACAATTGCTAGTTGTGCTTGTAATTGTGCGTAGCGTTTCTTTAATAGTGCCGCTTCTTCGCTATCTTTGATAGCATCAATGGCAGAATCAATGGCACTTTTCGTATTAGCAGTTTTTTCTTTACCTGTTTCCGCAATTTCTGCGAGAATGCCATCAACATCTTGCTGAATCTTTTCCTCTTCGCTATCTATTTGAGCTTGGAGTCTTTGCAATTCTGACTGAGTTTTCACTATAGCCTCATGTCTTTTAGTGTTGACTCCCTCAATAGCACCTTCTATAGATGCTGTTACTTCCTCTTTTAATTCAGTACCTTTATCTTGCAGATTTTCAACTACGGCGGAAACTGCATCTTTGACAAGTGTGCGAATTTCGTGAGAACCTTCTTTAAACTCAGAAGCTACTTGAGCAACTGCTGATTTGACAATCTCCCGAATACGTTCAGTCCTTAACTGACCAGTTGCTTTTGCTTGCTGCAAATCAGATTGAATTTGCTCTTTGATATTATTAGCCATTTTCAATTCTTGCTATTTAGATAATTTGGATAAACTTCTTTAAACAAAGTCTGCTAAAAATATTATGATGTGAAATTTTTATAGTAGGTACTTCCTTTAGATAGAAGTTAAAATACTCAGAACCTCAACTTCGTCCTAAATTCACTAGCAATCTTACGAATACTGGTGCAGGCGATCGCCAATTTATGAGAAAATAATCCCTGGCTAATAGTTATGATCAACAACAGGAATAATCACTGTGAAAAAAATATTTACATTAGTATTTATCATGTTATTGATTACCTTGAATTTTCCGTCACCTGTCAATGCAGTCGATACAGCAAATGGTGCGGAAATATTCAGTGTTCATTGCGCTGGTTGTCATATTAATGGAGGTAATATTGTCAGGCGCGGTAAGAACTTACAAAAAAAGGCACTCAAAAAATATGGTATGGACTCCATAGAAGCTGTTACAGATATTGTAACTAATGGTAAAAGTAATATGTCAGCTTACAAAGACCGCCTCACTGAGCAAGAAATTCAAAATGTTGCTGCTTATGTTTTAGAGCAAGCAGAAAAAGGATGGCGGTAATTAGTCAACAATTAACAGTTAATAAACAAAATTTAAATATGAAATTACCTGTAGAAAGTCGTTTACAATTTACCCCTGATTTAAACATCTGTCGGATATTAAACGGTATGTGGCAAGTATCCGGCGCACATGGCAGAATTAATCCTAAAGCTGCCATTGAAAGTATGTTTCAATATGTCGATGCAGGTTTTACAACTTGGGATTTAGCAGACCACTACGGCCCAGCAGAAGATTTTATTGGAGAATTTCGTCGTCAGTTAGCTGCTAACCGTGGACAAGAAGCTTTATCTCAAATTCAAGCTTTTACCAAATGGGTACCTCGTCCTGGAAAAATGACGAAGAAATTCGTGACGGAAAATATTGATATTTCCCTAAGAAGAATGGCTGTAGAATCTCTAGATTTAATGCAGTTTCATTGGTGGGAATATCGAGATAGCAATTACTTAGATGCTCTCAAATATATGGCAGAACTGCAAACTGAGGGCAAAATTAAACATTTAGCATTAACTAATTTTGACACCGAACACCTGCAAATTATTACAGAAGCTGGGATCAAAATTGTCTCTAATCAAGTGCAATTTTCTTTAGTTGACCGTCGTCCTGAAGTAAATATGGTGAAATTTTGTCAACAACATGACATCAAACTATTTACTTACGGTTCACTCTGCGGCGGATTTTTATCAGAAAACTATTTGGGTAAACCAGAACCACGAAGTTTTGATTTAACAACAGTTAGCTTACGCAAATACAAAAATATGATAGATGCTTGGGGTGGTTGGCAATTATTTCAAGAGTTGCTCAATACTCTCAAACAAATTGCTGATAAACACCAAGTTAGTATTGCTAACGTTGCTGTTAGATACATTTTAGATAAACCAGCCGTTGGTGGAGTGATAGTTGGTGCCAGACTAGGGATAGCCGAACATCTAAAAGATAATGCCAAAGTCTTTAGTTTTAAGTTAGATGCTGAAGATAGCGATCGCATCAATACCATATCCCAAAAATCACAGGATCTGTATGCGTTAATTGGTGATTGTGGTGATGAATATAGGCGGTAGTTAGGGACTGGGGACAAAGGCAAAAGGTAAAAGGCAAAAGGTAAAAAAAGGAAAAGATTCTTTTGCCTTTTTACTTTTTCTGGGACTGGGTATTATTGAATTTTTTATGATCTTTGTGTTGTATGAAAAATGTTCTTGCGGCTGGAAATTTGCGGAAAGTGCATCACATTGCGCTAAATGTGAAAAATATGCAAGCATCCCGATATTTTTACGGGACTATTTTAGGTTTGCATGAATTGACTGGTGAAGAAGTTCCAGCTACTTTAGTGGAACTAGTCGCTGAGGGGAAAGTTGCAAATTTTATTACCCCTGACGATACAATTCTCGACCTATTTTGGACACCTGACTTAACACCACCCAATCCAGACCCAGAACAAAGTTTTACTAGAGCATATCACCTCGCTTTTGATATTGACCCGCAATTATTTGAACAAGCGGTGGCAGTTTTGCGAGATAATCAAATTCACATTGCTCATGGCCCAGTTAGTCGTCCGACTGGTAGGGGTGTGTATTTTTATGACCCCGATGGTTTTATGATCGAAATTCGTTGTGACCCACAATAATTAAATATGTCCACACGGTTATTTCAAGTCATTGAAGACGTAGTTAAACAACCACCAATTCCCCACGAACCGCATAAACAATCATTAAAAGCTTGGGCGATGTATTGTTTAAGAGATAGAGGTTTTATCGTGGTTTACGCCCAAAATGCCGACTTTGCCATTGAACCCAAAGGCGGAAACAAACTTTACTTTAAAGTCACAACTGATCAAGCCGATGTTGATGATGCTTACAACTGGATAGTCTGGGATAGCGTCACTCAAACCGCCAGTCTTATTCCCGCACAGGGTTAAGGGACTTCCAGCTTAAACAATAGGCAGGGGGGCAGGGGGCAGGGGGCAGGGGGAAAAAGAACGATTTCTAATCTCGGAAATTGGATAATTTATTTTTTCAAAAAGCGTTGACGCATCCGTATAGTAAAACTATTGACTTCTGGGATTTTCATCAGGTAGGCAATTACTCCAAATACCATTAGACCCACGGCACCAGATACACACAACTGTAAAATTTGAATCATTAAACCCTGTGTACCCAATAGTCTCTGCGTTCCCTGCAATACCCCAAAGCTAGCAACTCCCGCCACTACACTACCAGCAGCCAACCCTAAAATCGGTAAACTCCACTCCCGTAAAGGCAAACCATGCAAGCGGCGGTGTAGTATCCATAACAGCATTAACATGGAACTACAATTGACACCAACAGTTGCTAACACCAAACCAGGCGCACCAAAGGGTTTCACGAAAATCCAGTCTAGGACGATATTGAGGAAGATGTTAAATGTACTGATACGGAAAGGTGTCTGTCCGTCGCCTAATGCGTAAAATACGCGCACCAAAACATCCCGTCCCAGATAGACAAACATCCCAATCCCATAGGAAATGAGTAGTGAGGAAACTAACTGTGTAGCCCCTTGTTTAAACGCGCCACGCTCATAAACTATCTGCACAATCGGCACAGACAACGCCACCATTAACGCCCCTAACGGTAACATGGTCACAGCAGTGAGTAATAACCCTTGACGAATGCGTAATTTTAAATCTGGCCAGTTTTCTGGTTCGGCGAGTTTCGCGAAAATCGGTAATAGGGGTAATAAAATAATGTTAGAAATAATCCCTAAAGGTGTTTGTACTAGCAAGTTAGCATAGTTAAAACCAGCCGCCGCCCCTGGGATGGGGCTAGCAAAATATAAGTCAGTCGCCACATTAATCGGCATCATCCCCGAAGACACCGTTGCCGGGGTCATGATTTTGATTACTTCCTGCACGCCAGGGGATTTAAAATCAAACCTCAGCCTTAATTTACCCAGTCCTAAACGCCACTGTACAATTAACTGGACTAACCACTGAAGAATTGCCCCAGCCAGAGTTCCCCAAGCCAAAACCATCCCACCAATCAAAGCGTATTCTGGCTTGATGATGTCTTTGCCATATTGCAAAGCTAGTACCCCAATCCCAATTACTACCGTTACACTCGATAACAGGGGACTAATAGAGAGTAGCCAGTATTGATTAGCAGCGTTGAGAGTCCCAAAACCAATGCCAATTAACCCAGAAAATAAAGCCATCGGGGCCATGATTTGCAACTGTTGAATCGCGATCGCTCTCGTTTTCGCATCCAAACCATAACCCACAATATCGATCACAGTGTCTGCTAAGAAAATCTGCGCCACTGTCACCAGTAACAACAAACCCCCCACCAAAGTAGTTACCGTCTCTACTAAAGGGGCAGCTTCTTCTTGCTTCCGCTTGGCTAAAACGCTAATAATCGCGCTGTGTAAAGGCCCATTTACACCGCCTAGTAAGACTAATAAAAACCCAGGAATCACATAGGCGTAACTATAAGCAGTAGCAGCAGCACCCACACCAAAAGCAGCTGCGATCGCCTGCTGTCTGATTAAACCGAAGACTTTACTAATTAACGTGGCTGCGGCCACAATACCAGCAATCCCAGCGAAAGAACGTGAAGGTTTTTGGTCTTGATTAGTCACAAATAATACCCGACAACTTTTGCAGACTGCATACCTGAGTAAATTTAACCGGAAAGTTTGCAGTCTGTCAGGCTAATTTTAAGTGATCATGGCAAACATTGCATATCAACATAAAATTAATGGACAAAAATGGGAAATATAACATAGCCCCCGTTCAGGGGGAAATAATTCACTGCATCTCTGTTAATCATTAGATCACTATTTTTACTTACTTTTAGAGAATTCTAGTATAAAATATATCAAATATAAAACAACGAAACTTGCCACTATGGGACTACCTGCAAATCAAATTGTATTATCCAGCACTCAACTACAAGAGCAACTAGAACAACAAAAAACCCTAGCCAGGGTGATTGGCAGAATTCGGGAATCTCTGGATTTAGAAACCATTCTCAAAATTACTGTTCAAGAAGTGCGTCAATTGTTAAATACTGATCGGGTTGCTGTTTTTCAATTTGATCCTGCACGAGACTGGGAGGGGGAATTTATTGCTGAAGATGTTGCCCCTGATTGGCTATCAGCAATGTCAGCAAAAGTCTACGATCACTGTTTTGGTGAAAAATTTGCAGCTTATTATCAACAGGGAAGAGTGCAAGCAGTTGCAGATATTTACGCTGCCGGACTAAGTAATTGTCATGTAGAAATACTTAGTAAATTTCAAGTACGCGCTAACCTCATTGTTCCTTTATTAAGAGATCAGGAGCTATGGGGATTAATTTGTATTCATCATTGTCAGGAAGCTCGTCAATGGCAAGATTCAGAAATTGAATTTATCCGCCAAATTGCTGATCACCTCACCATTGCTATTCAACAAGCCAAGCATCTCCAAGAAGTCCAATTGCAAGCCGTCAAACTAGCGCAAGCAGCCCAACGAGATCAAGTAATCTCTCAAATTGTTGATCAAATTCGCACACCTCTAGACATTGAAACTATCTTTCAAAGCACAACTCACGAAATTCGGCAGTTACTCCAAGCTGACCGAGTTGCCATATTTCGCTTTAATTCTGATTGGAGTGGTAACTTTGTCGCTGAATCTTTCACTGAAGGTTGGACACCTCTAGTAGATGTGCAACCTGTAATTAATGATACCTACTTGCACCAAAACCAAGGGGGACGTTACGCTCAAAATCAGACATTTACCGCTAACGACATTTATCAAGTGGGATTAAGTGAATGTCATATTCTGTTATTAGAACAATTTCAAGCAAAAGCTTTTGCGACTGCTCCCATTCTTCAAGGTGATCAACTCTGGGGTGTCATCGCTGCTTACCAAAATTCTGCACCCAGACAGTGGCAAGCCTATGAAGTAGAGTCCTTAAGTAAAATCGGCACGCAAATAGGTGTAGCGTTGCGTCACCACGAGTTACTAGCACAAGCTCACAACCAAGCAGAACAACAAAAGACTTTAACCAGCGTCATTACGCGAATTCGTCAATCTTTAGATTTAGAGACAATCTTTCAGACTACAGTTACCGAAGTCCGGCAAATGCTACAAGCCGACAGAGTAGCAATTTTTCATTTTGACCCCCAACAAGACTGGACAGGAGAATTTATTTCTGAAGATGTCGCTATTGGTTGGGATTCGGTCATAGCCGCCAAAGTCCATGACCACTGTTTTGGAGAGCAATTTGCCGCCTATTATCAACAAGGTCGAGTACAGGCTGTTGCTGATATTCACGACGCAGGTTTAAGTGAGTGTCATACTCAGATTCTAGGCCAATTTCAAGTCAGAGCTAATTTAGTAGTACCACTGCTCAAACAGGGTAATTTATGGGGCTTATTATGTGTGCATCAATGTCATCACCCCAGAATTTGGCAGTCTTCGGAAATTGAATTTGTTAGTCAAATAGCAGAAAATCTGGGAGTAGCTTTACAACATAACCAACTTTTATTAACAGCTCAATACCGAGCAGAACAACAAAAGACCTTAACCAGCGTCATTACACGCATTCGAGAATCTCTGGATTTAGAAACGATTCTGCAAACTTCCGTTACTGAGGTGCGACAACTACTACAAGCTGATCGTGTGGGAGTCTTCCGTTTTGAACCGGACACAGATTGGGAAGGGGAATTTATCTATGAAGATGTAGCTGATGGTTGGAATTCAGCGATCGCCGAAAAAGTTTATGACTACTGCTTTGGTAAAAGCTTTGCATCACTTTACGCTCAAGGTCGAGTCAATGCGATCGCGGATATCCACCAAGGCAATTTTCCCGCCTGCTACATCCAAATTCTCGAACGATTTCAAGTACGTGCCAATTTAGTTGCCCCACTTTTAAAAGCAGGTGAACTTTGGGGATTACTCTGTGTTCACCAATGTAAGCTTCCTCGCCACTGGCAACCCTCAGAAATTGAATTTGTGAGCCAAATTGCCGAACAATTAGGAGTTGCTTTAAAACAAGATTCTTATTTAAAACAAGTACAAATTCAAGCCGTGCAATTAGCAAAAGCTAACGAGCGAGAAAAAGCTATGGAACGGCAAAAATTATTAGCTGCCACCGTTGATAAAATTCGTCAGTCTCTGGATATTAAAACTATTTTTAAAACCACTACTCAAGCCGTCCGCGAACTATTAGAAGTAGAACGAGTGGCTATATACCGTTTTAACTCCGATTGGAGTGGTAAATTTGTAGCTGATTCCTTTAAAGATGGCTGGCAAGCTGCAACTAAAGTACAACCATTAGTTTTAGAATTCTTTGAAGATACAGACGAAGATGATAAATTTCCCCGCAATGAAACTTTTGTTCCCATTCGCCAAGGAGAAAAATTATGGGGCTTATTAGTCGCGTATCAAAACTCTCAGCCCCGCTACTGGAAAGATGAAGAAATTAACTTATTAGCTCAAGTAGGTGTACAGTTAGGCATTGCTATTCAACAAGCAGAATTACTCGAACAAACCAAACGTCAAACCCTAGAACTAACTCAAGCTTTATATGAATTAAAACAGACCCAAGCTCGATTAATCCAGGGAGAGAAGATGGCAGGTCTGGGACAACTATTAGCTGGGGTCGCTCACGAAATTAATAATCCTGTAAGTTTTATTTTTGGTAATCTTATTCACCTAAATGAATATATCAAAAATATCTTCCATGTTTTGCAAATGTATCGTCAATATGAATCTCAATTTCCCCATATCCAAGCAGCATCAAAGGATAGTGATTTAGAATTCATCATTGATGATTTACCTAAAACACTCGACTCTATGAAAATGGGTACAGAGAGAATTCTGCAAATTGTGTTGTCCTTAAGAACTTTCTCTCGTACCGATGAAGCTGAATTAAAATCAGTAGATATTCATGAGGGCTTAGATAGTACCTTGTTGATTTTAGGACATCGCCTCAAAGATAATAACCAACGTCCTGCCATAGAGGTACTCAAAGACTATGGTAATTTGCCTTTAGTTGAATGCTATCCAGCACAACTAAATCAGGTATTTATGAACTTGATTTGCAATAGCATCGACGCATTAGAAGAAAAATTTACCATTATTTGGCAAAGAAGTTTAAAAGCATCAAAGCCTTGTCCTAAAGTCCCCTTAACTATTTGGATCAGTACAAAAATTGTAGATCAGAAAATCCTTATTAGAATAGCTGATAATGCTTTTGGAATAGCACAAGAATTAGTTGATAAAATCTTCGACCCTTTCTTTACTACTAAAGAACCAGGTAAGGGAACAGGTTTAGGTTTGTCTATTAGTTATCAAATAATTGTAGAGAAACACTCTGGTAATATCAGATGTTTTTCCAACCCAGGAGAAGGAACAGAATTTATTATTGAACTTCCCTATATTAATAGCAAGTAAACATATCAATTTACACCAAAAATTTAGGAAGACTATATCTCACTACAAACTATTTTTTATCGACATCCTAAACTTTCTCTTGTGGATATACCTGTAACAGAATTGACTCCATCGGCTCTTTCGCACAGTAAAGATACTTGATAACGGTCGATAATTGCGTCTGTAAAATCAGCCCCGGTAATATCAGCATCATAAAAACGGCTGCTGGTTAAAGTAGATTCTGTAAAAATGGCATTTTTCAAATTTGCACCATCTAAAGTCACCCGATCTACCAAAGCACCCGTTAAATTTGCCCCTTCTAAATTAGCTTTTAATAAAACGCCCTTCGTCAAAATAGCATTAGTCAAATTCGCCCCTTGAAAATTTGTACCCCGCATTTCTGCTGCTACAAAAGTGACACCCACTAAATCAGCGTTTTGAAAATCACGATTTTCCAGATGAGTATTGCTGTAATTAATAGTATTCATCTGAGCAAAAGCTGGCTTGGGATTGATGATGAGCCAAAACCAAGCCAGCAACAAAATTACTATCAAACTTAATAATCTCAGCCAGAACTTTTTCATAACTTTACAAATTTCATTCATAGTCAATAGTCAACAGTCTTAATTCCAAAGCAACAGCTAGTCACCCTTATAGGTCATCTTCTATCATCCCTTGAGAAAAAATAGTCAGA
The DNA here is from genome assembly GCF_050235535.1 of Aliinostoc sp. HNIBRCY26. Taxonomy (GTDB): domain Bacteria; phylum Cyanobacteriota; class Cyanobacteriia; order Cyanobacteriales; family Nostocaceae; genus Trichormus. The sequence continues at coordinate 2,579,884 of NZ_CP189852.1, forward strand.
TCACTATTGACTAATGACTATTGACTAATGACTATTGACTACTTCCAATCCTTGCCGATGCGGATTGTGATATCTGATTCTAAATCCCCTGTGGATTTAACTTCAACTAAACCCAATCCTAAGATTTTCTGTAGGTTAACTCCTGCCGAGCGATCGCCCTTCTGTACAATAATTTGTGTTTGACGTTGGGTGTCAGGCCAAGCGGGAACGGTGTAAATATTTGTAAAGCCTTTTTGTTTCAAGTAAGCAATAGCTTTTTCAGTTAACTGGGGTTGATTGGAAGCATTTTGGATAGCAATTTTGAGCTTAGATACTGGTCGAGAATCAGGCTTAACACCAGATATATCTACCCCTACATAATTATTCAATAAATTTTGCTGTCCGTTCAAATTCAGCCAATAGCTATGGGGGTCTTTACTAAATTTGCTGAATGTACCAGGTAACATCGTCATTTGGAAATTATCCCGTTCTAAATTGACGGAAAAATTCACCAATGCCATCATTTCTTCTATCTTCAAATTGGTATCAAAATATTTCCGCATCAAGCGGGTTAATTGGGGCAATCTCGGTAAAACCGTAGGACTGTTGAGCCTTTGCAGCACTGCTGTTACTAGTGCTTGTTGTCTTTGCACTCTGGGTAAATCCCCTAGTCCTGCCTCTCGGTAACGAGCAAATAATTCTGCTTGTTCGCCATTGAGGGTTTGCCAACCACTAACTAAACTGACACTTGATCCACTAACTGGATCTTGATAAGTCATAGCTTTGGGGACAAAAACTTCTACCCCACCCAATTGATCAACTAATTGCCGTAATCCACTAGTAGAAAGGCGAATATAGCGGTCAATTCGGGCATTATTCAGCGTCCGGCTGACAGTCCGGGCAGCTAACACTGGCCCGCCTTTGGCATTCGCCTCTGCCACTCTAGTTAATCCCTGTTCTGGGATAGCAATCATCGTGTCGCTGGGAATCGACAGCACCCGCATAGTTTTACTGTTGGGGTTGATTCTAGTCAGCAGCATGGTATCGCTATTGCCAGAAAAACTTTCCGGTGAGCCATCCACAGAACCTTTGACTGGTTCAATTCCCATAATCAGAATATTCATCGGTTTGGATATCTGATACTGGGAAATTTTGCTCCATAGTTCCCCAGGTAAGGGCATTTTCTGTTCATTTTGACCGGAAAATCCCAGTTCTTCATCTGTACGGTCTAAGTTACTCCATAAAGGAGTCCATAAAGCCAAGGTGGATACTAACAGCCCAGACATGATGATCCCTAATACGGCTGTCAAAATCCACAGTAACCAGCGCGGCATGGATAATCCCAATCGCTCATACAGCTCATTGGGAATCGCTCCTACAGACTCTACAACATTACGAGAACTGTTAGCTGCTTGTTCTTGTGTTGTTATTTCTTGGTCTGTTGCTGATTGCGCTAGAACTTGATTCTCGATACGTTGTAGTTGCCCAGGTTTTACCCCAAGCTCTAAATCTGGTATCTGTTGAGGTGTAACCTGATCTTCTGACCATTGAACCTGTTTTATCACAATTATCTCCCCACTCAACCACTCCCTAAAAGTTATGTTAATCCAAGCCACCAAACTTGCCAGTGTCAGACTGCACTGTAAACTTGAAATGTTCTAGCGTAGGTCGTATGACAACATGAGTAGTTCTTTGTTCCCAGTCATTCTGGCAGGTGGTAAAGGTGAGCGTTTTTGGCCGTTGAGTCGGCAAGACCGACCCAAACAATTTTTAAGTCTTGATGGTAGCTCTAGAAGTTTATTACAGGCAACTGCCGAACGACTAATTGATGTTGCTGGCAGTTGGCAGGATTTATGGGTAATTACTTCTAGCCAACTAGCTACAGGTATACTACAGCAATTACCAGAATTGCCACCTCCAAACCTGTTGGTAGAACCGCAAGGTAGAGACACTGCTGCTGCTGTTGCTTGGACAAGTTTAGAAATTCAAAAACGTTACGGAGACGACGCGATTATTGGCTTTTTCCCCTCTGACCACTGGATAGCTGACCAACAGGCATTTAAACGCACATTAGATGCGGCTACTCAACTAGCGGCAAGCACTCCAGCTATTGTCACATTAGGGATTAAGCCCACCTTTCCATCAACTGGTTACGGCTACATTGAACAAGGCGAAAAAATTGGTAGCTTTAATGAGTTGCCAGCTTATCACGTCAACCGCTTTACTGAAAAGCCCGACCGTGAAACAGCCCAGACATTTCTGTCTACAGGACAATTTAGCTGGAATAGCGGTATGTTCGTGTTTCGGGCTGGTGTTGTTCTCAAGGAACTGTATACCCATGCACCAGAAATTATTGAACAAATAGCACAAAAAGGCGTTGATGTCTATCCCCAATTGCCGAAAAAAAGTATAGACTATGCACTCATGGAAAAAACTAATCTAGCATATGTTTTACCGGCAGAATTTGGGTGGGATGACTTGGGTGATTGGAATGCTATCGAAAGACTACTGAAAAAACCAGACAATCCTAACGTTGAACTGGCTACCCATGTAGGTCTAGATACGCAAGGTGCAATTATTTACGCTACTAACTCAGAGGATGTAGTTGTTACTATTGGGTTAGAGGATGTGGTGATTGTACGCGATCGCAATGTCACCCTCATAGTTAACAAAGAACGCACCCAAGAAATTAAACAAGTCCTCAAAACCCTACAAAGCGATCCCCGATTTACTGACTTACTTTGAAGAGGCAGGGAGCAGGGGGCAGGGAGCAGGGAGCAAGGGGGCAGGGAGCAGGGAGCAGGGAGCAAGGGGGCAGGGAGCAGGGAGCAGAGAGAAATTTAAATTAATGCCCAATCCCCAATCCCCATTCCCCAGTCCCCAGCGAAGCACTGAGCTTGTCGAAGTGTCCCCAGTCCCCAATCCCCAGTCCCCAATTCCCAGTCCCAAGTCCCCAGTCCCCAATCATTCTTAAATTTTGAATTTTGAATTTTGAATTTTGAATTGATGAGTCCCCATTCCCTAAAACAAAATGTTTTTAACATACACTGTTCCGCGCCAAAGAGAAATTATTGAAGTTGTTCTCCGCAATGGCTGGGATTATATGCGGAGGTTGCTAACTGGTGGTAAAGCTGATGAACCCCAATTACCTACACCTGCGGTGTTAAAAAATATTCTGGTGGATTTGGGGCCTGTTTATGTCAAACTCGGTCAGCTACTTTCTACCCGTCCAGATTTACTGAGTGCTGCTTATATTGATGAACTTTCCACTTTACAAAACGAAGTACCGCCTGTACCTTGGGCAGAAGTGGAAATCGTCATTCGTCAGCAACTCAAACGCCCTTTAGAAGAAACTTTCAAATATATCAATCCTGTGGCAGTAGCGGCGGGATCAATTGCCCAGACCCATCGCGCTACCTTAATTGATGGTCGGGAAGTAGCATTAAAAGTCCAGCGACCAGGAATAGATATTACGATTGTGCAAGATATTGCCCTAATTCAAGGGATTGCTGATTTGGTGGCGCGGACTGATTTCGGGCAGAATTATGAAATCAAATCAATCGCAGAAGAATTCACTAAAGCCCTAGAAGCGGAACTAGATTTTACCAGGGAAGCCGGTTTCACAGACCAACTGCGACGTAATTTATCGCACAGTCGTTGGTATGAACCGCAAAAAATAGTCGTTGCGGAAATTTATTGGCATCTGACTACAGAAAAATTAATGGTGATGGAGTGGCTAGACGGAGTACCAATACTCTCTGCCCAATTAAGCAGCAATGGTCAAGACTCAGTAGCAGAACGTAATGCCGTTACTACACTATTATTTCGTGCCTTTTTTCAGCAGTTATATGTTGATGGCTTTTTTCATGCTGATCCCCATCCTGGGAATATTTTTTATCTGACTGATGGGCGCGTAGCATTGTTAGATTGCGGGATGGTAGGTAGACTTGATCCCCGCACTCAGCAAATTTTGACGGAGATGCTATTGGCTATTGTCGATTTAGATGCGGGACGATGCGCTCAATTAACTCTACAACTGGCCGATTCCGCACAGCCAGTAATTTTGGCGCGGCTAGAAAGTGATTATGACAGGATGCTGCGGAAATATTACAACGTCAGTTTGACGGAGATGAATTTTAGTCAAATCTTTTATGAAATTTTGCAAGTTGCTCGTAATAATAAAATTCGCTTACCCGGTAACATGGGCTTGTATGCCAAAACTTTGGCAAATTTAGAAGGGGTAGCCCGTACCTTTAATCCAGAAGTAAATTTATTTGAAGAAATTCAGCCTTTAATTACAGACTTGTTTCGGCGGCAATTATTAGGAGATAATCCAGTGCGATCGCTCCTCAGAATCGCCTTAGATATTAAAAGCCTTTCCTTACAATCTCCCCGACAAATCGAACTGTTATTAGATCGAGTCACATCAGAAACTCTGCGTTGGAATCTTTCTCTACATGGTTTAGATGGTGTCCGTCGCACAATGGACGATGCCGCTAACCGTTTATCCTTTAGTATCCTCGTAGGTTCACTGATTATGGGGGCAGCAATTATTTCCACTAAAGCCCAAACTACACAGCTATCCTTTATTAGTAGTGTGTTATTTGCCGTCGCCAGTTTATTAGGATTATGGCTAATTATTAGTATCTTGCGATCGGGTCGTTTGAAATGAAAATTCCAAGTTTGCCCCCGTTATACTAGAAAAATGAATCTCATCTTTTAACTGTAATGACGATTAAAGAATTGCTATTACAAGAAATTGAGGATACTCCTAACGAAATGCTAGAGGAGCTACTGGGGCTGTTAAAATCATTTAAAGCATCCCCAAAACAGCCCCTATTCACATATGGAGAACTCTTAGAACGTATTGATTACCTAGAAACAATAGTAGGTATTCGTAAAGGACTAGATGAGTTTGAGCAGGGTGAGGGAATTCCAGCCGAACAAGCCTTGGATACCCTACAACAAAAACTTGGCATTCCTCCTCGCCCATGAACTACCAAGTTCTGATTCAACCTACTGCTTTCCAAGAAATTGAAACATCTTATCGTTGGATGTGCGACAACCTGAGTGCTGAAGTAGCTAATAATTGGTATTACGAACTTCAAGACGCGATCACCTCGCTGCAAGAATTTCCTAATCGTTGTAGCATCGCACCAGAAGCATCATTCATTGGTCGTGAAATTCGGCAACTCTGGGTGGGAAAACGCAGAAAATATCGAGTTTTGTTTGTCGTTGAAGAAGATGTTGTAGCAATTCTTCATGTTCGCCACAGTCGTCAATCTTATCTGGGTGAAGAATCTGAGTAATCTTGGAGATACAAAGGTGCGTCAGTGAGATAAAACTTGACTGTATCAAGAAATTATTTATACTGACGCACCTGACTATAAAAGATGTGATTTACTTTCTTAATTTTGAATTGTTTATGTTGTATACTCAGCGTTAATTTTCACGTAATCGTAACTTAAATCACAACCCCAAGCTTTACCTGCACCGTGACCATTCCCAACGTTGACAGCAATAATTACTGGATTATCTACTCTTTGAGCTGGAATAGTCCTGCGATCAACGGATAAGTCATTACTGTTATTAGTAGCAACAAAGTCTTGGGGAAGCACAGAATTCGCCGCAGCTTGCTTTAAGTATGCACTAGCGGCGGCGCGGTCAAAGGGTAAAGGTTGACCGTTTTCAAACAGGAGAAAATCCCCTAATTTAATATTCAAATTTTCTTGCTCAAAAGGTACACCTGCGCGTCCGGCGGCGGCGGCGATGCGTCCCCAGTTGGGGTCACGCCCGAAGATAGCGGATTTCACTAAGGATGAACCGGCGATGGTTTTGGCAATTTGTCTAGCTGCAAGTTCGTCATGTGCGCCTGTAACTTGCACTTCCATCAGACAAGTTGCACCTTCACCGTCACGGGCGATCGCTTTGGCTAAATGCTGGCATACTGCTGTTAACATGGCCTCTAATTTTTCGGCTTCTGCACCCATTTCCGTAATTGCTGGGGTGCGAGATTCACCATTAGCTAGAGCAATCAAACTATCGTTGGTACTGGTATCACCATCTACAGTAATAGAATTAAAGCTTCTATCAGCCGCCCTGCTTAACATTTCTTGCCAGAGATGCGGTGAGACAGCTGCATCACAGGTAACAAAGGCTAACATCGTCGCCATATTAGGATGAATCATTCCCGAACCTTTGGCAATGCCACCAATGCGGACTGGGCGATCTGCGATAGTAGTTTCTAGGGCAATGGATTTAGTCACTAAATCTGTAGTAATAATTGCACCTGCGGCTGTATCTGAACCAGTATGAGATAGTGCTGCGACTAATTTGGGAATTCCACCCCGCAGCGCATCCATTTTAATACGCTGGCCGATTACCCCTGTAGAAGCTAAGAGAATTGATTCTGGGGAAATATTTAACTCTTTTGCCAATAATTCTGCACTTTCTCCCGCATCCCGCACCCCTTGACTACCTGTAGCGGCGTTAGCTTGTCCAGCGTTGCAGAGAATCGCCCGTGCAAATGGTTTAGCTTGCAAGCGTTGACGACAATAATCTACACAAGCGGCTTTGACTTGGCTGGTAGTAAATACACCAGCTGCGATCGCTTCCACATCTGATACTATCAAAGCCAAATCCGGCAATCCCGAAGGCTTCAACCCAGCCGTGATCCCAGCCGCCTTATAACCTTTAGGTGCTGTCACTCCACCCGTAATTTCCTGCCACTCTGCCATATTTCTCACCCTTACAACTAATTAGCAGCTTGACTGGCGATTATAGCTTGAAAGTGCTGAGTGCTGAGTAATGAGTGCTGTGACGATTTTGGATTTGATTCAATCTAAAATCCAAAATCTAAAATTCCTAGTCCCCAATCCCCTCTTCCATGAAAAAAGGAGAGCCACTTGGGCAGCTCTCCAGATCATCAGGGTGCATCTACTTAGCACAGTATAGCATTTTTGCCATGAGGAGTAACACCCATTATTTCTTTATTTGTATAAAGATTATTAAGAAGTTTTACTGATAACACTTAACATTAAATAAAGCAACCATATATCGTTACTTTAGTAACTCATTATTATTCGCTAGAACAGATATTTTGTATCATTAATCTCACAAGAGATATTTGACTACGATTAACAATAGTGCTAGTTAATAGATATTTGTTAATTGGTTCCTAGTCTAGAAAAACTTGTTTATTACCCAAATTACAAGGCATTCATAATTAAGAAACAAGGAGAGTCACTTGAGTAACTCTCCAGATTCTTAGGGTACATCTAATCCCAACAGAATAACTATTTTAGTCTCAAATTTGACACAGTATTTCTGCTGCTTTAGTGAAAGTATTTAGATATGATGACAAAGAAAATACATTACAAACCTTTGGTTAAAGGAATGGGGAACTTACAGAGGCTATTTGACAATGAAAGTCGTTGACTGTTCCCTGTGTCCCCACTAACCATTCTGACTTTTTACGGGATCTGGAAAACCCCTCTCCAAACCTCTCTCCTTGGAGGCTATCCATTAGTCACATCTTTCTTAACAAAGCTGAAAGCCATTTATAGGAGTAATTTGACGTTGATGATTCCTAGCTGGGGTTGACAGAGCGAGAAAAATATGTGGGGGGGTGGGGCTGACAGGTGTAGGTTTTTGATGTGGGTATGAGTGGACACTCTCAGACAGAGTTCTAAACGTGGTTCAAATAACGAAATTTCGTTCTTAGGTAAAAAATCAAAGACTAAAATTTGAGTTTTCAACTAACGGAAAAACCCCATTTCAGCCACGTTTGTAAAATACCTACACCTGTCAGGGGGTGGGGAGATGGATTGTTGTTGACATACCCAAGGGTATGTTGTTGATGTGGCTAATGGGTTTGCTGGGCTAATTTCCAAGTAGCAGCGATATCATGTAATCGTCGCAATCCACGCCAAATAGTCTTAACTCCAGGTTCACCATCGCTTTTGCAGCTTTTTCTATGAGCTAGATAACCAATTCCACTTGTCGCTGGATGATTTGTCAAATCTATATTTGTTGTGTCCTGAATCATCAACACAATCTCATGTTCTTTGATTCTTTCCACTGTACTTTTGATATGAGCATTGCGTATATCATCTGGCTCAAAGTAGGGCGAACTCCAAAAATCATACGCTGCTGTTGTTGCTGCTACACTTCCGCACGCTTGATACCATTTCCCGAAAAATTTTATACAGAAGTGACTCCCGGAAGCTTGGCTGCATCTAAGTTTTTTAATTGCGTTAGCGTAGCGGGACGTTAGTCCATTGCGTTAGCGGAAGCGGGGCGTTTAGCCCATTGCGAATTGTGAATTGGTATGAGATACGCTACTTGTGGGTTGGCAAGCCAAGTCTTCTACTATACGCACCAGACGTTTGTTTCGTCTTGCATCTCCTAAATCGGCTTGTTTCAATTCTGAGGCAGCCCATTTTTCCATTATCCACCACCCTGATTACTTTCTCATTTCAACACTATACCTACCAAGCTTTCTAGCTATTTTTAAGTAAGTTGTAGTTTTGTTGAGAAAGATCCGGGTAATGGATAGCCGCGTCGGAGAGGGGGTTATACCATTTCACGAAAAACCTGATACAGATGTAAACCCTGAAAGCTTTGCTGCATCTAAGTTTTTTAATTGCGAATTGCGAATTGCGAATTGTGAATTGGTATTAGGGGGTTAGGTTTTACGTTAACTTTTTCACATAACGTGAAAAGTCAGACTAACCATTGAGTTTCTTTTCTACCAATTCATTGGTGAGTTTAGGATCAGCGCGTTTATTGGTCTTTTTCAAAACTTGACCAACAAAGAAGCCTTTGAGGTTGATGTTACCGCTACGATATTTTTCTAGTTCTTTGGGGTTAGCTGCAATTACTTCCTCGACGATGGGTTCTAATACACTAGGATCTGTAATTAGCTCTTGGCCTGCAAAAGCTTTTTCAGGAGACAAGCCAGTTAGTAAGTCTGGTAACTTTTGTTTAGCTTGGGCGTTACTGATTTTGCCACTCTCAATCAGCTTAATTACCTCAGCTAAATTGGCGGGTGTTAAACCAATCTCAGTAATACTGAGTTTTTGCTTGTTGAGATAGGCAGCGATATCTTGAGTAATCCAGTTGGCGGCGGTTTTAGGATTAGCACCACTAGCAATTACAACTTCAAAATAAGCAGATGCGCTACTTTCTTCTGTTAAAACCCTTGTATCGTAGGCCGAAAGCCCTAGTTCATTTTCGTAGCGGTGGCGTTTTTGGGCTGGGAGTTCTGGAAGTTCACTGCGCCATTGATTTAATTGTGCTTCTGAAACTTCAATGGGTGCTAAGTCTGGTTCAGGAAAATAGCGATAATCGCTAGAACCTTCCTTACTCCGCATACTGATGGTACGTTGTGAACCCTCTTCCCAGAGGCGGGTTTCTTGGATGATACGTTCTCCAGTTTCTACGGCGGCAATTTGACGTTCAATTTCGTACTCAATGGCGCGTTGAATGGCGTTGAAGGAGTTCATATTTTTAATTTCTACCTTCGTACCAAATTCTTTTTGTCCTACGGGACGAATGGAAATATTCACATCACAGCGTAGAGAACCTTCTTGCATATTGCCATCGCTGACACCGAGATAGCGCAAAATCCGCCGTAATTCTTGGGCGTACTCAGCTGCTTCTTGTCCCGAACGGATATCTGGTTCAGAGACAATTTCCACTAATGGCACACCTGCACGATTGTAATCTACCAGAGAATAGGTAGAACCAGATAGGCGATCGCTACCAGCGTGGACTAATTTCCCCGCGTCTTCTTCCATATGTAAACGCGTAATCCCAATACGTTTACGCGTTGGATTCCCATCCGCATCTACTAATTCAATCTCTAACCAACCATGTTCTGCAATGGGGAGGTCATATTGAGAAATTTGATAATTTTTCGGTAAATCAGGGTAAAAATATTGTTTACGGTCAAATTTGCTATATCTAGCGATTTGACAATTTAATGCCAACCCTGCTTTCACAGCGTATTCTAGAACTTTTTGGTTAAGTACAGGCAAAACCCCTGGTAAACCCATACACACTGGGTCAATATTAGTATTGGGGTCAGCACCAAAGGCTGTAGAGCTAGTAGAGAAAATCTTGGTATTTGTACTCAGTTGGCAGTGGGTTTCCAAGCCAATAATCGCTTCATACTCAGTTTTTACGCTCGTAGCAGCAGTCATAATATTAAATTCAACAAGTTCACGTAGATTCCTATTTTAGCTTCACGGGGACTAGGCATCGGGAATGGCTCAATTCAAAATTCAAAATTCAAAATTCAAAATTAAAGATTTTGTTCCCTGTTCCCTAATGACTAATGACTAATGACTCAAATTAAAAATCTTCTAATAAATTCATCAATGCGTTCAATTCCGGCTCGTCTTGTGAATCTGATAGCTGATTTTTTAAATCTAATAACTGACTTTCTATTGCTGCTGCAACATAATTCATATTAGATTCTCTGGCAATTTTTAGCTGTTTTTCTTTGATTCTGATTTTCCTGAGCAGTTCATCCACAAAATCAACGGCGTTGCAATCTTGAGAAATCATACCCTGATACCTTTTTAAAATCTCCAAAAATTCAGTTAAATTCGCAATTTTAGTGAAAAATACTGCAAATACTTATTTGCAATAGTTGAAGCATCGGTTTGATATTAATTCTGTAACTGGAGAAAATTTTTTACTAAAAGCCTACGGTAAAATATTAGACCATCATTCATGGGTACGCTCTACTGCTTCATTTGTTGTTACATTACTTGCGCTCTAAAAAATTGTAAATTTGATATGGACTAAAATCAGCCTTGCAAATGGGACAAAATGTCATCAATGCCGACACTTTCTTGGTGTGTGGGTTGGGCAATTTGGGGCAATATTGCGTATTAGCTCTCAAGGAGTTTGGGGTAAAAGTTAACGCGATTGAGGCGGTTAATCGTCAAAACTGGGAAATCCCTGGCTTACCGGATGCAATTGACAATTTAGTGATCGGTGATTGTTGTCAAACTAAAATACTGGAACAGGCACAAATTCGCCAATGTCGAGCCATTCTGATGGTAACAAGTGATGAGCGCGTTAACATTGCTGGGGCTTTTGCAGCGCGATCGCTCAATCCCGATGTGCGTCTAGTCATTCGTTCTTCCCAAGACAACCTCAATGATTTACTCAGTGAAAGTTTGGGTAATTTCGTCGCCTTTGAAGCTACACAGTTACCCGCAAAAAGTTTTGCCTTAGCCGCCTTGGGGAGTGAAACCACAGGCTTTTTCACTTTAGAAAATTATTTTCTCAAAGTGATGCAAGTTTCTATTGATGTGGGACATCGTTGGCGTAATTGCTGGCAACTTTACGAACTTAATACCAGTCATCGCCGCATCCTCACCCACAACCGAGCCGGAGAATCACCAGCGCAGACATTCTATCAATGGGATGCAGATACTGCCATCCACCCAGGAGACATTATCACTTACATTGAAGCCACGGAAAATTTAGTTTCTCGTTCGCAAAAACCAGCTAATCACATCAACCATCTTTGGCGGACTGTATTGTCAACTATCACCAAGACAAATCTGCGTGAGCAGCTGATTCAATTTTGGGTAGAGAGTAGCCAAACTCGTCGTGTAGCTTTGATGAGTTGCTTGGTGATGATAAGTTTATTTTTTGGGGGTGCATTCCTTTATAAACTGCAATATCCCCAATTAAGTTGGCAATCTGCTCTAAATATCTCGCTAATTCTCAGTCTAGGGGGCTATGGTGATATATTTGGCGGCATAGAACAGTCATTTCCGATTTATTGGTGGCTACATTTATTCAGCATTGCTCAGACCATAGCAGGTACGGTATTTGTAGGGATTCTCTATGCAGTGATGACTGAGCGTATCTTAGCTGCTAGATTTCAGTTTTCCATCCGTCGTTTACCCATACCTAAATCAGATCATGTAGTGTTGATTGGTTTAGGAAGAGTAGGAAAACTAGTAGCACACCTCCTACAAGAATTAAAACAACCCTTAGTAGGAGTCCATCCCCATGATGTAGACCCCAGTTTATTGCCACCCATGCCCCTAATTGTGGGTAACATCAAAAATGCTTTACACAGAGTCAATCTTGCCACTGCTAAAAGTGTAGTTGTGGTGACAGATAATGAGGTGACAAACTTAGAAATTGCCTTGATGACCTATGCAGTTAATTCCAAAGCCTGCATTGTAATTCGCACTGTTGACCCGCGTTTTAGTCAGAATATTGCGAGATTACTACCTCATGCACGAGTTTTGGGAGTATACGAACTAGCGGCTGAGGCGTTTGTAGGTGCGGCTTTTGGGGAAAATATTCTCAATCTCTTTCGCTTACATAACCAAACTACTCTAGTCACCGAATATCAAATTGAAACTAACGATACTCTCAATGGGCGATTATTAGCAGAAATTGCCTATGGTTACGGCGTAGTACCAGTTCTCCACGCAAGAAATAGCCAACGCACACCGAAGTTTATGCCCTCTGATGATCTTAGGTTAGCTGTAGGCGATCGCCTAGTAGTTTTAGCCACCATTGAAGGATTGCAACAAATAGAACGGGGGACTATGTTACCCCGTCAATGCTTAGTGCGAGTAGAAAAAGCCGTCTCACAAGAAGCCGTTTTTGAAGGTGCAGCCTTAATTTCCCGCATATCTGGCTGTGATATGTATCTGGCGCGCACACTCATGAATCAATTACCCGCTACACTACAGTATCCTCTCTACAAACACCAAGCCCATCGCCTCGTTAATGAGTTAACAAAATGCCAAGTATCGGCTCATATACTTGAAAAGGGTGTAAGGGTATAACAATCATAAGTAAAACTAATCAATAGTATTATTTTTACAAAATGCTGAGGACTTGATTAACTTTTGTAAAGCAGTGTAAATTATACTCACAGGCAAAAAACAAAACCGCCTGATACATACATAAATCAAACCGCAATCATAAAGAAATGACAGCAACCTTACAACAGCGCAAAAGCGCAAACGTATGGGAGCAGTTCTGCAACTGGATCACCAGCACCAACAACCGCCTATACATCGGCTGGTTCGGCGTATTAATGATCCCCACCTTGCTAGCTGCAACCACCTGCTTCATCATCGCCTTCATCGCTGCACCTCCAGTAGACATCGATGGTATCCGCGAACCAGTAGCAGGTTCCTTACTCTACGGAAACAACATCATCTCCGGAGCAGTAGTACCTTCTTCTAACGCCATTGGTTTACACTTCTACCCCATCTGGGAAGCAGCATCCTTAGACGAATGGTTGTACAACGGTGGCCCATACCAACTAGTAGTATTCCACTTCTTGATCGGCGTATTCTGCTACCTCGGTCGTGAATGGGAACTATCCTACCGCTTGGGCATGCGTCCTTGGATCTGCCTAGCATTCTCCGCACCCGTAGCAGCAGCAACCGCAGTATTCCTCATCTACCCCATCGGACAAGGTTCCTTCTCTGACGGTATGCCCTTGGGTATCTCCGGTACCTTCAACTTCATGATCGTGTTCCAAGCAGAACACAACATCCTGATGCACCCCTTCCACATGTTAGGTGTGGCTGGTGTATTCGGTGGTAGCTTGTTCTCCGCAATGCACGGTTCCTTAGTAACCTCTTCCTTAGTTCGTGAAACAACCGAAAACGAATCCCAAAACTACGGATACAAATTCGGTCAAGAAGAAGAAACCTACAACATCGTAGCAGCACACGGTTACTTCGGTCGCTTAATCTTCCAATACGCGTCCTTCAACAACAGCCGTTCCTTGCACTTCTTCCTCGCTGCATGGCCTGTAATCGGGATTTGGTTCACAGCATTGGGCGTAAGCACAATGGCGTTCAACCTCAACGGTTTCAACTTCAACCAATCAGTGATTGACTCCCAAGGTCGCGTCATCAACACCTGGGCAGACATCATCAACCGCGCTAACTTGGGTATGGAAGTCATGCACGAGCGTAACGCTCACAACTTCCCCTTAGACTTGGCTGCTGGTGATGTTGCTCCTGTTGCTATCAGCGCACCTGCTATCAACGGTTAATTCTTCAACTTGAGTGAACAAAAATTACCCTCCAGAAATGGGGGGTATTTTTGTTTTGTTCAAGAGGGAGTTGACATCAAGTTGTTATACCAATTTAATATGAAGCTGCATATAAAAGAGCTTCTAAAATAAAGTCATAAGAAGACACAGACATGACTTGTTCAAAAGTTAATTGGTCAAATAGCTGCTGAATGCGCTCACGTAAATCTTGTAAAGAAGAGAAAAGTACATTTTTGAGAGATTTTTTGAGAAATTGCCAAAGCCTCTCGATGGGATTAAGTTCGGGAGAATGAGATGGTTGTAGTAGAGGAATAATATTGTCTGGCCAACGAATCGTAGAACTAGTATGGGCAGGAGCTTGATCAATCTGTAAAATGGCGTAATCGGAGCCTAATTGTTCAGATAGCCAGTCTAAAAACTGCTGAAAATAGTCGCCATTGAGTTTGGGGTATTCATGCTGGAAATGCTTTCCAGTCAACGGTTCAATTGCACCATAAATCCAAAAATTTTCCCGCAGCCATTTCACCTCAACAGTAGGTTTAACTCCTCTAGCTGTAATTACTTTGCCTGTGAGGGTTTTGAGTCCCACTCTCGTTTCATCTTGACACAGGTAGCGCACAGTTTTACCTGGTGCTAGCAGTTGTTCGAGACTAACTATCAGCACACCGAGTTTTTTTTAAATTCGGCTCTGAGTTTTTCATCCTGCTGATAGCTTTGGGGTCGTGGTACTTTGAGTTTCGCTCCTAAACGATATCTCACCCAGTTATAGACTGTTCCATACTCGATATCCAATCCATGTTTGAGTTTCAACCACTCGACTATTGCTCCGTAACTGCTAAATCCTTCTCCTGTTTCCAACTCTTGCTTTAATGAAGCGATCGCCTCTTCAGTAATTTTTCGTTTTGCCCCTGGTGCTTTCTTCACTGCTAATAACTCAGACAATCCACCCCCTCTATACCTCTGTAACCATCTCGTCACCGTCGAAGTATCTCTGGCCAAGCGTTTTCCAATTTCTTGCTGCTCCTTTACCTGCCCACTCTTGAGCCACCACAACATCTGTAGCTTTTCTTTCTGGCTACCTTCACTGGCTGTTTGCAGGCGTTTTTTGAGTTCTTCTTCGCTCTCCACGATTTCTATCTTAAACGGGCGGCTCATAGGTCTGAGGACTTATCACATTTACCTCCCCCTATTATATGCAACTTCATATTAAATTGGTATAACCCCTCTTTTGTTACTACGGGGAAAGTATAATCAGGAAGAAAGCAGACAAAGCAAGTAAGAGGAATGGTTACAGCGCGTAGACAGCCAGTAAGCACAGTGGCATTCATAGATAACTATTGCCAGCACTATTATTCAGTATTTGAGGATGTGAGGCATTTTGAAGCATTCAAATTCTTACATTTGGGCATACTTTCAGAAATTAAGAGAAAAACTCTGCCAGAAATAGCTAAAACAGTGGGGCTAAAAGATAGCCAAACACTACATCATTTCCTGAGAGATGCACTGTGGGATATCAAAAAATTAAGAGAAATAAGGCTATGGTTAACAAAAATGTTTATTGGAGAAAGAGAAATAATTTTATGTATTGACGAAACCGGAGATCAAAAAAAGGGAAAATCAACAGATTATGTGACTAGGCAATATATTGGAAACTTAGGTAAAACAGAGAATGGAATAGTATCCGTAAATGCTTATGGTGTAGTAGATGGAATCACTTATCCTTTAATATTCCAAATATTTAAACCGAAAAATCGCTTAAAAGAAGGGGATAAATATAAGAGCAAACCCCAAATAGCGGTAGAGATTATTCAAGAGTTGAAAGAATGGGGTTTCAAAATTAAATTAGTGTTAGCAGATAGTTTATATGGTGAGAGTGGAGATGTAATTAGATGTTTAGAAAAATTAGAACTAGAGTTTATCGTAGCAATTCGCTCCAATCATGGAGTGTTAATGCCCCCAGGAAGCCGAAAACGTTATAATCGTTGGAAAGCTTATGAGCAAAAGCTTTCACATCGTCAATTAGAAACTCGTTACCTGAGAGAAATTATTTTTGGTCAACGTCGCCGCATCAGATATTACCAAATCAGTAAAGTTAATACACCCGACCCCACTGGAGATGAAAGTTGGTACATCATGACTAATTTATCAACTGATTTGTCACTGAATGTCGCGCAACTTTATAGTTTAAGAAACTGGATTGAATATGGTTTTAAAGAAGTTAAAAATGAACTGGGTTGGGCTGATTTTCGTCTGACTGATTATGAAAGTATTGAACGCTGGTGGGAAATCATTTTTAGTGCTTACCTTTTAGTTAGCATTCAGGCTACTTATTTTCAACTTTATGCCCAAACTCAATCAACATCTAGTTCAGAATCACCTTCATCAATAGACTTTAATATTTATCAATATAGTCAACATCCTAATTGGGAATCTGGTATAACATGGAAGAGTGCTTTAAATAATCTTAGATTGCTCATTCAACCCTATATTTTTTACTGTTTGATTCAACCTTGGCTCACAGTATTTAACATTCCTGGTATGAAGCGTTGCTTTTTGAAATTAATCGACTTTATGAATGATTTTCGCGCTTCTCCAGTCAGTTTCTCTGTTGCTAGTTGAATCTCTTGTCAATTTTTCTTTTCCTAAAGTAACAAAAGAGGGATTAGAGATAACCTGAGTTTGGGATGGCTACATATTTACCAAGCCCTTCGGGCAGGGAACAGGGAACAGTGAAAAAACTTGCCCGAATACTGGGTTTAAAGGCACCATTATTTATTTAGGGTATGTTGAATAACTTTAAAACTCTTTACTAGTAAGCAGTTCGCGGTTATTTTTGGGAAAAAAGTGCAAGAGAATTGGGATATGAGGCTGAAAAAGTTTGCATCTCCAATTTTTTGGAGGCAAAAAAATTGGAAAAAATTAGGGTAAAACTGTTCCCTGTTCCCTGTTCCCTACCTCCACTAAAGGACTTTTTCAGCAAGCCCTATTTATGAAAACAGATAAAAATAGTTCCCTTTTAATACCGGGACTCCAGGCTAATGCCAAAATTTTTCGTGAAGATATTCTAAAACAGTTGTTTTTAAAAGTGCATCCTGATTGAAAAATGATGTTTTAACCATTAACAATTCAGTGGCCAACTGGTGAACTAAACAGTCTGTAACATATTCCATAATCATCGGCTGTTGGGTATATTCACCTGATCGCTTTTCTATGAGACTGCGCCAAGTCAGCGATTCCAGTGACTCTAACAAGTTGGTACGAGAAACCGCAGGTACAATATCCGCTTGCAATTGGGCAATTGTAGTCCATTCCCGATTAATCGCCAACCAATACATAATGGTCTGCTCTAGGGGCGATAAACGCTGAAATTGCTGATCGAGCAGGTGGCGCATCCCGTTAAATATTGGGGTTTCTGTTTGCAAAAAAACAGCAATTTCCCCATCAAATAAACTTTGAATTGAGGTAGCAACCATTTTCAATATCAGTGGATTGCAACGATACAACTCGCATAAATGGCGTTTTTCAGCCTCACTTCCCACTAATCCCTTAGCGTCAATTAATGCCATTGATGCTTCCCATGAACCCTTAAGAGAAAGCGATCGCACTCCGCCATTCCAATCTTCCAATAATGCCACTTCCGCAGATTTTTCACGGCTAGTAAGTAAAATACAACTCTGATGACTCGCTTCTCCTAGTAACCGAAACAATTCACCATAATTCCTGAAATCTGGCTGGTAATTGCCAGCGTGCTGGACTGGTTGTAAGAGAGTATCTTGATTATCAAAAATCACCAAGCAGCGATGCTTTTGCAGCCAGTATAGTAACCGTTCTGGTTTGGCTTGGATGTCTTGCTGCTGGGAAAGGAAAGGTACTAGTTCGGCCAATAAAGTTTCTAAAGGTGGGGCGTTACGGAGACTGCGCCAAATTACAAATTCAAATTCTGTTTGTATCAATTGAGAGACTTTAGCCGCTAAAGCACTTTTACCAATACCGCTCATTCCCACCAAGGCAATCAGACGACAGCGTTCTGCAAGTATCCAATGAGTCAGTTTTTCTATTTCCTCTATCCGACCGCAGAAATGGGAAACATTAATCGCTTCGCCCCAATCTACAGAACGTTGGTTTTGTGGTTGGAGATTGGATATTGGAAGAGTAAATTGGGACAGAATGCCACGTAGACTTGTTTTGTTAACTTTGCGACCCAAAGTATAACTGAGGAACTGCCAGAATTTAGGGCCAATATCTCGTTGTAAGTAATTAATAGAATAGCCAGAGCGCGCAGCAATTTGTTGATACGTCAAGTTATTCCAGGCACCAAACAACAGGGCTATTTCCACCTCAGTCAGAGTTCTAGCGAGTTTTTCATTGACAGCATGATTAGCGATTTCCAGTGCTTGTGAAAACTCCATATTTATGCCGTTTTTGCGAGATTTAGCCTATATGAGCTAAATTGAATCATACTTTGCATACTAAAGATCCATACTTTTCTGTAAGGACGACACCACAAAGTTTTGATAATTTAATACAGGATTAAGAAATGACTTCTAGTGCAAATACTTAAGATTGCATTAGTGCAGATTTCCTATGGGTATGTAGAGAGAAAAACATTCACGAAAGCAAACAATATCCAGGAGAATTTGTGAAAAAGATCACTGCCTTTTTGGCTACTATCCTTAGCTTTATGATCTGTCTAGGCGGAGTTAGCCCAGCTTTCGCTCAAGATGTTTCTAAATCCGCACCTGTAGTTCAAGCCCCATCTATTCCTCAACCCGCATCTCGTGGAATAACCACTTTTTACCTAACTCCAGAACAACAAGCACAAGGAAAGACCATCTATCAACAGTTAAACTATGATGTAGCTATTCCTAATCCAGACTTCAGTGCTGCTCTGCCAGAGAACGCAAAGGATTTTCCCGCAGTTTATCAACGAGTCCTGGCAGAAGGTCGCAAGAAAAATGGAACTAATGGCTCGTTTACAGAAGGTTGGTTTGATTTCCAAGCATCAACTGCTGTAATTCCCGGAACTAACACACTGTTCGCAATTAAAGAACCCTTCGGCGGCAGAATCTACAGTGTGGTAGCTGGATTACCTGCATCTCAATGCCCTCTGAAAATTAACAGCACTCAAATAGCTTTCTTTGATAAGCAAGCAGATGCAGAAGCAAAAGCTGCTGAATTAGATGGCAAAGGATTCTTGGTTTATGTTTCTCCTGTAGATGACTTAACCATCAAGGCATTTTCACAACTTTTCTACGACCCTGCGACTGGCAAGAAAAAAACCAACAAAGATTGTTTCTTAGTTTCCGGTGCTACTGAAGGTGTTAAGGTTGATTTCCAGAAAATCTACCCTTACCTACCACCTGCATTACAACAGCCAGCACGTGACACAGTATGGGAATACTTCCCTAGAGTTGGCAGTGTCATCAATCTGGTTAATTCGAGAAAAACTTTGACTGATCAAGCCGGTAATCTTGTCATAGATAGACCATCAGCAGATGTGGCAAAGGATTTCTACTTAGTTGACACCAATAATCCAGTCAATGTTAGTGGAAACTTAACCAGTTGGCAGATTTGGGCAAAAAATACCTTACCTGTACAACTAATTATTTACAGACGAGATCGAGCAGGTTCTTGGTCTGTAGTTGGTAAAAGTGATGTAAAAACTCCTGTAGTGGGTGCAAATACATTTACCCTTCCAACTCCGATTGAAACCCAAAAAAAAGGAGATGAATATTTTGTTGGCTTGTACTATCCAAAAGCAGGTTCTGTTGCTTACGCTCAAGACAGCGGCCCGGATAATTTAGGTAATGGAAACTTCACCGGAACAGTTTTTCAAACAAAAGATGGAGCTGGAGTTAATTCTTCTACTAACTTTGCTTTTTCTACCAATCGCACTTACTCAGTATTTGTTAAAGGCCCTGCTCTGTAATTGTTAACAGTTTTGTGGCGTTGACAATTGCCTTGCTTTAATCAACATGCGATCGCATTTTTTAAGAAGATAGCGATCGCTTAATTTGCATTTATCTTTTACAGCATATCAACAGTATAAATTTAGCTATGAAATTTCAACCTATTTCTCATAGTTGGGTGGCTCTACATCCAAAACCTCAAGGAGTGATTCAATTTATTGGCGGGGCTTTCTTCGGCACATTTTGGCCAATGCTTTTCTATCGCTCTCTACTCCAGCGTCTATTTAAAGATGGTTATACCATCGTCCTTCTACCATTTAACTTTACTTTTAACCATTATGCCGAGTCTGGCTTTTTAATCAGAGAACAGTATGACATAATGCCGGAGCTTGTTAGAAGGGCAATATGTGCTAACTATGACTATGAAATCTATCTCAGTGACCAAAACTTTGCTTGGATAGGTCATAGTATTGGCTGTAAATATATTGCTCTTTTGGAAGCATTTAGTTCCTTACCTCTCATTGGTAAACCTGATGAGCCTGAATATTCTCAGAAGACTAGAGAACTTAAAAACTTTATTGAGTCCCTAGTTAGAGCAACAGCAAAGAAGAAAGATTCTCCAGCAAAGATTCATAGCAAGACTGAAAGAATATTTAATGAACTTTTAATTCTGATTAATGATCTAGAAATAAAGCGTGACCAGGCTAAAGATTTAATTGAATATTACATCAGGCGAGAAGCCAATTTCAATCAATTGAAAGGTGAAATTAAAATTAAAAGCATTTTTATTGAAAATCAACCTTCTTTATTATTAGCTCCTGTAAATACAGGGCTTGAGAGTGCTATTCCAGAACCTTTAGCCAGTATTTTCATTGGCTTAGGTTTGAATGTTAATCCAACTCCAGAAGAAACAAAGGAATTAATAAAATCCAGTAAGCTATTTGGTATTATGGGGTTAAATTCATTCCAAAAAGATAACCTTGCCTCATCAACTTGTCAGTGGTTTGAGGAGGTCTTTAAAAAACCACCTCAAGGTTTTAAAGAAGATTTAAAAGGTGGACATTTAAGACCGTTAGGCATTAACTTTGGCAATTTTGCCATAAATTTTCCAGGTATTATGGATAATATTCCAATTATTGAGTCTGTACAAAAACGAAATAGAGAGTTTGAATCTCCCGTAAGTGAATTATTCCAACGTTTAGAAGAGCAGCAGGCTAATCTTTTAAAATAGTGTGATCGCCAATCTTGTAGGATGCGTTAGTAACAGCGTAACGCATCCCAGAATTATGGATGATTTGCTAGATTTGGGCAGACTAATCAACAAATACCAATAGTGCGATCGCAGTTTCAGCATAAGTTTGGATAAGCGATCGCTCATAGCTGAGATGATTGGGTAGGGTGCGTCAGTACGATAGAACCTAACTATACTCAGTAATTATTCATACTGAATTTACCCTACAGTTTGGACATTTTTCTATCTGGAAGTCATGAAATAAACTACTAATTTAACATCGTCTTGGGTGTCACCCGTTGACCAACAAAGAGAAAGCACACCAGAGGAAAAAATGCTCAACTCCATGTAAAATACAGATTCCAGACTGTATTTCCGTAAAATCATGGGCAGCACTTTTGGTCATCTTTTCCGTATTACTACTTTTGGCGAGTCTCACGGCGGAGGCGTGGGGGTTGTGATTGATGGTTGTCCTCCGCAACTGGAAATTTCGGCTGAAGAAATTCAGGTAGAGTTGGATAGAAGACGACCAGGACAAAGTAAAATTACCACTCCCCGCAAGGAAGCAGACACTTGTGAGATTTTGTCTGGGGTGTTTGAAGGTAAAACTTTGGGGACACCAATCTCAATTTTGGTGCGAAACAAAGATACTCGTTCTCAAGATTATGACGAGATGGCGCAAAAGTATCGCCCTTCCCACGCGGATGCAACCTATGATGCAAAGTATGGGATTCGCAATTGGCAAGGTGGGGGTAGGTCGTCAGCCCGTGAGACAATAGGGAGAGTAGCAGCAGGTGCGATCGCTAAAAAAATTCTCCGTCAAGTTGCCAATGTCGAAGTTATCGGTTATGTCAAGCGCATCAAGGATTTAGAGGGTGTAGTTGACCCCAATATCGTCACTTTGGATGAAGTGGAAAGCAATATTGTGCGCTGTCCTGATGGAGATTGCGCGACCAAAATGATTGAATTAATTGAGCAGACTGGTAGACAAGGTGATTCTATCGGTGGTGTGGTGGAATGTGTGGCGCGCAATGTTCCCAAAGGTTTGGGTGAGCCTGTATTTGATAAATTAGAAGCTGATATTGCTAAAGCTGTGATGTCTCTTCCTGCAAGTAAAGGGTTTGAAATTGGTTCTGGTTTTGCAGGTACACTATTAACAGGAATCGAACATAACGACGAATTTTATATAGATGAAAATGGAGAAATTCGCACCGTAACTAATCGTTCTGGTGGGATTCAAGGTGGTATTTCTAACGGGGAAAATATCATTTTGCGAGTTGCATTTAAGCCTACAGCCACGATTAGAAAAGAGCAGAAAACGGTGACGCGTGAGGGTGAAGAAACATTATTAGCGGGGAAGGGAAGACATGATCCTTGTGTTTTACCCCGTGCAGTTCCGATGGTAGAGGCGATGGTGGCGTTAGTATTGTGTGATCATTTGTTACGCCATAATGGTCAGTGTAAGGTGCTGTGATTGTGATAGCGATCGCCTAATTTGAATTATGAATGATTTTGGCGATCGCTGATTAATTAAAGTTAGGAGATATGACCAGATTTATTCATGACCAGTTTGCAAAAGACTATCTAGAACAAATACTCACTCCCTACGGTGAAGTTCAAGCAGCGCGAAGAGTAGCCGGGGAAGTTAGAGAAATTGATGTTTATTTCGTCCCCAAATCACAATCAAGCACTATTCCTGAAACCTTTGGATTATTATCACAATTTACTACTACACCTGCATTATTTGAACCGTTTCGCAATGCTGCATCTATTACAGAAATTTGCGATTGTCTTTTAAAATTATTAGAAGTAAGAGGAGATTTACAACGACAAGTAAATCGGAATAACACACGCCTACTTGACTCTGACTTACCAAAATTATGGATTCTCACCCCCACCGCATCAGCACCACTTTTATCAGGATTTGGTGCTAACCCCAAAACTGACGAATTACCTGGAGTTTATTTTCTTCCAGAACACCTGCGTACGGCTATCATCGCAATTCATCAATTACCCGTCATTCCTGAAACGTTGTGGTTGCGAATCATTGGTAGAGGAAATGTCCAAAAACGAGCCATTGATGAACTTGAATCACTGAATCCTGATAATCTTTTTCGTAAAGCAGCGTTAGAATTACTATACAACTTACGACAGAATTTACAATTAACTCAAAGTCAAGATGAAGATGATCGGGAGTTAGTTATGCGGTTAGCACCACTTTATCAACAAGACCGAGAACAAGCAAGGCAAGAAGGAGAACAAAGAGGTATTCAAACAGGAATTCAAACAGGAATTCAACAAGGGGAAAGATTAGTAGTAGAAAATTTACTTAAGGTTCGCTTTGGTGAATTAGATAACGAACTGCAAGCAATTATTCAACCTTTATTAGCATTGAAACCAGAGGAGTTTACCCCTTTGCTTTTACAATTATCCCGTGAAGAATTAATTGCCAGATTTCGCTGATGAATTTGATGAAAGTTGTCATAGTGGAGAGTTGAAAATATTATCATAATT
The DNA here is from genome assembly GCF_050235535.1 of Aliinostoc sp. HNIBRCY26. Lineage (GTDB taxonomy): Bacteria > Cyanobacteriota > Cyanobacteriia > Cyanobacteriales > Nostocaceae > Trichormus. The sequence continues at coordinate 2,603,579 of NZ_CP189852.1, forward strand.
CCTGCGATCGCCTGTCTCAATCCAAATCTAAAAATCTATTACTTTTCATTTGTAAATAAACATGACTGAAGAAGGTACAATTGAGTATCTTCTTCATTGTTTGTGTCTCATCTATCACTAATATATATATGAACTTCATCACGATTTTAGGTTTAGCAGCCGCTACATTAACCACCATCGCTTTCTTACCCCAAGTTTTGCAAACATGGCGAACCAAATCAGCAAAAGATGTTTCATACGTCATGCTGATCACATTTATGTGTGGTCTATTTTTATGGTTAATCTATGGAATTTATCTCCAAGCTTGGCCAATTATTTTTGCTAACGGCACAACTTTGGCTCTCAACTTTGTAATTCTATGGCTTAAAATTAAATATAGATAGATATGCCTTTATTAAACACCTGTGACATCTTCTTTATTTACTTCTGAACGTCTGTTATTTACCCCTGCTACACCAGCAAACAACGCTATACCATTGATATTCGCTTTCCCTAATGAGTATACAGTAGGTATCACTAGCTTGGGCTATCAGGTAGTCTGGGCAACTTTCGCAATGCGTCATGATGTGCAGGTGAGTCGTTTATTTACTGATATTTCGGAATCACTTCCTAGACAGCCGGAAATTTTGGGATTTTCGATTTCTTGGGAATTAGATTATGTCAATATTTTAAATTTATTGGAATCTTTAGATATTCCAATTAGAGCAAATAACCGTGATGATTCTCACCCTATTGTTTTCGGTGGTGGGCCTGTGTTGACGGCTAACCCCGAACCTTTTGCTGATTTTTTTGATGTCATTTTGTTAGGAGATGGAGAAAATTTATTAGGGAATTTTATAGAAGCTTATAAGGAAGTGAGAAACGCTTCTAGACAAACTCAATTACAAGCACTCGCACAAGTACCAGGAATTTATATACCGAGTTTGTATACAGTAGAGTATCAAGAAATAGATGGGGAAATTAGTTCTATTCAACCAATTTCTTCAGAAGTTCCCGCCGTGGTGCAGAAGCAAACTTATCGGGGAAATACTCTCTCAGCTTCTACTGTGGTGACGGAAAAAGCAGCTTGGGAAAACATTTTTATGGTGGAAGTGGTGCGGAGTTGTCCTGAAATGTGCCGCTTTTGTTTAGCTAGTTATTTGACTTTACCTTTTAGAACGGCGAGTTTAGAAGGTTCTTTAATTCCCGCCATTGAAAAAGGTTTACAAGTTACAAATCGCTTGGGTTTATTGGGTGCTTCTGTTACACAACATCCAGAGTTTGAAACTTTATTAGATTATATTAGTCAGCCAAAATATGATGATGTGCGGCTGAGTATTGCTTCTGTTAGAACTAACACAGTGACAGAACAGCTAGCGAGAACTTTGGCGAAACGAGACACGCGATCGCTTACCATAGCTGTAGAGAGTGGTTCGGAAAAATTACGCCAAATCATCAATAAAAAGCTACATAACGACGAAATCATTCAAGCAGCCATTAATGCCAAAGCTGGCGGTTTGACAGGCTTAAAACTCTACGGCATGGTAGGTATTCCAGGAGAAGAACCAGAGGATCTAGAAGCCACAGTCACTATGATGCGGAGTGTGAAAAAAGCCGCGCCAGGACTACGCCTCACCTTTGGTTGTAGCACTTTTGTACCGAAATCCCATACACCCTTTCAATGGTTTGGGGTAAATCGTCAAGCAGAGAAGCGGTTGCAGTGGTTACAAAAACAACTCAAACCCCAAGGTATAGATTTTCGCCCAGAAAGCTATAATTGGTCGATTATACAGGCTTTGATATCGAGAGGCGATCGCAGAATTTCCCAACTGCTAGAACTCACCCGTAACTTTGGCGACTCCTTGGGAAGCTACAAGCGCGCTTTTAAGCAACTCAAAGGTCAAATTCCCGATTTAGATTACTACGTCCATGACAATTGGTCACATCAGCAGATATTACCCTGGAGTCACTTGCAAGGGCCATTGCCACAGTCTACACTACTAAAGCATTTGGCAGAAGCGACCAGTCATTTTCGGGAGTTGTGTTAGCGGAAGCGCGGCGTTTAGCCGGTGCTGAGTGCTGAGTAAAAGATAATAAACTTCTGTTTTTTACCTTTTACCTTTTGCCTTCTACCTTTTGCCTTTTACCTTATGCAAAATACAGCTGAATTTTATTGTGCTTATTGTGGTGAACCCAACTTAACCTTTATTGACTTGAGTGCTGGGGGACAACAATCTTATGTGGAAGATTGTCAAGTTTGCTGTCGTCCTAATATCTTATATATCCGAGTGGATGAAGATACCCTAGAAATTGAAATTGATACTGAGTACGAAGGCTAGATTTTAGGTTTCCCTTTCCATGCTTTACTTTCAACATTCTTCAGTTATTGACGCGCCAGTAGAAGTAGTTTGGCAATTCCATGAGAGACCAGATATCTTACAGCTACTAACCCCACCTTGGCAACCTGTGCAAGTAGTTCGCCGTGAGGGAGGACTTGCGGTAGGCGCAGTTACAGAGTTTCGTTTGTTTCTCGGACTTTTACCATTAACTTGGTTAGCACGCCACACTGAATGCGAGAAAAATCACTACTTTACTGATGTTCAGATATCCGGCCCTTTCGAGTCTTGGATACATCGCCATCTTTTTGTAGCAGAAGGTAATAAAACCAAGCTAACTGATGATATTTCCTACATTATGCCTGGCGGCGAAACTGTAGAATTTTTTAGCGGTTTGTTAGTACAAACGCAGTTAGAAGCGATGTTTCGCTATCGTCATTTTGTGACTAAGCGAGAGTGTGAATCAAGATAACTATTCAAATATCTTTTCCCTAAACCCCTATACCCTGTTTCCCTAAGTCTTCATCAACGCTAGCCGCATGAGATAACCAAATTTGACGGAAATTTTCTGGCATAGGTATTTCTTTAAGAAACTTCTGCACAGATTCTAGTTTCCATACTAGGGGTGAACTAGGTAATATTTTGGGTGCAACTATGGCATAACGTAAGATAGCTTCTATTAATGCTGCTGCCTCAATTACAGGTTGTGGATTTATCCATGCAGGGAAAATCCGTACTTCAAAAGTATGTTTTTCCCTAATCTGATGAATGATATTTTTTAGGTTAAAATCGCAGTATTTGGTTAACTGTAATTTCATCAGATATTCTCTAGCCTCAGACCAAGACAATTCACAAAAATCAGGCTCATTAACTAACATCAATAAATCTTCATCCCATGTTCCCAAACGTCTACATTTGGGGTTAGTACCAACAAGACGTTTCAGATTTTCTCCGTGAGTCCATAAAAGATTAACTAAGTTAGCAAAAACCCTAGTAGAACATAAAGGCGTAGCATCAAAGTGGAGATGAGTTGCACCCTCAAGCGGAATGCTAAACCCTAGAGAACGTGCTGATGCTAAGAGACTTTCTAGACGTTGGAAATGGTTAGTATCAATAGGTGGGGTAATGAGTTCACAAGGACGTTCTCTTTCTCCTGGTAAGGGTGCAGCGATCGCAATCGGATTACCGATATAATCAGCTATACGTATCATTCCCCCTTCTCCTAGTTCTAAATCGGTAGCAAATAAACTCGCAATTGGCTGGAGAACTTCATCTAAGGGAGCAGCCGCATCAGCATTACAGATGATTAAATGTAGTAATCTCATATCATCGCTGACAATGCGATACCATCCCGGCTGGGGTGCTTGAGTTCTATCTAAGTCATCTTGTAGAGTTAAATCATCTACACATCGTGCTATCAAATTTCCCTGCTGATCAATTACTTCAAACCCCAAAGTCAGATTATGAAATAGAGGAGTTCCTGGTACATGACTCGGTTCTGACTGGGGATGAAAAATGCGACGTACTGAACCTTGATGTTGTTGGGATATTATTTTTGCTAAATCCTGTCGGCTAAATCCCTTCGGTGCAATTAACTCAATTTCAAAGCCAATTTTCCAATTTAATTCAGACATAATTTTCTATAAAATCAGGGTGCATTCAGCACCCCATAGTGATTTAAAAATATCAAGTAGAATAAAACCAATTCGCAATTCGCAATTCGCAATTCGCAATTACGTTTTGTCACGAGGTTAAAACCCTGTGACAAAACTTTTCGCCTTGAGGGGGCGAGGTTTTAAACCTGATTGTTTCGATAATTTATCTCTTACGAGGACGCGCGTATCTTAAAGCTTGGTCAATCACTTCGTCATTGCCTAAAATTAAATTGCGTTCAATGCGAGCTTTCGCATCTATCGCTGATTTTTCACCCCAAAATCTTGCCAGTGCCTCTGCATCATTATAGTTATATGTAGAGTCTTGGTAGAATTTATAGGGGCTGGAATCGCCAGGACGGGGTGATTGCACGGCTTGGAGTGCTTGCACTCTAGCATCTACAAGAAATTGTTCTAGAAGTGCAATGTTTTCTCCTCCCCAGAGAATTTTTCGACCCATTCTAGCTTTTGCATCCTCTACGTTTTCTCCCCAGAAACTTGCTAAAACACGCGCGTCCCAATAGTCATATTTACTAGTTAAAAATGCTCTTAGTTCGCTATCTTTATAGTTTTTAGTTGCTGATTTTGTGGTGTCGCTGAGAATTTGATGATGGGAATTTACAGTTATATCTTGAGCCAGAACTGTATTAATAGCGGTACCAAAAGAGCCTATAAATACGCCTAATAATAACAAGAAAATCCGCAGGTTATATTTCATTTTCGTTACCTAACTAATCAAGTATTTATCAGTATCCAATGGTAAAAATTCTATCTAAACATCAGCTTTCAGTAGTTTTGTGATGTAGGAATATTACCGTTTGGTGTTATGACTTGATACTCGTTGCTGGTGAACTATTCCTGAAATTTACTGAAATAGTGGTGAGTGCTGAGTTGTGAGTTGTGAGTTTAAAACCCCATAGCGAGGTAGCTGACAGGTGTAGGTTTTTGATATGGGTATTAATTGCGAATTGATCCAAAATCTAAAATCTGAAATTTAGAGGCTAATTGACTTTTTTAATAATTCGGGAATTAAAGACGGGCGTTCTGCAACGGGGACTTCTGCGGCTTCAAAGGCGGCGATTTTGCTTTGTGCTGTCCCAAAGTTGGGTGGACGACCTACGACGGTGACTAAAGTTCCTGTTTGTCGCCAAGTGTTTCTCGGTGGAGCTTCTCTACCTGCAATGTAGGCTACAACTGGTTTATCAATAGCTTCAGCGATGTATCTGGCGGCGGTTTCTTCACTACCCCCACCAGGTTGACCGACTAACACAATGGCTTCGGTCGTGTCATCCTCATCTAAGATTTGCAGCCATTGCAAAAATGAAGAACCCACAATGGCATCACTACCAATACTGACACTGATTGACTGTCCTAAACCTGCTTTTGTCAGTTCCCAAGCTACTTCATAGGTGAGGGTACTGCTACGGCTCACGATTCCTACTGAACCTGGTGTGTAAAATTCGCTGGGGTGTGTACCCAAGAGGATTTTTCCTGGGACGATAATTCCTGGACTGTTGGGGCCGACTACCAAAGTTTCATAATCTTCAGCTTTGCGGAGTAATTGCACCATATCCAAAGGCGGTACGCCAGCAGAAATGATGATAATCTGACTAATATCAGAAGCGATCGCTTCTAAAGCAGCATCTAAAACTTGGTATGGATGGACACAAATAATTGTTGTGTCAATCACACCAAATTTCTCCGCTACCTCTTCTACCAAATCAAATACGGGTAAACCATAGATTTCCTGTCCACCACGTCCAGGAGCGACACCAGCGACTATATTTGTCCCATAGGCTTTCATTTGAGCAATATGAGTAGCTGAAATAAATTCGCTGAAGCCTTGAATGATAACTTTGCTCTCTGGCGTTAAGTTCATAATTGGGGACTGGGGATTGGGGACTGGGAATTTTAGATTTTGAATTTTAGATTTTAGATTGAATTTAATCCAAAAGACGCTCCTGCGTCGCTAACGCTACGCTATTGTCAATCCTAAATCCAAAATTTAAAGGCTGGGGACTGGGAGAATTATATCCTTGATTACCTGTCACCTGTCACTGGTTATATGTCACAGTTACGACACTTTTTGGTAGGCGGGGGGTTTAACTAAGTTAACTGCTGTGGCTACGGCTTCATCTAGATTTTCTACTATGATGAGCCTGTGAGCATCAGTTTCTAATGGGGCTAAAACGTTTTTAGCAGCGTTTAATTCTGAACCAGCTAAACGAATCACTACATAGGGTGAATTAAACTCTCGTTTATTGCCGTTGGTGCGTAAATTTGATGATGTTTGTTCGTTTTGGTGGTGTGAGATGAATTCAACAATAGCCGCAGCTGCGGCTTCTGGTTCGGGAATACTACCGAGAAGATTAATGAGTATTACCTGAATGCTTTTGTCAGCAGCTAAAATATTTAAACCTTTGATGAGGCGATCGCAAAACGTAGTTGGTGCAGTCTCAATAACCGAGGCGTGTCGGAGATTTAAACACATACCTGGTTTACCACCAGCACTACTGACTAAATCACAGGTTGCCATCATTGAGCCTGTACCATTGCCCAAGATGCCAATTTTACCTTGCATCGCTAAACTATCCCAGTCACCCAACCGGGTGTTAATCTGATTTTTGCCATGATGACCGACCATTTTAGCAGCCATTGCGGCAATTTCTGGATGTCTCCCTATGGCTCTTTGATTAACTCGCACTTTACCATTTAGTGCCATGACTTCCCCTGCATGATTAATGGCGAGGGGATTAATTTCCACTAAGTCTAAGTCTTTTTGTAAAAACAACTGGTACAGTTTCTCTAAAACACCACTGACTGATTGCATCAGTGCGCCTTGCAAACCCATTTTTAAAGCCAATCTCCGCGCGTAAAAAGGCGAAAATTCCTGTTCCACAACCACGTATTGCATTTTTTCACCGGCTAATTCCCAATCTACATCCGGTTCTTGGCAACCTAAAAGGATGGGTCGGCAAATAGCGGTATCTAAAACTACGGCTAAATAAAATTCTTGACTAGCAACATACTTAGATTCTGCCAGTACGACTTCTGGTAATTCCCCCCAAATGGGCAAGTTAAAAATATTTTGAGCCGCCGCTACTGCATCGATGGTGGTTTCTACAATTCTCACACCTCCAGCTTTGGCGCGATCGCCTGCGTGTACTTGCGATTTTAGTACAATCGGATATTTAATTTTCAGCCGTTTTAAATCTGTAGGATGATATATACGTTGGGAAGGCAATACTGGAATGCCGATTTCACCAAACCATTCTTTAACTTGATACTCTAATAAATCCATTGTTACGCACCTGAATATTTATACTTTCAGCGAATTATTTTGGTGCTGTTTTTGGGCTTTGGACTGCACCCCAATCAGATAACCAAACCTTGGATAACTATAAAAACTAATGTTTCACGTATCAATTCTATCGAATTCAGTAAATGCAGCACATTTAATTTCTAACACCAACTTGCGGGTATTGTCTTGGACTGGCATTATTGTTTTCTCGGTAATTTTACTTAAGATGGGATTGGGGCTAATCAATTCAAAATTCAAAATTCAAAATTCAAAATTAAAGATTCCGTTCCCTGTTCCCTGTTCTCTATTGACTATTGACTATTGACTATTGACCCACACTTGAATTTTTCGTGACAACGCCAAATTGTGTGTTAAAAAATTGGTCTATTGGATTTTTATGACTAATGGTTGGTTAAACTGTGCATCCGCCTTCAATCAACGAAAAATCTCCATTTGAGTCCGTTAAAGATAAAAAACATCATATAGAAAACCAGCAGGAAAGCTCTATGACAGTAGCAGTCCAGCAGGAAGATTTGCAAATTTTAGCCAGAACCTTACAGGAACAATTCCTGGCGGAAGTCCCATCTGGTGAAGTTTTCCACATTAAGTGTGCTGTCAACAAAGACGAGTTGATGATTCTGATTCAACACCCAGTTGGTATAAATGTTGACACTGAGCAAGTTTTTTCTGTTATTGAGGAAGTGTTGCATTCGCTAGCATCACATAATGAGCAACGAATTCAATGCTTTTTGAGAATGGTAGGGGAAAAACTGCCTTATGCAAAACGTTCTTTGAATATTAAAGTTCCTGAACCAGTAGAAACCCCAGTTGCAGAGGATGAGGAAGTACCTCAAGAGGAATCTGCTTCTTCCTCGATGGAATTTCCCCTGGCTTATTCGCCGCCAATTAGTCAATCAGAAGATGAAGAAGAAGAAATCTTTGACCCTTTAGCGGGTTCACCAGATTTATTAACAACTCCACACCGTAGACCTTTTCCTTTGATGTTTTTGGGTGTGGGGTTGATAGGAGTGCTTGTGTTTGGTAGTGCGGGTGCTTATGTGGTAACTCGTCCTTGTGTGATGTCTGAGTGTGAAGAACTGCAAGCCGCAACCAAACTAAAAACTGAGTCTAGACAATTACTCAGTCGTGCTAAGTCTGACCAGGATTTAGCTGTCATTACAGAACAGCTGAACAAAACTAGTGAAGCTTTATCAGTGATCCCCTGGTGGTCATCGCGTCATCAACAAGCAGAAGAACTCAAATCTGGTTTGTCTGCTCAATCAGAAAAAATTAGTCAGGTGCTACAGGCTTTACAGGCTGCTGCTGTTGCAGAGCAAAAAATGCGAACACCCGCGAAAAACCCAGAGGAATTAAAAGCTAGACAAAACCTCTGGAGACAAGCGATCGCGCCTTTAGAAGCGATTCGTCCCAATAATGACCTTTACCGATTGGTTTCACCCAGGTTATTGAAATATCGTGCCAGTCTCAAAACTATTAATCAACAATTAGTAGCAGAAGAAAAATGGCTGAAAAAGTTGGTGGATGCTAAAGCTGTGGCTAATGTCGCCACACAGCGAGAAAGTGCGGCTCAAAGTCTGAAAGAGTGGCAAAAGGTACAGTCTACTTGGCAAATTACTATTAATGCCTTGAATGTTATCCCTCAGACTAGTCCAGCCTACCAAGAGGCACAACAACTGTTACTGGAGTATAAACCTAAATTAGCCAGAGCGCGCGATCGCGTCACCCTAGAAGAACTAGGCGCAAAAAATTTCCAGCAACTTACCAGCATTGCTAGACAAGCTAAAGCTTACGAACAAAAACAGCAATGGCAAGCTGCTGTTATCTATTGGGAACAGGCTTTACAGGCGGCTAAACAAATCTCGAATGATAGTTTGTACTATAGTCAAGCTCAAGGTCTGATTCCTGGATATTCTGCTGCGCTCAAGGAAGCACAAACAAAACTAGAACTAGATAATGCTTGGCGACAAACTCGTGTCGATTTAGAAAAAACCTGCTCTAGTAACATCAGAATCTGCAACTTCACAGTGGATCAAAAGGGAATTATTGTCAGAATTACCCCTGAGTACGAACGAATTCTCCAAAATAGTATTTCTGAAGATACTAATAATAATTCCGGTGCGATCACTGATATCGCCAATCATTGGCAAGGTCTACAAGACGCGTTAACGGTCATTAGTGAAAATGCCAGTTTACCTTTATTTATCTATAACAATCAAAATCAGGTAATTTATTTACGTACACCATAATGCCAATTCGCAATTCGCAATTCGCAGTTCGCAATTCGCAATAAAAATGCTAAAATAGAGTTCGTAGTAAGGACTTTAGTCCTACTTTGAGAACTAAAATTCTCACTACAAACCTTTAATTATTTGCCATGTTGTAATCAGAATACAGGGCTGATAATTCTTCTTTAATAAAAAGGGGTTTGTATCCTAATTTAAAGGCTTGATAACTATTTAAGGAGACATCCTTTGGTCTTGGTGCAGCCATTTTGACATCTGTTTGTAGACAGCCTTGTAATCCGGTGTTGGGAAGTTGGAAAACTTCAACTAAAATTCTGCCGAAATCATAGCGGGAGATTCTTTCTTTGCCGCCTAAATGAATGATGCCATTGACTTTTTCTAAGGCTAATAATAAACCCTGTGCCGCAGTATTAGCACTGGTTGGTGTGCGAAATTCGTCAATAAATAACTTGAGTTCTTTTTCCTGTTTTAAAATCTCAATAAATGGCTGGATAAAACTGTTAGCAGTAGGTGTGGCATTCCCAAACATTAAAGGCATTCTGCACACTGCTGTCATGGGGTAGCGTTCTAGCATTCCTATTTCTGCCATGACTTTTTGCTCACCATAAATATTCACAGGACAAGTGGTATCTGTTTCTTGATAAGGTGCGTTTAAACCATCAAAAACTAAGTCAGTGGATGTAAAAGCACAAGGAATTTGATAGTCTGCACAAAGTCCAGCAATATTACAAGATGCGGTGACGTTAATTGTGTATGATTCTTCAGGATGAAGCTGACAAAAGTTGGGTTGTGAAGAAGCAGCTGTATGAATTACTGCATCTGGTTTAATTTCACTGAATATCTGCTTAATTTCAGCAAAGTCTATTAAGTTTAATTTGCTTAATTTAACACCTGGAATTTCTATATCATGGGAATAATATGTCCCATAAACTTCCCAATTCTCTTTAGCTATTCTGCACAAATGCCATCCCAAAAATCCGCTTGCTCCGGTGATTAAGAGTTTTTTCATAGGTTGGGGATTGGGGACGGATAAATTCAAAATTCAAAATTCAAAATTCAAAATTAAAGATTCTGTTCCCTAATGACTAATGACTAATGACTATGGACTAATGACTATTGACTATTGACTACCGCCCTAAATTCTTCACTGTTACGTACTTTATCAAAATCTGGGTCAGTTTTTGCTAATTCTTGATATTTATCAGGAGCAAGTTGTATGGCTTTTTGTAAGTTTTGGGTTGCTAATTTGACATCACTAAGTAAGGCGTAGGTACAAGCCCGATTATAGTAGGCTTCGGGTTTATCTGGCTTGATGGCGATCGCTCGCTCATAGGACTTTAACGCTTCTGGATAGCGTTGCAGTTTACTAAGGGAAATTCCCCGATTAATCCAGGCTGCGGCTTTGTCAGGTGCAAGGGCGATCGCTTTGTCGTATGCTGCTATTGCACCTTTATAGTTTTGCCAGGTCATTAACACGTTACCTCGGTTATACCAAGCTTCATCCTGTTCTGGCTGGAGGGCGATCGCTTTGTCGTAGGATGAGAGAGCGTCTTTATACTTTTGTAAAGATGCTAGGGCATTACCTCGGTTAATCCAAATATCTGCATTTTCTGGTTGAATGGCGATCGCTTGATCATACATCCCTATAGCGTCTTGATAGCGTCGCGCATCTAATAGATGATTTCCTTGTACAAATAACTTTTCTGCCTGTTTACTATCTTGTGCTTCAGCAACAAATTGGGAAACATTAATTTTCTTGACCACTTCCTGAGTTTTGGCTGTAGATGCGTTTAGATCCCCACTACACCCAACAGTCAAGCAAGTAATAAAACCACAGGCAATTAAGCCACGCCAAGAAGCCATGCTGTAACGACAGAACTCATAAAACAATGTTAAAACTACCCATTTTTTAGAATCGTATCAACTATCACGAATGCGTTTAGATAGTTTTGTGTTTGTTTTGACAGTTTACTGTTTGTAACAATATGTTGGGAAATTATACACAACAGTAGCATATTTTTACTGATAAAGGAATAGTCAACAGGGAGCAGGGAACAGGGAACAGTTTTTCTCATCTCCTACCTTGTCTACCTTGTCTACCTTGTCTCCCCAATCCCCAATACTTCGACAAGCTCAGTACAAGTCCCCAGCCCCTATACCCTTAATCTTTCAGAGGGAATACTTTAGGTAATTGACTTGCTGGTGCAAAATAGTAGACATGACGATTGAATCTAACTCTTCTAAACCCCTAAACCCAGAATCGGGACTTGATGATGACTTGCAACCGGATGATTTTGATGGCGCAAGTCCAGGTGAAGAAAATCGCCTGACATCAGAAACGCTGGCTACACAGCAAGCCTTGGCTGCTATCTCGTCTTTGCAATCTCCGCAAAATACCGCAGCCTTACAAAAGGCTCGTTCTAGTTTTTCTATTAGCCGCAAGCCTCAATTAACAATTAAGCCTAGAGCATTGTTAATGACTGTGGTAGCGATCGCCATGACTTGTGTTGGCGTAGCTCTGAATAATGGGATTATCGGTGTGGTGGGAACGGTGTTAACGTTGCTGCTATCTTTGTTAATCCTTTGGCCTTGGATCAAGTATCTAGTCCAGGAACGGTTATCTGAGCAGAATAGAACTATATTTATTGCCTTGATGGGGTTAGTAGTCGCGTTCATTGGGGCGTTGAAGTTTACTGGTGTGAGCGATCGCTTGCTGCTGTGGGGTAAACGGGTGAACTGGGATGCGTCGGGAACTTTGGCGGAATGGTTCGGTGCATTAGGACAAATTTTGATTGCGGTTATTGCTGTGTTTGTAGCTTGGCGACAGTACATTATTTCTAAAGACTTGACAATTCAGCAAAATCTGCTAACGGTGCAGCAAAATATTATTACCCAACAACAAACCATCGACTCTTATTTTCAAGGCGTTTCTGACTTGGTGCTGGATGAAGAAGGATTACTAGAAGACTGGCCACAAGAAAGAGCGATCGCAGAAGGTCGGACGGCAGCAATTTTTAGTAGTGTTGATGGTAGTGGGAAAGCGAAAATTTTGCGTTTTTTGTCCCGTTCTAAATTACTTACACCCCTAAAACGCGATCGTCGTCTCGGTAGAGCCATTCTCAACGGTGTTGGCGGCTATGCAGAAGACCGTTTAGAAGGCGTGCGGGTGATAGATTTAGGCGTGATGTTAGCAGCAGCAGACCTTGCTAACACAGATTTACGCTGGACGGATCTGAGTGAAGCCAATCTTGTCCGCGCTAACCTCAGTGGTTGCGATTTAGTTAAAGCCAACCTTTCCCGCACAATTTTATATGATGCGGATTTAAGTGGTTCTGACTTCAATGGTGTACGCCTATTCTATGGCTCACTAGAAGCCGCATCACCCCGCAGCCGCACTGAACCCCCAGACTATGAGACTGGCGAATATACAGGTGCAGTAGTGGAAAACGCTGATTTTAGCAATGTCCAGAGAATGTCTGATGCCAATCGTTATTACTGCTGCGCTTGGGGTGGAGAAAAAACCAGAAGCACAATTCCTGGCGGTTGTGAAGGCATTCCCAATCAGTTGGGAAAATGATTACGCTACTAACTCAGATAGCAATTCAGAAATATTTAACTGTTGACTATTGACTATTGACTATTGACTAATAACTAATGACTACCAAGGATTCCCAATCATCGTAAAGGCAGACCAAAAGTAGGGATGACTGATATCTTTGTCACCTAGTTCGGCTAAAATAGGGGGTAAAATCACACCTCCCCTGGTGGTTTCTAGTCTACCGTTTTCTAAACGTACCTCCCCTTTGAGGGCTGCTACTTGGGCTTGGCGGAGGGCTTCGGCTTTGATGGGGGCGGTTTTTAAACGGTTGTAAAATTCACTGATTAAACCTAATGTCCCTTCGTCGGAGACATACCACAAACTAGCTAAGGCAGACTTAGCACCGGCTTGCACTGCAAAACCAGCAAAGCCTAACTCTGCTTCCTCATCTCCAAGGGCGGTACGACAAGCACTTAATACTACTAATTCTACCGGCGGATCATTCCAACCTAGTCGGCGGATTTGATCCATTTGCAATTGTGTATCCCACAGTTGAATATAGGAGTTACTAGGCGCGCCTGGTTTAAATTCGCCGTGGGTGGCCAAGTGGATAATCCCGAAGGGCGTTCGCTGGCGTTGGGTTTGGAGATTTTTCAGGGTAAAGGCTTCGTTGAGAAAGGATTTACCTACCCACAGGCGGGGGGTGATGGTGTTGAGTTCTGTGGGTACGGCTGGTAAAGGTTGCTGGTTGGTGAATTTTGATGCACCCATACTTAAAACTTGGGCTTTCCTCACATCTACGTATTTGGTATCGGTGAGGCTGAGACTAGGCATTAAGCCGACGCTATATTTTTCTACGAGATATTGTTTACCATCATAAAGGGCGGCGATGGGTAGCGATCGCAATCCGCTATCCATGATAAACACTAAATTCTGCACACCATATTTTTGTAGTTCACCTTCGATGGGTTGAATTAGCCATTCATATAATTGCTGGCTGGATTCTATATAGTCTTTTCGCAAGCTAGGATCTGTGATGCGGCTTTTAAAGATTCTCGCTACAGCTAATATTTGCGATCGCGTGATGGGTAAAACTTTGCGGACTGGGTTATCCTTAGCTGTGACTACTATTAATTCTAGGCGATCGTCGTCAGATTCAATTTCTAGTGCTTTGTTGCTTGCAGCTTGATTGGGATTAGCCAACATCTGCGGTACAAAACTCACGTAAATTAATGCAGGTTTTACACCCGTCGCCGTTTCAATGTCTTGTAAGATGTTCTGGGCTGTATTGGTATTGGCAATTCTAGGGAGAGATGTTTTACCCAAGTATTGCTGAACTTTATTGGTGAATTTTTCATCAATTTCGGGAACGATTTGATTCACCACCGCCTGTGGAGTGACGACAGTAGGAGAGGTGGGAGAAATTTTTTCTAAAATTGCAGGGTTAGGAGAATTGTCTGGAATGACTGGTGTGGGTGTCGGCGTTGGTGTGGGTGTTGGTGCGGGTGTTGGCGCGGGTGTGGGTGTTGGCGTTGGCGTTGGTGTAACTTTAACAGTAATATTTTGCTCAGATGAGGCAGAAACGCGATCGCTAGCTGTAATACTAAAGGCTGTAATGTCACCAGTCGCATCAGTTGGTGGTGTGTAAATTAACGTTGTATTTGCATCTAATGTTGTTCCTGGTGTAATAATTGTGCCGTCTGCTAATGTTAAAGTGCCGCTTTTTAATGCTGTAAAAGTTATGGTGTGGTTATCTAGATTGACATCATCACTTGTAACATTTAAATCACCAAAATTAAATGTTATGGACTTATTGACTTCTGTGCTGGGAATATTACTATTGGCGGTGACAGTCGGCGGACTATTAATAGATATAATCCTAATCCCACTGGGAGTATCACTAGCTATTCCACCATTTTCTAAAACCGGAAATATATTAACTGGTGAAGTTGGGGTGATTGCAGAATTACCTGTATTAATACTACCTAATGTACCGTTTTCGCTAGAATCACCAACTATGAATGGTACATTATCAACGCCACCATCATGTTGAATTTCCACCTCACCGGAAAGACTATCTCCCACAGTCAAGATAGTATTACCAGGAAATTCCCTATCAATCACTAATCCTAATCCCTTGACGACTCCATTAGCTAAAACACTCACATCTCCGGCGTTAGCATCACCAAAATCTGTCGTTTGAGCTTTAGTGTTAATACTAGTAAAAGTAATATTTTTACTTGATAGTAAATTAACATTTCCTGCTGTCAGTGTGCCGTAACTACTATTGGCAAAAGTACCAATGATATTTGTCGTGAGATTACCTGTAGCTGTAATCCTCACTGAACCCGCAATGTTAGTATCGGAAAAACTAGAATTGGGGCTAAGTAATGATGTATTAATATTCCCTGTAGAAACATCTCCTCCAGATGTGATATTAATATTGCCAGCCGTAAGATTGGCAAAACTCATCATGCTGGCTGATGAATCAAGATCACCTGTTGTGACATTACCACCGGCTTGAATATTAATTGCACCACTGGTCAAATTCTCTGAATTAGAATCACTAGTAGAAGAATTAATATTACCTGTTGTCACATTACCAAAAGCTTGAATATCAACTAAACCAGCCACAACATCATCAGGTACTTCATCAAAGAAACTCGCGGAAGAATTAATTTCACCTGTAGAAATATCACCACTCACTGATTGTAAAATTACACTCCCACCAAGTGGATAAATTGAACTAGACACACTTGTACTAGTGTTAATATCACCAACTGTAATATTAGCTGGCGTAGATGAACCGCCAGGGCTATTAAAGACAGTTCCCGATTGTGTAGTAGGAGGAACGTTAGCATTAGATTCTAAACTGCTTAAACCAGCTCTTAAAATTAAGGCTGGTTCATTAGCTAAAATACTTTCATCGGCGGAACAAATACCATATGGACAAAGTGTAAAATCTGGATTATTAATTGTAATATTACCTGCTGTAATACTACCTGTAGATTCCACTTTTAAAGCGGGTCCAGTGTAGTCACCAAAGGTAACATCTCCATTAGCACTAATAATTGGGTCATAAAGACTGATAAAATTACCCTGATTACCCTGATTATTGAGAATAGAAAACTTACCGCCACTAGCAAAGTGAGTATCTAGAGAAATCTTGCCATTGCTAATTAAAGTTAAATCTCCGCCACTAATAAAACTTGTGCGATTGAGATGATTAATAGCTAATATGTCAATCCCTGCATTACCTTGTAGTAACAGATTATTTCCGGCAATTATAGAAACATTATTTGTGGTGCTATCACGCACTATAACAGAATTATTCGCCAGTAAGTTTAAATTATTAGTTGTGGTAATTTTGGTTTCTGGTAATATTAAATTATGATGAGCTAGCAAATTCACTGTTTGAGCATTGGCGTGTTTTACTATCACATCATTACGATTTACTGGCAAACCAGAACCAACTAATTCTACTTCGCCGAGATGATTGACTATTAGTTGGGTTGCATGATTTACTCCGCCACCAGTCAACAGGTTCGCCAGGGAATTTTGGTAGTTATTGAGATTAGTAGCCGGAGGTAAAATTTCTAAACTTAAAAGATTACCAGGTATACTTAGACGGACTAAACTAGAACCAGGAACAGCCGCAACATTAATATTTCCACCTGGCGCAGAAAGTTCGCCTGTACTGACAACAGTAGAACCTAATAAAGTTAAGTTATTACCTGGTGTCACAGCCAGATTAGCTGTATTAATAATCGTTCCGTTTGAGTTAGCATCAAAGACAAAACTATTAGGTGTTCCTAGCAGATTGGCGTAATTATTCCAACCCTGGGTATGAAAATAACTATTACTATGACTAAAGCCAATCTGATTGGCGGTAGTGGCGGTAAATGAAGCGGGAACATTTAAGCTAGCATGGTTGCCGAAAATAATACCATTGGGATTAATTAAAAATAAATTAGAATTACCACCCGTGACTTTAATTAAACCATTAATATAAGAAGCATTACCACCCGTCACACGCCCTAAGATGTTTTGAATCGATGGTTGAGATAGAAAATTTGCTGTTTGATTGCTATCCAAACCAAACTGTGAGAAACTGTGAAAAAGATTGGCGCGATCGCTACTCAAACTCCCGCCACTAATATCAATCTGATTTCCTTGGTTATTCACAATCGTACCAGTACCATCATTCGCTGGTGTAATGGATTGTGCTTGAGCAATACTAGGAAATAAACCCAATAATAAAAAAATACTAACTAAACTGGTTCTTGCTTTCTGAGATTTACGCCTTTGTTTGGCTTTCTCTACAGCCTGACGAGCATATTTAGCCTGTAAAGCTGTATATTTAATAGATAAATTTTCTGAATGATGACGATAATAATATAGTGGTTTAAAAATATGTTCAACTTGACTAACTTCTGACAGGCGTAGACATAAATCATAGTCTTCTGCATATCTTATCGATGTGTCTATTCCACCTGCTAAATCAAACACTTCCCGCCGCATTAATCGGAAGTGAAATGTCATAAACTTATTTAATAGTTCTTCACGATGATAAGGAATGAGACAACGATAACCATAACTGATAATACTATTTTGCCTATCAATATCTAAATAATCGGTGTACACCCAACCAATATCTGATTTTGCATCTAACACCGCAGCTGTTTCTTGTAATGCGGTGGGTGCTAACAAATCATCACTGTCCACCCAACCAATATATTTACCACGAGTTTGGGCGATCGCTGCTTTTATAGCCTTGGCCGTTCCCTGATTTCTAGATGCTACCACCCGCACCCGATGATCATACTGTTCATACTCACGCGCGATCGCTAGAGAATTATCTGTAGAACCATCATCCCAAATCAATAATTCCAAATCTGACCGAGTTTGAGCTAAAACGCTAGCAATAGCAGCACCAAGATAATGCTCCCGATTATAAACGGGAATCACAATCGAAATCACTGGATTCATAAATTTTGATTAAATTTTTCTTTCTACTTAATTATCGTATTTGGCTGCATTTTGTCATGTTCTAGCCTGAGTAATATTTGATGTTTGCAAATGTTTGCATAGTATCAATTAATTCCTGAATTTTGCTATATTTTTATCTGTGTTGCATTTCAGCTATATTAGCTGTAAATAAAATTAACTAAATTTAATTTTTCATAATTTATATGCAAAGATTCTTCGCCAAAACCCAAAAGCGGCGGACATTCACCAGGGAAAAACTCTACTATTTACCAACGTCAAATAACAAGCCTGCATTAAAACTCTATGTGCCGGTGGTGGAGTTTAGCAATCAGATAAAATCTCATCCATCTTTTCCCAAAATATTTTTCCGCAAAGGTTATTTACTCAGCTTCATATTGTTATTGATCACTGGGCTAATACCCACAGCCTTATTAGCCCAAGAAAAACTAGAACTAAAAGACTTTGATTATTGGGAGAGTTTTTGTAAACTCTTAGGAGAGGAAAAGAAATACGAAGAAGCGATCGCAGCCTGTAATCAAGCCATTGCACTTAAACCAGAAAATGCTGAGATTTGGGTACTAAGAACCGATATTTTAATTAAACAAGCCAAATATAGCGAAGCTTTAGTATCAGCAGAACGCGCCTTGCGTCTGCAACCAAAATATGCCTTAGCCATAGCCCAACGCTGTCAAGCCTTGTTAAATTTAAATAAATATGCCGAGGCGAATGCAGCCTGTGATTTAGCTTTGCGTGCTGATGGTAATTGGGGTGATACCACAGCAGAATTAGCTTGGTATAATAAGGGAACCGCCGAAAGTAAATTAGGCAAATTCTTGGAAGCTACAGACTCATTTAACCAAGCATTAAATCTCAATTCTCAAAACTCTTTAGCCTTGGTGGGTAAATGCCAAGCCTTAACAAATTTAGCAAGATTATACGAAGCAATTGAAACCTGCGATCAAGCCATCAAAGCTAATCAACATTGGGGCGATAGTTCACCGGCGATCGCTTGGTATCATAAAGGATTAGCACAACAAAAAAATGGTCAAATAGAAGAAGCGATCGCCTCATTTGATCAAGCCATAGCCATGAATCCCAAAGATGCAGATATCTGGCTTACCCACGGAGAAGCCTTAGCCAGCGTCGATAAACCCGCACAAGCTAGTGTTTCCTTTGAATTTGCGGTAAAATTAAGCCCTAACTATTCCTTGGCATTAGCTCATCAAAGTGCCACATTTAACAAATTAGGCAAATATAAAGAAGCTCAAGCAGCCAGTGAACAAGCCATCCAAGGTGATAACCGATGGGGTAATACAACTCCCGCACTAGCTTGGGAACAGCGCGGAATTGCGTTAGCGGGAATGGGTAACTATGAAGAAGGATTAGCTTCAATTGATCGCGCCATCGCCCTCAATCCCAACTACGCCGAAGCCTGGAACAATCGCGCCGTCACCCAATGGTATTTAGGTAGATATTCCCAAGCTATTGCTAATAGCGATCGCGCTACGACTATTAACCCTAAATATGCCCAAGCCTGGTTTAATAAAGGCAGAATCCTCAAAAGTTTAGAACGCTATCCAGAAGCACTGGCAGCCTACAATAAAGCTATAGAAAATAGTAAATCTACAGAAAATACACTACTAGCCAATAGCTTGGCGAATCGGAGTGTAATTCTATGGCATCTCTCACGCAATCAAGAAGCCTTAGCCTCAGCCGATCGCGCCATTGGCATCAATCCAGAATTATCTTTAGGATGGTATAACCGGGGTATAGTGCTATTGAACCTCAGACGTTACCAAGAAGCCTTCACCGCCTACAATCGCGCCGACACCCTTACACCAAATGACGCAAATATCCTCTTAGGGAAAGGGATAGCTTTATTAAAACTAGGCAAATTAGAAGATGCGATCGCTGCATTTACAGCCACATTAGCACTAGATCCAAAAAACACCATAGCACAAACTAATCAAACCATTGCCCAGGAAAAATTAAAACAACAGCAAGAACAGCAACAACCAAAGTTACCAGTTATTCCCGAAAAGCCACAGAATTAACCCTCTTTTGTTACCTTCGGCAGAGAATAATCTGAAACCCCTATCTTTAACCCTTTTTTCAACAAGGGGATTTAAATGACAAAATAAGGATGCGATCGCACAATTCATTATTTTGTTTAGCGTTCAAAGTAGGGACAGTATTTTTCTCTCCCCGTAGTAACAAAAGAGGGATTAAGCTGTAGTATTTTAAATTTGCATATTATATCGTCGCAGGGGGCAGAGGGCAGGGAGACAAGGGAGACAAGGGAGACAAGGAAGTTGAGAAGAATCAACAATTCCCAATCCCCAATCCCCAATACTTCGACAAGCTCAGTACAAGTCCCCAGTCCCCAATCTTAATGGCGTTTACGTGCTAAAGTTAGCCCATCTGCGATCGTAATCAAACTAATATCTATGCGATCATCTTGGGCTAGTTTACTGTTAAACTCCCGAATAGCGACGGTAGCTGTATCTTGTACTTCCGGTTGAGCCACTTTTCCAGACCACAATACATTATCAATTGCAATTAAACCACCAGGCCTAACCAACTGTAATGCTAGTTCGTAATAGCGATAATAATTTTCTTTATCAGCATCAATAAAGGCAAAATCAAAGGTTTCTGCTTGATTTTGTGCTAACAACTGTTCTAAAGTTTCCGTAGCTGGCGCAAGATGCAAGTCAATTTTATCTGCTACTCCCGCTTTTTCCCAATAGCGACGAGCCACAGATGTAAACTCCTCACTGACATCACAGGCTACAACCTTACCATCTGGTGGCAGTGCCAAAGCAACACTCAAAGAACTATAACCCGTAAATACACCTACTTCCAAAGTTTTCTTCGCACCAATTAGCTGTACCAAAAATCCCAAAAATTGCCCTTGTTCTGGTGCAACCTGCATATTGGCACGGGGATGATTAGCAGTTTCCTGGCGCAGTTGTAATAAAATTTCCGGTTCGCGCAGGGATACAGACAACAGATATTGGTACAAATCATCTGTCAAACTCAGTTTTTTGCCAGTAGACATATTTTTAGTAGTGATCAAGAGTTACAAGCTATTGTAGCTATTTATCTATATGAATATTTTACCACAAAAGTACGGCAAATCGCTCAAAATATCGTAGTATTTATTGTGGTTATGTAATCACTGTGCTTATGTGGAGTCAGTTTGTATCGCCTCAATGGATGAAGAGAGTCAAAAACTTCCTTCAGAATTATCAGATATCTAGAATTCATCAATTTATTTACTGCTTTACTTTGGGACTAAGTTTGAGCTTTGTTGTTTCGGCTTGTTCCCCTGGCAATACAAACAACTCTGTGGTCACACCCACAACAAACTCCAGTCCCACAACACAAGGTGTTGCAGTTCGTATTGGTTATCAAAAAGCAGCCACTATTCTCAACACGATGAGAACCAAGGGAGATGTAGAAAAAGCTTTAACTGCTGCTGGGGCAAAGGTGACATGGACAGAATTTCCCGCCGGGCCGCCGATGCTAGAAGCGATGAATGCAGGTAGTATCGACTTTGGTTATACAGGAGAAGCACCGCCTATATTTGCCCAAGCTGGAGGAGTTCCATTGCTGTATATAGCTTACGATCCTTGGAGTCCCAAAGCCGAAGCCATAATTGTGCCGAAAGATTCACCGATTAAAACTGTAGCGGAACTCAAAGGTAAAAGAGTCGCCTTCGCAAAAGGTTCTAACACTAACTATCTAGTAGTCAAAGCCTTAGAAGCAGCTGGACTAAACTACACTGACATCAAACCCGCCTATCTCACCCCCGCAGATGCCCGTGCAGCCTTTGAAGGTGGTAACGTTGATGCCTGGGCAATTTGGGATCCTTTCTTGGCAGCAGTTGAACAGGCTACAGGTGCAAGAATTCTCACAGATGCCACAAATTTAGCACCCAATCGAGGCTACTATCTGGCGAGTCAAGCCTTTGTAAATTCTCACCCAGAGGTGTTGAAAACCCTGTTAGATGAAGTCACCAAAGTCGATAAATGGGCAGCCAATAACCCCCAAGAAGTAGCTAAATTTCTAGAACCAGAATTAGGCATTCCCGCCGCCGCCTTGGAAGTTGCCGAGAAACGCCGACAGTACGGAGTTCTCCCATTAACCGATGAAATAATTAGCAAACAACAAGATATTGCCGATACCTTTTACAAAATCAAACTCATTCCCAAGCAAATTCAAGTAAAAGACATCGTTTGGCAAGGCAATAAATAAGGAAAAAGTCAAAAGGTAAAAGATTGTTTTTGCCTTTTGCCTTTTACCTTTTGCCTTCATAGTCCCCAATCCCCAAAAATTATGGATATCAATACTCAACGCATAAAAACTGATGTACTCGTCATTGGCGGCGGTACGGCTGGCACAATGGCAGGTATTAAAGCCAAGCAGGCAAATCCTGATGCAGAGGTGCTGATATTAGAAAAGGCTAACATACGTCGGAGTGGTGCGATCGCAATGGGGATGGATGGAGTCAACACAGCCGTCATCCCCGGCCATTCCACCCCAGAACAATACGTCAGGGAAATCACCCTCGCCAACGATGGCATTCTCAACCAAAAAGCCGTCTATCAAACCGGTAAATTAGGTCACGAAGTCATTCAAGAATTAGAAAGTTGGGGCGTAAAGTTTCAAAAAGATGCCCAAGGTAACTATGACTTAAAACAAGTGCATCGTGTGGGTAAATATGTCTTACCTATGCCAGAAGGTAAAGACCTAAAAACCATTCTCAGCCGCCAAGTTAAACGCCACAAAGTCAAAGTGACAAATCGGGTGATGGCTACCCGTGTCTTAGTCAAAGACGAACGTGCTGTTGGTGCAGTCGGATTTGATGTCAGAAACGGCGACTATATAATCATTCAAGCCAAAGCCGTCATTCTTTGTACAGGTGCTTGTGGCAGACTTGGCTTACCCGCTTCCGGCTATCTCTACGGCACCTATGAAAATCCTACCAACGCCGGCGATGGCTATTCAATGGCTTATCACGCAGGCGCAGAACTCAGCAACATTGAATGCTTTCAAATTAATCCCTTAATTAAAGATTACAACGGCCCTGCCTGCGCCTATGTCGCCGGGCCTTTTGGCGCACATACAGCCAACGCCGAAGGAAATCGCTTCATTAGTTGCGACTATTGGAGTGGGCAAATGATGTTGGAAATCTGGAAAGAATTGAACTCAGGAAAAGGGCCAGTCCAACTGAAAATGACCCATCTTGATGAAGATACAATTGCCGAAATTGAATCCATACTTTGGGCGAATGAAAGACCAAGTAGAGAACGTTTTCATCAAGGCAGAAAAGAAGATTACCGCACCCACGGCGTAGAAATGCACATTTCCGAAATCGGCTTATGTAGCGGTCATAGTGCTTCTGGCGTGTGGGTAAATGAAAACGCCCAAACCACAGTCCCAGGTTTATATGCAGCCGGAGACATGGCCAGCGTTCCCCATAACTATATGATTGGGGCATTTGTTTTCGGTCGTATAGCTGGAACTCATGCCATTGAATATATCCAAGATTTAGATTTTATTGAACCAGATGCCGATTTTTTAGAAGCAGAAAAAGCGAGAATTTATGCCCCATTAACTCGACCTAATGGCATACCTCATACCCAAGTAGAATATAAACTCAGACGCTTAGTTAACGATTATCTCCAACCACCAAAATCAGGCAACAAAATCGAAATTGGTTTAAAACAGTTTGTCCAATATCAACAAACATTAGATTTAATGGGTGCGCGTGACCCCCATGAATTAATGCGTTCTCTGGAAGTCCATTTTATTCGAGACTGTGCAGAAATGGCAGCCAGAGCATCATTATATCGTCAAGAAACTCGCTGGGGTCTATATCATTACCGCTTAGATTATCCAGAAAAAAATGATGATGAATGGTTCTGTCATGTCAATTTAAAGAAAGATGAATCAGGACAAATGGTATTATTCAAACGACCTGTAGACCCTTACATTGTCGAAGTAGATACAGCCAAAGAACTATACAATGTAGCTGTGAGATGAAAGTTAGAATAATCAAAATTATGCAGATAATAGAAAAATTTTCTACATCTCGTCTGCTAGCAGAACGGCTACAATTTCAGCATTTACATGAACTTTGTCGAATGCACCAAAATCAAAAAGTTATGACTACTTTAGGCGGTGTGCGTTCTGATGAAGAAACACGGCTATTTATTTTCAATAACTTACATCATTGGCAAAGTTATGGTTTTGGCTTATGGGTATTTCGAGACAAAAATAATCATCAATTTGTTGGTCGCGCTGGAATTCGCAATACTAGTGTAGAAGGTATTAACGAAGTGGAATTAGCTTATGCACTCATGGATAAATTTTGGGGTCAAGGGTTGGCTACAGAAATGGGTGAGCAAATATTGAAAATTGGTTTTGAGTTGCTGAAATTAAAAAATATAGTTTGCTTTACGCTTACAACAAATCAAGCTTCGCAAAGAGTAATGGAAAAGCTGGGATTTAAGTATGAGCGTGAAATTATCCATGCTAATTTACCTCATCTATTTTATCGGTTAACTGTTTAATTACAAAATAAAATAGGAGTTTTATGGCTTTAATTAATCAGAGAGTAGATGTTCCTGTCATTGTTGATGAATCAAAATGTTTGGAAAAATGTACAGCTTGTATTGAAGTTTGTCCTTTAGATGTGTTGGCTAAGAATCCAGAGACGGGGAAAGCTTATATGAAATATGACGAGTGTTGGTTTTGTTTACCTTGTGAAAAGGAATGTCCTACTAATGCTATTACGGTGCAGATTCCTTTTTTGTTGCGTTAATTAGGTCATTCTTAAGAAGAATATCAATTTATATCACGCAGAGAGTCAGAGTTGGAGGGGAGATTAAATTATGTTTATAAGTGCTGATTCTGAATTAAATCAATGGTTGGAAATGTTGCGATCGCCTGATGTTAATGACCGCTTAGTAGCTGTTAAAACTTTACAACATCTTGGCGAAGAAGAGAGCATTGATGCTTTAATTATTGCCCTTAAGGATGAAAATATAGCTGTCCAGAAAATAGCTATATCTGCCCTTTGGGAAATTGCTAATCCTGTGGCGATTCCGGCGTTAATTGAATGCTTGAGTTCGCAAGATGAAGACATTCGGACTGAATCTGCATCAGCTTTAAATGAGTTAGTTAATCAAGATAATTTATTACTTTTACTAGATAAACTACAAATTGATGATATCAATACACAACTGAATATTTTAGTGCTGTTGAGAAAAATTCATGATATTCAATCTTTACCCTATATATTACCATTTTTACAATCAAATAATCCCGAATTAAGAGAAGCTGCAATAACTACATTGCGATATCTTAATCAACTAGAAAAATGCCATGAAGCTTTAGATTTAATTTTTGATGAATCAGCAGTTGTGCGGCGGGCTGCGGCTTTAACTCTGGGACATTTGCAAGACACAGAAATAATTACTAAACTCAGTCAAGCACTCACTAATGATAGTGACTGGCAAGTGCGGCGTAATGTGGCTAAATCTCTAGCTTTTCACGCAAATCATCAAGCAATTTTTGCCTTAGAAACTGCTTTAAGTGATGAACATTGGCAAGTCAGAAAAGCAACAGCACAGGCCTTACAAAAAATTCCAGATATTCAAGTAATGCCGCAATTAATTCAGGCTTTAACAGATGAATATGCAGATGTCCGCAAAGAAGCTGTAATTGCTCTGGGTAATTTCGCTCATTCTGATGTTATTATCCCACTCCAACAAGCGTTAGATGACCCTGATAGGGAAGTTGCTATTCAAGCGCAACGGGCGATTAACAAGATACAAACAGATATTGTTTTTTAACGCAGAGTAACGCTAAGTAAACGCGGAGAAACGCAGAGTGTTTTTAAAGTTAGTCTGCTATGATTTCATGAAACTTTTTAAGAGGTTTGGCAATAATGGTGCAAGCAGAAGTTAATTCTTATCAGCAAGAAGTTGTCAAACTCCTTAAACAAGTCATTGAACCAATTTTAAAAAATGACATTGTAAGTTTGGGAATGGTGCGGAATCTCCGCATAGTTGATGACTACGTTTATTTGCGTTTATATATTGGTTCTCATCAACAGCAATTAAAAACAGACGTTGAAGCTAAATTATCATCCTTATCTTGGTGTAAAAAGACTTATATTCAAATTTGTACAATTCCTGGGGTGAAAATTACTCTGGGAATTTCTAGTGGTAAAGGTGGTGTTGGTAAATCAACAACTGCTGTAAATATAGCCGCCGCTTTAAGTTTACAAGGGGCAAAAGTTGGGCTATTGGATGCAGATGTTTATGGTCCGAATGTTCCGCAAATGTTGGGTTTAGGACAAACTGATGTGGAAGTGATTCAGACTCTTACAGGTGAGAAGTTTTTACCTCTGGAAGTGCAAGGAATTAAATTAATGTCGGTGGGTTTACTGGCAGAAAAAAATCGTCCTTTGGCTTGGCGGGGGCCTGTTCTGCACAAAATTATTACCCAATTTATTAATGATGTGGAATGGGGCGAATTAGATTATTTATTGATAGATTTACCCCCAGGTACGGGTGATGCTCAAATTACGATTATTCAAGAAAGTCCAATCTGTGGTGTGATTCTGGTGACGACTCCGCAGCAAGTAGCTGTTGCAGATGTTCGACGTAACATATATATGTTCCGCCAAGTCGGTGTTCCGGTGCTGGGGATTGTAGAAAATATGAGTTATTTAATCTGTGGGGATTGTGGTTCACGCACTTATATTTTTGGTAGTGGAGGGGGTGAACAACTCGCAACGGAATTACAAGCACCACTGTTAGGACAAATCCCCATTGATTCGCGTATTTGTAGCGGTGGTGATAGTGGAAATCCCATCGCTACGAGTGAACAAACTTCCCCAGCTAGTGAGGTTTTTAGAAAAATTGCGATCGCTCTCGATTTAAGCTTCCCTCATCGTACTCACTCGTGAGAGGTTATGCACTGAATTTTTAGGGAATTCCCGAAAATTAGATGAGATTAATTTCTCATGTTCAATGATTTAATCCACTTTTCCCCACTCAACAGCGCAATTCCAAAAGTTACAATCCCAATTCCCACACTTTGCATCGCATTTAACGCTTCGCTAATTGTTAACCATGCAACTAACGCTGTTAATGCTGGACTGCTAGAACCAATGATTGAGGCGGTAGTTGCACCAATCATCCGAATTCCGGCATTATTCATGGTGTGTCCGATAAAGCTGACTAAACCAGAAAAAATACTGCCAATCCACAAAGGTGTCCAATCAAGTTGCGTGTCAGGAGACGGCCAAAACAGTAAGCAAACACCAGAAAGTATGAGAGTAGAGGCAAAGCTAATCCAGGTGAAGGGAACTGGATGAAATCTAGTTAAGCATTTTTGGGCAATGATGTTATAAAAAGCGTAAACTATCCCAGAACTAACACTTGTGATGATGCCAATGTTAATAGACTGGTTACTGTAGGTAGTAGAAGATTGAGGAACTGTCAGCACACTACCTATAAGAATAATAGCCATCACCAGCCAACATAACCATGTAGGGCGATCGCCAAAAAATTTCCAAGATAGAAGAGCCGTAAATACAGGATAGGTAAAAAATAAGGTGAGGGCAATTCCAGTAGGAATTAAGCCAATAGCAACATAAAGTAAAGCAATATACACAAACATCAGTATCCCACAGCCAAAAGCTTGAAATAAAATATCCCTCCTTCCTCGTCTAAACAAGTCTCGCAATTCTGTCAGGGCTGATGGATATAGTTTAAATGCTACTAATGCCATTAGTGGTACTACTAATAACATTCGCATAAACATTAGTAAGAAAGAATTTGGTAGATCCGGTTTTACATATCCACCAAGTAAAAAGAAACCTAGTACGAGATGTTCAGAAAACAAAACTCGTACAGTCACGTTATGAAATGACAAAACGAAGGCAGATAGAAGAACCGTAAGGATGCCCAACACTATCAAAAAGCTACGAGAGGACAACCCGATTGTATTGCTAAAAACACTTTTTTTCTGAATACCCCCGCCAATTTGCGAGGGTGCAGATTTATAGCGTTTCTCAGGTAATCGAAATACACCTAAACTTTTTATAAATGTACTTCTTTGAATTGAGAAACGCTACAATTTCTAACTTAGGGACTTCCAGAAAATAAATTATTCAATTTCCGAGAGAGAATATTTTGATTTTCCCCCTGCTCCCTGCCCCCCTGCTCACCACAGGGATTGTATATTTTTTTAGTTGGAAGTACCTTAATTGAGTGCTGGTTCAGCTAACACCTTTTCAGATTTTTGCTTCAGGACTGTTGGTAAATCACTAGTTAATGGTTCACCTTCAACTATTTGTGATTTAAACCCATCAGGCCCAACTGGAATATCACCTGTAATGGTAGTGCGATAGAGTACGCGCTCAACTTCTATATGATCTAAATCTTGGGGTGCTAAATGCGAGGTGGCGCGGTTGTCCCAGAAGGCAATATCACCATTATTCCACCGGAAGCGGGTGATGTAGGCAGGTTTAGTGATTTGTTTGAAGAACAACTCCAGCAGTAGTTCGCTTTCTTGTGCTGATACATCGAGAATGTGTGAAGTGAAGCCAGGGTTTACAAACAATGCTTTTTCACCAGTCTCAGGATGAACGCGCACCACTGGGTGAATTGAAACTTGGGGATTAGCTGCTATACGTTGGGCATATTTGCTGTTACTAGGTATTCGCAAACGTGCATTAAATCGATGTTCGGCTTTTAATCCATCAGCTAATTTCTTTAGAGGCTCTGATAAACCCTCGTAGGCTGCAACCAAATTAGTCCACTGTGTGTCACCGCCAAAGCTAGGAACGTTAACCGCACGCAAAATTGAACCCGCAGGAGGGTTAACAACCGCAGTCACATCAGTGTGCCAACGGCTTTCGTAGCTAGAACGTTGTATACCATTGCGCCGTTCAAAGCGGCTGCGGTCAATTGGTAAGATTTGAGAAAAGCCTTCTATCGGCTCATCTTCGTGGGGATGGGCGTAGGTAACTTCACCAAAACGAGCTGTAAAGGCAATTTGTGCAGCATGATCTATGTTTTGATTGCGAAAGAACACAACCTTCCACTTCAATAATGCTTTGCGAATTTCGGCAACTACCTCATCTTGCAAAGGACGTGCAAGATCCACGCCACTGATTTCAGCACCAGTGAACCCAGAAGTAGGTTTAACCTCTATATGTTTGTAACCCATGTCTATTCTCCAAAGTTTGTATAACAGCAGGTAGAAAACAACACTACTAATCGGGATAGAAAACGAATGTCCGCAACTCTATACTTTCTCTTGGTAGTGCATCTAAAGGACTGCTAGGATCTTCAAAAGCTGTGTGAGCAGCAAACCTAGCGCGTCCGTCTGTTGCAGAGTCGAAACATTTGATAAATAAGGCTTCGTCCCTGTGCATTTGCGGAAAATAAAACCATTTGTGTTCTTGGTTATAAGTAACCGCGTAGGTTTCACCAACGCGATCGCGATATACTAAATCACCAGTTACAAGGTCTGTGGGTGCAATACTTTGGGCATCACATACTGCTAATGGTGATTCTTGTATGGGTTGAGCGATCGCACGCCAAACATTAATGATCGCAAACCGTCGTTGTAGAAGCTCATCAATATTGTCTATTCCCCGTGTCGCTAATTCTAAACGAGCGCGAGTATAGCCAGATTTGGCTGTGAAATCATTATGGACGCGCTTGACAGGTTCTTTAATGCTATTCTCATGAGGCTTGGATTGAGCAGCATTCCGCAAGGTGTGATCAAATATCACTACTTGCTCTGCACCTGTCACCTCTTTTAATAATTGCTCGGCTTCAAGATAGTAGACGCGGCGCAATTCCTCTTCATCATAAAAGTCATGCACCTGAGTTTGATGTTGAGTAAATCCAAAGCCTTCTCTATCTAAAGAAATTTCTTCTGAAATAGAACGAGCATTATAAATAGGTAACTTGTGCGCCTGGTAAGTTCCAGTAGTACGAGGAATACCTGCTGGTGGCTCGTAGGTATAGTTAACGAGCTTTCCTGCCATCGGGACGAGGTAAGTAAGTTCAGCCTCTACATATGGCAGTGTTTGGGAAATCGGTCTGTCTAGAACTTGATTTAAGCTCATAGTTCATCCCCATTTATCTTGTGTATGAAATACGCACAAGGCAGAAAACCATCAAGATTTCTTACCTTTTGCCTTTTACCTTTTACCTTTTGCCTTTTACTTTGCTCCAACGGGAACAGGTTCACCTAAAATCTTGGCAAATCTTTGTAGATAAAAGTCCACAGGATTAGCTACTGCTTGAATTGAGTCGCGATCGCGCACCAGATTCCACCATGTCTGCAAACGTGGGGTTTCTGCTGGTAGTGTGAATTGACGGAAATGTTCCAAGAGTGGTAAACGTTCAAACCAGGGATAAAAACTAATATCAACAAGACTAAACTGATCCCCTAAGAAGTAATCACCTTTACCTAATCCTTCGTGTTCCAGATATAAGAGTGCTTCTGTGAACTCTTGTCTTCCCTGTTCCCGTTCTTGACTATCTTTACCACGGAGAAATTTGTTAAAAGCTGGGACAAGGCGAGTATTGGCGTAGTCGATCCAGATGCGAGCGATCGCCTTTTTTGCCGACTCATGGGGTAATAATGCAGGTTCGGGAAAAACTTCCTCTAAATACTCATTAATAATTGCAGATTCATAGATCACAACATCCCCATGTTGAATTGCTGGAACTTTACCATAGCGGGAAATCTGCGTGTAACCCTCTGGTTTATTCTGTAAATCAATCTCTATCGGGGTAAAGTCAATACCTTTTTCTAGTAGAACTACACGGGTACGTTGCGAGAAAGTAGAGGCTTTAGCAAAGTAAAGTTGGATATTGCTCATAAAATCCTGTCCTGGTAGTGATTTTGAACGCAGGTTTTAAGCTTGCACAACCCAAATCAAACCAATAACACAAAAGCAAGCTGTCCTGATAACTGCGACTTTAGTGAATTTGACTGGCAAGTACCTATGTTTGGCTTATGGTATATTACACTTTATCGGTCGAGTTACCGTTGTTCAGATATTATACATTCTTTTTGGAATATGTACACCTAATTGTTAGATTAGCTAAATGAATACTAAAGATTGCGCCAGATCAGAAAGGGGTGTCATGTGCATTTAACAGCTGACTCTCACAGAGAGTTTCGCATCGGCTTACTCATACCAGCAGGTAACACCACATTTGAGCCTGACTTTTATTCTGCTTTTTCCAGCCAAGTGACCATTCATGCCCATCGCGTCATAGCTCACAGGATACACGCATACGAGAGCAAAGAATCGATGGATTATATTAATCAAGAAGCCGTTAAAGAAGTCAGTAAATTAGCTAGAGCTAAGGTAGATTTTGGCGCATACGGTTTCACAACTGCAACATTTTATCGAGGACGAATTTTTGCTGAACAATTGGCACAAATGTTAACGCAGAATTTAGGAGTACCCGTTGTTGTGCCATCTCTAGCCTTAGTAGACGCATTAATACATCTCCAGGTAAAGAAAATTTCTGTAGTTACCCCTTATCCCGAATGGAACAACCAGACTCTCAAAACATTTTTGAGTGAATTACCTTTTCAAATAATTGGCTTTAAAGGTGATGAACGTCCAAAGGAATTAGCTCAACACAGTTATCTTTGGCATCAGTCGCCACATCAAGCCGCAGCTTTTATTAAAGAAATAAATCACAAAAATGCAGATGTAATTGTGTTGCCTTGCACAGCCTGGAGAACATTTGAAATCATCGAGGAATTAGAAGCTGATTTGAATATCCCCGTAGTCACTGCCAACCAAGCCACCATATGGAGTTTAGCAAGACGCGCCGCAATCGAATCTGCGCTTAAACCCAGAGGCATACTATTTCATAGATAGCAAATACAACCAATAAAATCATGCAAGCACAAACAAAACTGGTTATTTTCGATTGTGATGGAGTATTAGTAGACAGTGAGACATTAGGTAATCGTGTGCTTGTGGAATTTGTCGCCGAGTTTGGCTTAAAGCTGCCACTTGAAGAAGCTATTCTGTTATTTAGAGGTGGCAAAATGGCTGATTGTGTTACTCTTATTGAGCGAAGATTGGGGAAAAAAATGCCGCCAGATTTTGTTACTCAACTTCGCACCCGTACTGCTCAGGTATTTGAGCGCGAACTAATGCCAGTAAAAGGAATAGAAACAGCTTTAGACCAAATTAATTTACCAATTTGCGTTGCATCCAGTGGCCCAATTGACAAGATTCAATTGGCATTGCGTGTGACTAATTTATTACCAAGATTTGCAGGATGTATTTTTAGTTCCTATGAAATTGGTAGTTGGAAACCAGCACCCGATTTATTTTTATATGCAGCTAAAACTATGGGAGTTCAACCTCAATTTTGTACTGTTGTGGAAGATAGTATTTTAGGTGTACGTGCGGGTATTGCTGCTGGGATGAAAGTTTTAGGTTACACTACCAAAAATGAAGCTCATCAACTCAAAGAATGTGGAGCAAATGTTTTTTATTCCATGTATCAATTGCCTAAGCTCATTTAAATAAGAGATTTTACCCTACAGACATCACTAACCTAATTAGTCACCACTTGATTTTTCCCCAAGTGCATTAACTTCACAATCTGGGGTAGTTGTTGTAGAAATAGCACCGAACCCACAATACAAACGATACCGCCCAAAATCAATGTATTTGGAGCTTTCAAGTAATGAGCTGAGATTCCTGCTAATAAATTACCAAAAGGAGCCATACCCATAAAACACATAGCATAAAAACTCATTACCCTTCCCCGTTTGCTATCTTCCACAACAAATTGCAACACTGTATTACTAGCAGCTACCTGAAGGGTGGAACTCCAACCAACTAACACTAAAGCTAATTGTGAAATCCAAAAAACTTGGGATACCGAGAAAAGAATGAAGCCAATTCCCATAAAAACTGGAGAAAAAGCTATTAAACGCTCTAAACCTGCCACGTTTTGGCGAAAACTCAGATAAACACACGCCAACACTGAACCCATCGCTGCTGCGGCTGAGAGAAAACCCAAGGTTTCCGAGTCGCCGCGTAGAACTTCTACCGCAAAGATGGGTAGTAGTGTTGTATATGACATACCAACTAAGCTGGTTAATGCTAATAATGAGAGAATAGAACGCACAGGCAAGAAACGATAAGCATATTGCAACCCTTCCTGTAATTTCTGCCATGTATTACTTTTCTGTATTTCTACGGTTCTGGATGTAATCTGCATTGCTGAGATTGCCCAAATAGCCAAAAGATAGCTCAGACTATCGTACAAAAAGCAATAACCTGCGCCCAACTGAGCAATCATAATACCACCCAGAGCAGGGCCAATGAGGCGTGCAGCATGAAGAAAAGCAGCATTGAGAGCGATCGCATTCGCCATCAGTTCCCGGCTCACCATATCACTGACAAATGCCTGACGTACAGGAACATCTAACCCTTTGAGTACGCCCAACAATGCACTAAAACTCAGCAATGTCCAAAAATTTGCACCACCCATAAATGTGATGACTGTGAGAATGATGGATAAAGAAATACCCACAAGCTGAAGTATGAGCAACAGGTGATGACGGTTGTAGCGATCGGCTAAAATTCCGGAAATTGGAGCTAATGCAAACACTGGTAATTGCCCAAAAAATCCTGCTAACCCCAACAGTAAAGCTGAATCAGTTAATCGATAAATCAACCAAAGCACCGCTACTTGCGTCATAAAATTCCCAGTCATTGAGAAGGCTTGTCCAGCAAAGTAGAGCCGATAATTACGCGATCTAAAAGCAGGTAGATCAAAATTCAAATTCAACCTCAATCGAGATAATAATTTCACAACTGTGCGCCCCTTTGCGTCTAAAAAAAAGGAAGAAACAGGACAAAAGCCTGATTCCTTCCTTTCACAAAAGTCCTAAAGATTCCTCAATTTCCCAAAATCACACAGTAACTAATTCCCGATGAGCAACTACAGACTCAGGTTTCACCCAAATTTGATCTAAACCCCCACTAAGCAGGCGATATTGCTGATTAGGGTCTTGTTCTGGGTAATCCATGCGTTTGTGCATACCTCTAGTTTCTTGACGTTGCAAACCACTGTTGTACATCCAACGAGCAGTAGCTACCATTGCCGCAGCTTCCCGCAATCGCACAATTTGAGTATCATCGGGTGTGTGACTATGGCGGATTTCTTCCCAGAGGTCGTCTAGTCTTTCCAGAGATGCGTTTAACCCTGTAGAACTGCGGAACAGGTTGCGGTCATAAGGGAAAACCTCAGATTGAGTTAAGGCGATCGCTTCATCTGCTGAGAATCTCTTTTCGCCTTCACCACGCAACCCAGCTTCACCAACTCCACGTACACTACGCCGAGTTGCTTGTTCTCCCAAACTCAGAGCATAGCTAGCAGCCGACTGTCCAGACCAATAGCCAGAAGACATTGCCCAGGCGGCATTGTGACTACCACCACCTGTAAAGCCACCACAAATTAACTCTCTAGTGGCTGCGTCTCCCGCCGCATACAGTCCACGGACTGAAGTAGCACAGGTATAATCTGCAATCCGAATCCCACCAGTACCGCGTACAGTTCCTTCTAAACGTAAGGTGATGGGAAATCTCTGTGTGAAGGGATCTATACCAGCGCGATCAAAAGCTACAAAGAAGTTAGGCTGAGAGGCTCGCATCCAAGCTTTTGTTGCCTCATCCATATTTTGGTCAAGACGAGCATAAACTGGCTGAGTCAGTAGTGTTTTAGCAATTACAGAGCGACCACGTTTAGAACCGGCACCTTCAATTACCGTACCATCTTCATAGGTAAAAGAAGCCCAATCATAATACCGAGTCTTGGTGACAGAAGAAAAAGCCGGAGAAATGGCGTAAGCATTAGAAAATTCCATCCCAGAAAAGTCAGCACCCGCCTCAGCCGCCATTAAATAACCATCTCCAGTCAAGACATTACAACCAAGAGCCTTACTCAAGAAAGCACAACCACCTGTAGCAATGACAACTGACCCGGCTTTGACTGTCCAAGGTTCGCCAGATTGACGATTCACCCCTTTAGCTCCAGCCACCGCGCCTTCTGCATCTAAGAGCAACTCTAAAGCTGGGCTATGGTCTAATATTTTCACCCCTGCTTGCTTAATTTTCTTCCGCATAAAGCGCATATAGTCAGGGCCTTGCAAGGAACGACGAATGACTTGGCCATTAGCATCCACACTGAAAGGATAACCTTCATTTGCCAAATAATTAATGTTGTCATAGGTGCGATCTAATACCCTAGTCATCCAATGCCGGTCTGCTAAAAAGCCTCCCATTGCTTCCCGACTAGCCATTGCTGCTTCCCGTTGCTCTGGATCTGGTGGAACATACCATACTCCATTTCCAGAAGCGGCGGCTGCGCCACTCGTACCACAATAACCTTTATCTACTAAAACAACTTTTGCACCATTACTGGCTGCACTCCAAGCTGCCCAAGTTCCAGCCGGCCCACCTCCAATAATTAAGACATCAGTAATTAAATCAATATGAGACGTATCTTGATGAGTATAACTATTCATGAAATTTACTCCTTATAGAATTAAGAAAAGGGGAAGGGCGGAGCTTCCCTGGCGATGCGAGAGTAATACCAATTCAAAATTCAAAATTCAAAATTCAAAATTAAGAAATCCATAATATTTTGCAAGGGTTTCTGAATTTGGATTTGTTTCATGATTTTAGTGAATTGGTATAACACTTGTGAAAACTTTTAAGGATTGGTAATTTGCCAATCTTTGATCTCAAAATCTGATTTCAACAATTTCTGTCTAGCAAGAAACTGTTTTGTGGAATTTAAAAGTTGCAATCCTTCAGGTGTAAAAGGTTCTGTGGGATAAAGTTCTAGTGGATAGGATTCTTTAGCGATCGCCAACGGCACATTGCCACTAGCTTGTGCGGCAAACTGATAAAATGCCTCTGGATTGGCTTTAATATCCTGCAAAGCTTCGAGCCTAATTTTGTTCCACTTTTGCGGCAATTCTGGATGACGAGCCAAAATGTTTTCTGTGACAACACTTACTCCCGTACCAACTAATCCCTGATGATCTTTAGCTTGGTCAATGACTGGAAAGCCTTGAGAAACTAATGTTGGCCCTGCTCCCATAGCAAATGGATAGGCAGATATATCACCCCTTTCCAATGCAGCTCTAGCATCAGCAGACGGAATTTGTACTACTTTCACATCCTTAGTCAAACCCTCTTTATCTAACAAACCCATGAGATATCGATGGGGATAAGTACCTTTAGCTACACCTATTTTTGTCCCTTTGAGTTGAGCAATTGAGCGCGCACCATTTTTATTAGTAATTAACCAAGCATTTTGACCCACTCTGGTTTGATTAATCAATCGTGTCGGTAAACCTGCTGCCTTACCAACTAAAGCAGGGGTATCTCCATACAAACCCATGTCTAGTTGACCACTAACTAAAGCTTCATTGAGTGCTGGCCCACCCACAAAGGGAATAAATTTGACTTCCGTTACACCCAAGCTTTTGAGTCCTGGTGTTAAGGTTCCTTTTTGCAACGCCCAACCTTCTGGGCCAATAGGCAATTTACTTTCAGAACTGATAAAACCAACTTTTAAAACTAGTGTTTTTGACTCGCCTGAATTGGCTCCCGTATTAGATGAAGCTACTGCTGAGTTATTAGACTGACTTTGTTGAGCAGTACAACCAGTCAGGGTAAATAACAGTGCAACGGTCGTAAATGAAACTAAAAGACGGTGAAAAAAACCGCACTCGATGACTTGGGAATTCATAGCTAGGTAATGAAAACTAGGGACTGGGTAGTCAAAAGTGAAACTGGTTTTTGAGTTTTAACTATATGGAAATTACGAATTAAGTAGAAAGACTTGAAAAAACCAAACTATGTGAAGTAATGTAAAAAGATTGGAATCTAGTTCATAGTAAGGACTTCAGTCCTTATCAGAGGACTAAAGTCCTCTCTACGAGACGCTGCGCGTAGCTTGCTTCCCCGGAGGGGTACACTACAAACCTTGAAATATTTACACTGTTCTACTTAGTTTGCTGTATTCCCCAAGGAAGGATTTTACCCTGGGCATCTGTGGACAAATTACTGTTACACACAGCTAGTAATTAGCAAATTTCTAGGTTTTAGCTGCTGGTGTGCGTGCCTTTGCCCAGCCAACGTTTTGTCGATAACTGCCAAGAAAGCCTGCTGCTATCAATGTCTGTTCATCTACGGGGACTGACTCATCCGCGTTGGGGTCAACATACAGTGCATCTACGGGGCAGTATAGCTCGCACATATAACAAGTTTGACAATCACTCTGACGGGCAATTCTCGGCGCACTTCCTGGTACTGCATCGAAGACATTGGTAGGACAAGCAGTAACGCAAAGATTACATTTAATACAGCGAGATTCACTGACTAGTTCAATCACAGTCCTACTAACCCCCTATTGACAACTTCTTGTTCTGGTTCTGCCCAGACTATATCTACATTCTTATGAGTCTGATCGCAAAATTGCTCTATTCAATCTCGTTCTGATCAGATGTCTCTTAACGCTTCCCTGCTCACCATAGCAGTTTTCCTTTTGTAAGATAGTACGGATATTTTACATATAATACTAATTATCGACCGATTTAGTGGTGATTGTTTTAGCAGTAT
Organism: Aliinostoc sp. HNIBRCY26; assembly: GCF_050235535.1. GTDB lineage: Bacteria > Cyanobacteriota > Cyanobacteriia > Cyanobacteriales > Nostocaceae > Trichormus. The sequence goes on from NZ_CP189852.1 coordinate 2,641,364, forward strand.
TGCACGATACCGGATAAAATTCAAGTCTTTAGTAGATAAAATATATGTCTAATTAATTTTTAGTAAAACTAATATTTAGTGAGTCTGAAAATATTTTCAATAGAACTATACTTAAAGGAAGTTGACAAAAATTTACATTTTCCGCCCAAATAAAACTGTAACCCAATAATTCTGAGTCAAGACGATGCAACAGATCACCCGTCGCCAATTTATCGCTACTGCGACTCTGACAACAGGCTTTGCTTTGGCCGTCAAACCGATTTTTGCCCAAGTGATTACTACTGATACACAAGGACTCGTTGCTGGTGCGGTGAAAATTCCCGTTCAAGGTGGTGAAATTCCGGCTTACAGAGCTTTACCTGCAACTGGAAGGGATTTTCCGATTGTGTTGGTAATTCAAGAAATTTTCGGTGTACATGAACACATCCAGGATGTTTGTCGTCGCTTTGCCAAGTTGGGGTATTTAGCGATCGCGCCAGAATTATTTGCTCGTCAAGGTGATGTCTCGAAGTTAAGCAATATCGATGAAATTCGCCAGGTGGTAGCAAAAGTTCCAGATGCCCAGGTATTATCTGATCTGGATGCTACCGTCAATTGGGCTGTGAAATCATCCAAAGGTAATGCAAATAAATTAGCTATCACAGGCTTTTGTTGGGGTGGTCGAATTACGTGGTTATATTCAGCACACAACCCTAAAGTTAAAGCAGGTGTAGCATGGTACGGTCGATTGGTGGGTAATTCTACAGAATTAACGCCGAAACATCCTGTGGATATTGCCTCTAGTTTGAAAGTGCCAGTGCTGGGATTGTATGGAGGAAAAGATACAGGTATTCCTGTGGAGACAGTGGAACAGATGCGCGATCGCTTAAAATCTAGCCGTAGTAAATCGGAAATTATTGTGTATCCCGACGCACCCCACGCCTTTTTTGCCGATTACCGTCCTTCCTACAGAGAAAAAGAAGCTCAAGACGGTTGGAAACGCCTCCAAGCATGGTTTAAACAGTATGGGGTTTCAGCCTAGATTCAGCTTGCTGTTTTTTAAATACCCGACCTTTTGAAAAAGTCGGGTATCTATGACATCTCATACCAATTTTGGATTTTGGATACTTCGACAAGCTCAGTACAAGTTTTGGATTTTGGATTAAAAGCCTGGATTCTTAGGCCATTCCAGAATCTCAAAAAAATACTAAGCTATCCCAATTCGGTATCATAATTTGTTTGGCAGACTACTAGAAACTTTTTTAAACCAAACATATTGCGTTTTTCATATTTTTATGCAAAATTTGATTTTAACGATAAGTACAGTAAGTCTATCTACTTTAAGTATTTTATTCGTTGATAGTCAACTGCATAAGTCAGTGGTCACACAAAGTTAAAAGACTCTAGAAAAGGCCTTTTCAAAGCTGATTCATGAGTAACTGTGTGTTGAAAGTTATCAAGTCAAGAATTTAACATAGCAGATGTTATAAATAGCATCTAGATAACCGTGGTTCGTATAGATATTGACGCTCCCTACATGAATCAGAGGGGCTTTACGTATCACGCTCGTAAACTTCGTTTACAAGCCTATCTGGAGCTATTTTGTTGACTATACATACTTAAGATTTAGGCACTCAGCAAGTTTCCTAATTTGGGAGCTTACTTTGCATATCTGCAAATAGATTGAGGTGTATTTATTGGAAAAAATTAGGTTTAAAACCCCACCCCTTGTGGGTGGCTAAATTAATTGCGTTCGCCCTGGGCGTTAGTCCATTGCGAATTGCGAATTGCGAATTGGTTTAGTTTCATTTTCTGATCATGGAGACTCGTTATTATGCAATCTGACCATAATTCCTCTCAACCTTCTCAAGAAGATACACAAACCCAGAATGAAGCAACAAATTTTCAACCTCGTAGTAGTGAAAAAAAACGTAGCAGACGTTTTTGGCGTAAGGGTGTTAGTAGGCGTTCATTTCTGAATCACGCTAGTTTGTTTACTGCTACTAGTTTTGTGACTGGGATAGTCGGTTCGTCTTTCACTTCCTCGAAGGGAGATGTTGTACAAGCGAGAGAAATTGCTCAGGGTAGGGATCGCAATTCTAGCTATATTAGGTTTCGCCAGCAAGCCTTTCAAGTGCGTCTCCAAGCAGCGCGAAATAATCGACAAATTGATATTCCACCACATCCGACAAACGGTGATGAAGAACGCTATCCTAACAAAATTGCTACAGACACGAGGGGATTACCACATGATCAAAAAGGCGAAGTTGATCAAAGAGCTTACAATTCTTTGATTAAAGCTTTAACAACCCAGAATCCAGATGATTACGAAAAAATTATTTTGGGTGGTACAAGAAAGCTAGTTAACCCTCAAGGCCCGTTGGCAATTAGTTTAGAAGGAATCAATGCGTCTCAGATAGCCGTTCCACCACCACCAACTTTAGATAGTGCAGAACAAGCTGCGGAAGCTATTGAACTATATTGGCAAGCTTTACTGCGGGATGTACCCTTTCATCAGTTCGCTCAAGACCCCAATGTTGCAGCAGCGATCGCAGAACTCAATAGTCTGCCAGGATTCCGAGGGCCAAAACAAAATGGTTTTGTGACACCTCAAACCCTATTTCGTGGTAGTGTCATCTATACTGATGAGCGCGATCGCTCAGGAAGAACAACAAAATACTTTACTCCTTCAGGAGTGCTAGATGGCCCACATATCTCTCAATTTCTATTGCGGGAAATTCCCTACAATACCCAAGTTATTTCACCTTTGATTCGCACAGCTCTAGCTGGCAGAGAGAATGATTTCCTCACCAATTACAACGAATGGTTAACTGTTCAAAATGGAGGTAGCTCCGGCAAGGCCATTAAGTACGACCCCACACGCCGTTTTGTCTTTACTGTTCGTGATCTCAGCGAATTATCACATATTGGTGGGGCTTTGTTCTTTGGAGCCTTGTTAATTCTCAGTGGTATTGGCGCACCTTTAAATCCTGGAAATCCCTACATCAACTCCAGGACTCAAGTTGGTTCTGCTGCTACCTTTGCGCCAGGGCATATTCAAGCCTTAATCAACTTAGGGACTTCACGAGCCATCAGAGCATCCTATTGGCAAAAATTTTATGTGCATCGGCGTTTAAGACCAGAAGCCTATGGTGGATTAGTCCACAATAATATTGTGAATGGAACTAACTATCCGATTAATTCCCAAGTCTTCAATTCTACCGCCTTAGCTCGCACCTTCAGCACCTTCGGCACTTATTTATTACCCCATGCGTATCCAGAAGGCGCACCATTTCATTCTTCTTACACTGGTGGTGCTGCTTCTATTGCAGGTGTGCAAGCTACTTTGTTAAAAGCCTTTTTTGATGAGAATTTTATTATTCCCAATCCTGTAGAACCTGATCCCAATGATCCTACTAAATTGATTCCCTATAGTGGCCCACCTTTGACAGTTGGGGGTGAGTTGAATAAGTTAGCAACAAACTATTACATCGGGCGTGGTCATGGTGGTATCCATTGGCGTTCTGATGGTGCAGCTGGTTTGGCGTTGGGTGAAGAAGTTGCTATCAGTATCCTGCGAGACGAACGATTGGGATATAACGAACGCTTCAACGGTTTCACCTTCACCAAGTTTGATGGTAGAAGGGTGACGGTTTAAATCAGGTCGTGGAGTAGCTTGCTTTTTGCTAATGATTTGTGATAGTTTTTCTGTAGATTAACTACGATAAGTTTATCGGTTTATAGTAGTTTATCTCAGAACTCAATCACCCTGTGTCAGCGCATTCAAGGCTGAACAAAGCTAAATTAGGCTTTCCATGCAAATCAAAACCGTTGGTATTTTAAGTCCTGGCGATATGGGGCAGGCAGTTGCATCTGTCCTCAACCAACATGGATTGAGGACGATCGCAGCTTTAGAAAATCGTAGTGAAAGAACCCGAAAATTAGCTGTCGCAGGCAACATTCAGGATGTAGGTTCTCTCACACAATTGGTCATTGAATCTGATGTGATTTTATCAATATTAGTCCCTGCCGCCGCCGCAGAAGTAGCCCAGCAAGTTGCTGAGGTCATAGGTAATGTAGGGAAACAGATTCTTTACGTTGATGCAAATGCGATCGCACCTCAAAAAGTCAAAAATATTGCCCAAATCATCGAATCATCGGGTGCAAATTTTGTAGATGCTTCCATCATCGGCCCACCTCCTAGAGTTCCTGGACGCACTCACATCTATGCTTCGGGAAAACAAGCTGGAGAATTCCAACAACTGAGTAACTATGGATTAGATATCCGAGTCATCAGTGATGAAATTGGTCAGGCTTCTGGGTTAAAGATGGTTTACGCCGCCTTAACAAAAGGACTAACAGCAATCTCTACAGAATTACTCATTGCTGCCCATCGTTTAGGTTTGGATGAACAACTATGGAACGAAGTAACTAGTAGCCAACCTGCACTTGCTGCTATATTGTTACGTTCCATTCCATCTATGACACCAAAAGCACATCGTTGGGTAGGGGAAATGGAAGAGATTGCAGAAACTTTCAAAGACTTGGGTTTAACTGAGTGCATTTTTTACGGTGCGGCTGATGTTTATCGTTTGGTGAAGGATACCTCTTTAGGTAAAGAAACACCAGAACAAAACGTTAGCCGCGATCGCAAATTGAAAGACATCATCACTACTCTTTCTGACGAAACTATATTAACTCTACTGAGTAACAATATCTGAGCTAGGCTTGTTACATCTATGCAATCTTTAAGCTATCAATTTTGTGTAAATTCATGGACAAAATAAAGTTAGTTATTTTCGATTGTGATGGTGTTCTCATAGATAGTGAAAGAATTGCAAATACTATTTTGTTGGAAATGCTCAACGAATTAGGACTATTTCTGACTTTGGAAGAGGTATTTGATATCTTTCTTGGCGCATCTATGCCTATATGCTTAGAAATAGTGAAAAATATGCTTGGTAAATCTCCGCCAGAGAACTTTGCCAGTGAATTTGAGCAGCGTACAATACAGGCGTTTGCAACAGATTTGCAACCCGTACAAGGGATACATGATGTTCTAAGTAAACTAAATCTTCCTTATTGTGTTGCTTCCAATAGTAACCATAATTGGATAAATCAAGCTTTAATTGCAACAGATTTACTGCCTTATTTCTCTGGAAAAATATTTAGCGCGACAGCCGTAGCACGTAGCAAACCCTATCCAGATGTATTTTTATATGCGGCAGAAAAAATGGGTTTTTATCCACATGAATGTGTAGTTATTGAAGATACACCTGTAGGTGTAAGAGCAGGAGTTGATGCAGCTATGACAGTGTTTGGTTATGCAGAAGTGACTAAACCAGAACAACTAAAAGCAGTTGGTGCATCTGTTGTATTTAATGACATGAGATTACTACTGAAACTGTTAGAACAGTAAAAGCAACGTTTTGCTAAGAGTACAAAGATTAACTAGATTGCTTGCGATCGCTATTTTCAAAATTACATTTTGAGGAAAATTTAGATGAGCTTAGACCTAAAACTTTCAGGGAAAACTGCAATTGTCACAGGCGGAAGTGCAGGAATTGGATTAGCTACAGCCAAAGCTCTTTATAGTGAGGGTGTAAATGTAGTAATTGCGGCGCGCAATCCAGAAAGATTAGAGCAAGCTGTACTGGACATCCAATCATTACCAACTCCAGGTGCTAAGGTAATTTCTATTAGTGCTGATCTGACTCAAGCAGAAAGTATTGAGCAAATAGTTTCTACAACTTTGACACAATTTGGTCAGATTGATATTTTAATTAATAATGCTGGTTCAGCCCGTGCGGGGTCTTTTTTAGAATTAGGTGATGAGGCTTTTTTAGATGCGTGGAATCTGAAATTATTGGGCTATATCCGATTAGTTAGAGCAGTTGTCCCACATCAAAAAAATCAGCGTGATGGACGAATTGTCAACATTATTGGTGGTGCAGGACGCACACCCCGCCCGAACTTCCTCCCTGGTGGTACAACTAATGCGGCTTTATTAAATTTCACACGCGGAATTTCTAAAGAATTAGCCCAGTACAATATTCGGATTAATGCTATCTCTCCCGGTTTAACTGGTACTGAACGCGCTGAAAGTTTGGCAAAACAAAATGCTCAAGCCCGTGGTGTCAGTGTAGAAGAAATTAAGGCAGAATCATTAAAAGCGATACCTTTGGGTAAAATTGTGAAACCAGAGGAAATTGCCAATCTAGCTTTATTTTTAGTTTCTGATCTAGCTGCTTCCATCACTGGGGCAGAAATTTTGGTTGATGGCGGTACTACTCCTGGTGTTTAAATATTAATTACAAATATTCACAAAAAGATACCCAACTTATTCAATAAGTTGAGTATCTTTTTGTTTGTAATTGATTGATGATTGCTAGGGAAATTTAAGTTCAATATTCATCTCTAGCAGATATGTATTAAATTATCTAAGGACAAAACATAATTTATTCTTAGTGCAATGACAAAGTTAATTGAGTACGAAGATAGTAGTGATGAAGTCCGGGCTGTATATGATGACATTCGGGCTACACGTAAGACTGACGAAATTAACAACTTTTGGAAAGCTTTAGCCAATCATCCCCCTACCTTACAACGAACATGGCAGGCAGTCAAAGAAGTGATGACTAGTCCTGGAGAACTCGATCCGTTGGTACGCGAATTAATTTATATTGCAGTAAGCGTCACTAATAGCTGTGAGTATTGCATCGCTTCACATACGGCTGCGGGATATGCTAAAGGTATGAATGAAACAATGTTTGGGGAATTAATGGCCATAGTGGCTACCGCCAACATGACTAACCGCCTCGCCAACGGTTATCGAATCCCGGTGGATGAAAAATTTAAGACTTAAGGGACTTCCAGATAAAAAAATATCCAAACTGTAGGGTGCGTCAGTATGAATAATCTCTTGGTATAGTTAGGTTTTCTCGCACTGACGCACCCTACTAAGCTATTTATTTGGGATAATTTATTTTTTGGTGTTCCCTTAGCCTAGCAATTTTGGATTGGTGAACTACTAGATTTGATAGTCTAGGGTTACGACAATTTTGCCCCCATGCTTATTTGCAGGTAAAGCTTCTGACATCTTTTGAGGATAAGGTAAGTTTAAACTTTTCATCAATTCAATGAACTGGTGGCGACTACGTCCAACAAAGCGGGGATTGCAACGTTTTTCACCTCCAATAGTAGACACGGTACGTCCTTGGTAGTCGTGACCAGGATAGACAAAGGTTTCATCGGGAAGGGTAAATAGCTTTTGTGTGATGACATCGTATAGCAATCCCGCATCACCATTTTGGAAGTCTGTACGTCCACAACCCCGAATTAATAAAGCATCTCCAGTTAATAGATGAGTCCCATTGACTAAGTAAGCCATATGGCTATCTGTATGACCGGGGGTAGCGATCGCTTGTATTTTGACGCTACCTAGTTGTAAGATTTCTCCATCACGGATGTAGCCATCTGCACCCACAACATCAGCATTTTCAGGAAAAATATTTACACATCCTGTATATTGTCGCAGTTGACCTGCTCCAGTAATATGGTCAGCATGAACATGAGTTTCTAAGCAGTAGTGCAGAGTTAATCCCATTTCTCTTAGTATTTGCAAGTCACGTTCGACTTGTTCTAAAACAGGATCTACTAAAATAGCGGCTTTAGTGGCTGCATCACCAATTAGGTAAGTATAGGTACTCGATTCTTTATCAAAGAGTTGACGAAATAGCATAGTCGGTTTGAATAACTCGTGTACCAGATTGTTAGTGTAGGGTTTGTAGTTGAGGGATTGCAGTAACTCTTGTGTCAAATTCGCGGCTTGGGTGCGAATTTCAGGTACAGCTGTGCTTTCCCAAAGATTTCCTTTACGTGGTGTTCCTAGTGTGTATAGCTGTTGCGAAACCTTACCTTCAGCATCAATTAATGCACCGTTGTTAGCAGTATCGATACCAATTGATAGAGGGTGAGGACGCATGAGACGTTGTTCTTGGAGACTAGCAATTAATGGATGTTGTAATCTCCGATAGTTACAATTTGCACCTGTACAATTAATAATTCTGTTGACTCGCAAAACGATATTTTCGCCTGTTCTTCGTGCTTTAATCGTGACATCAATACCTTTTTCTACTTCCCGACAAGTTTGAATTTGACCAGCATAATAAGTAAGTTGACTAGTCTGAACAATGGTATTGAGTAACTCGTCAATTTCCTCTGCAATCCGGTGACGGTGTACTTCCCAGTAGGTTTTGATGTGGCGTAAAAATCGCTGCTGTTCTGGGAATGGTAGTATTTGCCAAAGCGGTTGCAGAATTGGACGAATTGCATCGATAACTGCACGCCAGTCTTGTCCTTGAGTCGAAGCTGTTTGTATTTCTTTGCGGACTAAGTGTAGTAATCTTCGTACAGTTTTTGGTGCAGTATCTAAATCAATAAATGCTGGATAAGAGGTTGTGAGTTTGTGAGACTGAGGCTTTAATCCGTGGCGGGAAACGGCGTAAATCTTTCCTTTAAATCCTTGTTGATGTAAGGATACAACTACATCAACCATTGTTAGACCTGTTCCGACTAGCAAAATCGTATCATCTGGATTGAGGTGAGAAATTGCATCATTAGACCAAGCGTCTCTCACATGGGGGTGATTATGTCCTAAAGAGGCTATTGGCTGTGGTGAAGATGCAGAAAAATTCCCTAAAGCTAATACAACTTTCTGTGCAGATAAATACTGTCCACTTTGTAGATAGATGGTGGCTAGATCATCGGTTGTAGTAATGGCGATCGCTTCATCAAAAATCCTCTCTAATTGTACCCCATCGGCTGCATTTGCTTCTGCTGTGTGAACAATTGCTTGGATATATTTTCCATAAATCCGACGCTGTACATATGTCGATGCAGTGACTTGTGAATAGCCATTTGTATGCAACCAGTTTAAAAAATGTTCTGGTTGATCAGCAAAAGCACTCATCCGACCTGCTGGTACATTCAACAAATGACCATCAACTAACGTACTATAAGCCACACCTTTACCGATTTCTGGTCTACGTTCAATTAACTTAATTACCAGTGGTGTACTTGCATTTCGGAGTAAATTTGCTGCGACTAAAGAACCACTAACGCCACCACCAATGATAGCGATCGCCTCAGAATAGGTTTGGTTGAAAATATTTTCGTACATAAGTTATTTGCAATAACTTTGTGTCTATGAAATCAATTTATTGCAGATTAATGGCTAATATCTATGCTTGATAAATTAAACAAATATAAACACCCATTAGGCGATGCTAAAAGGGGTATATTCTCACTAATTGACGCAACTCCAATGAAATAAGCATTTTGATGCAGGATTTATATTTAATTCCGAAATTAAACATAAATTTTTCTGAGGCTTTTATTTTTAGTTGCTTAACAATATCAAAATCCTCCGAGATAAATGTCAATTTATCTTGACATTTACCGCTAATAACATCTATTAATGAAAGGAATATTTTGACATTTAAGTAATTAAAGTAACTTCTATTACTCAATATATAATGGTTAATTAATCTGACTCCTATTAGCATATAACATGATTTTTGATTAATCAAATATTTTTATGATTCAAGCATGACAATTTTTGATGAACAGATATTTTCTATTAAGAGAAAACCTATAAATTTCTATTGAGATAAATACCTACCTTAATTAAGGTAATTAAAAGTTGGCGTTGCATAAATGCGGGATGAATTAAGCTTTTCTATCCAAGTAAACTACCGATTTTTTGCGGCTTTGCGCCTACTCTCCGAGAACGACTTCGTCGAATGCGCGAAACATAAATCATCCCATTAATCAACAACGCCTAAAAGTTTTGTTAATTGCATCTTTTTCACCATAGATATCAGTTTTCAGGTAACTATCAGAAGAGATGCGTAAACTACTCTAACTAAGCTGACGCTATAGTTGCAGCTTCTGCACTCACAAGCGAGTGCCGCAGACGAGACTTTAATCCCCTCCAGAGAATCATGTATACTACGGTAAATATATAAGCTTTATGTGCTTTAATTGTTCCTACAGGAATCTAGATACAGCCGGAGTTACTCAGTGAGAGAGATTCAGCGTCCAAAAATATCAACGAAGGCGAAGCAGTTTACCGAGTCGGTGATTCGGGAAATGACGAGAATAGCGGTACAGTACGGTGCGGTGAATCTAGCTCAAGGTTTTCCAGATTTTCCTTGTCCGCCAGACTTGAAACAAGCAGCTTATGAGGCGATTGAGACGGATATCAATCAATATGCCATCACTTGGGGGGATAGATTATTTCGGGAAGCGATCGCTCATAAAGCAAATTGGTATTTGGGTTTCAATAACAAAAATATAGTCAGAAATAGTCAGACATTAACATTTATGGTATGATTTTGCACATACAATCGGGTTGTTCTCTCGCAACTTTCCTAAAGTATTGGGTATCCATCCTAACGCGTTGAAAATGAGGAGTTAAATCCCATCTAGCTTTTAGTATTTAAATATGTATGCCTCTGTTATTTTGTTTGATTTAGATGGGACTTTAACAGATCCCAAACTTGGCATTACTCGCTGTATTCAATTTGCCATATCAGAACTTGGTCACAGTCCACCTGATGCAGATAAATTAGATTGGTGTATCGGGCCTCCCATCAAAGATAGTTTCTCCCAGTTATTAAACACTTCAGAGGAGACAGTTTTAGCACAAGCAATTTCACTATATCGTCATCGCTTTGCCACAATTGGATTATTTGAAAATTCTCTTTATCCCCAAATTGTAGAAACCCTAGAAGCTATTCAGCTCGCTGGTTATCAAACCTTTGTTGCCACTTCTAAACCACATATTTATGCTACCAGTATCATTGATCATTTTAGATTATCCTCATTTTTTAATCACGTTTACGGCAGTGAACTGGATGGAACTCGGAGTGTAAAAAGTGACTTAATTAATTACATTTTGCTTGCCGAAAATCTTGACCCTACTAATGTGGTGATGGTAGGCGATCGCTCTCACGATATGATCGGAGCTAAACATAACGGCGTAACTGCAATTGGTGTCACCTACGGCTACGGAACTGAGGAAGAATTAACAACTTATGGTGCTGATTTGATTGCCCGTACTCCAGATGAGATTGCTAGATTACTGATTTAGGTCAAGACTCACCTTTATTAACGAATTCTGCCATAAGTAGGATGTTATAGAATTCACTAACTATTTAATTAAAAAATTGGTGTGAGCATAAAAAAACAATAACACCAAATTTGTCATCACTGACAAGGATTAAATATGGCTAATTACGACAATATTTTACAAGCAATTGGTAGAACTCCCTTAGTCAGACTGAATCGAGTTACTGAAAATATTCAATCTACTATTTACGCGAAAGTAGAATATCTCAACCCTGGTGGGAGTACCAAAGATAGAATTGCTCTCAGTATGATAGAAAACGCTGAGAAAACAGGTCAACTGCAACCAGGAGGAACTATTATTGAAGCTACCGCAGGTAATACTGGTGTGGGATTAGCACTCATTGCCGCAGTTAAAAAATATCGCTGTATTTTTGTCATGCCTGATAAAATGAGTCAGGATAAAATTAACCTACTCAAAGCTTATGGTGCAGAAGTTGTTGTTACTCCCACATCTGTACCGCCTGACTCTCCAGAAAGTTATAACGGTGTAGCGGAAAGATTAGCTAAAGAAATTCCCGGCGCGTATAGACCAAATCAATTTGAAAACCCGAATAATCCTCTAGCTCATTATTTAACAACTGGGCCAGAAATATGGTCAGATAGTCAAGGTAAAATTGATGTTTTTGTTGCCGGTATGGGGACTGGTGGGACAATTTCTGGAGTTGCTAAATATCTCAAAGAACAAAACCCAAATATTATTATTGTTGGTGCAGATCCAGAAGGTTCTATCCTCTCAGGAGATAGCCCTAAATCTTATAAAGTTGAAGGTATTGGTGAAGACTTTATTCCTAAAACTTTTAATCGTCAATTAGTTGATGAAATGATTCGCGTCAGCGATAAAGAATCTTTTAATATGGCGCGTCGTCTTGCTAGAGAAGAAGGCTTATTAGTGGGAGGTTCTTGTGGTACAGTAGTAGCCGCAGCCCTCAAGTATGCAGCGCGATTATCACAGCCAAAATATATTGTAGTTTTGTTACCAGATACAGGAAGAAACTACATTAATAAAATTTACTCTGATGCGTGGATGCAAGAAAATGGTTTTTGGGAAGGTAAAACAGTTAAAACTATAAAAATTGGGGAAATTCTACACCAAAAGACTGATTTCCCTTCTTTGGTTGCTGTTAGTCCCAGCGATACTTTAAGCCAAGCCACCAACTTACTGCAAAAACTCAATATTTCTCAGTTACCTGTAATTGATCATCACCATGTAGTGGGTAGCCTCAATGAAGCATCTTTGATGAAATTTCTTTACGACGGGATTAATTTTTCTAACCAGCAAGTTTTAGCTGTGATGGGTAAACCACTCCCAATTCTCGATGAAAATGTAGATGTTGCTGAAGCTTATCGAGTGCTGTTATCAGGAACAACCGGAATTATTATTACGCGTCATGATATTCCCGTTGGGTTAATTACTAGAGCCGATTTAATTAGATATTGGATTAGTCAAAACCAAGAAAAATCAAAGGTAAACAATGGAATTTGAAACTAAAGCTATTCATGAAGGTCAACAATCAGATCCACAAACTGGTGCGGTGATTGTGCCGATTTATTTAACTTCTACATATCAACAAGAAGCCATAGGTCAGCACAAAGGATATGAATATTCTCGCACAGGCAACCCCACTCGCAATGCTTTAGAAGAAGCTTTAGCAGCAATTGAAAATGGTAAATATGGGTTAGCATTTGCTTCTGGTTTAGCGGCTACAACCACTGTCTTAAGTCTACTGAAAAGTGGCGATCATATTGTGGCTGGCGATGATTTGTATGGTGGTACTTATCGCTTGTTAGAAAAGGTGGTAAAAAATTGGGGTGTAAGCACTACCTATGTAGATATTGATGATATTTCTAACTTTGAAAAGGCTATTCAACCCAACACTAAACTGATTTGGGTAGAAACTCCTACAAATCCCTTATTAAAAATCATTGATATTACCGCACTAGCAAATATTGCTCATCAACACAATATTATTCTAGTAGTTGATAACACCTTTGCTAGCCCTTACTTTCAAAGACCGTTAGATAATGGTGCAGATATTGTTGTTCACAGTACCACCAAATATTTAGGAGGACACAGCGATATTATTGGCGGCGCAGTGGTGACATCAAATGAACAACTATATACTGAATTGAAATTTTATCAAAATGCGATTGGGGCTGTTCCTAGTCCCTTTGATAGTTGGTTAGTGCTGCGAGGGATTAAAACTTTAGCTGTGAGAATGCGAGAACACGAAAAAAATGCTTTATTGTTAGCTAAATTTTTAGAACAGCACCCCAAAGTTGAACGTGTTTATTATCCTGGTTTACCTAGTCATGAACAACATCAATTAGCTAAATCACAAATGTCTGGGTTTGGTGGGATGATTAGTTTGGAATTAAAAGGCGATTTTGCCGAGGTGGAAAAATTTGCTTCCCGTCTTAAGCTATTTTTGTTAGCAGAAAGTTTAGGTGGTGTAGAATCATTACTTTGCTATCCGGCAAAAATGACTCATGGTTCTTTACCACAGGAAGAAAGATATAAACGGGGAATTAATGATAATTTAGTTCGTCTTTCTGTGGGAATTGAGAATGTATTAGACTTGCAAGCTGATTTGGAAAATGCTTTGAGTTGAAAATTTGGAGTTTAGGGAACAGAGGTTCTCATTTTTGGTTGGGGAAGTTTTGGATAATTAACTCCCTACCAAAAAATTAGCGATCGCATTTTCCCTCTTCCTTCCACTTTCTCAGCAAAATACTACCATCTCTTGACAATTTATAGCTTGTACTTATATTTAGCGCAAGTAATTATTATAAAAACCTATTGATACCATATTGAATACCTATACCTCTAACTACAACTGCGGCATCCATAGCACTTGTATTCCGCTTGTATATGTGGAATGCTTATATACATAAATACAAAATCCTGTTTATCGCTCGACTTAGAGTATTTTAACTGCTAGATGTGACTTAACATCTGGCGAGTTTCCCTTGGAATATATAGACAGCTAACAACAATCATGAAGACACGGAAATTTTCCTGGGCAAAGTGGAAGCAGAATAAACTGTTTGCTTTAGGCCTAGCAATTTGTGCTTGTTTATTAATCACTCCCATACTGCATTTACCAGTGTGGGGAGCTACATCTGCGGCTAAGATTCAGTTCGTTTCGCCTAATTGGGTAGCAGAGAATGCCAAAGATCCCAACCTGAGAATTTTAGATGTGAGAAATTTACCTCTAGACTATATCGATGGACACCTACCTGGAGCAGTGAATATTGCTGATACAGCCTTTCGTGGCCCCAGAGAAGGTCTACCGGTGCAATATTGGGAAAATCAGAAATTAGGTCAAATATTTGCTAATTCAGGAGTTACCAATAACAGTCGTGTCCTCGTTTACTCTGACGGTAGAGACGTACTAGGCGCGACGATGGTAGCTTATTTGCTAGAACGGTCTGGAGTCAAAGACATAGCTGTGTTGGATGGTGGCTACAAAAGTTACGAAGCCGCATCACTATCAGTAACTAAAGAATTTCCTCAATATAAAGCGGGTAAATTCACAGTTAAAGATAACCCTGCTGTGCGTGTTTCATTAAATGATGTTAGAAAACTGATTGGGAAAAAAGGCGTTACCTTCATCGACCCCAGACCGGCGGATTTATTCCAAGGGAAGGAAAAGATTTGGTTACGGAATGGGCATATCCCTGGGGCGCGCAATATCCCTTGGCCGACCTTTACAGATGCTCAAAATCCTCACAAACTGAAATCTTTAGAGGAAATCAAGAAAATCCTGGCTGACAAAAAAATTACTCCGGCTGATGACATCATCGTTAGTTGTAGTACAGGAAGGGAAGCAACTCTGCAATATGTGGTGTTAAAGCATTTGCTGGGTTATCCCAACGTTCGAGTGTATGAAGGTTCTTGGACTGAGTACAGCACTCAATCAGACCTACCTGTAGCTACTGGCCCTGAACAGGTAAGTTAGAGGTATATGAGACCGTTGAATATTAGTATTCTTTGCAACTGATGAGGATAAAAATGATGAAATTTGCAATGTTATCTTTGGCTGTGTTATTGACTAGCTTCGGTATTGTAGATACTCTCCAAGCTAATCAATCTGTGAATAATTCTGATCAGGAAAGTTTAGTAGGTTGTAGACGGAGTAAAGATACTCAAACCACAGACCAAGACAAAAACACTTCCAGAGTTTAATGTCTCAAAAAAAGGGATAGGTATTCCATCTGATTTTTGAGAAAAACTGATAAAGCGATCGCAACGTAACTAACCCAACGATTGATTTTTTCCACGTTGGGTTTTAGCTAAATCTGGCTCAGACTAATTCTGAATTGTTTTATGAGTAGTGGTGTGGACAATATACTTCCATCAGAATCCCGTTTATTACCACCTAAACCGCAAAAATTAATTGTGGCGATCGCAATCTTCTTTTTTACAGCCGGATCAGTCTTGTTGAGTGAATATGGCTGGCGACAAAGTGTATTATTTCTCATTGGTGGTTTGTTGGGCATTAGCCTTTATCATTCTAGTTTTGGTTTTGCTTCTGCTTACCGTAAACTACTGTTAAACAGGGATGCGCGAGGAATATACGCCCAGTTGTTGATGTTAGCGATCGCGACTGTATTATTTGCACCAGTGTTAGCGGCTGGAAAGGTTTTTGGTCAAGAAGTTACAGGTGCGATCGCTCCTGTGGGTATATCAGGCGCGATCGGTGCATTCATTTTTGGCATAGGAATGCAATTAGGTGGTGCTTGTGGTTGCGGTACACTGTATACCATCGGTGGTGGTAGTTATACTATGATTATCACCTTGCTCACCTTTTGTCTAGGAGCATTTTGGGCTAGTTTAACTAGACACCTCTGGGCTAGTTTACCCAAGACTGAACCCATCGTTTTAGGTGAAACTCTTGGTTGGACAGGTGCAGTAGTCTTACAGTTAGGAATTCTACTATTGTTAGCAGGGTTGCTGTGGTTATGGAGTAAAAACAGCAACCCTGCATCCGCAGAACCTCCCTCACCCACAGGCTTAGGATTTTTATTATTTACAGGAGGAATAGCCTTAGCTGTACTGAATTGGCTCACCCTGATAATTTCTGGCGAACCTTGGCGAATTACCTGGGGCTTTGCTTTATGGACAGCCAAAATTGCCACAGTTTTAGGTTGGAATCCCTCCACAAGTCAATTTTGGGATGGCGATACAGCCTTATCCGATAGCGTGTTTGCAGATGTAACATCTGTGATGAATTTGGGTATTATCTTGGGTGCATTATTAGCAGCAGCCTTAGCTGGAAAACTTACGCCACAAACTCAAGTTAGCCCATCGAAAATTCTTGCTCAAGTGATTGGTGGTTTAATCATGGGTTATGGTGCTTTTACGGCCTTCGGATGCAATGTCAGTGCCTTTTTCAGTGCCATTGCTTCCACTAGCCTACATGGTTGGGTGTGGATTATTTGCGCTTTGTTAGGTACTGCAATTGGTATTAAGCTACGTCCTTTGTTCCATCTAAGTTGAGAGTGGTGAGTGGTAAGTGCTGAGTTTTGAGTAAAATTCCTGGTAGCTAGTCAAGAGTTTCTAGTGTTCTGCCAAGAGAACTTTGCAAGATTAATAGCAGCAAAAAAATCTCTTTCTTCCCCTGCTCCCCCTGCTCCCCCTGCTTGAGCCTAGCAATTTGGGGTTGGTGAACTACTGGTGGGACTGCCAAATTAAGAAACTACTAACAAAAATATATTCACTCAAGATTTCAGTTCCAGAGTTCAATCTGGAATTATTTTTCTACATTAATTTAGAATATCTAATATTTAGTGTATCATAATGAATATTTTAAAGATTGTTCCGACTCTCTAAAACGATAGACTCAGCCTTGCTCTTTGAGGGAGTTCGTCTTGAGGTTAATTATGTCAAAGGTTTTATAGACCGTGGAACGAACTCTGAGGAATTGACAAATCAATATCCATTAGGAGGAAAAAGAATTGCTCACAAATTATAGTGAAAATGAACTACAGTTAACTGCTGATGTATTAGTCATTGGTGGTGGCCCTGCGGCTGCGTGGGCAGCTTGGGCAGCAGCAGATCAAGGTGTTAAAGTCATCATTGCTGATAAAGGATTTCTCGGTACGAGTGGCGCAGCTGCCGCTAGTGGTAATGGCATTATGGCTCCTTCTCCAGAAAATTGGGAAAAGGTTGTATCAGAGCGTTATCGCATAGGAAAAAACCTCGCTAACTTACGTTGGATTGAGAGGGTGATCGAAAAAACTTGGCTGAGTTTGCCCTTAGTGGAAAATTGGGGCTATCGTTTCCCTAAAGAAAATGGGGAATCGGTGCGTCAGAGTTATTACGGCCCGGAATATATGCGGGTAATGCGAAAAAACCTCTTACGTGTCGGGGTGGAGATTCTTGATCAGAGTCCTGTGTTAGAACTTTTATTGACTGACGACGGTGCAGTCGCTGGAGCTAGAGGTGTACAGAGACAAAATCATCGTACCTATACTGTTCGGGCTGGTGCGGTAGTCATGGCTAATGGCGGTTGTGCATTCTTGAGTAAAGCATTAGGTTGCAATACTAATACAGGTGATGGAATGCTCATGGCGGTAGAAGCTGGTAGTGAACTCTCTAGTATGGAAGCTTCAAATCACTATGCCATCTCCACAGGTTTTAATGCCACAGTGACAAGGGGTGTTCCCTTTGGCTGGGCTAGTTACAGTGATGAAGCAGGTAATGATTTAGGTGGTTATATTAATGGTCGTCGTGACCCTGCTTTTCTTCCCAATGCTCTTTTAAAAGGCTCTGTTTATGCTCGTTTGGATCGAGCTACACCAGAAGTGAAAGCTGTGATTGAAAAATCCCATTTCATCGCTTTTCTACCCTATAAAAAAGCTGGGATTGATCCCTATACAGAACGTGTACCAGTCACTCTGATTTTAGAAGGTACGGTGCGCGGTACAGGTGGAATTAAAATTATTAATGATAGTTGTGGCACAACAGTTCCTGGTCTTTATGCGGCTGGGGATGCAGCATCACGGGAATTTCTAGCTGGTTTAGCTTCTGGAGGTGGCGGGCCGAATGCGGCTTGGGCAATCTCTACAGGACAATGGGCGGGAGTGGGAGCAGCAGAATTTGCCAAGAGTCTAGGTGTTCATGCTCATGATCGAGTTGTGCGTCCTGCGGGTCAAGTGGGATTGCGATCGCCGATGGTGGGCGGAACGCCATCGCCTTCAACAACTTCCGAAACCTTTGATAGTGAAGCGATCGTGCGCGGTGTCCAAGCTGAGATGTTTCCACTAGAGAAGAATTATTTACGCTCAGAGAAGGGTCTGCTGGATTCTCTCGCCAAATTAGAAACGCTCTGGCAGCAAGTACAAATGACCCCGAAACAAGATAGTGTACGCGATATAGAAGTTTCGCGCCGTGCTGCGGCTCTGACTGCTGTAGCTCGATGGGCATATTTTAGTGCTTTACATCGCACAGAAAGCCGCAGTGAACATATCCGCGTGGATTATCCCGAAACTGATGTTAATCAGCGTTATTATCAAGCCACAGGCGGCTTAGACAAGTTATGGGTGAGACGAGATTGGATTACAGAACCAATTGCCACATCCCCAGTAGTTAACAATCCCACTCCAGCCTCAGTATAACTTTATGATTGAACTTGTCAGCCATCAGCTTTGTATTAATTGCAATGTATGTGTCAAAGTTTGTCCAACCAATGTCTTTGATGCAGTTCCCGATCAACCACCCGCGATCGCCCGTAAGGAAGATTGTCAAACTTGTTTCATGTGTGAAGCTTATTGTCCTGCCGATGCGCTCTATGTCGCACCCGAATCTCATACTGAGATCGCGGTTAATGAAGACGACTTAATTGCTAGTGGCATTATGGGTGAATATCGCCGCATCTTGGGTTGGGGATATGGCAGGAAAAACAATAGTGAATTAGATACTGCCCATAAATTACGCCAACTTCCGCGCCCATATCAAAGTTAATACCTGCGCTAAAAAGAGGATCAAGAAGACTAATTTAGACAATCATTTGTTTAGTTTGTTGACCCAATACTTCTCGGTTAAGAGTTAAGCAGTATTGAGAATAAAAAAAGTGAGTGGTTGACGTTTAGTACCCGCTCCTGAGTGGATTGGTTTTCTAGATGGAAACTTAGAACGAGGTTTTTTGACTACTCTGGGATTTGTTCTGCCCTGTCTTGGAGGGATTTTTTGCTCCATAATTTCTAGAATTAACTTGGAGAAAAAAAGGGTAACTGCTCACCATTAGCATCTTGAAAATCAGAAATAGCTCGACGAATAACTTTGAGAGAACCAGTAAAACCTAAGCGTAATGGAGATATGCCAGCAGCAGTTGCGGCTTGAAACATTAAAGTACGAACTGCATAATGGCTTAAAAGCCAGCCGTAGATTTCTTGAACAACTTCGCGGGGTTTGAGAGAACGAATTGGAGTTTTACGTCCATTAAGATGGGTTTTTAACTCATCAATAGTATTTTCGATTTCCCAACGCTGATGATATTCTGTAGCCAACAATAAAGCCGGAAATAGAGCAATATCCATCAAACTGGTAATTAGACGATAAGTTTGTTGTCCATTTTCAGAGTCAATAGTATATTCTATAACTCGTACTTGAATCCTTGTTCCGCCTTTGTTCTTGGATTTGCGGTCTGGAGCAATCCAGGACAAATATGAGCCATCGTTTAAAACCTTGTCTACGGGAAATTTAACGTTCTTTGGCACTCGGCCTAAATAGTGGCATCCGCACTTTAAGGTGGCATGAACCATACGGTAAGAATGTAGCCCTCTATCCCACATCAGCAGCATCCCTTGACTGCAAGCTCGGAGTAATTTTAAAGCTCGTACTCTTTCTCCTATGCGGTAAGGACACATCAAGGCATCAACAATTAAATGCGTTCCCGCCTCAATTAGCAATACTAAACGGACTTTGGGAAATGCCGCTCTAGTTCCTTTTCTACTGCCTGGATATCCAAACACCCTGGCATTAGCCGCACTATCTGGCACATCCAACACTGTACCGTCTACTGCCATTACTCGTAGTCCTCCTAAAAATGCTCCTGGAGTCTGCACTGTCGCTAATGGTCTGACTATCTTGTGAAACAGCCGACTCATTACCCAACATCCCAATCTCTGTCTGGCTTCACTAATTGAAGAACTACTTGGTACTTTCCAATACTGCCCTAATCGCGTCCATTCTCTACTTAATCCACTCACCAGATTTTTCAGTACGTCCCCCATTGCATCTGATGACCATAGATTCATCGCTATGACTAGACACACTACCAACCCAGATGGCAATTTCCGCGTTCGCTCTTCATCACTGTCTGTCTCTGATAGAGTTTCTCTGATTACTGATGGCGAAATGACTGTTTCTATTGCTTTGAATATTAACTCTGCTTCTAAGGTTGGCGTTATCAACGAAAAATCTTTTAGCAGCACCAATTTTTCCCATCCCACTTCTTGGAGAACAATTATCACTTTACCTTGCTTTTGTTCTTAACCGAGAAGTATTGTTTGTTGACCAAAGAAGGCAGGGGGAGAAACACTACTCCTCCTGCTCTTTTCGCTGACTGCTAAATTTTAGCAGTCTAACAATTCTGGATTTTCTATTTGGATGTTAAAATACTAAAAGTCGATAGTTTTATAGTAGTTTACTAAAATATCTTGCCTGTCTGTAATTTTCTATGTCTGAAAAATATCGTTTTGAAACTTTGCAAGTTCATGCTGGACAAGAACCAGCTTTAGGAACTAATGCCCGTGCTGTACCGATTTATCAAACAACTTCATACGTGTTTGATGATGCCGAGCATGGAGCGCGGTTGTTTGCTCTGCAAGAGTTCGGCAACATTTACACGCGGATGATGAATCCGACAACAGACGTATTTGAAAAACGTATTGCAGCTTTAGAAGGGGGTGTGGCAGCATTAGCCACGTCTAGCGGTCAAGCGGCGCAGTTCTTAGCTATCAGCACGATCGCTCAAGCTGGAGATAACATTGTTTCCACCAGTTTTTTATATGGGGGAACCTATAACCAATTTAAAGTCTCTCTACCACGTTTAGGAATAAATGTCAAATTTGTCGAAGGCGATGATGTAGAAACTTTTCGTCAGGCGATCGACGATCGCACAAAAGCATTGTATGTAGAAACCATTGGCAATCCCCAATTCAACATTCCCGACTTTGCTGCTTTATCCCACATTGCCCATGAACATGGCATTCCCCTAATTGTTGATAATACCTTTGGGGCTGGGGGATATCTGGCTCGACCAATTGAATACGGTGCAGATATTGTAGTTGAGTCTGCAACTAAGTGGATTGGTGGTCACGGCACTTCTATCGGTGGTGTAATTGTCGATTCTGGTAAATTTGACTGGGGTAATGGCAAGTTCCCCGTATTTACAGAACCATCACCTGGTTATCATGGGCTGAATTTTCAAGAGGTATTTGGTGTAGGTAGTCCCTTCGGTAATATTGCCTTTATTATTCGCGCCAGAGTAGAAGGCTTAAGGGATTTCGGCCCCTCATTGAGTCCATTTAACGCATTTTTACTATTGCAAGGATTAGAAACACTCTCTTTGCGTGTAGACCGCCATGTCTCCAACGCCTTAGAATTAGCCCAGTGGCTAGAACAACAACCCCAAGTAGCATGGGTAAATTATCCCGGACTTCCCCATCACCCTTATCACAAGCGAGCCAAAAAATATCTCAGACACGGATTTGGTGGCGTATTAAATTTTGGTATCAAAGGCGGATTAGAAGCGGGAAAAGCCTTTATTAATCATGTGAAATTAGCAAGTCACTTAGCAAACGTGGGTGATGCTAAAACCCTGGTAATACATCCTGCTTCCACAACCCATCAACAGTTAAGTGATATAGAACAACTTTCTGCTGGTGTGACACCTGATTTAGTACGTGTATCCGTGGGAATTGAACACATAGACGACATCAAGGAAGATTTTGAGCAAGCATTTCAAAAGATTAGTCAATAGTCAATGGTCAATAGTCAATAGTCAACAACCCCTCTGCAACCACTCCCCACCTAGTTAGTATTTAGATGAATTATCAGGACTTCATTTCACCGCAAACTCAGTATTATCATTTACCAATGCCATTTGAGTTAGAAGGAGGCGGGGTTTTAACTGGGGTTCAGGTTGCTTATCGGACTTGGGGAAAGTTAAACTCAGCAGGTGATAATGGAGTGCTGATTTGTCATGCTTTAACTGGTTCGGCTGATGCTGACGAATGGTGGGAAGGTTTGTTGGGTGCAAACAAAGCACTAGATAGCGATCGCGATTTTATTATATGTAGCAATATTTTGGGCAGTTGCTACGGTACAACAGGAGCAACGAGCATCAATCCCCAAACCGGAATCCCTTACGGTGCATCATTTCCGGCAATTACGATTCGGGATATGGTGCGCTTACAAGCTGCACTAATTAAATATTTGGGAATTAAATCTTTACGGCTAGTCATTGGTGGCTCACTAGGTGGAATGCAGGTACTAGAGTGGGCGTTACTATATCCAGACATCGTACAAGCGATCGCACCCATTGCTACTTCCGGTAGACATTCAGCTTGGTGTATTGGCTTGAGTGAAGCCCAAAGACAGGCTATCTATGCTGATCCCAACTGGAAAGGGGGTAACTACACACTAGAACAGCCACCGAGCCAAGGATTAGCGGTAGCACGGATGATGGCGATGAGTGCTTACCGTTCTTGGCAAAGCTTTACAGACCGTTTTGGACGACAGTATGATGTAGCGGCTGATCAATTTGCGATCGCTAGCTATCTCCAACATCATGGTCAAAGGCTAGTACAGAGATTTGATGCCAATACTTATATTACTCTTACCCAAGCGATGGATAGCCATGATGTTGCTCAAGGTCGAGACTATCAATCAGTTCTGCGAAGCATCAGACAACCTGCTTTAGTTGTGGCTATTGATTCTGATATTCTTTATCCGCCGGCAGAGCAACAAGAACTCGCAGATTTCATCCCTCATGCTCAACTAGGTTGGTTGCAATCTAGCTATGGTCACGATGCTTTTTTAATTGATACAGCCGTCCTCAATCAGCTAGTGATTAACTTTCGACAATCTTTAGGTTTCAAAACCCTCTCTGATGTCACACTTTAGCTCAGAGTTGTCATTCTCTGTAGCAGTGTAAAAAAATATTTTTAATCTTGACTAAATACTAGTATTTACCGGAGAATAAATCTTGCTTATACAAATCAAGGAGATAAACCTTGAGTAACACCAATCTTGCACTCAAGAAGATTACGACAGAGATTAGTGGGACAGTCTTCTCACTTCCCTACTATGTAGCTCGTGATCAAGGCTATTTTGCTGATTTAGGAATAGAGATAGAGTTTGTTAAACGCAATTATGGCGATCGCCCTGCCAATATTACACTGATTGATGACCACCGTCAGGTGAGTTCTTTCGGTGGTACGTCTCTGTTTGAGCAAGGCCAAAGCAGCCTCTATCGGGCTTGTGAGTGGGGACAAGTACGTCGCACATATGATAGTTGCCGTGGTGGACAGGTAATAGCCAAACGAGCTGCTATTGCTAGCCAAGCCATTATTGTGCGCCCAGACTCGCCCTACAATATCCCCCAAGACTTAGCTAATGTACCGGTAGGAGTCAACTTCCATCACGGTTCTCACTACATTGCTATTCAAACCCTAGAAGGCTTTTTACCTCAAGAAGAGATTAAAGTCGTACACATTGAAGGCGGCGGACAAAACAAGCAATTCAACCGCTTTGTGGCTTTGCGTGATGGACTGGTTGATGCGGTTGCAGTGATGGAACCTTGGATTACAGTTGCAGAAAAACTGGGCTACAAAATTATTGCTGAGGCTCACTATGTGGGTCTAGAGATTGCTAGTTCAGAAGTAGATCAAGAGAGCTTTGAGGCTATCAACAAAGCTATTCGTCGAGCCGTCCAGGATCTACAAGCAGACCCCATCCGCTATACAAAGTATCTGATAGATGACGTATCTGAAGAGATTGTCAAACTTGAACCTTCAGATTTCCGTCGTAACCGCCTGCGCTACGCAGATCCAGCACCATACTCTGAAGCTGATTTCCAACGCACATACAACTGGATGGTGAAGTGGGGACTCATTCAACCTGATGCGTCCTTCCAACAAATAGTTGATAACAGAGTTCTTACAGCTAATTGATTGTGTCATCTCTTGCCCTACAAACGTGGGCTGATCCAAATTAGGTAAAACCCACGTTTTTTTGAAAGAGTAGAGCATTTTGCCAGAGGATTGATGAAATTCTCTCAACCCGACTAAAAAGATCAGCAGACTGAAGAATAAGTTTTAATTATCAAAAATCCACCAATAGTCTAACTAGGTTCTAATTTGAATCCAATTCTGAATCAACAAATGCACACACGTAGAGAATTTTTGAAATATGCTTCTTTAGGAGCTACGACAGCTCTAGCAACAACAGCTTGGGATAGCATCACCCAGCCTGCTGCTAGCCAAGGAACTATTAGCGTCAAATTAGGAGCAGTAAGCGGTATTAATTCCATTGACGTTTGGATTCCCGAAGATTTGGGTTATTTTGATGCTGCTGGCTTGAATGCTCAAGTAATCACCTTTCAAAGTGGTGCAAAGATGCGCGATGCGTTGATTGCAGGAGAAATTGATTTTGCTGCTCAAGCACCTTTACACGTCTACTTATCGCGGCTGAGGGGAGTGCCTTTAAATATTGTCGCTAACCGTCGTAATCTAGTTGATACTTCCTTAATAGTACATTCTGATTTGCGTTCTCAAATTAAGAGTGTTAGTGACCTAAAAGGAAGAAAGGTGTCGGCTGGAGAAATTGGTACTTGGAGTTGGGCTGTGTTTGTCACATACCTGCGTCAACATGGATTAAGTGACAAAGATATTCAATATGTTCAAAGTACCACTGCTTCTACTTATACGCTGTTGAAAACTCGTCAGGTGGATGCAGCGATCGCAGGCGCGCCTGATCTCCACAGACTGCTGAAAGAAGGAACAGTGTTTCAACTACTGAATGCTTTAGATCCAAACATACATAAGAAATATTTTGGAGCTAACGAAGCGATGACCCGTGCTTGGCTTAGTCACGACAGAGTGACATCCCAAAAGCCGGAAGCTGTGAAAAGATTGGTGACAGTCGTCAATCGGACTTTCACTTATATGCACCAAACCCCACCGGAACAAATCTTGAAAGTGGTGGGTAAACGTTTTGATCGCGCCAATTTAGACGCTATTCTCACAGGTCTGCGGACGGAACTCAAGCGTTCTGTTCCTCGCAATGCTTCTATTAGTCAGGCAGCATATCTTGCAGACCAAAAAGTATTTGTAAATACAGGAATTATTAAGAGAATAGTTCCCTATTCTCAAGGAGTATTTGATAAGTTTGCAGGACGTAGAGCCTAGTTTAACTATCTTGATAATTGCTAAGTCAAAACCAGGGGAGAAAACAGAACTCCCAAAAGATATTTTTTTGGTGAAAGAGTAGGGAGAATCTGAAATATGTCAACCCCGATGATTGATACCCAAAATCTCAGTATTTCTTATTGGAGTAAGAATAAGCGGATTGAAGCATTACAGAATGTGAGCTTGAGCATTAATGCTGGCGAATTTGTCAGCTTAATTGGCCCTAGTGGCTGCGGCAAAAGTACATTACTGAATGTGATTGCGGGGTTAATTAGTCCTGGTACAGAGGTGAATGGTAGTTTTAATACGAGTGGAATTAAAGAAATTGGCTATTTGTTTCAAAAACAAACTTTACTACCATGGCGTACAGTAATAGATAATGTCACTGCGCCTTTAGAAATTCGTGGTTTACCCAAAAATGAGGGTAGAAAAAAAGCCTTAGCATTGCTAGAAAAATATGGTTTGTCGGGGTTTGAGCAGAGTTTTCCTAGAGAACTTTCAGGAGGAATGCAGCAGCGTGTATTGCTGATTCGGACGCTGATTTATGAACCAGATGTAGTTTTACTGGATGAGCCTTTGAGTAGTTTGGATGCTCAAACACGCGCTCTTTTACAGGATGAATTTCTGCGATTATGGCGTGATACCGGATGCACTTTTATCTTAGTAACTCATGACTTAGATGAAGCGATCGCACTTTCTGAGCGAGTATTTTTATTGAGTGCGCGTCCTGGCAAAATTGTCAAGGAATTTCAGATTGATTTACCCCAAGAAAGATCCGCGATCGCTATTCGTACAGATCCCAGATTTCAACAAATTCAGCGTGAGATGTGGTCAGAACTGACGACACAAGTATTACAACAGCAAGACCGAGGATTTGCACTTTTTAAAAGTTAATTGGATAAAATGAGAACTACCCGCAATCGAACCTTAAATCTTGGACAATCTCATTTCTCTGCTAGTGAGAAAAAACCACAAAATTCTGATTCTCAGAACATTCAAAGCAAATGGGGGAAACGCATACTCCAACTAGCAATCCAGCTAACACCTCTAGCTGTGATTCTGCTGGTGTGGGAAGTCGGTACAGGGGCGTTTAACATTTCTCCGTTTATTGAACCTGCACTGGTGGGGAAACCGAGTGCGATCGTCCTAGAGGTATGGGTTCTATTATCTAGCGGGAGTATATTTCAGCATATCTTTGTCACCTTTCAAGAGGCCATGACTGGGTTAGTCTTAGCAATGATTGGCGGTATTAGTCTGGGAATTGTTCTGGCTTATTCGCCATCAGGTGCAAGGATAGCTCTTCCTTATGTGCAGATATTTAATTCTTTACCTCGTATTGCTTTAGCTCCCTTCTTTATTGTCTGGTTTGGGATTGGATTACTCTCAAAAGTCTTGCTAGCAGCTTTAGCCGCTTTTTTCCCCATATTTTTTACCACTTATCAGGGACTCCAAAGTATTGAGCGCGAGTTAGTAGCAGCCTTTCAAGTCATGGGTGCAAATCGCTGGCAAATGCTGCACATGGTTGTACTGCCTTCGGTTCTGAGTTGGGTAATAGCTGGGATTCGGACGAGTTTGGGTATGGCTTTAGTCGGGGCTTTGGTAGCTGAGTATATTGGTTCAACCCAGGGTTTAGGTTATCTGTTGATGGCGGCACAGGGAACTTTAAATGTTGATCAGGCCTGGGCTATATTGGTAATTTTGGCATTCATTAGTGTCTTACTGGATTGGGGAGTACGCATTTTAGAAGCTTACGTTTTACGGTGGCGACCAAATCCTAGAGAACTGTAGCGAAAAACAGCAGATGGATGGAAATCGCCCATCTGCTAGAAAAAAAGAGTCAATGAGAAATTTAATTACTGTGGGCTAATTGTTTAGTCTGATTCTGGAAATTATCCACTGCAAGAGTAAACTCCTTCAGGACATCTTGCAATCTTTGGTTGATTTCTTCATCAATTTGTACACCACCATCAGTGAGAATTTGAATTTGCTTATCAACTGCGTATACTGTGCTTAATATATGTCGTGCGCCTAATTCAGACAACACAGGTTTTAAGGCATACTCAACTGATAATAAATGGGCAATTGTCCCACCTGTTGCTATTGGTAGTATGACTTTGCCGATGAAGGCTTTCTGCGGTAATAAATCTAAAAATGCTTTCAGCACACCTGTGTAAGCTGCTTTGTAGATAGGAGTGGCAATAATGATACCACTGGCTTTTTCTATTAAAGCTTTGGGTTTTTCTAAGGCAGCACTATCATAGCGTCCATAGGCTAAGTCTTCGGCTGGTATATCTCGAACTGAGATGATATCTATATCTATACCTGGCTGTGATAAAGTTTTGGCAGCGTGTTCTAGAATGGCGTAAGTTCTGGAAGGATGAGAGGGACTACCAGCGATCGCTAATATATGTGTCATGTGAAAGATGTCCTGGGATTAATCTACAGTGGCAATTGTCCGAGTTTTGGTTGGTTGATCTGGGAATTCTTGGTTGGCTACAACTTCACCAAAGGGACTTAATAGTTGCGGTTCTATGGTTGGTTGATGCTGTAAGGGCAAACGTGGGAAGAGTAATTCTGCTACTCGGTAAGCTTCTTCTAGGTGGGGATAGCCGGAGAAGATGAAGGTATCAATACCTAATTCTTGATATTCCAACATTCTTTGCGCCACAGTATCAGGATCACCTACTAAGGCAGTTCCGGCACCACCACGCACTAAACCAACTCCCGCCCATAGGTTGGGGCTGATTTCTAGGGCTTCGCGAGAGCCGTTGTGTAGTGTAGTCATCCGGCGTTGTCCTTCGGAATCCATCCTTGCGTAAGCTTTTTGGGCTTTGGCGATCGCCGCATCATCTACATAGCGAATTAAGTCGTTAGCTGCATCCCAAGCTTGGCTTTCAGTCTCCCGCACGATCACATGGAGACGAATCCCAAAGCGTAAGGTTCTCCCTTGATCTGCTGCTAATCGGCGTACATTAGCTATCTTTTGGGCAACTTGCGCTGGTGGTTCACCCCAAGTTAAATAGACATCTACGTGTTTGGCAGCAATTTCTTGAGCTACGGGAGAAGAACCACCAAACCACAGAGGCGGATAAGGTTTCTGGACTGTGGGAAATAACAGCTTGCCATCTTGAATATGTAGATAATCTCCTTGGATATTGGCTGTTTCTCCGGCGGCAATTTCTCGCCACACTCCTAAAAATTCATCTGTGAGTTTGTAGCGATCATCATGGGACAGATGCAATCCATCTCCAGCCAATTCTACTGGATCACCCCCTGTCACCACGTTAATTAATAACCTCCCACCGGAAATGCGGTCAAATGTTGCTGCCATCCTGGCTGCTACTCCTGGTGACATCAAACCCGGACGTATGGCTACCAAAAACTTCATCTGTTTGGTGTGCATCACTAAAGTTGATGCCAAAATCCAAGCATCTTCACAAGAACGCCCTGTAGGCAATAATGCTCCAGCAAAACCTAAGTGATCCACTGCTTGAGCAATCTGTCGCCAGTAATCAAAGTTGACTACTCGCCCCCCTATAGCAGTACCTAAATAGCGTCCTTCACCATGAGTCGGAATAAACCAAAGTAGCTGCATGATATCTTTGCCAGAACAACATTTCCTGATTTTAATTACGGTGAGTTTATCGATATACCGTATTATTTCACTCTTAGAATATGCCACAGATACGTCGGTAAATCAATACTTTTACAAAATTAAATACAGTTTATCTATCGAGTTTTAGTATTTTACAGGTTGCGGTTTTGTGGTGAGTGTGACATACTCATGTCCATAAGTACATTATTCCGACCAACTTACCGGAGTTTTGTTTGAGAGATGTGATCACCACTTCTCGCAAATTGTGGTGCAAGGGGTTTATTATGCTTAAAGATGCACAGGGATTAATAGTTACGACAGATTCAAGCCAAGCGATCGCCGCCATTAACCGTTTTAGCGATCAAATGTTGGCCTATGGTAAAGATGCAGAAACAGCAATTTTAGAAGCAATTGGAGCAGATCCTACTTGTGCATTAGCCCATGCTTATGCGGCGGCTTATTATCTCACCCAAGAAAACCGCAAAGCTTGGCAGCAATCTCTACCATATCTGCAAACAGCACAACAACATTGCGCCAAAATTACTAAAAGAGAATATTTATATGTGCAAGCTATTTCAGCTTGGGCAAATCAAGAGATTGATGTCGCGATCGCCTTACATGAAAAAATTACTGATCAGTTTCCTCGTGATTTAATTTCCGTACAGCAGGGACAGTATCACTATTTTTACACTGGCGACAAAGATAAATTATGCAAGATTGCCCAGAAAGTTTTACCAAGCAATCCTAAGAATCATTATTTATACGGTATGGTGGCGTTTGGTTTAGAACAATGCCATCAACTCAATGCGGCGGAAAAGATAGCACGTCAGGCGATCGCTTTAAATCGATATGATGCTTGGGCGCATCATGCGATTGCTCATGTGATGGAAACTCAAGGAAGAGTCGATGAGGGGATAGCTTGGATGGAGAAGTTTGCAGATACCTGGGAAAATTGCAACTCCATGCTCTACACCCACAACTGGTGGCACATCGCACTGTATTATTTGGATTTAAAAAATTACCAAAAAGTTCTGCAACTTTACGATCAGCACATTTGGCAGTGTGCTAATAAACAATCTCCTAAAGACCAAGTGGGGGCAATTTCATTATTATTGCGTCTAGAGTTGCGTGGTGTGAATGTGGGCGATCGCTGGCAAGGTATCAGTCCTTATCTTTACAGCCGCATTGATGAACACGCTTTACCATTTCAAGATTTGCATTATGTCTATGCTCTTACCAGAGCCGGACATAATGATTGGGTGCATCAAATGCTTGTGAGTATGCAGCATCACACTTTCAGCATTAATCCTTTCTTACGTCGGAGTTGGTTGGAAGTAGCAATTCCTGCCGCTAGAGGAATGTTTGCTCATGCCAAAGGAGATTTTCGCACGACTATTGTAGAACTCCAGCCGATTTTATCAAGGTTGCATGAAATTGGCGGGAGTCATGCACAGCGAGTTTTATTTCGGCAAGTTTATCAAGATGCTCTATTAGCAGTACAAAAACAGAGTTGGGTTTATGCAGTTTCTTGAAAATCAACTGGCTACATAGTTTCTAACAGTTGTCGTTATTCTTTAGGACAAAGTGAGAAAAGAGCGATCGCGATAAATTTGATTTAATATTTCATAGTCCTCTAATTGCACTGGTGCAAAACGTCTGACTCCAAATTGTTGCATGACTCTTTGCAGTTGCTCATCTGGTTGGAGTAATGCCAACTGTATTTGTTGAGTTAAAGATATATCCAGATGTTGTGCTACTGCTAATGGTGGCATTGGTGAAGGCCCTAACACTTCCACCACACGCAAATACTGTGATATTTCGGGAAAATCCTTTAATTCCTGTTCGAGTACCACACTATCAATTGCAGCACAATCTGCTAATCCCTCAATTACCCAGCGAATTGAATGCTGATGTGAGCCTGATTGGAGAGTTTTGCTAAAGAAATTTTGAGGATTTTTTTCTTGAGTTAATCTCTGACAAAGTAAATTGTAACCGCTATTAGAACCAGGGTCGTTATAACAAAATACTTTACCTACTAAATCCGTAAACTTGTTAATATCACTCTGGGTATTGACAATTACATCTGCATAATAAATGGGACGATTATTATATCTTGAGGATTGCATCACAGGTGCAACCAGCGTCTGCCATTGATGGGGAACTGTTTGACTATAGCGAATTAGTGGTAATCCACAAATAAAAGCTAGGTCTATTTGGTCTTGCAACAATAGGGGGTCTACTAAAGGGTCATATGCACTTTGTTGTAAGTGTAAATCTATTTGTAAACAACGACTTAAATAAGTAGCGATCGCTTGATAAAATTCAAACCAATTGGGAGATAAATAAGATGTGATTTGCAAATTTTTAGGAATGTTATTTTTTTGCATAAAATTATACGTATAAGCCAATACGGTTCAGTTAAGGTGGTGAGAGTTAATTTCTCAATTTTTGCTCTGCCTATTAGACAATGAGCAAGATTTGGGGGATTCTCCCCCAAACCCCCTCCAAAATCATTTTTTCGTTTTTTGTTGAGTGATCATTTGCTGGCTTTGTTGAAATTTATTTTTCTTATCTGAACTGTATTGACGTATAAGCTGGATATAATTATACATTATCTAATTTTATCAAGAAATAAATGCAAAACCCTAGTTTGTTGAATAAACCAGGGTTTTTTCTCAAATATGTTTTGGATAAAAGCTCAATTCAGAATCAGGTGAACAGCAAATTCCCCCAATATTATTTTTTAGCTAAAACTTCTTGAGGAGTAATTGCGGCGTATTGTTCTGGTGTTAAAAAACCATCTCTGACATTGACCTTTTTGGGTATTAGTCCCAAGGCGTACCACTTATCAGACACTTCTTGCTGTTTAGTAATAATCTGCTCAGTAATTGGTATGAGTGTGAAGTCATACTTACTGTGCATAATCTCTAGTGTAGGTGCATCAAGTTGAGTAATTGGAGCAAGTAATGTTGCTAGTTCTTTGGGATTATTTTTAGACCAATTCTGAGCTTTTTGCAGTTCTTCTAGAAAAATCTTGATGACTTCAGGATTTTCCTGATAAAACTTACGGGTTGTAGAGAAAAAGTTATTAGTATCTCGCAAACCATTACCGCCATCCGTTAATACTTTCCCCACCTTCTGCTGAACATTTCTAGTCACAAATGGTTCCCAAATAAACCAAGCATCAACTTTCCCCTGGCTAAATGCTACATTCGCATCTGGAGGTGGTAAGTAAATGGACTGTATATCACTCAGTTTTAACCCTTCTCTTTCTACGGCTCTCACTAAGAGATAATGACCAATGGATGCTTTTTGGAAGGCAATTTTTTTCCCTTTTAAATCTTTCACACTTTTAGCAGTCGAGTTAGCAGGAACTAAAAGTGAAACTGCTTTCCCATCGGAAGAATTAGCCGCTAAATAAACTAGAGGTGTCCCGGCGGCTTGGGCAAAAATAGGAGGTGATTCTGCTGTTGAAGCAATATCCAGTGCGTTTGTATTTAAGGCTTCTAATTGCTGAGGGCCAGCAGCAAATTCAGGCCACTCCACCTTGTAGCCTAAAGGTTCTAATCGTTGTTCTAAGATGCGTTTTTGTTCTAGAACTGCTAATGCTGTCAGTTGTTTAGAACGGACAATTCTGACTACTTTTTTATTAGTATTATTAGTAGTAGTTTGACTAGCAACATCTGATTTTGGTACATCTGCTTGCTGCTGATTATTATTTTGTGGACTACTGCAACTAAATATGGTGGTAGATAATACTAAGCTATAACCAAAGGCAAATAAGGCATGACGACGAGTAATAGGTTGACGTTGCCATGATTTAATTTGAAGTTTTAAAGTTTTTACCAATTGTTTCATTTGTAATTACCAAGCTGTTGAAAATGGTCAAGTTATACCAATTCGCAATTAATAAATTCAGAGACCGTATTGTTTTTGAGCTTTGTATCTGTCGATTAATTTTGGATAATTGGTATTAAATTAGAAAAATAAGGTGGATGAACCACCTTATATAACCGAGTAGAGGTTTACTGTGGCAAAACTTATGGCTTAAGCATATGGCGTTATTAGGTGTTATTGAGTTAGTGAAAAGTTGCCAAGATTAAGCGGTTTGTAATTATTTTTCCCCTTGTGGCGAATAGGGATGAGGAAATGGGAATTGAGGAAAAATGGTGAAAGTTATGAGCATCTGCGACACGAGGTATAGTTTGCCCAATTCCCAAAATTTAATTCCTGTTATTGTTGAACAGAAAAACTTGTATTACACAGCTACAGGAGTAGCAAATCTAGCATATCGTTCTATGTAGAACTCTTTACTGTTCGCGATCGCTACTACTGAATCACGTTGTTTCAGAGCCTTTTTCCACTGACGCAAACGAGTAAATTCTTCTGGTATACTAAAGCCTCGATAATGCTTCAGTGCAGGCCAACGCTCAAACCAGGGATAAAAGGTGAAATCTACCAGACTAATAGCTTCACCAAACCAATAAGGGCCGTCTCCTGATAACTTCCTTAAACCTTCATGTTCGATAAATTCCAGATGTTTGTATAGTTCTTGTTTAGCAGCTTCTTGTTGTGCGACTTCTGGACTACGCAAGAGAGTAGAAAAAGCCGGAACAAATCGAGTATTAGCAAAATCAATCCAGATACGAGCCTGAGCTTTAGCAATAGCACTACTCGGTAAAAGCGGCGGATTTGGAAATACTTCATCAAGATATTCGTTAATTACTGCCGATTCCCAGACTCTATGCTCACCATGTACAATTGCCGGCACTTTTCCATAGGGAGAAATATCTGTAAATCCCTCTGGTTTGTTTTGCAAGTTAATTTCAATTAAATCAAAGTCGATACCTTTTTCTTGCAACACCAAGCGCGAACGGTGAGCATAGGGACAAACAACTGCGCTGTATATCTGAATGTCGGACATATTGATTATTCCTCCTCATTAATAGTGCTGAGTGATGAGTGCTGATTGCTGAGTGCTGAGTATTGAGTGCGAAGTTATTCTTTC
Organism: Aliinostoc sp. HNIBRCY26; assembly: GCF_050235535.1. Taxonomy (GTDB): domain Bacteria; phylum Cyanobacteriota; class Cyanobacteriia; order Cyanobacteriales; family Nostocaceae; genus Trichormus. The sequence goes on from NZ_CP189852.1 coordinate 2,675,557, forward strand.
CCTCTTTTCTCAGTCCCCAATCCCCAATCCCCAGTCCCCACAATCCCTAACTAAAGCCAAGGGATTTCTTCAGGTGCATAACGAAAAGCACGAAAGACGGAATTTTGTTCCCCACGAGCTACAGCTGAGTTATCACCAGGGATATTCCGCACAGCAAAGTGGGGATTGACATATTCCCAGACAATTTCGCCGTTAACTGTCACCTCAAATATCCGACCGAAAGCACCTTCTGTGATTAAAGTATTACCATTCGCTAGACGTTGTGCGCCGGATATATACGAACTAAAGAAGTTGTGGGGTGGGTTATCAGCATACTCCCAAACTATCTCTTTGGTTTGACGGTTAACTTCTATCACGCGAGAGTAATTGAGTGCAGTGTGACGACGATGTGCGCCATTGTCAAAAATCAGGATATTACCGTTATCTAACTCGTTAGGAAAGTGCTGCTGTGCTAAGACATCATCTCCTAGCGTCCAGATAATTTCTCCTGTATTGCGATCGATAATTGCGACAGTAGAAATGTTGCGGAAGCTAACTATAATGTTGCCATCAGCGAGTTCACCGACGGTATTACCATGCGTCCATTCGTGCCTTTGGTCTTGGGGTGTAATCGTGAAAATATCTGGATCTAAATGTTCGTAAGCGTGCCAAGTCCAGACAATTTCACCGCCAGGTGTAACTTCGTAAAGTACATCAGCGTAGATATCACCGTCTGCTTCTGTTCCAGGTACGCCACCTTTGATGCGAGGAATTAAAGATTGAGGTATCTTCTCAATAGCTAATAAAATTGTGTTACCGTTGCGAAGTCTGCGCCCATCGTGATGATGATCTGAATGCTGATACTCCCAAATAATATTTCCCTGGGGATCTACCTCTAAAACAACGCCACCTTTAAATGCACCCCATAAAGGAAAACGTGGCGGAATTTCTGGTGTTTTACCATTATAAAAAAGGTTGCCGTTGGGTAAGAGATAGCCATACAAACCTGGTGGATAAGGTAGATTCCATTGATGTACAATATCCCCTTCCAGGTTGAGCAGATAGACTTCTCCATTACCTGTTAGTGGGGTAAAAAGTGTAAATCCTTTAAACACTTTGTCAGGATTATATGCTCTTAAACCAGTACCACGGCGACGAATAGTATTTTGGTCAACTGATGCTTTTGCGATCGTCATAGTTTATAAGTTGATATAGGAACTAAAAACAGTTTTTAAACCTAAAATTGGTATTGCTTTGTAGGGTTAAGCTAAACTTAACCCTACCTACTTTTCTTTGTAACTAACTCAGCACTTCTATGGTGCAGGATTTGGATATCGAGTATGCACTGCATCCAATTCTGCCAAGATATCTTGGTCGAGAACTACATTAATACTGTCTATATTTTCTTTGAGTTGTTCTAGTGTGGTAGCACCAATAATTGTACTAGCAACAAACCAGCGACTCCGCACGAAGGCTATGGCTAATTGTGCTGGACTTAATTGATGACGTTTAGCTATTTCTACATAAGCTGCTACAGCTTCCTGCACATTGGGTTTTAAATAACGCTGACCAAAGTTTTCAAACAAAGTCACTCTCGTTTTCTCTGGTTTACCGTTGAGATATTTACCAGTTAAATAACCAAATCCTAAAGGACTATAAGCTAGTAAAGGAATGTTTTCGTAATAAACTGCCTCTGCTAGTGCGCCATCAAAAACTCGGTTGAGCAAGTTGTAAGCGTTTTGGATGGAAACAACTTTAGGTAATCCCAATTTTTTTGCTGCTTGACTAAATTGTACAACTCCCCAAGGTGTTTCATTACTTAGTCCGAGATAGCGGATTTTACCTGCTTTAATGACATCAGCAAAAACTTCCAGTTGTTCGGTGATGGGGACTGTTGTTTTTACCTGTGTGGGATCAAAGACGGTTTGACCAAAACGAGGTACATAGCGGTCGGGCCAATGGATTTGATATAAATCAATATAGTCTGTTTGTAATCTTGCGAGACTATCATCTATTGCTTGTTTAATATTGTTTCGGTCAAGTCCTTCTGCACCACCACGCAACCATTTAAATCCACGACCAGGCCCCGCAATTTTAGTGGCAATTATTAGCTGATCTCGCTGTTGATGTTTTAACCATTCTCCAATATAACTTTCGGTTAAGCCATAGGTTTCTCCACTGGGTGGTACGGGATACATTTCAGCCGCATCTATGAAATTAACTCCTTGATTAATTGCATAATCTAGCTGTTGATGGGCTTCTTCTATAGTATTTTGCCGCCCATAAGTCATTGTGCCAAGGCAAATTTCAGAAACGTTTAGGTCACTATTGCCTAATTGATTATATTGCATATTTTGGGAAAATTTCACGTTTGAATTGACAAATTTTATTATTCAATTAGTGTTACTCAATAATTACTATTTATGCTGTGAAATGTTTTGTTTTTGAGAACACATAAGAACTATTTAGATAATACTACGGTATGTATATCAATTTACTTGTTTTACACTAAAGTTCACAATTTTATGTAAAGACAAGATTGAGGTTAATACTTTATAACTATCAGCGATCGCCATCCTCAAAATTATAATTATATTTATGGGATTAAGACAAATAAGAGAAACTAAACATGACAATCTCACAAGTTCCTATCATCGATATTAGCGGGTTAATTTTCTCAACCAATAGCTCTGCTGATGTAGTGGCGAAACAAATCAGACAAGCGTGTCAAGATTACGGTTTTTTCTATATTGTCGGACATGGAGTTGATGAACAACTACAACAAAAGCTAGAACATCTCAGTCAACAGTTCTTTGCACAGGATGAAGAAACTAAGCTGAAAATGCGTATGGCCTTTGGTGGTAGAGCATGGCGAGGATATTTTCCCGTTGGTAATGAGTTGACATCAGGTAAACCTGATTTAAAAGAAGGTATTTACTTTGGTGCAGAACTAGAAGAAGAACACCCACTTGTAAAAGTTGGTATACCAATGCACGGTCGTAATCTCTTTCCATCGAATATTCCCGAATTTAGGGAAACGGTACTTGAATATATAGAGTCAATGACTCAACTCGGACATATCCTCATGGCTGGTATTGCTCTGAGTTTGGGTTTAGAAAAGTCATACTTTGCAGAGCGTTATACCAAAGACCCATTGATATTATTTCGGATTTTTAATTATCCCCCTAATTCATCATCTCAATCTGCATGGGGAGTTGGAGAACATACAGATTATGGAGTATTAACTATACTCAAACAAGATAACACTGGTGGATTACAAATCAAATCAAAGTTTGGTTGGATAGATGCACCTCCTATACCTGGTTCATTCGTATGTAACATTGGGGATATGCTTGATCGCATGACTCAGGGACTATATCGTTCAACACCCCACCGCGTTCAGAACTTATCAACAACTAATCGCCTATCATTTCCTTTCTTCTTTGATCCCAATTTTAACGTTGAAGTCAAACCCATTGAACTCAAGGGTATAGTAGTGAATGATGATCAAAGCGATCGCTGGGATAAAGCTAGTGTCCATGAGTTTCGCGGAACTTACGGCGATTACCTCCTAAATAAAGTCTCTAAAGTCTTTCCAGAACTACGTCAAACAGTGTTTGACAGTGCTGAGTAATGAGTGGTGAGTGCTGAGTAATATTGACTATTGAGTGCGGCGTTTAGTCGGTGCTGAGTTGAGAAATAAATTCTGCCTTGTCTACCTTGTCCCCTTGCCTTCTGCCTTTAATAAACAGAAGCCAACAACTTATCAATCGCATCTCGAAACGCTGTTGCTGCGCCAGCACTCATATCACGAGGCGCGCAGATGCGATTTCTCAGATATGCGAATGTAATCGCGCCCACAGCAGCGAAGATAGGATCAACAATGCTATTTTTACCACCTGTCCGACCACCTGGTAAAGTTTCGCCATTGCTATGAATGAGATAATCAGCTAGTTGGCGGAGGTGAAAATCAACTGATTCTTTAACTGTGCTAAAGTCACCATCTGCGGCTAAAGCTTGGACTCCAGAATTTTTGATAATATCTGCGATCGCAACTTCTCGATTATCGCTCAACCTTTCGGCAGCTTCGGCACGATATTGAATCTTTTGGCTATCTGCTGCATCCAATGGTAATGGATTTCCAATTGGTTCCACACCCCATCGACGACGTAACAGTAAATTGTTGGTAATATTATCTGACTTTACCCGATGATAAGCCGGACGTTGATTCAATGCGTCAAACCAAGCATTAATTCGAGGAAAGCGCGGATTTCCTTTGAGATGATATCCCCGATACACGGGTAAATTAGCCGCCAATCTATCCAGATGGGGACTATACATAATATCTACTAAGCTAAATGTACTCACAAAGTAGGGGCCGGGATATTCAGACAAAGCTTGTTCAAGTTCATCTAATTTAGCCTCAAATTCTGCTTGTAATTTTGCTAGCTCGTCAGCATCTACAGGTGCTTCTCTCAAGAATTTATAAGCGATGTTCCGAAAACCATTGGTTTCTGATTCTTCAACCAAACGCCTAGCAATAGCGTTTTCTTCTGGATTTTCCGGTAATAATGCAGGACTGGGAAACCTTGCTTCTAGAGCTAGGAGAATATCTTTAGATTCGTATACTAAATTTTCCTCAATCTTAGCAGCCGGTACAAGGGTAGTAGGAACTAGGTCAGTGTACCATTTGGGTTTATTACTTAAATCAATAAACTCTGTATCAAAAGGAATTTCTTTTTCTTCCAGTGCAAACCAAACTCGCTCACAGAAAGGACACCAAGAATTAGTATCTCGGTAAAGCAGGACTGGTGGTTCTGTATTTGGGGGAAGTTTATCTAAACTGCTAGGTATGGGTGCAGTAGAAGGAGATTGTCCTGGCCTTTTTACTCGACGTGCAGAGGTATGGTTTCTAGCTGTCTGTAGAAGTTCATCCCAACTCGATATTGTGTTTTGAATAGACATTTTTACCTCGCTTTACTAGGAACACCGGAAAACACAAATAACTGTTGTTCTTTGGGTTGAGGTAAATTTTCACCAATGTATCGATGAAGACCTACTCCCATATCTCCTGTAGCAGTTAGCTTAAACTGAACTTCTTCAAATCCAGATGCAGACAAAATTTTCCGTACATTGTCAGAGTAGGGAAAACCGTTCGAGTGTCCACGAGTCCAGATGACAAAAGCACCTGGTTTACTGAGAAAACTGAGGTTATCTAGTAAACGATTGAGTTCGCCTTCATCAGCCAGATTGCCAAAAACACCACACACAATTACGATATCTGCGGGTACTGCACCTACATAGTTAGTAGCAAGAGTTGCATCACCATTGATAAACTCAATTTGCTTGGTTAAACCCAAAGATTCTATAGTTGCTAGTCCACGTTCAACTAGATTTGAATTTATTTCAACTAGTCGTGCAGAAACATCCTTCGCGCGGGGGTAATTTTGTAAAGTTCCTAGTAAATCTCGTCCATCACCAGCGCAAACACTTACTATCTGAATAGTTCCATTTGGGGAAGCATTCAAGCTATAAGCAATATATTCCCGCACGATTTCTAGACGCTGCTGCAACTTTGGCTCAGTGTTATAGAGGTCGTGCCATTCATACCAATCATTCGGCATAAGGGCTAATTCCCATTTGATGCACACTATGTACTTATAAACTACTGTTAGTCTATCAAGTAACTGTAGTTTGCTTATAACGGTCTAACGATATCATAGATATTTATCTAAAATCAAGGAGGTAGACAAGGCAGAATTTATTTCTAGTCAATAGTCAATAGTCAATAGTCAATAGTCATTAGTCATTAGTCAGCACCGGCTAAACGCCGCGCTACCGCTAACAGCACTCAGCACTCAGCACTCAGCACTCATTACTCATTACTCATTACTCATTACTCAGCACTCACCACTCACCACAGGTAAGGAGATGGTGAAACAACTACCTACTCCTAACGCACTGGTTAGGGTGACATCCCCGCTATGCAGTTCGACAATGCGTTTAACGAGAGCTAATCCTAAACCTATGCCCTCATACTTGCGGTTGAGGCTACTATCAATTTGCGTAAAAGGTTCAAATACTTTTTGGACATTTTCTGGAGAAATGCCAATTCCTGTATCCTTTACGAAAATTTGCAGATAATCGCGCTCTTGCTTGATGCTGGCGATTGTGGCTTCTAAGGTAATTTGTCCACCTGGGGGCGTGAATTTTACGGCATTATTGAGGAGATGAATTAAAGCTTGGCGGATACGTCGTGCATCTATATATAATTCGGGTAGCTCAGTCGGTAATTTACTTGCTACTTGAATAGATTTTTTCGCGGCTTCGAGTTGAATAAATTCTAGGCTTTGTTGGCACAGGGGTAAAATGGCTGTTTTAGCGGATTCTAAATCAATCTGTCCCGATGCAATTTTAGACACGTCTAAAATGTCGCTAATTAGCTTGAGCAAATGATAGCCACTCTGCTCAATGGTTTGTAACGCTTCAATTTGTTTTTCGTTAACTAATCCAAAGACTTCATCCAGTAATGTTTCAGTCATCCCCAGAATGGCATTGAGTGGGGTACGTAGTTCGTGACTCATGGTAGCCAGAAATTCATCTTTGAGTTGGATACTGTGGGTTAATTGTGCGTTGATTTCTTGTAATTGCGCTTCGGCTGTTTGACGATCGCTAAAAAGTCGGGCATTTTCTAGGGATATCGCTGCTTGAGTGCAGAGGAAATGGAGAATCAGCAGGCGATCGCGACTAAATACACCACTAGTAAGTTGATTTTCGAGGTAGAGAATGGCGATCGCTTTTCCTTGGTTGAGCAGGGGTAAACACAGAATACTTTGGGATTGTTGCTGAGTCAGATAATCATCAATGACTGGTAAATCAGTGACAAGGCGATCAATTACTACTATTTCTAGGGTATTTTTGACGTAATTAATCAGTTTTACAGGTAGGGAAAGATTGCCGTCTAAAGGGACTGGGGTAAGTTCTGTAGCTGCTGAGGTGGCGAGGGCTTCTAGTTGCCAGGTGTTATTTCTCTGAGGGAGGATAATAGCACAGCAATCGCCGCCAGAATATGTGAGAATAATTTGGGTCAACTGACGCAGTAAATCTTTGATTTGAATAGTTCCAGATAGATTTTGCGCGACTTTGAGGATAGTTGCCAAGTCTAATACTGTGTTGATGCTGGTGCTAGAAGAATGGTTAGCATGACTGGAATGGGTAATTGATGCGATTGGTATGAGTCCCGCCAGAGTTTCTAGTAAATTTAGGGGTTGGATGGTTGAGTGTAGAATGGGTTGCAATAAATGGGGGTAAAGGTTTTCCAGTTGCTCTGTTTTGCCTTTAGCTCCCCAACGGGCATAACAATAGTAGGCTTGCTGCATATAACCTGCGGCAACTCTTTCTTTGCCCCAATTCCTGTAAAATTTAGCTGCAAGTTCGTTAGCTAATGCTTCTTCTGGGAGATATTCGTGAGTTTTAGCGGCGGTGATAGCGCGATCATACCAATCTCCGGCTTCATAATTGTTACCTAAGACTCGATGTTTTTCTGCTTCTATTAAATCGAGCTTATGTTGATGATTCATCGGTGCATGGTGGGCAAACTGAGCCAAACTAGTTTGATAGGTTTGGGCGATCGCTAAAATTTCGGCTTGTGCTGATTCTGACTCGCTTGGTAAGCGTGTTAAATGTGCCAAGGCTGCATAAAAATAAAAAATCGGCACAAAGAACGATCCTGATACGGCTATAAGATAAGACTGTGCTTGATTTGCATAGTTAATTGCATCTGCATAATCACCAAAACAGTAGGCTAGGAGCAACTTATAAATATAAGCTTCCGCGATCGCTGTACCATCATTATCCTGTTGGTGTTTGGGCAGCATCACTGTTTCATTGTAGGAATTGCCCATTAAGCAATGAGGTTGATCAACTGACTCAATTAAGTTTTCTGCCGTTTGTTTACCTAAATTTATATACGCCTGAGCCGAATATTGTTTCACTTGAGCTAAAACTGCACTATAGCTAGCCATATCTTCGACAAAACTACTAAGTTCTTCGCCACTAAAAAATCTCGAATTACTGTGAGTAGCCAAGGAAAATCCCGCGTGCATAAAATCCCCTGTGTCTATGCCGGCATCATAGGCTGTTTTCAGTGTCTGGATGGAATCCCTCAACGGCTCTTTGTGGGGCTGAATAAAGTTACCAAACAAAAACATGACAATTGGCTTAATCTCTGGGGTATTAAATCTTGTCAGTAAATTTAAAGCCAATTTTCCAAAAGCATAGCCTGTAGCGGCATCTCCTAAGAAGGCAGACATAACTAATCCGTGAAGGGCATACCCAATAGTGGATGATACCGTATTACCCGATAGCAGAGAAAGACTCACCATTTTAGCACTGAGCAAGGGCAATAAACCTGGCATTCCCTGAATAATGGGGGAAAATAAGATGCCCAGAATGTGCATTGCTGCCTGGGTAATGGCATCATTTGTCAGTGGTAAATCTATTAATGTTTCTACTGGGGTGTTTGTGAGTTGGGTAGCCAAGGTTTGTAATGCTTTGTTAATCTCCTCTTTTTCAGCTTCTTGGGGTAGTTCAACCCCCAATTGCTCTAATGCTGTTCTCCCAACTGCGATCGCACCCAGCACATTACTTTGTAAAGTTTTAGCTGCGATTTGAATTTCATAGATTTTCACGCGATCAATCACTGTTCGCGCCTGCTGCAAGACTAAAGTTGCTTGCTGTTCCATGCGCTCAAAGTCACCATTTAAATAACTGACTTCGGCTGATGTCAAATAAAGATTTAAAGTCAATTCATATTGATTTTCCCAGCAGTTTGTCTGCAATAGATCAATCCCTTTTTGCAAATAATCTCTTGCGGCTGGATAGGCTGTAGATTTTCTAGCTTTTACCCCGGCTAGCAAATTGAGTTGAGCTAATTCTTGACGTTGACTTGGTTGACTAATTAACCCTTGTCCTAGATTTAAATGCCCAACGATATCAAATAATTTTCCTTCTTGCTCACTTTCAGAAGTATTTTGCAGCAGTAATTGTCCGATTTGCAGGTGAGTTGCTGTTTTTTGTTCGTCAGGAATTAAAGAATAAGCTGCTTGTTGGACGCGATCATGCAGAAATTGATAATTGGCTATTTTTTTGTTGGTATTTTCATTTAATAGCCCTAGTTGCTGATGATCTTCTCCCTGATAAAACTTATAAACATCACTAATCGGTAAAATAAATTCTTCCTGCAAAGCTTTCCATAAACCAGCCGCCGTTTCTACTTCTGATTGTTGAGCCGCAATAGCCAAAGTTGCTAAATCAAACTGATTACCTATACAAGCGGCTAACTGCAATATTTTTTGAGTTGATGAGGGCATTTTTTGCAGTTGCAATGCCATAAAAGCCACAACATCATCTGTAACTGCTTGCTGTTTTATCTGGACTATATCACATTCCCAACATCCCGAATCAAAGTTAAATTTAATTAGTCCATCTTGATGTAATGCCTTGAGAAACTGTGTAGCAAAAAATGGGTTTCCTTGGGTTTTTCGATACACCAATTCTGTTAAAGGTTGTGACAAGTAAGCATTACAATGAAGCGTATCAGCCACGAACTGATTTAAACTCATTTCACTCAGAGGTTGGAGGGTAATATTATTTAGTTTCGCCCCTGTTTTACTGAGTTGCTCTAAGGTCAATATTAAGGGATGTGCTGGAGTCACTTCGTTATCACGATATGCACCAATTAATAACAAGTACCTCGTATCAACCATTAATAGCTGTATTAACTTTAATGATGCCGAATCTGCCCACTGCAAATCATCTAAAAATATCACTAAAGGATGTTCTTTAGTTGTCAAAACTTGAGTAAATTTCTGAAATAATAAATTAAATCTATTTTCGGCTGCCATACCTGATAATTCTGCAACTGCTGGCTGTTTGCCAATCACCATTTCTAGTTCCGGTATGACTTCAATAATGACTTGTCCATTATCTCCAACTGCTTCTAATATTTTATTTTTCCAAGATAGAATTTGTGCATCACTTTCGGTTAATAATTGCCCCATTAAATCACGGAAGGCTTGCACAAAAGCAGAAAAGGGAATATTGCGATTAAATTGGTCAAACTTGCCTTTGGTAAAATAACCCCGTTGTCGTACTATCGGTTTATGCACTTCATTAACTACGGCAGTTTTACCAATACCGGAAAACCCAGAAACCAACATCATTTCCGTTGCGCCAAAGCTCACTCTTTCAAAAGCTGCGAGGAGAGTTTTAACTTCGGTTTCTCGACCATAAAGTTTATCAGGAATAATGAAGCGATCGCACAAATCTCTCTGTGCAATTACAAAATTGGCAATTTCACCAGTCCTTTGCAATTGCCCTAAGCATTTTTCTAAATCATACTTTAACCCTAACGCACTTTGATAGCGGTCTTCGGCATTTTTTGCCATTAACTTTTTGACTATCTCTGCAATGATAGATGGAATTTGGGGACAAATTTCAGACACTAAGGGAGCAGCTTTGGCAATATGACAATAAATTAATTCCATTGGATCTTCCGACTTAAATGGTAATTCTCCCGTTAGTAGCTCGTAAAAAGTCACACCCAATGAATACAAGTCTGTGCGATAGTCAATCCCCCGATTCATTCTTCCTGTTTGTTCAGGAGAAATGTAAGCTAATGTTCCTTCTATTATATTGTTACTAATTAATGTTTGAGTTTCTCTTGGTAAAAGAGATGCAATACTTAAATCAATTAATTTAATTTTTTTTGTATCAGGATTAATTAAAATATTACTAGGTTTGATATCTTTATGAATAATTCTTTGTCGATAGAGACAATCTAAAATGTCACACAGAGATATAGCTATTAATAGGAATCTTTCTAAAGATAGAGGAAATCTAACTTTTTCACCAGCAAAGTAATCTTTCAGAGAAATTCCACCATAATCCTCCACTACTAAAATATAGCTATTTTGAGATGGTTCTAAGCTATAGGTTTGGATAAATCCAGGATAATTGAGATTTTTACCAATTGTGTATTGATTACGGAATTGCAGTAGTTCACTAAAGTTAGGATAAGGATTCTTAAGATGTTTAATTACTACTGGTAATAAGTCAGTGGCTCGATACCCACGATAAACAATGGTTCTGTAACCTTCATAAAGAATCTTGTTGACTCGATATCCAGGAAAACAGTCCTGATCGCTAATCATAAATGAGTGAATCCTTGGAATAGATACACTTAGTATAGCTTCATACCTCAAATCATTAATTTTTAGAAATATAATTTTATGTCACCTTCAGAATATGATGAGGCACACCTGAAAATATTAACTAAGGAATAAAGTAGTATTAACTTTGATAACTGCCTAACTCTCAGATTTGCTGGCGATCGCTACCCCTCATAAATGTTACAAAAATTACATTTAAAGATATTTAAATGCGCTTTAACAAAATATAACCGCTAAAAAAATTTCTCTCGCAAGTAAAATTGCAAGATGTATGCTATTCTTTACATATAGGGAAACAAAAGCGTAAAGCTAAACAGGTCGATTCTGGCATAGATGTTGACCTCGCAGTATCTTAGTAGTAGTTGTTGTTGTAGAGCCAAATCCTGGAAATTAACCAATTGTTTGATGAACTGATGATCTGACTTCACAAGTTTCTGGAGGTATTTGTGGAGTAATTGGATCTGTAGCAGTGTGAAAGTAAGTGGAGAGCTGGAATCTGTTTGCAGTTCATCAATCAGATTGGAGTTAACAGCATTTTTACCAACCCACATTCTGCACCTTGTGGTGTGGTAAATGCAGTAGACAAAAAACTGGAGACTTTTGCTACTTGATAACATCTGCTAATCAATTTATGTCAACTCTCAAAAGTATTTTTCCGCCTTGATTGCGTGAGGTTCTACAGCAGGAGAACCACAGTGTTTGAGAGTAAAACCTGTGAAATAAGTTTGATTTGTGGCTATTATGCCGCTTGTTGGTAAGTGAAATAATACAGATGGAATTGCAACTTGCGCTCCATCTGTCCTTTATTTTATAGGCATTTTCTTATGAGTTAGTTTTATAGCGAACTTTATTGCTAATTAGACTATCTTAGGCAAATTTGTATTGGCGATCGCTAAATTTACTGATTATGCTACTAACTTCATTTATTACTCTAGGGCTGACAATATGTCTTTGGGCTATGAGCTTAAAAATACTTAATGCAATATGGCAACTATTTACCATTTTACTGGGTTTATTTTGCTTATGTCTGAGTCTGAAATTCTCCTTTGCTCCCTTTGAAGTATTGGGAATATTGGCTTTTCTGAAAATTACACAAAAAATGTACTGCCTAAATCTGCGTCAATAACTAGTTTTTCCGGTTTCATTTACCAACTGTGAGGTAATTATTTATGGTTATGTCCATGCAATCAAGTAAAAGCTTTCTGCTGTTTGAAGAAAATGACCGCTTATCAGTGAGATTATACTCTGCTTTGAGTTTACGACCCGTGATTTCAGAAATCGCTCAAGCTTTTACGAGGAAATACAAAATTCCCATAAGACTTGAATTGGATTATGCTGATTTGCTCCGAGAACGGATTTTAGGAGGTGAGAAGGCTGATATATTTGTTACTGATGATCTGCACAATCCTACTGCATTAATGCAAGCAAGTAAAAGCAGCCCGGTAGTGAACTTTGTTAATAATAGAATATGTGCGATCGCTAAACCTGGAATCAGTGTCACATCTGATACTCTATTAGATGCGATGTTAGATCCAAAAATCCGCTTAGGGATATCAGCACCAAAACCAAACCTCATTGAAGACTATGCACAAACTGTTTTTCATCAAGCAGAAAAATTCAGACTAGGTAGTTCTGAAACATTAAATAATAAAGCATTACATTTAATCGGTGGCAGTAACTATCCAGTCATGTCCGATAAAAAGAATAGGTTTGCTTATTTCATCCTAGAAACTCAACAAGTAGATATATTTTTAAGCTATTATACTGATGCTCGTCTAGCTCATTTAGCAGCCCCAAGTTTACAAATAATAGAATTATCTGAAAACTTAGCCGTTCATGTCAATTATGGCATGACTATCATCAATAATTCTCATAGTGCTGCGGTTACATTAGCTATGTATATACTATCATTAGATGGGCAATCAATCTTATCTAAATATGGATTAAATACATCTGTTATTGGATAATCGCTTATTTAGAAAGTAAATATTCAGTAGGGGAGGCAAAAAGCGGTGTGGATTTTCCTCCCCACCGAACTTCAGAGCGGCGGAAGCCGCCGCTCTGAGTTCTCGCTTTATTGCCGTTGTGTTACGGCTGTGTAAGGATTTGGAGTGTGAGCAAATTATATATAGCCGTAACGCACCGTATTATATTGGTGCGTTACGCGTTTCTTTAACGCACCCTACAAAATAACTGTATTTAGAAACATAATATTGAGTAGAATACTCTGTCTATTTTCTAAAATTATCAATCAATTATTTGTTGTTTTATTATTTGTATACAGACCTGTCTTTATAAATAAAATACGCTCATATTTTATTTATATTTTTTTGATTTTTGTCATCCAAAATACTGTTTAATAATTAGAAGAATTGTTAAAGTTTAAGAACAGAAAAGAAACCGCTTTCTTCTTGAGACAGAAATGAGTTGAAACCAAGAAGAAACAACAAAGAAATCTGCAAAGGAGAATAGAGAAATGCCACTGAAGCTATTAAAGTGCGACGAATCAATCCCAGAAAGGGAGAAGCACGTATACATTAAAGAAAAAGGCGAAGACACCACCCAATTTCTGCCCCTATCCAACATCGAAACCATCCCCGGTTCCCTCTCAGAACGCGGATGTAGCTACTGCGGAGCCAAACTCGTAATCGGTGGCGTACTCAAAGACACCATCCAAATGATACACGGCCCTATCGGTTGCGCCTACGACACCTGGCACACCAAACGTTATCCTAGCGACAACGGCCACTTCCAACTCAAATATGTCTGGTCATCAGACATGAAAGAATCCCACATCGTCTTCGGTGGGGAAAAACAACTCCGCAAATCCATCATCGAAGCCTTTGCAGAGTTCCCCGACATCAAACGGATGATAGTCTACACCACCTGCGCCACCGCCTTAATTGGTGATGACATCCGCGCCGTCGTCAAAAGCGTACAGCAAGAACTCGGTGACGTTGACATCTTCTGTGTAGAATGTCCTGGATTTGCAGGTGTGAGCCAATCCAAAGGACACCACGTCCTCAACATCGCCTGGATTAACGAAAAAGTCGGCACATTAGAACCAGAAATCACCTCACCCTACACCATCAACGTCATCGGTGACTACAACATCCAAGGTGATACCTTCGTCCTAGAGAAGTACATGGAAAAAATGGGCGTACAAATCATCGCCCACTTCACCGGAAATGGGACATACGACTCATTACGGGGGATGCACAGAGCGCAACTCAACGTTACCAACTGTGCGCGTTCAGCAGGATACATCGCCAACGAACTCAAAAAGAGATATGGTATTCCTCGTCTGGACGTAGACACCTGGGGCTTTGACTATTGCCAAGAAGCACTACGCAAAATCGGAGCCTTCTTCGGCATTGAAGACAGAGCCGAAGCCGTCATTGCTGAAGAAGTCGCCAAATACCAAGACAAAATGAATTGGTACAAAGAACGACTCAAAGGCAAAAAGGTCTGTATTTGGACAGGTGGCCCCAGACTATGGCACTGGACAAAGGCTCTAGAAGATGACTTAGGAATGCAAGTTGTCTCCATGTCTTCCAAGTTCGGACACCAAGAAGACTTTGAAAAGGTCATTGCCAGAGGTCAAGAAGGCACAATCTATATTGATGATGGTAATGAATTAGAGTTCTTTGAAGTTCTGGAAATGATTCGTCCTGATGTGGTGTTGACAGGGCCACGGGTAGGTGCATTAGTGAAGAAACTGCACTTGCCTTATATCAATGGTCACGGTTATCACAATGGACCATACATGGGCTTTGAGGGTGCGGTGAATATGGCAAGAGATTTGTACAATGCGATTTATTCTCCTTTGATGCAGCTTGCTGCTTTTGATGTTCGTGATGATCAGCCTAAAGTTGCGGCTGCAACTACAAATGGCAAACAGTCTGAGGACTTGAGTGGTCAAGTTCAAAGCATCACCACATACATTCAAGAGCGTTGTTTGTGGCAATTCCACTCCCGTGCATGGGACAGAGAAGAAAATATCAATGGTGTCATCAAAAAAGCCACTGAACTCTTGAACGGAGAAAAATCTTCTCAAGAAACCCTGACTGATAAGCTGTACTATGCAGATGCCAAGATTCTGGTGTCTGAACTCAAGCGCAACTTACCTTGGATCAAAGATTTGAACAAGGCACAAGTTAAGTCTGTACTAGAGACAGTTAAGCAAAATCTAGTCGGTATCGCTATTTCTGGCTCTCTCAACGGTGAATTGCACCATTCTCTCTATTAAAATTAGACGGCGTTGCTGAATTCAGGTATGAATCTGGCGCACATACGCTACAAGCGCGAAAGAAGATTTGTGATTTCAATTCAGGAACGCTAGAAATTGGTAGTTCTCTTTCATCTCCTAGCAATTTCTCTCTTCCCCAAGCCGTTCGCACACCAACTACAAAGACTTACGACGCGATTTATCTAATCGGAGGGATCGCTCGCAACGTAATTCTCGTTGCGAGTACGTAAGTCTTCACTCACCTGGAACTCAGAACTGCAAAATTTAGGCGGAATTCGATTCAAATATCGGTTCTGAGTTCTATTTCACCCACATTTCACCCTATTCTGGAGGCAATTTAGATGACTTTAGCTGTAAGTAAGAAAGAACGTGCTGGGGTAATCAATCCCATCTTTACCTGTCAGCCTGCGGGTGCTGAATATGCAACCATCGGTGTTAAAGATTGTATTCCCTTGGTGCATGGTGGACAAGGTTGCAGTATGTTTGTCCGCTTGATTTTTGCTCAACACTTGAAAGAAAACTTTGATATTGCATCTTCTTCACTCCATGAAGCTAGTGCGGTATTTGGCGGTATGCCACGGATCGAAGAAGGTGTGAAAACAATAGTAGCACGCTATCCTGATGTCCGTTTGATTCCCATCATCACCACTTGTTCTACTGAAACCATTGGGGATGACGTAGAAGGTACAATCAACAAAGTCAACAAGTTCTTAAAGACAGAGTATCCCAACCGCCAAGTTAAGCTAATTCCTGTACATACTCCTAGTTACCGTGGTAGTCAGGTGACAGGATATGATGCTGGTGTCACTTCATTGATTACTAACTTGGCGAAAAAAGGTGAACCAAACGGTAAGTTAAACATTATTACTGGTTGGGTTAACCCTGGTGATGTGACCGAAGTTAAGCACATCCTCAGCGAAATGGGTGTTGAAGGTAACATCTTACTCGATACCGAAACCTTCAATGCTCCTACAATGCCAGATAGAAACAGCTTCACCTTTGGTAATACTACCATTGAAGATATTGCTGGTTCTGCCAATGCTGTAGGAACGATCGCTCTGTGCAAATATGAAGGTGGTAACGCGGCTCAGTTCTTAGAAAGAGAATTTGATGTTCCTGCGATCGTTGGCCCTACACCAATTGGGATCAAGAACACTGACGCTTGGCTACAAAATATCAAGAAACTGACTGGTAAGGCAATCCCAGAATCCTTGGTTATCGAACGGGGTAAAGCAATTGACGCTTTAGCTGACTTAGCACATATGTATTTTGCTAACAAGCGTGTAGCTATTTACGGCGACCCCGATTTAGTAATTGGCTTGGCTGAGTTCTGTTTAGAAGTTGAATTAGAGCCAGTATTGCTGTTGTTGGGTGATGATAACCAAGCTCCTTCCAAAGACCCCAGATTAGCTGAGTTAGAAAAGAGAGCAAATCACGCTGAGTATGACATCGAAGTGATTTGGAATGCTGACTTGTGGGAACTGGAACACCGCGTTAAAGAAAAAGGCGATATCGACTTGATTTTGGGTCATTCCAAAGGTCGGTATATTGCGATTGACAACAAAATCCCAATGGTACGCGTAGGTTTCCCCACTTTTGACCGTGCAGGTATGTGGAAACATCCTGTAATTGGTTATCGTGGTGCGGAATTTTTGGGAGATGCGATCGCTAATGCCTTGTTTGCAGACATGGAATACAAGCATGACCGTGAGTGGATCTTAAACGTTTGGTAAGAAATTTCTAAACGCATAGGCACTTCGCCTTCCCGCAGGGTAGGTACGCGAAGTATAACGCAAAGGTACGCAGAGGACTTGATTTAAAACTCTGCGTTACTTTGCGCTCACCTTAACGACCCTCTGCGTTTTCATAAAAAATGGGAGAGAGGAATTATGGCAGCGAAAATTGATGCGAATGTTGTATTTTACGGGCATTTAAGCGAACTTTATCAACTGGCAAAAGAAGGTAAGATTAAAACTACTTTACAGGGGAGTCATACTCGACCCTGTAAATTTTGGACTGCAACCAAGATTTTAAGTGGGATTAAGGATGCGATCGTTATTTCTCACGGGCCTAGTGGCTGTGCTTATGGAGTTAAACGAGCGTATAAACTTACTAATAGCCGTAACAGTGGTTCTCCTTATGAACCTGTTGTCACTACGAATATGAGTGAGAAAGCGGTGATTTTTGGTGGGGAAAAGGAATTACGGGGTGCGATTCTGGAAGTAGATCAAAAATATCATCCTGATGCGATCGTTGTTGCTACCAGTTGTGCGTCGGGGATTATTGGCGACTGTGTAGATGAAGTAGTGGGTAAAGCTCGTAGCGAAATCGACGCAGAAATCATGACGATACACTGTGAGGGCTTCGCAGGGGAGTATCGTAGTGGGTTTGATATTGTCTTCCGCCAAATTGTAGACTTTATGGAGCCGCCCACCCCAGAACGCCAATCACAATTAGCCGATTCTGTCAATATTGTAGGCGCAAAGATGGGGCCAGAAAGGACAGAAGTAGAAGGAGATGTTAAGGAACTAAAACGACTGATTAAGGGGATGGGTGCAAGAGTCCACAGTGTGATTGCTGGTGACTGCACACTAGAAGAACTCAAACAAGCACCAAGCGCAGCCGTTAACTGTACCTTATGTTTGGATTTGGGCTATACCATCGGTAAAGCCATGTCAGATAGATTTGGTACACCTTTAAATTCCACAATTCTGCCCTATGGTATCAGTGCTACAGAAAAATGGTTGCGTGGGGCGGCAAAATATTTAAAGATGGAAGCACAAGCAGAAGCCCTGATGGAACGGGAATATGCAGCCATCAAAACAGAATTTGAAGAAGCCAAGAAATATATTGAAGGTAAGTTAGCCATTATCGAAGGACATGACGCTATTAAGTGCTTGTCTATCGCCCATATGTTAGAGCGCGATTTTGGAATGCGTGCTGTTATTTATAACTTCCATCCCTGGAGTACGGAAGCACGGGAAACCAGCGTAGATTACCTTTTAGAAACGGGGTTAGACCCAGAAATTTTGATTACCAAGGGGACTTTAGCTTTTGGTAAGTATGAATCAATGAAACAAACTGAAGATGAATTACTAGAATTTATCGGTGGTTTAGATGCTGATTCTGTAGTTTACTTCGGTTCTTCCTTGAGTTTCCCCCACATTCCCGTTGTGGATTTAAACGCCATCTTAAATCGTCCCAGATTTGGCTATCGCGGAGCTTTAAAGGTTGCTAAGTGTATTAAAACCGCCCTTGAATATGGCTTTAGACCCCGCAGTTCCCTAACTAAGCAAATGGTATTCCCAAAAAACTCAGGATTAGCATCTGCTCAATCACTCACCGGCAAATTAGCCCAAGACTTGCCAGATTGCACTGTATATGCAGGGAAGAAGCGGGGCAAATGTTTTAACGAGTAATCAATCATTCAGCCGATTGTACCTTATATGCAAAGAAGAGAACAGGAAAATGCCCTCAGCAATAACAAGTGAAAACTCCCAAAAACTCAATGTCATATCCTCCCACACAGAGCCACTAACCTTTGATAATTGTGACCACAGCAAAGATCCCATTGTCGGCTGTGCGTTAGAAGGTATTGCTAACATGGTGGCGGGGATTAAAGATGTCAGTATCGTGATTCACTCTCCCCAAGGTTGCGCCTCTACGGTAGCGGCTGGCTATGATAACCATGAGGTGGATTTTACTAAGCGCAAAGTCGGTTGTACGCGCCTGTTTGAGTCAGATATTGTCATGGGTGCATCTGACAAACTCAAAGGTTTGATTAGAGAGGCGGATCAATCTTTTAATCCCAAAGTAATGTTTGTCGTTGGTACTTGCGCCGCAGACATTATCGGTGAAGATATTCAAGGGCTATGCAATAATATCCAGCCAGAAATCAACGCCAAGCTTGTACCTCTGCTGGCTGGTGGTTTTCGCGGTAATGCTTATGATGGCTTGGAAATGGGTTTAGAAGCTTTACTTCCTTTCATCCACAAAAGAAAGAAGCGGCGCGGTGGTAAAAAACCCAGAATTGTCAATATTATTGCACCCCAAGCCAATGTCAATCCTACCTGGTGGGCTGACTTGGAATGGGTGAAGCAGACTTTAAAATCTTTGAGAATTAAGGTACAGACCGTAATTTCTCATGGTACTTCCTTTGAAGAACTGGAGAAAGCGGGTAACGCAACTGCCAATATTCTTCTCAGCCATGATGTGGGGTATAAGTTTGCGCGGAAAATGCAAGAAACCCATAATATACCCCTAATTTTGGATGATATACCTTTACCTATTGGTGTGCAGAATACTACACGCTGGTTAAAAGCATTAGCGGCGCATTTCAAAATAGACGAAAAAAGAGTAGAACCACTCATCAAAGAAGGTGAAAACAAAGTTGTCGAAACCCTCCGCAAACGCGCATTGATGATTATTCCCCGATATCGCAACTGTAGAATTGCTGTGTCTGCGGATGGGACGATGGGTATCGGTTTGGTAAGAATGCTGTTTGAAGAGTTAGAAATGATTCCAGAGGTGTTGTTGTTCCGTTCAGGAATGCGTGAATCGCGTCCAATTCTAGAGCGAGAATTACAAAGTATGGGAATTTCTCCCCGTGTAGTATTTTCTGCTGATGGGTATCAGATTAAACAAGCCTTGGCTAGTATTGATACTGATGCTGTGATTGGCTCGGCATGGGAAAAATATATGGCGGAAGAATTGGGAATTAAAATTGCTTTTGATGTATTTAGTCCAACTAACAGAGAGACTTACCTTGATAGACCATATTTTGGCTATGAAGGTATGATTAACATGATGGAAGTCATTGCTAACGATTGGGAAAGGGCTTTTCGTTCCAAGCATATTCATTGGACTTAGGTGGAGTGCGATCGCTCTCTAATAAGAGTGGGAGCGATCGCTTTATAATAGAAAATGAAAAATAAACCTCCACTATGTAAAAAATATGACACACTCTTCACCCGAAAGAATAGTGAGACGTGGAAGAGTATTCCCCGAAATTCAGTGGACAGAAGCCCAAAAAGCCCAAGATAGAGCCAGAAGACAAGCATTTTATGAGCGTTGTTGGGCGATTTTTGAACGGTTAAAACCAGAAATCCTAGATAAATATTCTGGCTGGTATATTGCCATTGAACCTGATAGCGGTGATTATTTTATTGATCAGGATCAAGAAGTAGCTAGTAAAATGGCTAGAGAAAAACACCCTCAAGTGATTCATCATATTTTTGGCATTAACGAAACAGGTGTAAGTGGCAGAATATGATTGAGGGAAGGTTTGGAGACAAAGGCCAAGTTTACTTTGAAATAGATTTAATTGGTGAGGATGGCTTGAGTTTTCCTGTAGAAACAATGTTAGATACAGGATTCACTGAGTTTTTAGCCATGAACAAGCAAGATGTACAAAGTCTTGATTGGTCTTTTTTGCGGCAGAATAAATTGAGAACTGCTCAAGGAGAAACTGATTTTGATGTTTATAGCGGTAGAGTCATTATAGATAATCGAGAATGGGAAATTCCTGTATTTGCTGGAGATGAAATACAGGAAATTTTATTAGGTTCTCGATGGTTGAAATCATTTATTTTAGTCGCTGATTATAGTCAAAATAGAGTCACATTAGATTACATATAAAATATGTGGTATTACTGAATAAAACTATCAATGTAAAAATGCTCATTTTATTGGTGGAGTGCGATCGCCTTTGGGGTTGGCAAAGCCATCACTTTCTAGTTCATCTGGTGCGGCGATGTCTGAAAAACCTACTAGGCTGACGGGTGGACGGTTGGGAAATTCTACAACAAGGCGTAACTCTCCTCCCATTGCTGCAATATACTTCCGCAAAGTTGACAGCATTAAATCTGTACGCTGTTCCAGTCGAGAAACATTCCCTTGATCAATTTGGAGAAGTTCTGCCATTTGTTCCTGAGTCATTTTGAGTGCAAGTCTTAGTTGCTGTCGAGTCATTTCCTCTACAATTAGCAAGTTAGATTCTTCTTCAATCTTTTTACGTCGTTCTGGTGATAACTCGTCTAGTTTCTCTTTCAAAGTTTTCCCCATAGATAATCCTCACTTTTCCTCATGTTCACTTTTTAATTGAGCTAAGTGTGCATCGAATCTAGCATCAGCAGTTTTGATAAGTTTTTTGTAAAAACGACTTTCACTACCACCTGATTTATCACCTGCAACTAGTAATATTGCATAGCGTCTGGGGTCAAATGCAAATGCAACACGCCAAACACCATCTGCGGCTTGAAATCTGAGTTCCTTCATGTTGCCATGTCGTGAACCATTAAGCGTGTCAACATGAGGCCGTCCCAATTCAGAACCAAAAGTTTCCAATAGACCAGCACGAGCAAGTAACTTATTCTGCACTTCTTCTGGTAGAGCATCAAATTCTGGTTCAAAGTCTGGATGAAACTCAACAACCCAATTCATTATTAATTATGCACTCAGAAACATATGTTTTCAAGAGCATATTAAGGCTTTGAGATTTTTTTTGAAAGTTCTCTTCTATTTCCATAACATCCTTACTTAGAGTAACTAATTGTTTTGCCACGCTACCCGATGATATAGAGGTCAGTGTTTAATCAGCTATTGCAATACAATGTCTCGCTAAACTAAACTAAGTTTATAGACTTAGTTTATCAAAGCTATGGAAAGTGTAAATATCCATCAAGCCAAAACAAACCTCTCACGCTTGTTGTCTCGTGTGGAACTTGGAGAAGAAATTATTATTTCCAACCGAGGAATCCCAATTGCCAAGTTGGTTCCGTTTCATAACCGATCTAATCGGCGAGCTAGTTTAGCGCTAGACCGAGGGCGTTTCACTGTACCAGAAGACTTTGATGCGCCTTTGCCAGAAGATATCTTGGCAGCATTTGAGGGTGGTGAAGAGTGAAACTGTTGTTGGATACTGAATGTTGGTTGTGGTGGTTTGCTCAACCAGAGAGGTTGAGTGAGGAGGCAATTACACACATTGCTGATGAAACAAACGAGTTGTGGTTGTCGGTTGCTAGTATCTGGGAAATTGGAATTAAAGTTGCGATCGCAAAGTTACCATTGCCAGAACCACCAGATAGCTACATTTCTAGCCGGATGGGGCTGTTGGGTATGAAATCTTTAGAAATTACAGCCACTCACGCTTTAAAAGCAGCTTCATTGCCCTTGCATCATCGAGATCCGTTTGACAGAATGTTGATTGCACAGGCTATTACAGAGGGAATCCCCATTATCAGTGCTGATGTTGCGTTTGATGCTTACTCAGTTAGGCGATTGTGGTAAAGATTCTTAAGTGATCAAGAAGTACAATGATTGTGAACACCATTGATTAGTTAGGGTTGGCGATCGCCATCATCATGAGCAAAGCCAAGATTCTCGACCCATCTGAGAGCTATAGTTTCAGCAAATACGCCGAATTAGCTTATGATAGTGCTGATATCCTAGCTGAATTTGGTGTTACCCTCAACAATACTTCACTCCAACTTCCACAACAGTTACCAATAGATCCTGAACCACTGAGAATAGAATTACAAGAAAATCTGACTTTGGTAGATCCTGTTTCTGAGATAGCTAGACGTGAAGCACTGATATTTCCAATTCTCAAAACAATTTGTAAATTTATTCAAGTACCACTCAAAATTGAATATCCTGTACGAGTAAATAATTGGCTTAGGGGCAGTTTTGATTATTTCATTCCTACTGCACAAAACTTATTAGTAATTGAAGCTAAAAATGCTGATTTAGCAAGAGGTTTTACACAATTGGCGGTAGAATTAATTGCTCTCGATCAATGGACTGATTCTACTGTTCCAATGCTTTATGGGGCTGTGACAACAGGTGATACTTGGAAATTTGGCATTTTTCAGCGTCAAGAAAAAATAATTCTCAAAGATATCAATACTTATGCTGTTCCTAGTGATTTGAATTTAGTGCTTTCTGCTCTGTTTGGTATCAGTTTAAGTTAGAAACGCCAGATAATGATATATAATTACATAGTGGAAAATCACAAATGCGTTAAGCTCCCAAGTTTGATTGCTGGGTATACCATGATAGTAATAGACAAACCTTTACAACTTGAAAGTAAAGATGGGACTACAAATTTCGATTTCTGACTCTATTGTGCAAGCCCTTCGCCTACCTGAGCAGCGTATTGAACAAGAATTGCGTCAGGAATTGGCTGTTGCTCTTTATGCACAAGATATTCTCTCCTTTGGGAAAGCGCGAGAACTCGCAGAGATGGAAAAATACGAATTTGGGCAGTTGCTTTCTCGTCGTGGAGTTACACGACATTATGGTTTTGAAGAATTAGATGATGATTTAAGCTATGCCCGTAGTGAGTAACACTTCACCAATTCTCAACTTGGCGATTGTGGATCAGTAATCAAAATTTGTTTGTACAGGGCTGAAGATACTCGAAACTCTGAGGTAGCAATCAAAGCATCTATCAGAGGTTTCACAGCTAAAATTAAATTTTTTCGTTTTGCCTCAACCAAAATACCCAGTAGCCCAGTAATTTTGATTCCTAAACGGTCGGCTTCTGCTCTGCCGCGACGCTCATCAATTAGTAGTAAATCGGCTTGAAGTTCCAAAGCTAGGGTAATTGCTTCAGATTCCCCAGGATCTAATCTCACTTCACTTTGAAGCCGTTCTACAAATTCACGGTTAGCAATTAATTTGACTTCTAACCAAGTAGCTGTTTGGACTTCCGCACTTCCTGGTACGGGCGGATCGATGTCTACAAGTTCACGATACACTGCCTCTGGAATTATGACTTGCTTGTAGAGAAGAGGCAGAAGCCTTAGCTGGTCTATTGCTGCCAAGTTCGTGATTGCTGATGTGTCGCTAATGACAATCACAATCGCCCCAACTCCTGTAAATTTTTCAAATCTAACTCAAAATCTTCAACATCATAGGAATACAGCGCAATTTTTCGCTCTTTAAGAAGTTGGCGAAACGCATTGAGTGGCATATCTGCTAACTGGCTGGCGTAGCCAAGGGTTAAACGACCACTTTGAAACAGATATATGGCAATTTCCTGGCGAAACTCACTTGGTGTCAGTTGTGAGGCTTGCAGGATTTCATCTGAGATGACAACACTCATAAGAAAACTAACTTAAAGATCACCCTTTCATTTTAATCTGGGCGATCGCCTACGGTGGGGCGTAGCCCAAGGGTAAAACATTAACGCTCGCACCAGTATCAAGCAATGCCATCACCTCAAAAGAAGAGTTGCGAGATGAGAGAGTCAAGGGCAGATATGGCATAATTACTGAGCGTCCCAAGCTATCAGTAAGTTCTGTAAATGAAAAACGTTGACCATCAACCATTGGCTATTGACTGAGCCTCAGCTAAAAGGTCTGATAAGGCTTGAACTGAGGTAGAATCGGCTTGTGGAGACCATACAACGGCTTGGGTTGATGCAAGTTGGTTGAGAAGGTCGTGTTTGGTTACGTCATCATCATTAAGTTCCAAGGTACACCCATCTTCTCTGGCTATCTCAAGTAGAAGAAAATGAATCAAGCGTAATTTATCCTGATGAGACAGCTGATTAATGGTAGGTAAAATTTCTTGGAGTGACATACCACAAAATTGAAAATGTATAGCTTCTAGTTTATCCCAGTAACATTTTGCCTAAACAGTATGGTGATCGCTTCCACCGTCACAGTCTTAAATGCGATCAGCTACGCTGGGCGGAACGCCATCGCTCTTTTGGTCAGTGATGGTAAGAAAAACAATAACTACAATGAGTTACTGGCCTCGCCCTGGTTTACAATCTGCAAAACCCAACGCCTCTGAGTCAAGAAAGCTTGCGATCGCCATCTCAACCACGGCTTCGATTGGATATTCAATGTCAGCAGCACGCGCAATTAAGGTTGCGCGGATTCGCTCAGGCAATCTTCCTAAAATCACCTCAGCATCAGCACTTGTAAGTTGCTCTTGAAGTTTGGCCTGCATAACTTTAAATCTCCGTTGGGATTTGAACGTTATAAGGTGGTTCGGTAGCTCTGAAAATTATGGCTTCTACCTCCAAAAGCACCTGTTCCAGTTACTTTTTAAATTGGGCATTTAGCTTTGCCGTCTTTTAGGGCTAACATTAAGAGAATAATACCAATTTTCTTTAAACGTGAAACAGATTTTTATGTAGAGAAGTTGCAATTTAACTTCTCTACATAATTTATGTATATCATAATTGAAGTGGAATGGTATGATGTCCCAAGACACTGCTTGAATAAGTATAAGATATTAAGCGCAATCAATATTCTATTTCCAGTTTGCAATCGCTATTTTTTACTGAATAGCAGAAATGCTTATTTTACTAGTGGAGTGTGATTGCTTTATCATCAAAGATGAAGGTTAAGTATTAGATTGTATTCATCTCTAAAAAGTCTGACCATAAATTATTGAAAGACATGATTCAACCTGCCATCAGTTTTTTTGTCACTCTCTGGTCATGGATTGGTGATAGCTCAAAACAATTCAGCGCAATTGGCAGTATCTTGACTCCGCTTGCGATTTTATCCGGCAGCGTACTAATTCAATGGCTTGTTGCAAAGCAAAACCGTAAAACCTCTGAAGGCATAGCTAATAGAGACCGTGAAGCAGCAAGAAACAGATACCTACAAGAGATTATTTTTAACTATATTGATAGAATGACTACTTTGATTATTGACAAAGGGTTAAGTGAAGAAATAGGGAGAACTACAGATGATTTAGGAGATGCTTGGGTTGTAGCAAGGTCTCTAACAATAGCAGTATTTCAAGAACCTGATCTTGGAGCAGATCGTGTCAGGCTATTAACATCGTTTCTTGGCTCTGCTAATTTAATTGGAGTTGTAGGGGCAGGAAGCAAATCTCTTTTGACTCACGCTAACTTGAGTAATACAAATCTTATGTATGCACAGTTTGGTGTAGCTTTTCTTAACTTTATTAACCTAACTAATTCCAACTTAAGTTTTGCTGATTTTACTGGTGCGTTTCTATATCGTGCAGACTTAAGTGGAGCAGATTTAACATCTGCCCAATTTCTCCTTTCGAGATTAGAGAGTTCTAATTTAGAGAACGCTATACTAAAGAATGCAAATCTTGAAAAAGCTGACTTGAGAGGAAGTAACTTGAGCAGAGCAATTTTGGAAGGAGCAGTTTTGAAAGACTCTTTATACAATACTCAACCAATTAATAGTTGTATAAACCAAGCAACATCATTCCCTGATGGTTTTGAGCCTGAAAAGAACGGTATGAAACTACTGAATGACGATAGTTACCCTTATTCTTTGACGGGAAGATCATAAGGAATTTTTGGCGTTGCATAAATGCGGGATGATTTCTATCACGCAGAGACGCAGAGAGGATAAAGAGTTTGAAATTTCAGCATATCCAATTTCATCCCTTGATTTAGCAACGCCGAATTTTTATGTTCCTGGTTTGTGATCGCTCTTCTTTTTCTCTGAATTTCTGGCTACACAATTTCAACGGGTGAGATTCTCAACTCACCAAGAATTACAATGATTGTGAACACCGTTGATCAGTTAGCGTTGGCGTAATCGAAAGGTTAAGACATAGAATAAGCACATAGTTTTCAAAGGTGGTGTATCATGCAAATACCCATTGCAGACGCATCAGAAGAGTTAGTTCGTTTGGTGGAAGCAGCTTTGCAGGGTGAAGAAATTGTCATCCTCAAAGATAATCAACCTGTGGTAAAGCTGACTGTAGTAGAACCAGTACAAAAGCGTCGTCCTGCTAAGGCTGGTAGTGGTACAGGTCAAGTCTGGATATCTGAGGACTTTGACGAACCACTTGAGGATTTCAAGGAATATATGGAATGAGATTTTTGCTCGATACTCATACATTTATCTGGTTTGTTATTGATAGTCTTTTTACCTGATTCATTTTCAAAGCATAGAAACATAACGAAAAATTGAGCGCAGGAAACCCACGCTCAAGACTTTTCAAAGCTGAGTTTTTCCTATTGAATGAATTTACAATAACTTGAAGCCGAAGTTATTGAGAGTCTCACGCAAATTCTTGCAGCCTTTGAGATAGTCTAGAGTGGCGATTCTCTCGGCGGAGTGTTCTGACCAATCACCAGCAACATTCATGTTTTGTTCGGTGTAGAACTGTTTCATAATATCGTTGTAGTGAGCGATCGCATCTTCTTGTTCTGCTAATTTATAAGTCTCCCGATGCAATATAGCTTGCTGGGGTAAACGCGGTTTTACTGCTGGTTGGACTTCAGGATTGGGAAAGCCTAAACACTGTCCAAATACGGGGAAGACGAAAGGCGGTAAGTTCAATAAGGTGGCGACTTCTTGGGTATGGTTGCGTATTGCGCCTATGTATACTGTTCCTAAACCCAAGGACTCAGCAACTACAGTGACATTTTGTGCTGCTACGGAAGCATCGACTATGGCTTTTACCAAAAGTTCGGTATATTCCAACGCAACATGAGCTAGTCCACGACTGTCAGCAATTTGAGCCAAACGACCTAAATCGGCTAACCATACTAAGAATACCGGAGCTTGTTTGACGTGGGCTTGATTATTGGAAAAACGATATAGTTCTTGTTTGCGTTCTTCATCTTCAACCGCTACCACACTCCAGCTTTGCAAGTTTGCAGAAGTAGGCGCAGATTGAGCCGCAGCTACTAATAACTCGATAATTCCTGATGGTAAAGGATCAGGTAAATAAGACCGGACTGAACGGTGAGATAATATTGTTCCGATAGAATCATTCCAGGGAATATTGTAATCAAAAGGAATTTCACCGTAGCGCGATCGCAAAACTTCCACAGGATTAGTCATAATTAAAAACTCCCAACATTTCAAAGTTAGACTTCTTGAATAAATCTTTTTTTGTCTCACGCATTCGCCCTTGGCGTTCCGCTTGCGGTAGGCGCAAAGACGCAAAGGAAGATGCTAGAAGTGTAGAAACTCTCCGTCTTCCTCAGCGTTTATCAACTACTCTGGAAACAAAAACACAATCTTACTCAAAGACTCCCATTCGCTTGAGGAATAATAATCAGAGTAAATATCAACTGCTAATATTTCTCTTACCGACATCACAAAAGAGATAAATACAAGCAAAACAAACAGCAGAGGAATAATTTGTCTAAGTCTTGAGAAATGATAAACTTTGCTATTCATCATCAATTTTTCCTAGATAATAATTAGGATGTATTCACTAAACATTCCGAAAAAAAGCTACTCGTAAAGCTAACCGACTTTCAGACATAGGAGAAGTAACCGGAGTTACCATGTGCCAAGAATTATCAGAACGTACAATCACAACTGAAGAATGGCTCAGAGGTAAAATATCTCGAAAAGCCGAATCCGGTTCAGAGTCTTTCAAAATCCGCAAACAACCGCCCCAATTTTCCGACCATTCTTGATTGAAAAATAGTAGATGAGTTAAAACCTTATTCGGTTCATCTGTATGGGGAAAATGTTGATGTCCCGATTTATATTGACGAAATCCAATATCCATAACACAATCCGTCAAATCTAAGCCAGTCATATCTCCCAAAGCTTGACGATAAGCATTTGTCCAGAGTCCTTCTATTAAATTTCGCCACGCATGACTGAGGTGTTTTAAATCAGAAGTTAATTTTTCTTGTGCTAGGCGTTGTCGCCAGCGATCGTCTTTAAATTTGAGCAATAAAGGAATATCTTGACTAGAAGCAATTATCTTTCCCCAATAATAGCCGTACCCCTCCCCTGTTGATAGAAAAAAATCTTGTTTGGGAAAACTGGCGGTTAATTCTAGACTTACATCTTTTGATAATAAGTCTTTAATTAAAGCCCAATGATACGGAACTTTTTGGATGACTGCGGTACGAATAGATTGGAGGTTCAGCATGATTTGGTTAAGGTAGATGACTAAACTAAAAACAAAACGTAAATCTGTCTACGATCGCATTTTGCAAACAGCATCAGATTTGTTTTACCGAGAAGGGATTCGCAATGTCGGTATTGACAGAATCATTGCGGAATCTGGTGTAGCAAAAATGTCGTTGTACAATCATTTCAAATCAAAAGATGCTTTGATTGAAGCTTGGTTGCGACAAGAGGATGAAAAATGGTGTCGATGGCTAAAAACCACAGTTGAACAACAAACTTCTGAGCCTGCTAAACAACTTTTGGCAATCTTTGACGCTTTAAGAGAATGGTTTGAAAGTCCAGATTTTCGAGGTTGTGCATTCATTAACGCTTCCGTAGAATTAGCTAATCCTGACCATCCTGGGTATCGAGTAGCACTAGAGCATCAACAGGCGATTTACCACTACATCAAAACTCTCGCTCAAGCCG
This sequence comes from Aliinostoc sp. HNIBRCY26, assembly GCF_050235535.1. Classification (GTDB taxonomy): domain Bacteria; phylum Cyanobacteriota; class Cyanobacteriia; order Cyanobacteriales; family Nostocaceae; genus Trichormus. The sequence continues at coordinate 2,705,322 of NZ_CP189852.1, forward strand.
CAGCCCTGACATCACCAGAACAACTAGCCAGACAATTGCTTTTGCTTGTACAAGGTGCGATCGTCGTTGCCATGATGGAAGGCAGTTGGTCAACCGCATCCCAGGCGAAGAAGGCGGCGGGGCTGTTGATTCAGGCGGCGATTTAGGAATGGGGGATTGGAAGGGAGACAAGGGGGACAAGGTAGAATTTATTTTTTCTCATACCGTTTCTTAATGAAAATGCACTTTATTCTCTACATCATTTGGTGCTTCTAAACGAAATGTGCATCTCTAGGATGAAACGCCAACTTAATCAAGCTGTGATGGTAAACATTCTCTGACACATCATTACGAGGGACTCTGGCGGTTACAGTTTGTTCTCCCACCTTCACCTTGATGGTATAAGTTCCTACACCGCGTACAATCCGTTCTACCCTGCCTTGAATGGAGACTGCACCTGGTTGTAGTGGAATTGTGGAACTGAGATCATCAATATGGAAAGCATCGCCGGATAGACAACAGGCTGTGATGGGTGCATTGATTTCGCCATAATATGAAAACTCCATAGTGTTAGCTAACTTAATCAAATAACCACGGTGATCGGGTTCTATTTGACAGGGAATGACGTTATCCATACCGACAAGTCTGGCGAGTTGTTGGTTAGCTGGGCGACGGATGAGCATTTCTAACTTATCGTCTTGGATAATTCCACCGTCAAATAATGCGATCGCGCGATCGGCAAAATTCAAGATATCTGTAAAGTTATGGCTGACTAATATCACCGCCGCCCCTCTAGCTTCCGCCCATTGGCGAATTTTTTCGATGATTTGCGGACGAATTGCTACATCTAAGTAGGCGGAAGGTTCATCTAATAACAGCAATTCTGGATCAGCTACTAACCCACAGGCAATACACACCCGCTTACCTTCGCCACCAGAAAGGGCGCGGGCTTGTCGATGTGCTAAATGTTCACAGCCGAATGTTTCCAGGGCAGTATATACCTTATGCTTAATTTGATGCTTTGGTACACCGCGAAACTGTAAGACTCTGGCAACATTATTAAATACAGTGTCATCTAACAGTAAGGTTTCTTGAAACACCAATGCAGAACGACGACGCAAGGCTGTTTGATTAACTTGACGTGCATCATGTCCAAACAATTGCATTTCCCCACTGTAGGACTGCAACATATTGATAGTTCTTAACAGGGTGCTTTTACCCGCACCATTAGGGCCAACTACGGCGACTAGTTCCCCTGGACGGACAGCGAAATTATCAATTGATAGGATATTTTTCCGGCTTTTACTATCAACCTTCACCTGACGCATATTCAGGATATATTGATTGACTTCCTCCTGATTTTCCTGTGGTTTTGTGGGAGGAGATTCTAAATTGACAAACGACCTTAACTTATGTAATTTACTCATAACATTTTCTTATCGTGCTGCAAGATAGTCAGCGACACAACAATGCTGTAGGTGATGAATAGGAGAATGTACGCGATCGCCATCGCTACATCAAAGTTACCTTTTTCTACTTCTGTGACAATAGCTGTAGTTAAAACTCGCGTCTGTCCTTTGATATTTCCCCCTACCATCATCGAAGCCCCAACTTCCGAAATGACGCGACCAAAACCCGCAATAATAGCAGCTATCAAGCCAAGTTTTGCTTCCTTAATTAATAACCAATGAGCTTGCCAAGGTGTCGCCCCCATTGATAATAATTGCCAACGTAGTTTCGGATTAATACTAAGAATGGCTGCAAAACTAAAACCCGCAACTATCGGGAAAGCAATAATAGTTTGAGCGATAATCATGGCTGTGGGTGTGTACATTAAATCCAAGTCACCCAAAGGGCCGGAACGCCACAAAAATAGACTCACCACCAAACCAACCACCACAGGCGGTAATCCCATCCCAAAGTTAACAACACTGTTTAATACAGATTTCCCAAAGAAATCTTCTAAAGCCAACCACAACCCCAAAGGGACACCCAACAACACACTAATAGTTGTCGCCACTCCAGAGACTAGCAATGTCATCGTCATTACTTCGATAACATTGCGATCGCCACTAATTAATAACTCTAGAGCCTTATTCGCTCCATCAATGATTGTATCCACGAGTTTCTTATGAATCGGAAAAATACTGAGATATACAATTTAGTAGGGTGCGTCAGAGAGAGAAAAACTAGCTACACCAAGAAATTATTCATACTGACGCACCCTACATTTGGGATAGTCTAATAAATATTGACTAAAACCCATAATCCTTTTCACTCTTACCACCATCAACAAAAAACAATGGCTGTCCAAATTCTTGTCTACCATGAGCAGCAATTATTCTCTGTCCTTCAGGAGATAAAACAAAATCAATAAAAGCTTTAGAACCCGCACTATTAACCTTGGGGAATTTCTGCGGATTTACTTGCATCACATGGTAGAGATTTAATAATTTTCTATCTCCTTCCACCAACACTTGTAAAGAAGTAAGATTTTTTTTCTGAAATATATAAGTTGCCCTGTCTGCTAAAGTATATCCCAGTTTTTGATTAGCGACTTGTAAAGTTTTCGCCATTCCTGAACCTGTTTGTTGATACCAACTACCAGCAGGATTAATATTTGCTTGCTGCCATAAATCTTTTTCTAATTTATTCGTACCTGAATCATCACCTCTTGATATAAATAATGCTTGATTTTTGGCAATTGCATTAAACGCTTGCACAGCATTTTTATTGCCTCGAATCTTGGCTTTATCAGGATTACCTGGCCCCACAATTACAAAATCATTGTGCATCACTAAACGGCGGTTAGTCACTGCACCACCTTGTAAAACTTTGCGTTCGGCTTTGGGTGAATTGACAAATAGTGCGTCAACTTCGCCTTTTTCTGCTAAAGCTAAAGCTTGTCCAGTTCCTACTGCAACTTTTTTGAGTCGATAGCCTGTTTTTTTCTCAAATGCTGGGACTAAATCATCAAGCAATCCACTATCTTCGATGCTAGTTGTCATGGCGACAATGACATTACGATTTCTCGCAGATTGAGCGTTGGCTTGTGGTGTTAACAAGTTACTAGTGTTAGTAGTTACAATTGCTAAACAAGAAGCTAAACCAGCAATGATGAATCTTCTTTGAACCATATAACCTCTCAGGATTTACACAGATAGCGTTGTTGATTGAGAATATAAATTTGTTTCGCGCAAAGGCGCAAAGACGCAAAGGTAAGAAGAAAAAGAAACGCAATTTTTATAGTTGATAAGTTTATGAAATTCTGAGTTTTTTTACTGACTCAGGAACTATTAATTACAGAATTAATTGCAGTGTTGAGAGATAGTTTCACCTCTACTCGTTCAGGTTTTAGCTTTGAGGAACTAAGCTTAGTAGTTCTTCAACGGTGAGGCTGCGTTTAGTTTTGACTGATTGATGACGTACTGCATCTAATACTGATTGAATTTCGGCTTGGCCGAGGGTGATACCGTGTTGTTGGAGAACGCTGAGTAGGAGATGACGACCGGAATGTTTACCTACTACTAAACGTCGTTCCCAACCTACGTCTTCTGGTGCGAATGGTTCATAGGTGATGGGGTTTTGCAGTACGCCATGAGCATGAATCCCTGATTCGTGTGCAAAGGTATTTTCACCCACGATCGCTTTCCAAGGAAGGACGGGAAAGTTAGTAGCTTTGGAGACTAATTTTGATACTTCTACGAGTCTTTTGGTATCAATTCCTGTGGGTATATCGTAGAGATATTTGAGTCCCATCACTACTTCTTCTAAAGGTGCATTTCCGGCTCGTTCACCTATACCATTGACGGTGGTATTAACGGATATTGCGCCAGCTTTCACACCGGCTAAGGTGTTCGCCAAGGCCATACCAAAGTCGTCATGTGTGTGCATTTCGATGACAATTGATAGGTGCGATACTAGATGGCTAACTTTTTTGTAGGTGGTTGTGGGGTCGAGAACTCCTACAGTATCACAGAAGCGAAACCGAAACGCGCCCCATTCTTGGGCAGATTGGGCAACTTCTAATAAAAAGGATTCATCGGCTCTGGAAGAATCTTCGCCACCAACGGAGACGGATAAACCGCGATCGCACGCAAAATTAATTGCATCTCGTAGTTTATCTAAGACTAACTGTCGTTGTCCTTTGAACTTAGCGGCTATCTGAATATCGGAGACGGGAACAGAAACATGAACTCTATCCAAACCACAATCGATAGATGCTTGGATATCCGACAAATTCGCCCGATTCCAGCCGAGTAGTTTGGCATTTAATCCCAATTTGGCAATCCTTGTAATTGATTCGGCTTCTTCATGTCCCATTGCGGGAATGCCAACTTCTAATTCGTGGACACCTATAGAATCGAGTAGAGAGGCGATCGCAATTTTTTCCTCAACATTAAAGGCTATACCCGCCGCCTGTTCCCCATCTCGCAAGGTTGTATCGTTAATGTGAATAGCCACGTTGTTCATAGTAAATAGATAACTAACTGTTTAACTCTAAATAGTTGCGACAACTTCACCAATGTCACTAATGTCATAGCCGCCTAGAACTTCTAATTGTGATTGCACTAATCGATGTCCCAAGATACTCAAAAATTGCTGCACTGGTGCTTCTTCCAAGTATTCCTTGAGAATCACCAAGTCATACCGCGCTTGATGCAAGGGGATAAATCCCAAACCAAAAGCCGCCGCCACGGAAGCCGTACTCACCCCCGCATCAGCGATACCTGCGGCGATAGATAAGGCTACATCTTGATGGCTATGAACAATATGCTCATATCCTTTAATTGCATTTGCTGATACCTCTTCTTCTTTGAGTTTGCGTTCTAATAGCATCCGACTACCAGAACCCGGTTCACGGTTAATGATTGTCGCTTCTAGTTCCACCAAGTCAGATAAGGACGTGATTTCCATTGGATTCCGAGGTGCAACTACTAGCCCCTCTTCCCAAATGCCCAGAGTGATTAAAACTGCACTTCTACCATCCAAAGCTTCTCGCGCAAAAGGAATATTATGTTCTCCTGTTTGCGGATCGTACAAGTGCATCCCGGCAATGTGGACTTCACCCCGATTTAAACTACGCAAGGCAGCCATACTATTAGCAAAGTGATAATGAACCCGTAGCTGGGGATGCCAGCGTTCAGTTGCTCTCGCTAAGAAGGAAATAACTGGCGTACAACCAGCGATGACGACTGTATTTTGTAATTTGTCTAAATCATCAAGCAGCCTCACCTGGACTTTATTCGTATGTGTCTGACTCTCTGCTTTACCATCAGCAGGAATCATTTCCATCCGAAAAGCTTCCTTGCCCACGAGAGGATAAGCTATCCATTGACCGCCAACCTTTGCTAGACTGACTCTCAGTGGTTGTCCAGTGGGGACTGGTTTAGCCAGAACTGCTTCAACTTCTGGTAAATCATCTTCTAACCAGAATAAGTTTTCGACTTGGCAACCAAGTGCCTTGGCTAAACGTAGAGTAATGGCGACAGAAGGCGCATATTGTCCAGATTCCACACCACTAATCGTCTGACGAGTTACGCCAGCTATATTAGCCAAATCTTGCTGGCTCATGCCTAAACGGGTTCTGATAGACTTGATGTTGTTGCAGATATTGATATCTAGCTTCATGAGACTTTATTTACTCCGTGACAAGAAGCTACCACGAGCAAATGTAATCTGCTGAGGTAATAGCACAGCCTTCTACTATATATATATTTGAGAAGACTGGTGATTGAGTTTGGATGACTGCATACATATTCCATTACTTGCTGGATTTCTATGTTCACAGCAAATAATTTGTCAGTTGAATTGATTGCGAGTTGATTTACAGGTTTTGTCCCCCCTTAACGCAAGTTTAACATACATTTCGCCAAAATAATTGCTAAAGAAAAAACTTTTTATACCTGTATTTTCTGTCAGTAATGTATATGCAGTTACAGAAATTTGTGACTTTTATAGTTTTAACAAGCCAAGACCGTCGAAACGAGTAAAAAAGCACGCAGAATGGTTGGGCTGCACTGCTATATAACACTGACTGAATAGGCACGAACTGCTGAATCTACTGTCGCAATTATCAGACCATTTTGTAAGGCTTGACAGATAAGCATTCTGTCAAATGGATCACGATGTAATAATGGCAATTTAGCCAGTTGAATCACACTACTTTCATCCAGAGCAAGACTAGCAATCTGATGAAGATCGCGCTGTTTGGGTAAATATGTTTCCGGCTGTTCCGGCAGAGGTAGCTTACCCAAATGGTACTTAACAATTGCTTCCCAAATTGAAACTGAACTTAGATAGACATCATTGTCTGGATCACGAATCGCATCCCGAACATCTGTTGACAACTGAGTATCGCCACTAATGAACCATAAAAAGATGTGCGTATCCAGCAGAATCCTCATTTGGCCTCAAATGCACTGAGAATATCTTCTGGCAAAGGAGCATCGAAATCATCTGGAACGGTAAACTCACCTGAACACAAACCAAATGGTCGCAATTGCTGATTACTGGCGATAGGTCTAAGTTCAGCGATCGCTTTATCTGCTCGAACAATTACAATTGTTTCACCTGCCTCCACTTGACGCAGATACTTGGAAGGATTGCGCTGAATTTCATCAACTGTCACGCTTAACATAAGAAGCCTCAGTATAAGCTCAAGGGATAATAATCTACCTGATTCAATTGTAAATGATGAATAATTCCTAGTGTTCTAAATACTGTGATACTAAAAATTGCAGTTCTAACCAGAGGATGGGGTCTTTTTGTTTTAATGTGGAACAGCGATCGCGGATAATGCGTGTAGCATCCATACAAATTGCATTGGCTATTCCCAGATCCTCAGCGACACTTCTGAAAGTTCCTGCAAAGCCATTAACTGTAGCAAAAACTTGATGAGGAGCGTAAATTACAAAATACTGTAGAAGCTTTTCGGGTTTACCCCAGTAGGAGTTGACAAGCTCGACATGACAGTATTTAAGTAAAGTATTGAGTTCAGGACAGCGATCGTTAACAACAGTAGTAAATTTCTGCACTAAAGCTTCTTCAGTCAACATAATGAAATACTCCTGAAATATTTTGAGGGTATAGGGGTGTAGAGGAGAAAAAATCATGACTCAAAACTCACAACTCCCCACTTCATCCATAATGTTTCAAGCTGCTGATTAGACAAAGGTTTGGGAACTACAAAATTAGTATTCTGGTCAATTGCTTTGGCTAGGTGACGATAATGTTGTGCTTGTTCGCAATTAGGAGCATAAGCAATCACTGTTTGACTGTAAAATTCTGCTTGCTGCACTATATTATCTCTGGGTATGGAATAGATAATTTGAGTCCCCAATTGTTCTGCAAAAGCCTGAACTAAATCATCTTCTTGATCAAAATTGGGAGAGTTATAAATTAACCCTCCCAAACGCACACCACCTAGAAACGCATATTTTTGGATTCCTCGGCAGATATTATTGATGGTATACAAAGACAAACTTTCACCAGAAGTGACGATGTAAATTTCTTGCGCTTTCTTCTCACGCATAGGCATAATAAATCCACTACACACCACACTACTTAAACCATCGTAAAAAGTATAATCAAGCTGTAATTTTTCATCGTAAGCACCTAGTTGTTCCAGTACGCCAATTGATGTAATGACACTGCGTCCAGTACATCCCACCCCAGGTTCAGGCCCTCCCGATTCTACACAAAAAGTCTTTCCCCATCCTTCTTTACGAAAATCTTCTAGATGCACATCTTCTGATTCTTGGCGTAGTGTGTTGAGTACAATTTTCGGATGCAATCTCCCTAAAAGTAGTCTGGTAGAATCTGCTTTGGAGTCGCAGCCTACAAGCATCACTTTACGACTCATTTCAGCTAGTGCCGCTACAGTGTTTTGAGTAATGCTAGACTTACCGATACACCCTTTACCGTAGATAGCAATCTTCCGCATAGACATTCACCAATAGAAAGAATTTATCTCACGCATTCGCCCTTGGCGTTCCCGCAGGGTAGGCGCAAAGGCGCAAAGGTTAAGAGAACTTTGCGTACCTCTGCGCTTACCTTAGCGTTCCTCTGCGTTTCTACTCCCCATAATGAGGACTAACAACTTTACCTTTAAACACTCGATAAAGATAGATATTGTAGAACAGTAAAATCGGGACAAAAAAGCCGATGAAAGCAATCATGAAGGCTTGAGAACTCAAAGAGGAAGAAGCTTGATAGATGGTGATTTGGAAAGGAATAATGTAAGGAAATACGACGAAAGCCAACGCCAGAATCGTGATTAAGAAAACCACAATTGTCCAGACAAAAGGCATGATTTCTTGGCGTTGATTGATACTATTCATCAGTAGTCCTACTGTAACAGTCGCCAAAACGGGAATAGCTGCAAATATCACTACTTCTGGTTGGTGAAATAGCCTTTCTTTGACTTGTTCGTAAAACATTGGTGTAGCAATTGTTAATGCCATTGCCCCAATAAATGTGGTGATGGCACTAAATTTGGCGGTGATGTAGTGATATCGTTTTAACTCACCTTCTGTTTTCGCAATCAGGTAAGTTGAACCAATCAAAATATAGCCTTGAACTACAGTTAATGCTACTAATATTGATGGTAAATTCAACCAATCCCAAGTCCCACCGATAAAGTTTCCGGCTGCATCTACTTTAATTCCCGCAATTACGCCGCCTAATACTAGTCCTTGGGAAAAAGCGACTAACAAACTACCGCCACCAAAACCGATATTCCAAAAGGTTTTGTCTAAGGAATGTTCCCGAAATTCAAAGGCGACGGCGCGGAAGATAAACCCAACTACCATCATGGTAATGGGAATGTAGAGGGCATTAACGATAGTCGCGTAAGCAAGGGGGAAAGCGCCATATAACAAACCCCCTGTACATACTAACCAAGTTTCATTGGCATCCCAAACGGTGCTGAGGGTGTTGATAATGATCCCCCGTCGCGCTTCGTTAGCAGCAGTTAGCGTCAAAATTCCTACGCCTAAATCAAATCCATCGGTAATTAAGTACAAGGTGAGGAACAGGGCAACAAGTCCAAACCAGAGCAATGGTAGAGTGGTGTTTACGGATTCCATGAGAGTTGTGATTATTGGATATTAGTTGTGTACGGTTTCTGTGATTTGTCCTATGTCGCTGCGCTGTGCATCTTGATTGGGTAAGGGTAGTCCTAAATTCGGCCCTTGGAGAACTATCCGACGACCAAAGTATAAGGCGCAGGCGAACAACAACAGATAAATACTGGCGTAACCCAAGAGTGAAACTAAGACGTTGCTGGCTGGGACGTTAGAAACCGCATCGGCTGTGCGAATTTGTCCGTACACAATCCAAGGTTGTCTACCAACTTCTCGTACCATCCAACCAGATTCGACGGCGACATAACCCAAAGGTGCAGCTAATATCCACGCCCGCATTAACCAAGTTTGTGTGGTAATATTTTCCGCACTCAGCTTACCGCGCAACCATTGGACGACGCTGACACCCATCAAACCCAGGAAAAAGAAGGCAATACCTACCATGATGCGGAAGGTATAGAATATCAGGGAAACTGCATGGGGTCGGTCTTCTGGTTTCCACTCATTTAAACCCAGTACAGGTTCAGAAAGTGTGGGTTTCATGTCCAACACCATACCTAAACCATTGGGAACACTGAGTGACCAATTATTTTTATTTTCTTTGTCATTGGGTGCAACTAAAACATTCCAAGGTGCTGATTCACCTGCGGGTACAGTATCCCATAAAGCTTCGATCGCAGCTAATTTACTGGGTTGGTTGTGGTATACTTCCTCACCACTGAAGTGACCAACGACAATTTGTAGGGGTGTGACAAGAATAGCAAGTGCGATCGCAATCTTGAAAGACTTGCTAAAAAACTCCTCATAACGCTTGTTGAGGATATACCAAGCACTAATTCCACCAATCACAAACAAAGCGGTTTCTAGAATCGCTAAGATCATGTGAAACCAGCTATTCAAAGCTGCGGGGTTAAAAATGGCTTCTAGATAACTGTGAACCAGAAATTTACCATTCACCATTTCTCCACCGGCTGGTGTTTGCATCCAAGAGTTAGCAACAATAATCCAGAAAGATGAAAGACTAGCACCAACGGCTACACATAAGGTTGCAAAGAGGTGCATTAGTGGTGGTATTTTATTCCAGCCATAAATCATAATCCCCAAGAAAGCAGCTTCTAGCATAAAGGCCATCGTACCTTCAAAGCCTAAAATACTACCTAAAAAATCACCCACAGCTAGAGAAAATGGAGCCCAGTTTGCACCGAACTCAAATTCAATCGCCACACCAGAAGCCACACCTAGACCAAAATTGAGAATGTAGAGTTTTGACCAAAAACGTGCATGGTGATAAAAAGTAGGATTGTTGGTTTTTAGCCATAAAATCTCGACAACAAATAAATACCAAGACATCCCAATTGTGAGGATAGGCCAAAACATATGAAAGATGCTGGTGACTGCAAATTGAAGACGCGACAGCATCACTGTATCTGAAAGAAAATTCATTGTGTGTTCTCCAATATTCTCTCCATGAGTCGGTTGTGAAAAATCTAAATCTTGAATCCGTCAAACACCACGAGATTTACGCACATTATTTGAGATGAATGGATGATGATTCACGAGTAACATTCAAAGTTAATCAGGTGTTTCGTAGGAAAAATTATCTCCTGATTTTGAACTTAAACTCTCTCAATCTGAACGTGAATATTAATCTTACACTAGATAAGTTTTGTCGCTTTTTCTGTATTTAGTGCCACCAAATAATGCTAAATATCATAATTTTTGAGTGAATAAATCCCTAATAAATTCCTCTATAACCCTGCTCTATTACTCAGCAATCCGCCCTTTGTATATATTTGATAAACTTCGACATTTCGTCTTATTAAATCATCAATATTTATCCTAAAAAAGTACCTTTTAAAGACGATACTTCGACAACTTGTCTTTTGACAATGTCAATTTCATGCACTATTTAATATATTAGTTATCTTGCCAAAATAGCATCAAAACCCACACACATAATTTCCACATCTCTTACTTATTCTCTGTGCCTCTGCGCCTCTGCGTGAGCATTTTAAACTCTATATTCAAAGACAAAAATCGTAGGTTGGTTTGACGCAAGCAAACACAACACCAACATCTATATTGATTTTCCGAAATTTATGTTGGTTTGCACTGTGCTTAACTCAACCTACATCTTTCGGTGCGTTATGGCTTGCGCCTAACACACCATACGTATAAGACAAGGGAATATTGACTGAAAATCCCTAACTAATTTTCATCACCATCAACAATTTCTTGCTTGATGAAGCGGATGTTCGTAGCTAATTCCTTGCGTGTAGAAGCTTTGAGTAAATAGCGTAAGAAAAACCATGTTACTGAAACCATGCCAATGAACTCAAAACCTAAATTAACAACAGGAATATCATTGACAGTGTATAGTAAAACCATGAGTAGTTTTACCGCAAATAGCATTACCAAAATTAAGCTAATGCCAACAATAATGCGCTTATATTCCACGGAGAAATTACCGAGATATTGAGAGGATTTAGCTAAGAATCCCCAAATCTTCTTCCCAATTTCTAGCCATTGAGTAACCTGCTCATTATTTGGTAATACCTGAGCTTTAACCTTAGCAATTTCCGGCTCTAATATCACTTCATCGGAAGTTAGATCAACGGATTTTAATTGTTCTAGTCTGCTTTCCATAATGTTCCTATTGTTGGTAGTGACAACGTTGTTAATTTCTAAATCCAGATATTGTGTAACTGGTGTAGAAAGATATGACAGATCAGTCAGCAAAGCTTTGGTATCTACACAATTACTGTGATTACTAGATATTTCCAAAACAGCCTGCTCATCAATTAAAATTTCGCTTTCCTTTCTACTACCATTGCTGTTATTTTCCTGATGGGATTTAGAAGGAGATGGTAATTCTTGGTTGTTTACATTTGCCGCAAAATCATCACGAACATCAAAAGCAGCAAGCTGCATCAGAGGAGAATAAATGGCGTTGTACAAATCACGCGCCATATTCACCGCACCCTCAAAGCCCATGTATGGCCCATTGTGATAACCGTGACCATTGATATAAGGCAAGTGCAACTTCTTCACTAACGCACCCACCCGTGGCCCTGTCAACACCACATCTGGACGAATCATTTCCAGGACTTCAAAGAACTCCAATTCATTACCATCATCAATATAGATTGTGCCTTCTTGACCTCTGGCAATGACCTTTTCAAAGTCTTCTTGGTGTCCGAACTTGGAAGACATGGAGACAACTTGCATTCCTAAGTCATCTTCTAGAGCCTTTGTCCAGTGCCATAGTCTGGGGCCACCTGTCCAAATACAGACCTTTTTGCCTTTGAGTCGTTCTTTGTACCAATTCATTTTGTCTTGGTATTTGGCGACTTCTTCAGCAATGACGGCTTCGGCTCTGTCTTCAATGCCGAAGAAGGCTCCGATTTTGCGTAGTGCTTCTTGGCAATAGTCAAAGCCCCAGGTGTCTACGTCCAGACGAGGAATACCATATCTCTTTTTGAGTTCGTTGGCGATGTATCCTGCTGAACGCGCACAGTTGGTAACGTTGAGTTGCGCTCTGTGCATCCCCCGTAATGAGTCGTATGTCCCATTTCCGGTGAAGTGGGCGATGATTTGTACGCCCATTTTTTCCATGTACTTCTCTAGGACGAAGGTATCACCTTGGATGTTGTAGTCACCGATGACGTTGATGGTGTAGGGTGAGGTGATTTCTGGTTCTAATGTGCCGACTTTTTCGTTAATCCAGGCGATGTTGAGGACGTGGTGTCCTTTGGATTGGCTCACACCTGCAAATCCAGGACATTCTACACAGAAGATGTCAACGTCACCGAGTTCTTGCTGTACGCTTTTGACGACGGCGCGGATGTCATCACCAATTAAGGCGGTGGCGCAGGTGGTGTAGACTATCATCCGTTTGATGTCGGGGAACTCTGCAAAGGCTTCGATGATGGATTTGCGGAGTTGTTTTTCCCCACCGAAGACGATGTGGGATTCTTTCATGTCTGATGACCAGACATATTTGAGTTGGAAGTGGCCGTTGTCGCTAGGATAACGTTTGGTGTGCCAGGTGTCGTAGGCGCAACCGATGGGGCCGTGTATCATTTGGATGGTGTCTTTGAGTACGCCACCGATTACGAGTTTGGCTCCGCAGTAGCTACATCCGCGTTCTGAGAGGGAACCGGGGATGGTTTCGATGTTGGATAGGGGCAGAAATTGGGTGGTGTCTTCGCCTTTTTCTTTAATGTATACGTGCTTTTCCCTTTCTGGGATTGATTCGTCGCACTTTAATAGCTTCAGTGGCATTTCTCTATTCTCCTTGGCTAGTTTTTAATTTAAAAAATAGGTAAGGATAATTAAACGCAGATAAACGCAGATGAACACAGATAAATTTGTCCGTTAGTAGAGTAAAAAAGGCTATAAAGGAATAAAGTCCTTACTACGAACTTGAATTAGCAATGTTGTAAATATAGATAAAAGCAAAGTTGAAAAAGGTTGGGTTGCGCGCGCCTTCAACCCAACTTAACTTTTCAGCTTTACTGAAAGGTGTTGAAATTCATCTCACTGTCTCAACTATTTAAATAGTAATATTCCCCTTGGTTAGTGATAGTAACTAGAACGACAATTCTAAAAATAAATATCTAGAAAATTTCAATATTATTATCTATGTTTTTGCATGAAAAAATTTCTGTCTACTGATACTTTTTGTAGAATGGACGTAGACAGAATATGTAAATCTGAGTGTTTTTATATTATCTATATATTGTTGATTTTACTATTAACTCTACTTACTGTTTGCTGCTTTTTTGTGCTGTTGATAAGTGTTTCATTGTTTTGTGTTGTATCCTGATGAGATATTTCTCTTTTGGCGATAACAATATTATTAGAGTTAATTACAGCATAGGCTTCTTTCCCTTCGCTTAAGTCTAATTTATCTGCTGAGTCTGTAGTAACTACAGAAGTTAAATCGACTTCATGAAGGATTTTTAGAGTTATTAACGTATTTACGTTTGTACGAATCACTTGTGTAATTACACCTTTAATAATGTTATGGTGGTTAATTTGTAAGTTGTTGAAAGAGTGAGAGTAATTATTTTTATTGTGTGACTTTTTGCTTGGTTTTGATGGGCGCGATCGCAGCGAATTTCCATCCAGCCCTCTGATGAGTTCCCGCAGGACTTCTGTTTTAGTACGTTGCGACTTTTTACATAGTTCTTCTAACAGTTCCATCTCTTCCTGTGAAGCTTGAAATGTAATCCAGCCTTGTTCTTTTCTTGGCATATACACTTGTTGATTTTGGGATGTCAGACAAATCTGAAAATATCAATGATAGGCAGACTAATTTTTCCTTAACTATTTTTTCTATGGGCTTTTCCCCTTCACCCTCCGTCCCCTATCCCTTGTCCTTTTCGTTGACTTTTCTTTCTGTACTCCCTCTGCTCCTGGTTTTAAATAGTAGTTTGCAGACGAGTGTTAATCTGTGGCGACTCATGTTGGTTGGTTAATCTCGTCTCAGGAGCTAGAGCATCATCATAATTTATTGCATAGCAATTATGGTTTACGCAATTATTTTAGCATAATGTTATTTAAACTTGCACATTTTCTGATATTCATCTGGTATTAATAAGTATTTTTGCCAAATATATAGTTTTTTTGCGACAAAATTAAAAAATAGCAAGTAAGATAGCAAAATGTATGCTATGCTTGCACTAGAAGAGATAAAAATAGCGAAAGCGTAACAGGTCTTCCTACAAAATGGGGATACGTAAGAAGATTTGGCTGTTTCTATCCGAGTCATTAATTAGGTATTTTATCTGGCATTAAAAGGTCTTGTTTAGCCACGTCTAATCATGAGCCTGATAAATTTCCAAACACAATAAAAGCTTGCTGGTTAGGGTGCATTGATCTTGGGGAAAGGGCAATTCTCCTTTCCCACTTTCTCTAATTTCTACAATTTTAGAGAACTGAATTTAGGGAATACCAAAAAATAAAGTATCCGCAATTGACAGTTTTGTAGGGTGCGTCAGTACGAGAAAACTTAACTATATCCACAATTATTTATACTGACGTACCCAGCATTTTTAACAGTAACAGGACTTACGCAAGTGTCACAATCAATGCTAGGTGCGTGACGCTATAAGTCTTATTACTACGTTCAAATCGTTTCGCAGCGTCACACACCCTACATAAAAATATGCCAGTTGCGTAAGTCCTAAGTAAGTTGCTCGAAAAGTATAGGTCGTTTTTTGATGGTGGCTTTATTGCATTATTTATCTTAACTAACATGAGCAAAGATATGAGAAATACTCAAGAAGAAATCAACAAATTACTTGATGAAATAGCCTGCGAATACAACCTAAAAAAATTGCAGAGCAAGCAGAATAAAACGACTTGTAAAGAACCACCAAAACCAGGTGCAGCACAGGGAAATTGTCCTTTTGAGGGGGCAATGGTGGCTCTTGGGCCAATTACTGATGCAGTTCATTTAGTACATGGCCCTGTTGGTTGCACTCGCAATCCTTGGGGTAGTCGCGGTAGTCTTTCTTCTGGCTCTGAACTCTATCAAATGGGTTTTTCTACTGATTTGAGTGAAAGTGAAATCATTTTTGGTGGTGAAAAAAAGCTAGAAAAATCTATTCTACACATTGCTCAACGTTATCATCCGGCTGCTATTTTTGTCTATTCTACTTGTGTCACGGCTTTGATTGGTGACGATGTCGAAAGTATTTGTAAAAAAGCTACAAATCAATTCGGGATTCCGGTTGTCTATATTAACGCACCTGGATTTCTTGGGAGTAAAAATTTAGGCAACCGGATTGCTGGGGAAGCCTTATTAGATTATGTGGTGGGAACGGCTGAACCAGAATTTACTACACCATTTGATATCAATATTATTGGTGATTACAATGTTGCTGGGGAAATCTGGAATGTTCTACCACTGTTTCAAAAATTGGGGATTCGGGTTCTGTCCAAAATTACTGGTGATGCGCGTTATCAAGAAATTTGCTATGCTCAACGCGCAAAATTAAATGTA
Organism: Aliinostoc sp. HNIBRCY26; assembly: GCF_050235535.1. Lineage (GTDB taxonomy): Bacteria > Cyanobacteriota > Cyanobacteriia > Cyanobacteriales > Nostocaceae > Trichormus. The sequence continues at coordinate 2,721,399 of NZ_CP189852.1, forward strand.
GTAATTTGCTCGAATGTGTCACTAAAAATGGCACAAACTATGCAGGAGCGTTACGGCATTCCATATATTGAAGAGTCTTTCTTTGGTATTGAAAATATGAATCGTTGTTTGCGGAATATTGCAGCAGCATTCGGTGATCAATACTTACAAGAACGGACGGAATGGTTAATTGCAGAAGAAACCGCAGCTTTAGATATTGCCCTTGCACCTTATCGTTCTCAATTACAAGGAAAGCGTATTGTTCTTTATAGTGGAGGTGTCAAAAGTTGGTCAGTGATTTTAGCAGCAAAAGATTTGGGTATGAAGGTTGTTGCTACTAGTGATAGGAAGAATACTCAAGATGAAAAAGTTAAAATTAAGGAATTACTTGGACAAGATGGCATGGTTTTGGCTAAGGGTGGCCCCAAGGCTTTACTCAAAGTAATAGAAGATACTAAGGCGGATATTTTAGTTGCTGGTGCTAGTAATCAATACACAGCAATTAAAGCACGTATTCCTTTTTTAGATATTAATCATGAGCGTCATCATGCTTACGCTGGTTATGCGGGAATGGTGGAAATGGCGCGGGAATTTTATGAAGCCTTGTATAGTCCTGTGTGGGAACAAGTTAGGCAACCTGCTCCTTGGGAGTAGGAAGAATTAAGGGTGTAGGGGAATGGGATGAAAAACAATCACTTTTTTTACGGAGTAAATCAATGAAAGTAGCTTTTACGACTAGCGATGGAACTCATGTTGACACTCATTTTGGTTGGGCTAAGGAAATTGATGTGTATGAGGTCAATAAGGATGGATTTAATTTTGTGGAGACTTTAACCTTTGAGGGTGACTTAGAAGAAGCTACCCACGAAGATAAGATTACACCAAAAATGGCAGCAGTTAGTGACTGTACAATTCTCTATGTGAAGGCGATTGGTAAACCTGCTGGAAATAAGTTAATTAAGCAGGGTATGACTATCGTCAGAGCGCAAGAATATGATACAGTTCCTGATATTTTACATATGTTGGTAAATAGTCTTAATGGTGATGCACCTCCTCTTTTACGTAAGGCTTTGCTACAGGAAAATCGGGAGTTGGCGTATGCTCATGATGAAGAGTAATTCAATTTTTTGTTAGTAGTTTGGTGATACTGAATTTTTCCCAAATTGTGAGAACTCCAACTTTTGCGAAAAGTTGGGGTTCTAAATCATATCTACTGCAAATTGCTTTGCAAGTAACTTAAGGTGAACTGCTTCATTTCTTTTATTAGCCTTTGTCGAAAAGGTGGTTCTTGGCTGAGGGAAAGCCACATTAAATTACCGATCGCTTTTACCAAGACAAAGGCGATCGCTTCATAATCAGTCTGATCTAACCCTGCTTCCCGTTGGGCAAGTAAACTAGCCAAATCTCCCATGAGTTTCGCATCAGCCGCCTCTTCAATGGCTTGTACTTCTGGGATTACACCTTGAACTTCCATGAAAATCTCATAGTAACCAGGATTCTCACAGAAAAATTTTTCACTCATATCAATCAAATGGTCAACCAGAATAGATAAGGGTAGTTTCGCCCATTCAGGATGATGGAGTATTGCCAAGCGTTGATGTAAAAGTTTGCTATAACGCAGGGCTAAAGCTTGCACAATGGCGGTTTTATCGGGGAAAAACTGATATAGTGACCCGATGGGTATCTGAGCGTGAGAGGCGATCGCATTGGTTGTGGTCGCATCATATCCCTGGGTAATAAACAGTGATTCTGCCACGTCTATAATCCGGTTGACTCGCTCCTGACTGCGGGCTTGTCGGGGTTGGCGGCGCATTCCGACTGGGTTTGAGGGGCTTTGAGTCATAGTAATCTCCAGAGCAGAAGTAAATATTTGAGGATTACTCACATTCTAGTTGACAAATATGAATGATGCTCATATTATCTAAATATGAGCTTCGCTCACATAAACCCGCAACTTAAATGGAGTCTCTGACAATGAGCAAGAATTTACAGACCCTACCCCATCCCAATCCTGTAACCGCTTTAGAAGAATACAGCTGCGATCATCTGGGATTTATGCAACGCTGCACCCAAGAATATGCAGGTATCGTTCCTCTGAAATTTGATGATCAATGGTTTTGTGTGTTGACCAATCCCAACTACATTACTGAAGTGTTAAAAGACAGACTCTTGTTTGTGAAAGCAAAAGATATGCAAGTAATCAGTGGTGTACTAGGTAATGGCTTGATCACCAGTGAGGGCGATTTTTGGTTACGACAACGACGACTAGCCCAACCAGTCTTTCACCAACAGCAGATTAACAGCTATGCGGCGGTAATGGTGGATTATACCGAGCAAATGTTAAAAACTTGGCAAGGTGGTGAGGTGAAGGATATACAAGCAGCCATGATGCGCCTCAGCCTCAACATCGTGATGAAAACCCTGTTTGATCAGAATGTAGAGGATACAGCCGCAGTTAATATTGACAATGCGCTAGTTGAAACCATGAACTGGTTTGAATATCAAGCAGCCAAAGAAGTCATGTCTGCACTGTTGGAAATTGGGGAGTTAAAACAAAACACCCAAGAGATGAGTGAAGAAGAGATGCAGAGACGTTACCAAAAAGCGATCGCCTTATTCGATGAAACCATTTATGGCATCATTAAACAGCGTCGCGCCAGTGGTAAAACAGGCAAAGATTTATTAGGAATGCTGATGCAAGTCGAAGATGCGGATGATGGTAGCCGCATGACGGATAAACAATTGCGAGACGAAGCCGTAACATTAATTTTGGCAGGACATGAAACCACTGCTAACACCCTTTCTTGGACATTCCTGCAATTGGCGCAAAATCCCGATGTCCGCGAAAAACTCAGTGCAGAACTCAAAACAGTGTTGAACGGACGCACACCCACCCTAGCTGATTTACCCCAGTTAACTTACACCAATTGGGTGATTAAAGAATCTATGCGCCTGTATCCTCCTGTTACCGAAATTTCACGGGAAGCAACTCAAGATTGTGAAATTGGTGGTTATTTCATTCCCAAAGGAACAAACTTAATTGTTAGTCAATGGGCTATGCACCGTGATGGGCGTTATTTTTCTGAACCAGAATTGTTTCAGCCAGAACGCTGGGCTAATGATCTAGAAAAACAATTACCTCGTGGTGTGTATTTCCCCTTCGGTGATGGGCCGCGTGTTTGTATTGGTAAGAGTTTCGCCCTGATGGAAGCTGTTTTATTACTAGCAACGATCGCCCAAAAATTCCAACTGGATCTCGTTAGCGATCAAAACATTGAACTTCAGATATCTATTACCCTCCGCGCCAGACACGGTATTCAATTTCTCTTGAAAGCAGCTGCATAGAATTTACTTCAAATTATGAGAAGTTGGTTGCGGTCAGATATCCGACTTCTTCAATCAGTTGGGTATCTATTTTTCTCCCATATTGTAAAGGTGATGAAATTATGAAGGGATTAATAGAGCAGAATCAGATTATTCAAAGCAATCAAAATAGTTCCGAAAGTATTTTATCTTTAGCACGTTTGAGTGATTCTATTTTTGCTTTTGCAATGGCGTTAATGGTGATTGCCTTTGACTTACCAGAAGATGCTAAAGGGATGACAGACAGTGATATTAATGGTTTTTTATTTAGTCAGTTAAAACCGTTAGTAACTTACGCTATCACCTTTGTTTTAGTTGCAACTTATTGGATTTCTCATTCTCGGCAATTAAAGTATTTAAAAAGAACCGATGAAAACCATTTATGGATTTCTGTAGGGTATTTAATGGTTTTGTTTTTAGTGCCTTTATCTAATGATTTAGTCATCACATTTCCAGATAATTTTCTGGTCAAAGTTTGGTTTAGTTTAAATATCGCTGTAATTGGGTTTGTTTCTTGGCTAAGTTGGTCTTATGCGACAGGCGATGGCAAATTAGTAGATAGCGATTTAGATGATCTGACAATTCGCTCCATCAAAATCAAAGCTTTAATTGAACCGATATGTGCATTGATTTCCATTGGGGTTGTATATCTTAACCAAGAGTTATGGGACTATTTTTGGGTGTTGCTGTTTTTTGCCTATTCTCCGTTGGAAAAATACTTCAATAAATCAGATGATTTGTTGCGATAAATTTGTTGAATTTAGCTAATCATTTATAAGAATAATTTCAAAGGTAAATAAATCAGATGTTAGCAAATTTGAATCTTCCGCGTTGGACAGTTTGGTGTTTGGTAATTCCGGTGCTGTTTCTCAATTTTTGGTTATTACAAATAATCTCACAGCAATTACAGCCAATACCCAACATTGTATTAGTTGCTAGTTTACTAGTTTTTCTCTTGAATTTTCCTATTAGTTATCTTGAAAAACGGGGTGTGAGCAGGATTTTGTCTGTATCTCTGGTTCTCATACTTGCCGTGACAGCTTTTTTAGTTCTGGGTTTTGGTGTTGCACCGGTTGTATATCAACAATTAATTGAATTTGGCGATCGCCTACCAGCATTAATTGATCAAGGACAAAAGCAACTCCAAGAAATACATATCAATATACCCCTAGCACACTTATCTTTTGATGCTTCCAACCTCACTACAGAAGTTATCAATAAATTTACCCAAAGTCTAGAATCTTTACCTAGTCAAATTGTAGATTTTCTCTTTGGTATCTTTGATAGTACGCTGAATTTACTGATTACAATCGTTCTCACCATCCTCCTAATTTTTAACGGTTCTAGTTTGTGGAATGCGTTGTTTAAACTATTCCCTCAACCTTGGAATGTTCAATTACCATCTCTGATTCAGCAGAGTTTTCAAAACTACTTTGCGGGACAAGCAACTTTAGCAATGATTGAAGGTACTGCACTTATAGTTTTATTTTTGGTATTTCAAATTCCCTTCGGGCTATTATTTGGTTTTGTGATTGGGATAGCGAGTTTTATCCCTTTTGGTGGAACTGTGACAATATCTCTAATTCTTCCCATACTTGCTATCCAAAATATTTGGTTAGCAGTGAAGTTATTAGTAATAGTGGTGTTGGTAGGACAGATTAACGAAACTATTGTTGCACCTCGTCTAATGGGTCAAATGACTGGCGTAAATCCTGCTGTTATTTTTATTTCTCTGCTGTGTGGTGCAAAATTAGGTGGAGTATTAGGGATTCTGCTGGCTGTACCCCTAACTAGTTTGTTGAAAAGATTTGCAGAACCCTTGTTAAACACTGATGAATTAGGGGCTACTACACCATAAACAGACTATCTGGAATCGCTAAAAGGCTTGTGGTATAGTTATTATTTCTTTTTCCTTTTGCCTTGTTGTACTAGTTATCCCCTTCGTTTTTTTGACAAACTTTGTCTAGCAGGATTAGCAGATGGAGGGGGAAGCCAAGGACTACTACCCACAAATCGCACATCGCTATTAAAACGACTATGGAAAGTATACAAAGTTGAATAACTTTCCATCAAACTAATTCTCCAACCCAGAACGGGGGTTTTTTCACAAGTTGGTTGATTAATGGTTACACCCAAGCAAGTATCATCCCAAGTTACCAAGTCGGCCCAATGTAACCGAAAGTTACTCTTAGGTTTTCCTGTTTGTATGGATGCGGTTTTGATTGCTTCCTCAACGAGATATGAGGGAACGCTTTTAGGTGCATCAAATTCAAATTCGTTTTTGGTTGCATAATATACCCATCTTTGTTTAGGAGAGGAAATCAAGACTTTCCAACCAAACGTGTAATTCTCAACGGGAACAGCCCCCGTTATTGGTCTTGAAGGCCCATCTCCGCCAGTAAGCGACCATTGGACGTTTTTAATTTCATCGACTTTCCAAGCAGAAAGCTGTGTTTGGGAACGTTTTGCGGCATCGGATAAAATATCTGCATTGATTTTTTGGGGTAGATTCCCTACGCTTGCAACTAAATCCAGTTCCACTATCTTTCCATCTAAATCGCTGCGATATATCCATTGTGTGGGTTTCGATTCCTCCGATTTATCTTTGGTGAGCTTGATTAACCATCCTGGGGTTTTGACCAAATTACAGCGTTTTTCGGTTTTGGGAAGTTCCAAACAATCGTTTTTCCATAGCCGTGATTCAACTGATAAAATTTGGATTTTCCCGATATTTTGTTGGTTGAGTCGGTTGACATTGCTAATTACTTGTTGTCTTACAGACTGAGGTAAACTTTGCAACCAATTGATGCGAAAGTTATTACCTGGGATTTTGGGTGAAACTGCGTGATATAACCAACTCTGCTTACCTGCGCTAACCCTAATCGCCCAACCCTTGTAACCGATTTTGTTACATTTCTCATTCTTGGCTGGCAGATTCAAACAACTATCAAATACTTTTGATTCTACTTGCGCCACCTGGACATTAGCCAGTTTCACATTTAACCGTTTCGCCATATCTTGACGCACCTGTAAGATAACAGATTTAGGTATCTCAGTTGCTGTTAACGAAGCTTGAATTTGAGCTAATTTACTAGGATTGGCAGCGAAAGTATATTGATATGTACAGGGAATGGTCAGCATCAAGCTGCTCACTATTGTCAAAATAATAGCTTTCTGCGTCATAGAATATATACAGATGAGCGTAATTTAGATGACGCAGACTAGATAGACTTGGTTGCTAGGCTTTGCGTACTGGAGTATGAACACAAGGAAAAAATTGAGATTCCCTGATGAGTGCAATTTTGGTTAGCACTAAATCATCTTTGTCAGTGCTTGAATCGACTCACTCAAAGGTGTGGTAGGGCGGCCTATCAGTTGGCTTAGGGTTTGGCTGTCATCAAACAATCCTCCTTTTGCTGCCCCTGTCTCAGATTCTGCTAACATCACAGCTAGAGGTTCAGGTAAGCCTGCATTTTTTAATACATGAATATACTCCTCTTCAGACATATTCTGATAAATCACTTGCTTACCAGACTGCTGGCTAATTTCGGCAGCAAATTCGCTCAATGTATAAGCTACATTACCAGCCAATTCATAGACTTTACCTGCTTGGTCATTGGCTAATAAAACGGTGGCTGCGGCTGCGGCATAATCGGCGCGGGCTGCGGAGGCTATTTTAGCTTCTCCAGCACAGCCCATGACTACACCATATTCCAAGGCTATGGGGATACCTGCTGTGTAATTTTCGGTATACCAACTATTACGTAATATCACATAAGGTACACCAGATTCTTTCAGGACTGTTTCAGTTTTGTGATGTTCTGCTGCTAGAGGTAGGGGACTGCTATCTGCGTGTAAGAGACTGGTATAAGCCAGTAATTTGACTCCAGCTTGTTTACAGGCGTTGATGACGTTTGTGTGCTGAGTTACGCGATCGCCAATTTCACTGGAGGAGATGAGCAATACTTTTTCTGCACCAGCGAAGGCGATATCTAATGTGTGGGGTTGGGTGTAGTCAATCTGCCGCACCTGCACGCCTAAACTAGCAAAATCTGATACTTTTTCTGGATTGCGAACAGCAGCGACTAATTTATTGGCAGGAACGGATTTTAATAGTTCTTGCAATACTAATCTGCCTAACTGACCCGATGCAGCAGTGATGACAATCATATTTTTTAGTTGGTTAATTTTTGGATGTCGATAAACCTAATATAATTGCATTACTAACTTTTGGTAAGTACCAACAAAAAAGTAAGTATATGAGCGATCGCCATGATGATTCCAAAACTCTGACACAACGCTTTGAAATGGGGGATATTTTCGCCGAGCCATGTCCCTCACGAGACATTCTGAAACACGTTTGCAGCAAATGGGGCGTACTGATTCTGATTGCGCTGCGCCAAGGGACTCACAGATTTAGCGAGTTGAGACGAAAAATGGGCGGAGTCAGTGAAAAAATGCTGGCTCAAAGTCTACAATCCCTGACGGAAGACGGTTTTGTGTTGCGTGTATCTCACCATGTGGTTCCGCCTTTTGTTGAGTACAGCCTGACTCCGATGGGAGAAGAAGTTGCCGATCGCGTCGCCGCCTTAGCAGACTGGATTGAAGTCAATACGCCAAGGGTGTTGGATGCAAGGAAGAAGTTGGAGCGATAGAGGAATCATATTTGATTTTTGCGAAGCTAGATACACTTTTATCCCTTCTAACCTGTTCCCTGTTCCCTGTTCCCTGTTCCCTTACTACGCAAATGATTTCAGGAATCAAAGCGGATTCCTATAGTGATGATTTCACAAAGTCGCGTTGCTCCCATCAGATGGGAAATAGCTTTGCAGATAACTTAACGCCAAGCGTTTGGTTTCTGCTACTAATCGCGGTTGAAACGTTTTTTCTTGACTGAGGGATAGCCATAATAATGTGCCGATCGCTTTGACTAAAATAAAGGCGATCGCTTCATAGTCTATTTTTTCTAACCCTGCTTTGCGTTTAGCTAGTAGACTGGCTAAATCTTGCATCAGTTGAGTATCCATCAACTCTCCGACGGCTTGTAATTCGGGCATTGTACCCTGGAGTTCCATAAAAATGGCAAAATAACCAGGATTCTCCGAGAAATGCTGCGCGCTGATATCAATTAATTTTTCTACCAGAATTTCTAAGGGCAAATTGGCTAATTCAAGATTATCTAGCACTGCCAACTTTTGATGTATATTTTCCTCATGACGCAAAGCGATCGCCTGCATGATTGCAGATTTGTCAGGGAAAAACTGATAAAGTGACCCAATCGGGACTTTAGCACCAGAGGCGATCGCATTGGTTGTGGTGGCTGCATAGCCTTGAGTAATAAACAGTTCTTCTGCTACATCCAAAATTCGATTGACTCGCTCCTGGCTACGCGCTTGTCGGGGTTGGCGGCGCATTCCACCTGCGGCTGATGGACTTTCAGTCATAAGATTACCTACCTATGTCGTAAGATGTGACTATCACTCATATTTTCTTGACTGAATATGAGTGATAGTCATATATTTATAAATGAGTATTGCTCATATTTAAGTTTAAATGACTAGGGGGAATCTTTCAATGAGTCAGAATTTAATGTTCCTCTGCGGTCGTAAAACAGCGATCGCCCTGCTTGACGAAACACTATACGCGATGATCGACCATTGTCGTTTGAGTAAGATAAACGGCAAAAACCCCAGAGTATGGATACAGAATGATACCAATTCAAAATACCCGACAATACCAAATAGGGATAGATATAGGAATCATATTTGATTTCTGCGAAGCTAGGTACACTTTTATCCCTTTTAACCTGTTCCTCCGAAGTTCTGATCACCGAAGGTGGGGCTTCGCCCATCGGAGGAAACCTCCGCTCAGACTTCTCTCTGTTCCCTGTTCCCTTACTACGCAAATGATTTCAAGAATCAAAGCGGATTCCTATATCTTGATTTTTTCATACAAAAATAGGGAATTGGGAGCAGGAATTCCCAATTCCCTAATACATAAAAACCAACGTAGCAGAGAAGGAGAAAAAACAATGAAATTTACTAAATCAGCATTAAAAAATGATGAGGAAAAATAGGGTAAAGAAGATTAGGGTAAAACCAAAAAAAATTGAGATTATCTATAGGCGTGCCTCCACATTTCGATAAATTTTTTCATGGAGGGTGGATAAGAAGAATCCACCCTATAATTAACTGTATTTAGCAGCTAATACTAAACACAAACTCTATCTTTTATCACCGGCAACAATTTCAACGTTACCTTTCTGCACAGCTTCCAGTGCTTGAGCTTTGAGTTCTTCTTGCTTCTTGAGAGCTTCTTCTTCAGCCTTGCTCATACCGACTAGTTTTTCCTTGTCTTCGTCACTTTCAAGGATACCGAACTCAATCAACAATGCTTCTAACTCATCCATTTCGATGGGTGTAGGAACAGCCATATTTTGATTGTTGATAATCTTGTCGGCTAATGTGCGGTATTCGTTAGCTTGATTGCTATCAGGTGCGTATTCGTTCACAGTCATCCGACGCAATTCAGCGTGCTGTACGATGTTGTCGCGGGGGACGAAGTGAATCATCTGGGTACTTAACCGGTTTGCGAGTGTGGTAATCAGTTCGTCTTCTCGGTCAGTTTTACGGCTGTTACAAATTAGACCACCCAAGCGGACACCGCCGGAGTGAGCGTATTTTAAAATACCGCGAGCGATGTTATTTGCAGCGTACATCGCCATCATTTCACCGGAAGTAACGATGTAGATTTCTTGTGCTTTCCCTTCCCGAATTGGCATGGCGAAACCGCCACATACAACGTCACCCAATACGTCGTAGGATACGAAATCTACGTCTTGATATGCACCGTTTTCTTCGAGGAAGTTAATAGCGGTGATAATACCACGACCAGCGCAACCTACACCGGGTTCAGGGCCACCAGATTCTACACATTTGATATCGCGGAAGCCTTTTAGTACCACTTCATCGAGTTCGAGGTCTTCTACTGCACCACGTTCAGCAGCCAAGTGCAGTACGGTGGTTTGGGCTTTAGTGTGCAGAATCAGACGGGTAGAGTCAGCTTTGGGATCACATCCGACAATTAAAATACGTTGTCCCACCTCTGCCATAGCGGCGAGGGTGTTTTGGGAGGTGGTGGATTTACCGATACCGCCTTTACCGTAAAAAGCTATCTGTCTAATGTTTGCGTCGGACATGATGGTTTAGTCTCCAATTGATTGTGTGATTGTCGTGAGTCTGTCATCTGAAGCGTTCAGACTTGAGCTGTTGTAGAACGTCTTTGGAGGTGCGCGTTCTACAACTAAAAAGTCGTAAATTGAATACATATTCCAGTGTTAGTACAAGTGTTGAGTCAGGTAATGTCTGAGGAAAAGCTGCTGCTTTTGGCTATGCAACGCTAGCGCACTACATCATCTCTAAATGAATAGGTGCAGTAGTGTGTGCCGTCTGAAGTGCGATCGCTCGTATAATATTTTGAGTATTGACCAAATGAGTGCTGAGTAAAAAGTAAGATTAATTGCATGGGCTGAACGCCCCGTTACTGCTAACAGCACTACTGAAAAACTCTAGAAACAGTAGTCAGAAGTGAGAGAAATAACGGCTCACCACTCATAACTTCTGATTCCTCAATTTTCGTAATATCAACTGTCCTGCTGCATCGGCTGTTTATTTCCACTTGAATTGAGACAAAGCCTGAAGCGGACTTACGTTTTTTCCGGCAACGGAAATCTAAGGCTTGAGTTTGCCTTATACTTTGGTTGCGTTTTTGATTCCCTATAAGTCAAGCATAACATACAAATCGCTAGTTTACTTGCGCTAGTTAAAAATTTTGGAAGATTTTTGTAGAAAGTTATCATAATCGTTATTGGGTAAGGGTTTCAGCCCTCTGTTGTTGAACCTCCGAATTTGGGATTGAGGTTTTTCGGTTCATGTTCCGGAAGTGGGCGGAATAAATCTCAAATCTGCAAGCCCCGCATATTGACTCTCCTACTCTCTGATTTGACACATCCGGCAAAATGGTAAGATTTGCCATATAAAACAAATAGGAAAATAGCGTGTCGATAACAGAAAATAAAATAACAGTAGATTCTTTAGAGTGGTTTTATCGAGAATCTGCGCCAATTGGTCAAACTGATTTATTGCCTGTAGTCTTATTACATGGAATCCCATCACAAAGTTACAGTTGGCGTAATATTTTACCAGGATTAGCCGGACAAGGTACAAGAGCGATCGCACCAGATTGGATTGGTTCTGGATTTTCTGCCAAGCCGGAAAAACAAGAGTTTCCCTACACTCCTGATGCTTATATTAAAGCTTTATCAGGTTTCATTAACGCATTAGAAATAGAACGTTTTTCGCTAGTTGTGCAAGGTTTTTTAAGTTCTGTCGGTCTGCAATATGCTTTAAGAAATCCTGAAAAAATTGCCAACATTGCTATTTTAAATACACCTATTTCTCAGGATGCAAAATTGCCTTGGAAACTGCAACAAATGGGCTGGCCTTTTGTGGGTGATATGATGACTCAAGACCCTTTGTTAGTTGACCGCACCTTAGAAGGCGGGAGTCGCTATCGCATTGGAGATGCAGATTTAGATGTCTACCGCAAACCTTATTTAAAAACTTCCGCCGTGGGACGCGCGCTATTAACCACAATTCGTAATCTGCAACTACCAACCGCCATGAGCGAGATTGCCACGGGTTTTCAACAATGGCAACAACCAATTTTAATTCAATGGGGGATGATTGACCCTTGGTTGCCGATAGAGATAGCCGAAAGTTTTGCTAAATCTGTACCAGATGCGGAAGTGATTAAACTCAATAACGTCGGTCACTATCCGCAAGAACACTATCATGAGGTGATTTTACAAGACTTATTACCCTTTGTGCGCCGGACTAAGTGATAATTATGCGATCGCCTCTGTATAATTGGGGTGCGATCGCTACAACACCAAACTTGATTTATTTTAATTTTTTCTCATCTATAATTTCTCCTTTTCTATTCCACATAAACACCGTTCCATCAGCACCGCTACTAGCAATAGTATTGCCATCTTGACTAATAGCTACGGATAAAACTTTGCCAATATGTTTTTTGAGAAAAGGTTTACCTTGAAATTGCTTCTGAGCATTATCATATTGCCATAGCCATATTTGCCCATCATTAGCCCCACCAATAATAACTGTACCATCAGAGTTGACAGCAAGAGATGATATTTCAATAGTTGGTTTTACTGCTCTAGGAGAACTACTAGTGTTTGTATCTGTCAGACTTTGTACAAGTAAATTCCCATTCGTATTACTAACAATATGTTGTCCGCCCAAACTCATAGCAGCTATAGCACCCGCAGGTGGATATTCTACTTTTAAACCTTGAATTGGCGAAAAAAACCTAAAAAAAAACCACAAGAATATTGCCATCAAGCCTAAACCTGCAAAGATTAAAATTAACATTTGACTGTTATTTGCTTGCGTTCTTGAACCACCTGAATTTTTTTTAACTATATTAGTAACTTGTGGATTGTATTCAGTAAAGCTTTGATATTTGATCAAATTCGATAGTCCTCGCCAGACTAAATTTTTGATTAAGGTATCCTCTGCTTTGATGCCAGTCACTACTATGAGTACGTCTACATTTTTTTCTTGATGAGGCAAACTTTTTGTTTCCAAAAGAGTTGCTAGTTTATCTCTGTTAACCGGGGAATTGTAAGCTAACATATAATTAGATTCTGCCGTGTTAATTCTGTCTCTTTTATTTAGACTACTAATTATATCGACTATTTCCTGAAAAGAAACTTTAAACCCATATTCATCATCTTGTGTGATAGCATCGTCAATTTTATTGTCTAATTCTCCTCTTAATGAAAGAGCCGCTAATTCTTGTAACTTCTGCTCATTTTCTTCAGAGTAGGGAAAAATCCAAGCCACAGAATTACGGATAGTCCGACCACGATAATCTTTCCTTTGACTGGCTTTTATACCCGTGACTAGTAAAATTAACTGGTTATAATCACGCGCTAAAAGTAGAGAGGGAGATTCAGTTTCTAGGAGTTCTTTAAATTTGCTGACTAATGCTGGTTCACTGATTTCTTCTTGATTGTTTTCTGTAATTCTTCGCCAACAATAATCATCCTGTTGAGAAACACCAGCACTGTAAACATAAATTTCCATGTCCAACTCCTATTTTTTAATATCCAGTAAGTCGAGACCTTGCAAAATTTCAAATCCACCAGTGTGCTTACATTTTTCAGCAGATTTACGAGCTGCTTCTTTTAAGTATTCATCCCAACCTAGCCAACGCCGAATGCGATTAAACCAGCCACGCTTGGTATCTACATGAAGCTTGAGTACGAAGCGTAAGAGATATCGTAGTGGCTGATCACTATCTTGGGGACTGTATTCGGCATGATGATCAATTTTACGGAAATAAAAATGGGGTTTACCATCAATTTCTTTAATCTGAGAAAAGAATACAGTTCCTACAGTTTGCACAGGTGTCACCACACAAGCTACCTTTGTGAGCAAATTTTCACTGCCAAACAAACGCAATAAACCACTATATTTTTCTTTAATGCGTTCTAGGAGCTTTTTTGCATCTTCTTCTTTTTGGATATATTTTTCACAGCGAACCGGTACTAACAGCACAAGTTTTGGTTCTTCTAAATCGGCGTACGCACTTTTGAAAAAATCAGTAATTTGCTTAGGGTTATTGATTAAATCATGCCATCGGCCATTGGCTTCCATGAGAGATGGTGTATCAATAGCAATTAAAACGGCGGCACATTCTTTGACGACGTTATCGACAAATTCTAAATTATCTCGCAGATAACCACCAGGAAAATCTTGAAAAATCAATTGTATACTTGGTTTACCTCCCAATTTACCCAGACCAAATGTAAAAGATTTATGCCCTTCAGTTCCTTCTAATCCCCCTGTTGCTTCAAAATCATTTAATAGAGCTTTTAATTCACCTAAACGTTTTGATAATAGAGCCGAGCTTTCTAAGTCTGGTGTGAGTTGAAGACCGACTTCACCAATAGTAGTATCAAACTGCTCATACATAGCTGTTAAAATACTAGTTTTACCTACACCTCTATGTCCTAGCATAGTAATTTTCAATTCTGATGGCATTGTATTTTCCTGAGTGAATTAATTGAGAAATTTCATAGAGTCTAATTGATTGGCGATCGCGACTTTTTCTATTGCTTCTAGCCACTCTCTTCTTAGTCTAGTACGTTCACCCAGTAACTCAAATTCATCAGGCCAGATTGCAGCACGTTCTTCTCGCAAAAATATCCGCCACTCTATTTCAACTTCTTCTGCACGCAGCACACGATCAAGAAACTCTTCCACTATGGCAAAACCCGCTTGGGAAGGCTCACACAGTAATTCATCCAAGGCTGTCTCACATTGATAAACAGCTTCCCCGTGTAGTGCTTTTAAATTACTCATTACTTGTTGAGCATTGGGGTTTGCTGGGAGTTTGAGAGTTTTCGTATCAGGAGATAAATCATTCAGACATTTACGAATGCGGTGTTGAATCATGCCTCGGTAAGATAACTCGAATTCAGCGAGAATTTGGAAACCGAATTTGATTCTGCAAGGTTGTCCATCGCCTATGAGGTCATCAGGTAATATTTTGGCGATCGCCTGAATAAAATCAGCCCCTCTTACCTCCGTTAGTCCTCCTAAATTACCTTTTTCTATCAATACTTGCGCCACCTGAGATTTAACACGATTCAAAGAATTTTTTAACCCCTCATCTAAAGCTAAAAAATGCTTAGAAATATGGGCGCGAATTTCATTCAAATACTCATTATAAGCTGTTTCATAAGAATTACTGACATTACGTCTGACTTCAATTGCCTCTATTGAAGACGGTAATTTAGTATTTTCATAACAAGCTTTAATGGCAGCCTCAACTGCCTCCTTAAAGTCACGATCATGCTTATCTATCTGTTTACTTAATTCTTTAAGTAAAATCTCTAAACCAGTCGTTAATTGTTCCCAAAGTTGTTTAAACAGAACTTCAAACCTACTGGTTTCGGCTGACTGTATCGGCTGTCCTAACGCATTTTTGGCTTTATTTAATTCAGCATCAATAGCACTTTGGAGTTGCTCAAGTCGTTCTTGACAAGAAGAGGCATATTTTTTATCTAGGGAGGTAATTTCAGTGGCTAAATAATCAACCACACGATCCAAAACTTTATTATTGGCCTCATCAGGGTCAGCACAATTTGCCGTTATACACTCTACAAGTTTGATATGTTTATCAGCAATACTTTGTGTTAATCGTTCACAGTTAGAAGCATTATCTCCATAGTTAGAACCTCTATCTGTGCGGTTGAGAACCATAAAAGACCACTGCTCAATCGGCAAATCAGTTAAAGCTGAACGAGCTGTATCATAAAGTTTGACATCCACATCTCCCCAAAAATCACCAGAAGGTTTTGGCATTCTGACAAAGAGAACTGCATCAACTTCTTGGCCAATAGTTTTGACCATTCTTTCTTCATCACCAATACCTGTATCGCCCAACCCTGGTAAATCAACTAGGGCAATTTGCCCCACATCATCATTAGGGAATTTGCAGACAATTTTTACATCTTTAACTGCTACGTAATTAAAATAAATACGTTCGCCTTCAAGATTATCTTGCGCTACATAAGCTCTAATTTCATCTCTAGAAATCCGCCGTGGTGAAATCTCGCGAAACAGATGCCGATATTTATCAATATTTTTATGATATCCCCGCAGATGTTCATACTTTGCACCACCTTCAGCACCAGCAAAATTACTAGGTAAAGAGGGTAATGGTTGAGTCGCAAATTCTCCTAATGTAATTGGTTTAGCACCCAATTTCAACTGTTCATAATAGGGAGTGATTACTTCATCCAAGAAAGACCTTTCTGTATGGAAAGTCACTTCTCCATAGGTCTCAAAAGCAGGGTTATGGTAAATTGTACTGCGAACTCCTGTACAGTGTTCACCACTACCATCAGGAATTTCTGCTGCTGTTAATTTCGTTAAACTTTGTAATAGACGGCTTTTTCCCTGTCTAGCTCGTCCAATCACACCAATGTTAAGAGTGTTGCGCGAAAAGCGAGCTTTGAGCTTACTTAAAGCTTCTAACTCATCTGCAAGATTCAATTGGATTTTGGCAAAATCAATGGCTTGTAATCTTCCTGAAATACTGATATCTTCGACCGTTGCTAATAACTGATTGCGATAGTTTTCTAAGTAGTGGAGTGCATAGGAAATAGAATTTAAATTTTCTTCTACATCTGTAATTTTTTTCGCCAACGGTTGGCGTTTTGCAATAATCTTAGCAATGCGCTCAGTTCTACTCATAAGTAAATATCAGGTTTTATATAAGACTTATATTTGATGATTACTTGAACTTACGCAGTCAATCAATTTTAGATTTACGATAGCGCAGCGTTAGCGACATACGAGCGTCTTTTGGATTGACGTTAGCGTAGCGGACGCAGCGCAGCGAGTATTTTAGATTTTTCCACCCACTAGGGGTGGGGCTTGTACCCCAAATAATCCAAAATCCAAAATCCAAAATCTAAAATTCGGAGGTTGGCATATTTTTATGTATGGTGTGTGACGCTGTGACAGAATTTCAACGTAGTCATAAAACTTATAGCGTCACGCACCGTCAATTGTAACACTTGCGTAAATCCTATTAAATTTAACCACCAATCAATACAGTCGGCGCACCTACCCCTACAACAGTAGTTAAAGGTATACCCGTCACAGTATTCACACCAGCTACCTGAGAAGTGATTCTAGCGGCTGGTCGTCCACCAATTAATACAGTAAAAGAACCCATCACAATATTACCTGTAATTACTGGCCCCACCACCAAATCACCAACACAAGCAGCGGGTAAACCCATAATCAAAACATTAGGAACACCAGGTGCAGTAATCGGATCACCGGTAACAGTTAAATCAGTAAGTCGTGCGGCTGGAAACATAGGGGGTTGGGGATTGGGGATTGGGGATTAGGGACTGGGGACTGGGAGACAAGGAGGACAAGGACGACAACGTAATTAATGACTAATGACTAATAACTAATAACTAATGACTAATGACTAATGACTATTTACTATTAACAATTCAGTCTAACTATACCGCCCATAATACCGACGGTAGCAGCTCCATTAATACTCACGGAACCCGTCGCACTGGCACTAATTGAAGCCATAGAAGAAGCACTAATTGACGCACCAGAAGTTATGCTTAAAGAAGTACCAGATTGCACGCTAATAGAGCTACCAGCTTGTATACTCACTGTTCCAGTGGTTCTCATCGTAATGCCACTGGGAGTTAATTCTATACTAGTTGCTCCTACTGTGAGGCTAATTTTTTGTGTGGCAGTCAGGGCTATTTCTTGACCATTTACACTGATTTTATTAGCTGTTCCAGTAGTTCCCGATTTAACTGTAATATCACCAGTAGAAGTTAAACTAATTGTTTTATTACTATCATCAGCACGATATTTATGTCCGCCAGTAGTCTCTAATTCTACAAATTTATCACTGTCATTTAAACGAAAATTATGACCACCTATTGTCTGTAAATAAACGCCTTTTTTCGTGCCTTTATCTTCTTCTACAAACTGTAATTTATGTCCCACACGAGTTTTAAAGGTGCGGAGGCGGACTTTTCCACTAACAACAGTGTCATCTACTGTTTCAGGTGGCGCATCTGTACCATTCCACACCCCACCAATTACATAGGGTCGATGAATATCACCATGTTCAAAGGCTACTAAAACCTCATCATTAACTTCTGGTAAACAATCAAAACCCCTACCTGGCCCTGCACCTACACTTACTACTCTCGCCCAATTACTTTCATGTTCTTCAGTCAAGGTGGGGAATTTCACTCTGACTCTACCCCAACCTTTAGGATCTTTATTATTACTGACAATTCCTACTAACAGAGTTTGTCCTGGTTGTAAGTGTTGCTGCGGAGTTAATGTAGCGAATAAGTCTCCTGGACGTAATCCCCGCACACTAAATTCTGTTGTATATTTGCGTTTTTGGAAGAGGTGACGAGTTTCTGTAACATAATAACTGCCACTGTAATTTCCCATATCTGTCAGCTTGATGACTTTTCCTGTTCTAATTAAAGGATTACCTTCACCTTTAGCGTCTGCATAGACAAATTCTCCTCCCAGTTCGTTACACAAAGCCTGAGCAATTTTTTGTGATTCAGCAGCACTAAACACAGGTTGATCTACAACTATCATCTTGGGCTGAATAGTAAATTTCGTGCTACTGAGGCTACCTTTACCATTGTCTGTACTGGTAATTACTTGTTCTGTTGTGGCTGTTGATACAATTGGTTTCTTTGTAGCGTAGTCCCAGCCCCGCACTTCTACAGAACTCACCTGTTCCGCACTGGTGATACGAACACGAAAACTATGGATGTCTTTGAGCCATTTCAGGTCTAAAGTCTGGTTTTGTGTGGGTTGACGAAAGTTGAGTTTCCCATCCTGCACATATAATTCAAAACCTAAGCGGGCGGCTCTTTCTCGCAAGAATTCCATGTTAGTTTGGTTTTCTTGAAAGATGTATTCATGAACAGGAGTTGTGGTAGTTATTGTGCCGGTTGTGATACTTGTTTCACCCGCAATTTGGGTGACAACATCACTATCAGTGACGTTTTGAAAGGAACGGTTATAACGTCCCCGATGTAATCTGTGAGAAATATCATAACCCCGAATCACAATCGGAGCTTGTGATTCAGGTGTAAATTCAGTTTCTATAGCAGTGATTTCCCCTTCCAATACATAACCCTGTTCTACGTCCTGAAATTCTGCGTTTTCTGTAGTGCTGGAAACAAAGCCAATTTTGATTTTTTTGCCAATAGCAAATAAACTTTGATGTTTCCAGGTAGTTTCAGTTGTTTTTCCAGGAAAGTAGTCATTGCGGATAACTAAGGTAAACATCCCTGGTTGATGGAGACTCTCTTCTACAGAGATTTGCAAAATGTCTTCAATTAATTCTTGAGAAACATCAGCATTATCAATTTGCAATAGGGGTTCGGGGATGTAACTGACTGCGGGCATAGGATCAGCACAATGGGTTTTTCATAGCCTAAGAGGATCAATGGCACTAGGCTATTAACCAAAAGTCGAATTACTTGCGCTTGCTTCTGTTGTCTCCGCCTCGGTTGACGCTTGCGGGTGCGCCCATCCCTGGTTGTGTAATTGATTCGTCTACTTCTTCTAATGTCAGGTTCACTTTGGCTCTCACTGGCGTGCCATCTGGTAAAAATAGTGTCAGGCTGTAGCTAAGTGATTGGACAAAACAACGGAGATACTGTTGATCACCCCAGGTAAATATATATATAGGTGGACGTTTGTCTACACCTGTTCCAGCTTCTGCAAAGTTGACGGCTTTTTCAAATTTTTTCAGGTGAGTCAGGACGCTTGTACCTGCTTCGTAGGTATCAAAGATAATGTTGTTAATAGTCAGGATACAAGGTTCAGGATAGGCAAAGCTAACTTTAGGTAATCCTCGTCCAGTCCTCGCACCACTACTTTTGGTGAGGTTGATTTGTTGGGAAAAATCTAGCTGGGTGGGATTGAACATGAATTCTATATCGGGTGCAGCTTGTTCTGTTGCAATTAATTTGGCTTTGACTAGAAGGGTGGTACTCATAATTTTTGACTGTTAATAATTGACTGTTGAATTTACCAAGATAATCGTCCAGAATAATTATTACCTCGGCGTTCTCGTTCTATTGCTAAACGTTGTTGGAGTATTTTGTATATTTCTTGGGCAAGTATTTCTATATTTTCGGTTTCGTCCTTAGTTAGATTATTATTAGATTCTGGTTGTTCAGAGTCATTTTTAACCATTTGTATCATTGGTGATTCAGCAGTATTAGAGAATGTCTGTATTAAGTCATTTTTTAAGTTGTTATTGGATGATAAATTAATGTTTAGTGGGGATTGGTGATGATGTTTTATATTTGGGGAAAGATTTGGCGATCGCTTGTTTTTAGATGAAACTTTTTGCCACTGCTTTTTATCATTTTCAGGTTGAACCACTATTTTTTTAGTATGACTAATAGCGGGTATACCATCTATTAAATCAGCGATGCTAGACCAAGAATCTGGTACTTCTTCATTTTGTTTTCTTTGAACTTTGGATGGTGATTTATGGTCAATATCTATAAAATTATTTGTATTTTGTGATTTGTTGTCAACCAAGTTAGATGTGATTAATCCAGATGGCTGAGATAGTGGTGAGAGGATTGAAATATTTTCGATAGCTTGCGGTAACTCAGGAATTATCGTATTTTTCGCTTGAATAATCTTTGTCGCATCGTTCTTGTTTACAGATTTAATATTATCCGTTTCAGGTGTGGAGTTAGTTGTACTGGATGTAATTACTTCTGCCTGCGATAATGCTACTGAATTATCAACTGATAGCTGATTTTCTCTTTGTGCTTGGATAACTGTGGTTTCAGTCGCAGAATGCGTTGGTGTTGATGTGATTTCTGGGGAACTGGAAACTGATGTCTGATTTTCCAGTTGTGGTTGAATAATTGTGGTTTCAGGTGTTGAGTTAGTTGTACTGGATGTAGTTACTTGTGAGTTTGATAATATTTCTGAATTATCAACTGATGGCTGATTTTCTCGTTGTGCTTGGATAACTGTGCTTTCAGTTGCAGAATGTGTTGGTGTTGATGTGATTTCTGAGGAACTGGAGACTGATGAATGATTTTCCAGTTGTGGTTGAATAACTGTGGTTTCAGGTGTTGAGTTGGTTGTACTGGATGTAGTTACTTGTGAGTTTGATAATATTTCTGAATTATCAACTGATGGCTGATTTTCTCGTTGTGGTTGTATAACCGTGCTTTCAGTCGCAGAATGTGTTGGTGTTGATGTGATTTCTGAGGAACTAGAAATTAATGAATGGTTTTCCAGTTGTGGTTGAATAACTGTGGTTTCAGTTGCAGAATGTGTTGGTGTGGATGTGATTTCTGGGGAACTGGAGACTGATGAATGATTTTCCAGTTGTGGTTGAATAACTGTGGTTTCAGGTGTTGAGTTGGTTGTACTGGATGTAGTTACTTGTGAGTTTGATAATATTTCTGAATTATCAACTGATGGCTGATTTTCTCGTTGTGGTTGAATAACTGTGGTTTCAGTTGCAGAATGTGTTGGTGTGGATGTGATTTCTGGGGAACTGGAAATTGATGAATGACTTTCCAGTTGTGGTTGAATAACTGTAGTTTCAGATGTTGAGTTAGTTGTACTGGATGTAGTTACTTGTGAGTTTGATAATATTTCTGAATTATCAACTGATGGCTGATTTTCTCGTTGTGCTTGGATAACTGTGCTTTCAGTCGCAGAATGTGTTGGTGTGGATGTGATTTCTGAGGAACTAGAAATTAATGAATGGTTTTCCAGTTGTGCTTGGATAACTGTGCTTTCAGTTGCAGAATGTGTTGGTGTGGATGTGATTTCTGGGGAACTGGAAATTGATGAATGATTTTCCAGTTGTGCTTGAATAACTGTGGTTTCAGGTGTTGAGTTGGTTGTACTGGATGTAGTTACTTGTGAGTGGGATGATGTTTCTGAATTATCAACTGATAGCTGATTTTCCCGTTGTGGTTGGATAACTGTGCTTTCAGTTGCAGAATGTGTTGGTGTGGATGCGATTTCTGGCGAATTGGAAATTGATGAATGATTTTCCAGTTGTGGTTGAATGACTGTGGTTTCAGGTGTTGAGTTAGTTGTACTGGATGTACTTACTTCTGAGTGGGATGATGTTTCTGAATTATCAACTGATAGCTGATTTTCCCGTTGTGGTTGGATAACTGTGCTTTCAGTTGCAGAATGTGTTGGTGTGGATGCGATTTCTGGCGAATTGGAAATTGATGAATGATTTTCCAGTTGTGGTTGAATGACTGTGGTTTCAGGTGTTGAGTTAGTTGTACTGGATGTACTTACTTCTGAGTGGGATGATGTTTCTGAATTATCAACTGATAGCTGATTTTCCCGTTGTGGTTGGATAACTGTGCTTTCAGTTGCAGAATGTGTTGGTGTGGATGCGATTTCTGGCGAATTGGAAATTGATGAATGATTTTCCAGTTGTGGTTGAATAATTGTGGTTTCAGTTGCAGAATGTGTTGGTGTTGATGTGATTTTTGGGGAACTGGAGACTGATGAATGATTTTCCAGTTGTGCTTGAATAACTGTGGTTTCAGGTGTTGAGTTGGTTGTACTGGATGTAGTTACTTGTGAGTAGGATGATATTTCTGAATTATCAAATGATAGCTGATTTTCTCGTTGTGCTTGGATAACTGTGCTTTCAGTTGCAGAATGTGTTGGTGTGGATGTGATTTCTGGGGAACTGGAGACTGATGAATGATTTTCCAGTTGTGGTTGAATAACTGTGGTTTCAGGTGTTGAGTTAGTTGTACTGGATATAGTTACTTGTGAGTAGGATGATGTTTCTGAATTATCAACTGATAGCTGATTTTCTCGTTGTGGTTGAATAACTGTGCTTTCAGTTGCAGAATGTGTTGGTGTGGATGTGATTTCTGGGGAACTGGAAATTGATGAATGATTTTCCAGTTGTGCTTGAATAACTGTGGTTTCAGGTGTTGAGTTGGTTGTACTGGATGTACTTACTTCTGAGTGTGATAATGCTTCTGAATTATCAACTGATAGCTGATTTTCTCGTTGTGGTTGGATAACTGTGCTTTCAGTTGCAGAATGTGTTGGTGTGGATGTGATTTCTGGGGAACTGGAAATTGATGAATGACTTTCCAGTTGTGCTTGGATAACTGTGCTTTCAGTCGCGGAATGTGTTGGTGTGGATGTGATTTCTGAGGAACTGGAGACTGATGAATGATTTTCCAGTTGTGGTTGGATAACTGTGCTTTCAGTCGCGGAATGTGTTGGTGTGGATGTGATTTCTGAGGAACTGGAGACTGATGAATGATTTTCCAGTTGTGGTTGAATAACTGTGGTTTCAGTCGCGGAATGTGTTGGTGTGGATGTGATTTCTGGGGAACTGGAGACTGATGAATGATTTTCCAGTTGTGGTTGGATAACTGTGCTTTCAGTCGCGGAATGTGTTGGTGTGGATGTGATTTCTGGGGAACTGGAGACTGATGAATGATTTTCCAGTTGTGCTTGAATAACTGTGGTTTCAGGTGTTGAGTTTGTTGTACTGAATGTAGTTACTTCTGAGTGTGATAATGCTTCTGAATTATCAACTGATAGCTGATTTTCTCGTTGTGGTTGAATAACTGTGGTTTCAGTTGCAGAATGTGTTGGTGTGGATGTGATTTCTGGGGAACTGGAAATTGATGAATGACTTTCCAGTTGTGGTTGAATAACTGTGGTTTCAGTCGCGGAATGTGTTGGTGTTGATGTGATTTCTGGGGAACTGAAAATTGATGAATGACTTTCCAGTTGTGGTTGAATAACTGTGGTTTCAGTTGCAGAATGTGTTGGTGTTGATGTGATTTCTGGGGAACTGGAGACTGATGAATGATTTTCCAGTTGTGCTTGAATAACTGTGGTTTCAGGTGTTGAGTTGGTTGTACTGGATGTAGTTACTTGTGAGTGGGATGATGTTTCTGAATTATCAACTGATAGCTGATTTTCACGTTGTGCTTGGATAACTGTGCTTTCAGTTGCAGAATGTGTTGGTGTGGATGTGATTTCTGGGGAACTGGAAATTGATGAATGATTTTCCAGTTGTGCTTGAATAACTGTGGTTTCAGGTGTTGAGTTGGTTGTACTGGATGTACTTACTTCTGAGTGTGATAATGCTTCTGAATTATCAACTGATAGCTGATTTTCTCGTTGTGGTTGGATAACTGTGCTTTCAGTTGCAGAATGTGTTGGTGTGGATGTGATTTCTGGGGAACTGGAAATTGATGAATGACTTTCCAGTTGTGCTTGGATAACTGTGCTTTCAGTCGCGGAATGTGTTGGTGTGGATGTGATTTCTGAGGAACTGGAGACTGATGAATGATTTTCCAGTTGTGGTTGGATAACTGTGCTTTCAGTCGCGGAATGTGTTGGTGTGGATGTGATTTCTGAGGAACTGGAGACTGATGAATGATTTTCCAGTTGTGGTTGGATAACTGTGCTTTCAGTCGCGGAATGTGTTGGTGTGGATGTGATTTCTGGGGAACTGGAAATTGATGAATGACTTTCCAGTTGTGGTTGGATAACTGTGCTTTCAGTTGCAGAATGTGTTGGTGTGGATGTGATTTCTGGGGAACTGGAGACTGATGAATGATTTTCCAGTTGTGCTTGAATAACTGTGGTTTCAGGTGTTGAGTTTGTTGTACTGAATGTAGTTACTTCTGAGTGTGATAATGCTTCTGAATTATCAACTGATAGCTGATTTTCTCGTTGTGGTTGAATAACTGTGCTTTCAGTCGCGGAATGTGTTGGTGTGGATGTGATTTCTGAGGAACTGGAGACTGATGAATGATTTTCCAGTTGTGGTTGGATAACTGTGCTTTCAGTCGCGGAATGTGTTGGTGTGGATGTGATTTCTGGGGAACTGGAAATTGATGAATGACTTTCCAGTTGTGGTTGGATAACTGTGCTTTCAGTTGCAGAATGTGTTGGTGTGGATGTGATTTCTGGGGAACTGGAGACTGATGAATGATTTTCCAGTTGTGGTTGGATAACTGTGCTTTCAGTCGCGGAATGTGTTGGTGTGGATGTGATTTCTGGGGAACTGGAAATTGATGAATGACTTTCCAGTTGTGGTTGGATAACTGTGCTTTCAGTTGCAGAATGTGTTGGTGTGGATGTGATTTCTGGGGAACTGGAGACTGATGAATGATTTTCCAGTTGTGCTTGAATAACTGTGGTTTCAGGTGTTGAGTTTGTTGTACTGAATGTAGTTACTTCTGAGTGTGATAATGCTTCTGAATTATCAACTGATAGCTGATTTTCTCGTTGTGGTTGAATAACTGTGGTTTCAGTTGCAGAATGTGTTGGTGTGGATGTGATTTCTGGGGAACTGGAAATTGATGAATGACTTTCCAGTTGTGGTTGAATAACTGTGGTTTCAGTCGCGGAATGTGTTGGTGTTGATGTGATTTCTGGGGAACTGAAAATTGATGAATGACTTTCCAGTTGTGGTTGAATAACTGTGGTTTCAGTTGCAGAATGTGTTGGTGTTGATGTGATTTCTGGGGAACTGGAGACTGATGAATGATTTTCCAGTTGTGCTTGAATAACTGTGGTTTCAGGTGTTGAGTTGGTTGTACTGGATGTAGTTACTTGTGAGTGGGATGATGTTTCTGAATTATCAACTGATAGCTGATTTTCACGTTGTGCTTGGATAACTGTGCTTTCAGTTGCAGAATGTGTTGGTGTGGATGTGATTTCTGGGGAACTGGAAATTGATGAATGATTTTCCAGTTGTGCTTGAATAACTGTGGTTTCAGGTGTTGAGTTGGTTGTACTGGATGTACTTACTTCTGAGTGTGATAATGCTTCTGAATTATCAACTGATAGCTGATTTTCTCGTTGTGGTTGGATAACTGTGCTTTCAGTTGCAGAATGTGTTGGTGTGGATGTGATTTCTGGGGAACTGGAAATTGATGAATGACTTTCCAGTTGTGCTTGGATAACTGTGCTTTCAGTCGCGGAATGTGTTGGTGTGGATGTGATTTCTGAGGAACTGGAGACTGATGAATGATTTTCCAGTTGTGGTTGGATAACTGTGCTTTCAGTCGCGGAATGTGTTGGTGTGGATGTGATTTCTGAGGAACTGGAGACTGATGAATGATTTTCCAGTTGTGGTTGGATAACTGTGCTTTCAGTCGCGGAATGTGTTGGTGTGGATGTGATTTCTGGGGAACTGGAAATTGATGAATGACTTTCCAGTTGTGGTTGGATAACTGTGCTTTCAGTTGCAGAATGTGTTGGTGTGGATGTGATTTCTGGGGAACTGGAGACTGATGAATGATTTTCCAGTTGTGCTTGAATAACTGTGGTTTCAGGTGTTGAGTTTGTTGTACTGAATGTAGTTACTTCTGAGTGTGATAATGCTTCTGAATTATCAACTGATAGCTGATTTTCTCGTTGTGGTTGAATAACTGTGCTTTCAGTCGCGGAATGTGTTGGTGTGGATGTGATTTCTGAGGAACTGGAGACTGATGAATGATTTTCCAGTTGTGGTTGGATAACTGTGCTTTCAGTCGCGGAATGTGTTGGTGTGGATGTGATTTCTGGGGAACTGGAAATTGATGAATGACTTTCCAGTTGTGCTTGGATAACTGTGCTTTCAGTTGCAGAATGTGTTGGTGTGGATGTGATTTCTGGGGAACTGGAGACTGATGAATGATTTTCCAGTTGTGCTTGAATAACTGTGGTTTCAGGTGTTGAGTTGGTTGTACTGGATGTAGTTACTTGTGAGTGGGATGATGTTTCTGAATTATCAACTGATAGCTGATTTTCACGTTGTGCTTGGATAACTGTGCTTTCAGTTGCAGAATGTGTTGGTGTGGATGTGATTTCTGGGGAACTGGAAATTGATGAATGATTTTCCAGTTGTGCTTGAATAACTGTGGTTTCAGGTGTTGAGTTGGTTGTACTGGATGTAGTTACTTGTGAGTGGGATGATGTTTGTGAATTATCAACTGATAGCTGATTTTCACGTTGTGCTTGGATAACTGTGCTTTCAGTTGCAGAATGTGTTGGTGTTGATGTGATTTCTGAGGAACTAGAAATTAATGAATGGTTTTCCAGTTGTGCTTGGATAACTGTGCTTTCAGTCGCGGAATGTGTTGGTGTGGATGTGATTTCTGGGGAACTGGAGACTGATGAATGATTTTCCAGTTGTGCTTGGATAACTGTGCTTTCAGTTGCAGAATGTGTTGGTGTGGATGTGATTTCTGGGGAACTGGAGACTGATGAATGATTTTCCAGTTGTGGTTGAATAACTGTGGTTTCAGGTGTTGAGTTGGTTGTACTGGATGTAGTTACTTCTGAGTGGGATGATGTTTCTGAATTATCAACTGATAGCTGATTTTCCCGTTGTGGTTGGATAACTGTGCTTTCAGTTGCAGAATGTGTTGGTGTGGATGCGATTTCTGGCGAACTAGAAATTAATGAATGGTTTTCCAGTTGTGGTTGAATAACTGTGGTTTCAGTCGCGGAATGTGTTGGTGTTGATGTGATTTCTGGGGAACTGGAAATTGATGAATGACTTTCCAGTTGTGCTTGGATAACTGTGCTTTCAGTTGCAGAATGTGTTGGTGTGGATGTGATTTCTGGGGAACTGGAGACTGATGAATGATTTTCCAGTTGTGGTTGAATAACTGTGGTTTCAGGTGTTGAGTTGGTTGTACTGGATGTAGTTACTTGTGAGTTTGATAATATTTCTGAATTATCAACTGATGGCTGATTTTCCCGTTGTGGTTGGATAACTGTGCTTTCAGTTGCAGAATGTGTTGGTGTGGATGCGATTTCTGGCGAACTAGAAATTAATGAATGGTTTTCCAGTTGTGGTTGAATAACTGTGGTTTCAGTCGCGGAATGTGTTGGTGTTGATGTGATTTCTGGGGAACTGGAAATTGATGAATGACTTTCCAGTTGTGCTTGGATAACTGTGCTTTCAGTTGCAGAATGTGTTGGTGTGGATGTGATTTCTGGGGAACTGGAGACTGATGAATGATTTTCCAGTTGTGGTTGAATAACTGTGGTTTCAGGTGTTGAGTTGGTTGTACTGGATGTAGTTACTTGTGAGTTTGATAATATTTCTGAATTATCAACTGATGGCTGATTTTCTCGTTGTGGTTGTATAACCGTGGTTTCAGTCGCAGAATGTGTTGGTGTTGATGTGATTTCTGAGGAACTAGAAATTAATGAATGGTTTTCCAGTTGTGGTTGAATAACTGTGGTTTCAGTCGCGGAATGTGTTGGTGTGGATGTGATTTCTGGGGAACTGGAGACTGATGAATGATTTTCCAGTTGTGGTTGAATAACTGTGGTTTCAGGTGTTGAGTTGGTTGTACTGGATGTACTTACTTCTGAGTGGGATGATGTTTCTGAATTATCAAATGATAGCTGATTTTCTCGTTGTGGTTGAATAACTGTGGTTTCAGTCGCAGAATGTGTTGATGTGGATGTGATTTCTGGGGAATTGAAAACTGATGGTTGATTTTCCAGTTGTGCTTGAATAACTGTGGTTTCAGGTGTTGAGTTGGTTGTACTGGATGTAGTTACTTGTGAGTAGGATGATGTTTCTGAATTATCAACTGATAGCTGATTTTCCCGTTGTGCTTGGATAACTGTGTTTTCCGTCGCAGAATGTGTTGATGTGGATGTGATGTCTGGGGAATTGGAAACTGATGGCTGATTTTCCAGTTGTGGTTGAATAATTATGGTTTCAAGTGTTGAGTTAGTTGTATTGGATGTAGTTGCTTCTGAGTGGGATGATGCTAAATTATCAACTGATAGCTGATTTTCTCTTTGTGGTTGGATAACTGTGCTTTCAGGTGTTGATTTGGTTGTTTTTGATGTGATTTCTGGGGAACTGGAAACTGATGAATGATTTTCTCGTTGTGGTTGAATAATTGTGGTTTCAGTCGCAGAATGTGTTGGTGTGGATGTGATTTTTGACGAATGGGAAATTGATGGCTGATTTTCTTGTTGTGGTTGAATAATTGTGGTTTCAGTCGCAGGATGTGTTGGTGTGGATGTGATTTCTGACGAATGGGAAATTGATGAATGATTTTCCAGTTGTGGTTGAATGACCGTGGTTTCAGATGTTGAGTTAGTTGTACTGGATGTAGTTACTTCTGGCTGCGATAATCCTTCTAAATTATCAACTGATGGCTGATTTTCTCGTTGTGGTTGGATAACTGTGCTTTCAGGTTTTGAGTTAGTTGTACTGGATGTAGTTACTTGTGAGTTTGATAATATTTCTGAATTATCAACTGATGGCTGATTTTCTAGTTGTGGTTGAATTAATTTATTTTGATTGTCAAAATTTGTGATACTACTGTTAGACGAAAATCTTGTATTTAAATTCTTATGGAATTGATCATGTTGTGGAGTTACTGATTGATTTCTATTGTAGCTTTTATCTTTTAATTGTGGTTGAATAACTAAATTATCTGGATAAATAATATTGATATCTTCATGAATATTGGCTTTTTTTTGCAAATTTAGATTTGAGCTTGTTAAATTAGATGATTGAGACTCAGATAAAGATGGTGAATTACTGACATTATTGGAAGGTGTGTCATCTGTCAGTTCAAAATCAAAAAATATTAAGTTATTAAAGCTTGATAGAGATTGGGAACCTAAAGGCGACAAAAATTTAGGACTGATTAGTTTTTGTCCCAAGGGTTTGTGAGGAAGTAATGGTTTTTTAATTCCTAGTTCTGGGTAATTACCAAAATTAGCTGCTAATTTATCTGTCATAAATCATTAATCTAATTACTAGAAAAATATCCCGCACTATCTCTACCTGATAAAATGGATGCGCCACCTGCTCTAGTTTTATCAACTTTTAAGCCTTCATAGGTTAAGGTTAATTCTTCAATAGCTGCTGTGTTGGATTCTGCACTAAAACTAGGTGCTTTCCATCCAATAGGAACAGCACCAATCAAAGTCCAACATTGCATGATTTCTCCAGCTTGGTTAAATAATAAAATGTTGACGTTGCGACGTTGTTTAGCATTGGCACCAACACTACTCAAAATTTGGCTGATCCAAGTCCAAAAGGTTAAATCATTAGTAATTCCTCGCTTCAGTGTGACATCAGAAAATTCTGCTGGGTTCAACAGCACTCTTTGTTGATCATTTACACCACCTTCGGAGAATTTTTCCGTTTTTACTGTCACACCTAATCCTTGACATTCGGTAAAGCAAGCAGTGATACTACTTTCCATCTCTACATAAAATCTATTAGTGGTTACATAATTTAATTCACGAGCAGTATTAGTCATTGTTTACCTCTTATTTAATTTCTGTTTCGCTCTTTTTTCAGACGTAATTCTTCTAACATTACTTCATAAACTCTATCGCCAAGCATTTCTAATAATTGACGATCGCCTAAAATTTTACCTGCTAGCTTTGCTAGTAATATCTGTTTTTCTGCATCTTTCATATTACTTATTGTTTTTTTGTAAAGGTACTAATCCAGTTTGTTCTAAAAGATTCTGTACTTCTTGTGTTTTGAGCATTTCGGCAAATTTTTGTCCAATGGGAGGACGGCTGTTATCTCCTAGATAAACTACAACCATTGGATAACTCAGGGGATAGGTTCCATTCTTGAAAACCTCAAGATTAGGACTATAACTTCCTTTATCATCACATAAGTCTGTATTGGGATTTATCGGTTTATTCGTATCATTCTGTACTAAAGCTTGTACGGCTTCTTTCTTACCATCTACGATGGCTAAAGGATATACGGAACACTGTCCAAATACTTGACTAAGCGTCGCAAAACCTATACTTCCCAACTTTTTATCTTCGTTTTCAAAATCTTGTAAAATCTTCCGCACCATTTCTAAAGTCTTCAACCGAGTAATTACTATAGGCTCACTATCTGTAGATGTATCCTGCTGGTTATTTATTTTTTGTAGTCGCTCAAATGTATCTATAGCGTTAGGTTCTTTTAAAACTCTTTCTTTAAAAATATTTACTGCTTCTTCTTCTGAAGGTATATATAAATTTACACGTAATTTAGGTAACTGAGGATTTAATTGATTCCAATATTTAATTTTGCCTGTATATAGACTCTGTAATTGCTCAATACTAATTTGACCCCGCAAGGGTTCAGGTAAATTTTGATTTCGTTTAGAGTAGCTAAAAGCTACAAAAACCACCAAGCCATCATAGGCAAATTCTTTATATCTTATTTGTGGTGGTAATTGATTAACTAAATTAGTCACAGCAAAATTATACTGACCAGATTGCACCTTAGCGATCGCTGTTTCTAATTTCTCTTCTAGTTGATAATTAATTTCCAGTTTCGGTTGGCTCTCTTTGAACTTTTCTTCTAAGGTTTGGTTTTGTAAAATTAAATTACTCTGCTGTAAAATATAACTCCAAGTAGCAGACTTTTCGCCTGTATAATTGTATTTACCTGGAGGTACACCAGGGACATCTTTTAAACAACAAACTACCGCATCTTGTGTAGTCACTTCGGGCTTATAAAATATTTTGATTAATAGCCAAATAATTCCAGCCAAAAAGGCTAATCCTAAAACACTTAGCAATAACCAATAAAGAGGATGAAACTTCTTTCTAGTTTCTTCTTCCCCTTCTATCACTAAAACTTGATTATGAGTAATTGGTGTAATTTGAATGAGTTCTTGTCTTGCTTCTTCTGCACTAATAAATGGTTTATCTAGTTCTAACAGGCGAAACAGAAAAGCCTGAAATTCTTGTCTCACTGGCGGCCAATGCTGTTCTATTTTCGGATCAAGTGCTTGATTATGATCGTCTACAGTCTTACCAGATAATAAATAAAAAGCAATATATCCTAAATTTTTTAAATCTTGAGTAAATGTAGGCGGACTTTTTTTATTATTAGGTAATTCAAATAAATTTTCCCAAACTGCTAAATCACAAACGTGGGTAAAAAATTCTAGTTCATGGGCAATTAATAACAAACTATCTAAACTGAGATTACCGTGTGCTATTCCCTGCTGTACTTGGCCGGAAGGTAAGCTAAATTTTTGACCGTGGAGAAATTGCAATGTTTGCAGCACTTGGTTAAGCACATGATAAACCTCGTTTTCATTCATTGCACCATGTTCATGAAGATACTTCCGCAAAGTGGGATAGGTATCTTGAATACCCGTGGTGACGAGATAACAACGCTCGGCTGTGGGATCAGAGATCGCATCCCAAGGTAAAATCAAGCGGATATCCTGAACTCGACCATCAGCTAAACTTAAACCCGCCAACCGTTCAAAAGCCTGTTTTTTCTCCCTGGTTTCCTCTTGATTAAAAACCCGTTGTGGTAAAAGATATTCCTTAATGACCACAGGCTGCTGGTCTGCAACCTGAACACCTTGGTACAAGCGTCCCATTCCCCGTCCTCCCAAAAAGCTATCTATGCGGTATCGTCCCCGATAGCCGCGAATTTCAGTTTTGGGTGGTAAAATCGCCGGAAAACCGCAATTAAGGCATTGTTTCGCCGTGGGGTCTATCTCCAGACTTTTTTGCGTCCATGCACAAGTTAAAGGGTTGCTGTTCTCACAAACATAACGTCTATAGACCTCATCAACCCCCAAAGGAATTTGCGGTTCAACAGTCATTTCCCCAGGAACAACAGTATTATTAGTAACTTCTACCCCTGGTGACTGGGGAAAAAGTCCAGTTAACTTGGCTTTGATTTGTGCATAAACCACAACTAAAAACCCCTAGCGATCGCGCTTCTGGCATCGCATATTACCCTGATTTGGCGGCGATGACCATTAGACTTTCCGCTAGGGTGGGAGGGGGCAGGGGGCAAGGGGGACAAGGTAGATTATGTATTTAATGCCCCATGCCCTATGCCCTATGCCCCTATCGCAACAATTCTTCCACCTGATGCTGACTCCAGAGTTGGCGATACATTCCTTGTTGCTGCATCAGTTCTAGATGATTGCCTACTTGGACGATTTTACCTTTATCCATGACGAAAATTCGGTCAGCTGCTGCCGCCGCCGAAAGTTGGTGAGTGATAAATACTACAGTTTTGCGTCCTGCACCACTGGCTAAATGATTGAGGATTTGGGTAGCAGTTTGATTATCTACGCTCGAAAGGGCATCATCTAAAATTAACACTGGTGCATTGACTAACATAGCCCTTGCTAAAGCTGTGCGTTGTCGCTGACCTCCAGATAGAGTAATCCCCCTCTCACCTACAATAGTTTCGTACTGTTGGGGGAAGTTCATGATTTCTGGGTGAATTTGGGCTGATTTAGCCACAGACTCTATATTTAATAGGTCACTTTCTGGGTTGCCGTAGCGGATATTATTTTTGATGGTAGTGCTGAATAAAAAGCTATCTTGAGGTACGTAGGCGATCGCACTGCGTAAATCAGCTAAAGCTATCTTAGTAATATCCACCCCATCTAAAAATAACTGTCCTGGGGCAATATCTAACAATCGCGGTAAAGCATTAGCCAAAGTAGACTTTCCTGAACCAATTGCCCCTACAATTGAGACTGTTTCCCCAGGATGAATTGTAAAATTAATCCCCTCTAAAGCTGATTGCTTTGCTCCTGGATAACTAAAACTGAAATTTTTCGCGGTTAATTCCCCTTTGATTTCAGCTAAAGGTAAATGAATGGCATCATGATTATCTTTTATCTTGGGTTGGACACTAAATATCGCTTCTAAACGGTCTATACTCACTTCCCCCCGTTGGTAAGAGGTAATAGTGAAACCTAATAAAGTTGTGGGAAAAACTAGTCTTTCTACATAAATTAACAACGCCAAAAAATCACCAACTTCCAAATTACCAGTTGTAATTTGTGCTGTTCCTAACCAAATAATGATGAGTGAACTTAACCCCGCTAAACCACCAATCAAAGGGAACAGAGTATTGCGAATTTTCGCTAATCCCAGGTTTGCTTGTAATAATTCTTGATTTTTTTGAGCAAAGGCTCGACGTTCATTTGTTTCTTGGGCATAGATTTTAATTAAAGCCATGCCACTCATATCTTCTTGAATGAGTTCACTAATATCAGAGATTTTCTCTTGGACTGTGGCTTGTTTCTGACGTAACTGATTGCTAAATAAATGCACCAGCAGAAACATAAAAGGATACATCGCAATAGCCGCCAATGTGAGATTGACGCTAATTGCTAGCATTGCTGGCAGTGTTAAGGCATAAGCAAACACTGTATTACTTAAACTTAACACCGCAAAACCCAACAACCGCCGCACATTGTCTACATCACTAGTAGCCCTGCTAATTAAATCACCAATAGTATTAGTGGCAAAATAAGCTGGCTCTAATTGCAGTAAATGTTCAAAAATCTTTTGTTTGAGGTCAAATTCTACCTGTCTCCCTACGCCAAATATCCACAGGCGCGAAGCCATGCGAATCAACCACATCGCCGAACTGAGTAGAACAATGATTACAACATAACGGAGTATTTCCTGCCAGCTAAAGTTATTAGAAATTTGGTCAATACAAGCACGAATTAACCAAGGAATATAAACACCTAATGCGTTAACAGACAACAAAGCCAAAATCCCCAACGTCGCATCTCGCAAGTGGGGACGTAGATAAGCACCGATTTTAGCAATTCGCCGAGATTTTTGCATGGAAGTAAGGCAGAAAGCAGGGGAAGTAGGGGAGGCAGGGGGGCAGGGGGCAGGGAGCAGGGGAGAAAATTTAACCTCATACCCAGTCCCCAGTCCCCAGTCCCCAATCCCCAATCCAGCCCTCAGTATACATAGTATCGATTGACTATTGCCTCTATCCCCGACGACCACGCAAGAAAGTATAAACCTGATTGAGATAACTTTCCCAGACTTGGGTTGTAAGTTGCAGTGTTTCGGCACTAGGTACAAAATCTTCTATCCGTAGCCCTCGTTCTCTGATTTGTTGAGGATTCTGCATTAGGTAGGGGGGAATTTGGGTTTGCCAGTAATTGAATGCTAAATCTGTCTGACCGATTCTAGAACTGGGTAAAATGCCATTTCCGGTGACATCTGTAACCTGCGAAGCCACAATTGTTTCCGGTTGTGATGCGACTAACTCAGAACGAGGAATCATTGCTTCTTGCGGGACTAAGGGCGCTCTGACCAAAAAGTAGGCGATCGCTGGCGTGCCGGATAAAAGTAAAATTGCTAGTGACCAACCTACTAAATACCCTGCCGGTTTATCAATGCCTCCGGCTTTGATTTTTTGTGCCGCAAACATCAACATCAACACTGAAGCTCCCAATGGTTTGAGGGGAAATGATATTAACCTCCACAATGATGCAACTGCTGGCTCATTAGGGTTGATGAATGACAAAGCAATCACAACAATAATGATGACGAAAACTGTCCGCCCTACAAAAGTTCCTGTGGGGTAAAACTTCTGAAACAACGTGTAGGCGATAGTTCCAATCAGTAACCACACCAAGACCCGACTTAAAAGTTCAAACATAGATTTACACTCAAATCTCCTTGTGCGGTAAGCCTAGAGGTTTCTTAAAGTGGATTTATTTTGTCGTCAACGGTAATTTGACTTAAAATATCCCGACCCTCACACCAATGACTACCGTCGTAGTGATTTTAGTGCAATTTTTTGCCACTGCGTCTAATATTTATAATTTTCCAGATTAGGAATGTGGTACATCGGTGAACTAAATTGATTAATTGATTAGTTGTCACTCAATAGGAAAAACTATGTCACCTGGAAAACCCAGTATTTTGGTCACAGGGGGAGCAGGATATATCGGCTCACACACCGTTTTAGCTCTCAAACAAGCAGGTTATGACGTGGTAATACTCGATAACTTAGTTTATGGCCACCGTGACTTGGTTGAACAAGTTTTGCAAGTCGAACTCATTGTTGGTGATACGAGCGATCGCGCCCTGTTAGATAATTTATTTCAAAGTCGCAATTTTGCCGCCGTTATGCACTTTTCCGCTTACGCTTATGTAGGCGAATCTGTGACCGACCCAGCCAAATACTACCGTAATAACGTTGTCGGAACGCTAGTGCTGTTAGAAGCCATGCTAGCGGCATCCATTAAGAAATTTGTCTTTTCTTCCACTTGCGCCACCTATGGTGTACCCAATGTAGTACCGATTCCCGAAAACCATCCCCAAAATCCCATTAATCCCTACGGTGCTACGAAATTAATGGTGGAGCGCATCTTATCAGATTTTGATGTGGCTTACGGTTTAAAATCAGTACGTTTCCGTTATTTCAATGCGGCTGGCGCACACCCCCAAGGGTTATTAGGTGAAGACCATAACCCCGAAACCCATCTCATCCCCTTGGTACTCCTCACAGCCTTGGGTAAACGCGAATCTATTTCTATTTTTGGCACAGATTACACCACACCCGACGGGACTTGTATCCGCGACTATATCCATGTTAACGATTTAGCCGATGCCCACATTTTAGGCTTGGAATATCTCTTAAAAGGTGGCGAAAGCGAAGTATTTAATTTAGGTAATGGTCAAGGCTTCTCAGTCCGCCAAGTCATCGCCGCCGCCGAACAAGTCACAGGACTAACCCTCCCCATAGTAGAATGCGATCGCCGCCCCGGAGATCCCCCCAGCCTCATTGGTAGCGGCGAAAAAGCGAGAAAAATCTTAGGTTGGCAACCCCAATACCCAGACATTAAAGATATCGTCACCCACGCCTGGCAATGGCATCTAAGAAGGCATCAATAGGGGATTGGGGACTGGGGATTGGGGATTGGGGAAGAGGAGACAAGGAAGACAAGGAAGAAGAAACTGTCAATGACTAATGACTAATGCCTAATGACTAATTTCCTTAAGAAAACCTTAATTGTCACAATTAATCGTTGCACCTCCTCAATTTGTTCGGTTATACTTCGGGTAAATTTTGATGCAGTTAGTTATTAACAGCTTATTTGCTAGTTATTTGGTGCGGGAAAGCAGCAAATATCAATTTTGTAATTATTTTGTCAATCATTATTGAACGCATTTTGCTTCCTTCTACAACGCAGATATAGAAGGGAATAAAAGTCTTGGCTGTTAAAGCTTTCGGCTATTATTTTGTAGCTTTGTCAATTCAAGTTTGACTAATTAATTACTATGCGGAATTTACATAAATTTGAATTACATGACTGTTAAATTTCGCATTTCGTACACAAAACCAACAATTTTGCAAAGGAAACCTATTAGTCACAATGAAGACAGCAATGATACTTAAAAAAATAGCAAGTAATATAGGACTAGTATTTGATTTCTGAAAAAATCTAAGTATGTGTAGGGTGTGTTAGGCGTAAGCCGTAACGCACCACAGGCTTTGGTACTAGGTGCGTTACGCTGTCGCTAATACACCCTACGTATCTGTTCAATAATCAAGTACGATTCCTATAGCTAGTTTCTATCATTTTGCTCAAGAGATGTAATTAAAACGGCAAAACATGAGAAGGAATTAGATATCTGAACAGAGCAAAAACATCAATCAATATATTTATTGACCATTCAGAATCTAACCTTCTTTTTTTGATGGAGTAAAAAGCAATTACCAATTATTTATTGATAGTAATTATCATGCAAAAATTTTGATTTTTTTTAGATGCAGTCCTACTCGTAGAGTATTTTAAAATAATTCGTGTTTTTGCATATATTTAGCGTGGCGTTCTCCTTTTTAATTACGTTAGCGTAGCGGGACGTACCCCTCTGGAGAAGAAAGCCACGTGTTAGCGTCTCGGAAAAAAGTCCATTACTCATTACGAATTAGTAATTATTTTGAATTTGGAGCAAAGCAAAGTGACAACATCAGATTTTACAATTATTAATAATCAATCCCAAAATTCAACTACTGATGGCAGTGCAAATTTATCTTCAGGTAAACCCAAAGCCCTGCTGACCTTGAAGATAATTGAAAATTTATTAATAGCAGCTTTACTATTAACTGGGATAATTGTACTTGCCTTTTATAAAAACAGTGACTTCGCTATTTATGGTGTAGTAAGTCTCTTCGTTGTTCTGGTGTTATTGATTATCAACAGACAAGTATTTCAAGATTCTCAAAAATCAGCTTATCAGTATGAAGTTAATAGAAAAGCTGAAATATATACTTATCTATTGAATAATAATGCTTGGCAAGTCAACAACTTTACACCAGTCAAAGCCAAAGCTTTACAATATTGCCAAGATTTAATCGATGACTATAAACGGATTCGCAATTTATCGAGAAACATTTACTACCTGTTGCAAATTACCACTGTGGTTTTTTCTGGAATTACACCGATTTTAGTGTTAGTAGATAAAATAGAATCAGGTCAAACTTGGTTAAAATGGCTACCAGTAATTTGTCCGGCGATCGCTTCCATTTTAGCCAGTATAGTCACATCATTTCCTTTCCAAAAAAATTGGGTAGCTGCTAATACAGCCGTAGAATTATTAGAGGCTGAACAAGAAAAATTTATTTTAGGAGTCACACAACCTTATCGGTTCTATGACATTGCCGATGAACTGCAACAGCAGCAAAAAGCTAGTCAATCATTAGAATATTTCATTCAACAAGTGAATAATATTCATCTCCAACAAGTACAGCAAAATACCGAAGGAACTGGAGAAAAGAAAGAAGCCACCGCAGCGAGAGAATCACAAGCAGCAGAGGAAACTGCATAGTTGACTGCAAAGTCAATCAGCATTCCTCTTACCTTTTTGCAGTTGCCAAACCCCAAATCCTAGACCTAAAAAAGTCACCGTTGGGATAGCGATCGCCCAAACTGGAAATGATGATAAATTCTTCTCAATAGCCACATCATCAATTGTTTGCTGGCTGGATACTGGGTTCTTCTTTACCCCAACACCAGCCGCTACAGTCACCTCAAAATTAAACTTAAACGGTTGAAAGTTTACCCCTGATTTGGGCTTTCCTGTAAGTTGTAACTGATACAGCCCAGGCTTAGGAAAAGTAATATCTGCCCCTGGAATACCTTGATAACGTTCTGCATTCACAGGCTTTAAAGACGGTTCTATCAGTGGCGGTTCTCCTGGGCTGTGAGGTTCAGCATAAACCGCTAACTGACAATTACATTGTGCAAGAGGAATCGTTTTACCACCCTTGCGCGTCAGAGCAAACCAAGCCTGTGCCTTTTCCCCCGCACGAGGATTATCATTAGGCTGAATATGTATTGTTGCACCCACATCTTTTGCTATCTCTACCTTATGGGCAGAAACAAATCCAGCGTCGGTGATTCCCAACATTAAACAACTCAAAGCCGTAACATATTGAATATATTTTCTACTCTGATTTGTAATCAATTTACTTTGATTGATTGGGTGGGACATAAAACTTTTCTAGAGTTAACTGTGACCAAAAAAAGCGTGTTCTAACTAGCAATACACTCATGCTAATTAGTCCTAAAAACAGTGTTGCTAATTGATTCCCCAAATTTAATTCTAAAGCACCCAAGTAATGAGAACCAATTAATACCGCATGAATTACACTCAGTAGCAAAGCAGGCACACTCAATAAATGGATTTGTCGCCACCTTTTACCCCAAGTTTTCTGCAATGATTCCCAACTTGTGAAAGCGGCGGGAGTCATCAATATTAATCCTACAGCACCTAACACCATCGCCACTTGAAACTGTGGCGGTAAAAACCACACAGCCGACAATTTCCACTGCAAAGTATGAGCAGTCATATGGGTAGTATGCGCTACAGCCAACACAAAAGCCCCCACGCCCAAAGCGCGACGATAGCGCAGAGGTGATGCCCATAATTTACTTACAGGTCGAGCAATTAACGCCAGCATCAGACAAAATAAAGCTGCGTGTCCGGTGTAATCTACCATTGTGTCGCCAGTCCGCAGCAGAGTAATCACCCCAATAATCAGCGTTACCCAACCACCTAAACGTAATAACTGACTACGCCTATCTTGACTCACCAAAGCTGTAGAAACCCCAACACCCAGCATAGTTGGCATTGTTCCTAAACCAAAAGCCAACATAGTCGCCATTCCCAGCCACAAATTCCCAGTTTCCGCCGCTTTAATTTGAGCCGCATACAAAAAACCACAGGGCATTAAACCCCAAGTCATCCCTAAAATTAACGGTGTCCACCATCGCTGCTGCCCAGATAGCCGCATCATCACCGCACTGAGGCGATTATGCAAGCCACTTTTTAAGAAAGGATGTAATAGAGGTACATGAGGCAGTAAATTAGGTGTAATTTGTCCTAAACCGAACCAAATCAACATCACACCCGTAATTATTGCCATTACCCGCCGGAGGTCACTACCTACCCCAGCTAACTGTCCACCTTGTAAAAGTACCGCACCCAAAGCCCCAATTGCAGCACCAACTAAGGCATAACTGAATACCCGCCCTAAGTTTAACCAGAAATGAAAGATTAATTGCTGCTGCCAAGTGGTGGCAGTTTGCTCTAGAGATAATACTTCTGCTGATTTGTGGGATTGCGAATTTGGGCGACTAGACAGGGAAAACGCCACCGTTAGCGGCCCACACATCCCAAAGCAATGCCCAAAGCTACCCAAGAACCCCAGAATAGTAATGAGTGATAAATCTAGCATATTTGTTTACATTTAAGGGATACTGGCAACTTTGTCAAAACACAGCCTGTAAAACTTCCTCTCAACCCGGTCTGTAGTGAGGACTTCAGTCCTCAGAGATGATGGCAAAAATTAAACTGTTCCTCCGATCAGACTTTTCTCTGTTCCCTGTTCCCTGTTCCCTGTTCCCTACCCCCACCAAAGAACTTTTTCAGCAAGCCCTACTTATACTTTTTCAAGAGTGTTAAAAAACAAAAAAGGGATTGCAACAAAGATTGATTCTGCTCTAATCTGGAAAAACAGTACGCCTGTTTGCTCGACCCCCTGTCTGGCACCGGCAACCTATTGATAAACTTGTATAGTAAAGTACCACCGTGCCTAAAACGATGAAAGCATCTGCTAAATTCGACTTTGAGGATGAGAAATTTAATGCACCGCCTTCTCAAGTCATCCCCTGGTGTCAGATGATTAATCCTCGGTATGGTGCAGACGGTGTGCAATCTCACGGATTAGCGATTAAATTGGACAACGCTCAAGCTGTGGGTTTTCAGCCTGACGGTAATTGGCAACAAATAGAACATGAATTTAGTTCTGGAGGAGAAACAGTTTTTATCACCACTACACCCCGCATAGTGATAGTGCGCCGGGGGCCTTTGTCTGTCAAAGATAGAGAGACAGGGATAAAACTGGGGACACTCAAAGATAATTATGATGCGTTTTTAGCAGATAAATTAAAATTTAAAACCTTCACTCGCTACTTAATATTTTTAGTAGATGAAAACAAAAAATTCTTACATGATTCTCCACTGCAATTAACTCTCAATGGTGCAGCCGGAGCGAGTTTTAGTAAAACCTATTGTGAATTTCAACAGGGGAAAGTAGTTAGCGGTTTTGTATCGGAATTAGAAAGGGCTTATGCCTTATTTCGTAAACAACCTATTACACCCAAAGGCCCGTTATTCCACGCTCACGGCATATTCTGCCCAATTATTGAATGTGAAGAAAGAGGCATTGAACCCAATACAGTATTAGTAGCTTCCACTGTAGATTATGAACATCCCACGGTGGCTAATTTAACTAATTATTTAATCGCTTCCGATGCCCCAGAATCAACAATTATTTGCAAAGCCTTTGAAGATTACAAAGACTTCGCCAAAGAACCTGTGAGAACAGAAACACCGAAAATGGCAGTAGCTGCTGGTGTTGCTAGTTCCTATATTTATCCTGATGAGGATGATTTTGGTTATCCGCCGTATTAGGGGCTGGGGACTGGGGACTGGGGATTGGGGATTGGGGACTGGGGATTGGGGACAAGGTAGACAAGGTAGACAAGGTAGAATTTACTTCAATGCCTAACACCCAAAATTCTTTAATTTTGAATTTTGAATTTTGAATTTTGAATTTGATTAGCCCCATTCTCAAATTCTATTCTTTTAACAGCAAGTAATATAATGAACCATTGCCGCCTGTAATACCGGCGCGATCGCCTGCTAGTTTACCAGTTCCCATAAAATAATCAACTCTGCCTGCTCCTTTGATGGCACTGCCTGTATCTTGATCTAAAACAAAGCGGTTCACTACGCGATGTTCTAATCTACCAGCAGCAGGATAAGGTAAGGAGGTCTGAACTAGTGCTAGTGCGCCAGGAGGCATAATTGATTTATCTGTGGCAATGGAACGTTCGGGAGTAACTGGTACATTAATACTACCAGTAGCTCGTCTCCCTTGGAATTCTTGGAAGAACACGAACCTTTCCCAACGGGGAAGATAGTTGCTTAATTCGTGGGGTTGTTCCCGAAAAAAGCTGATCATTTTGGGCATAGTTAAGCCGGATAATGGCATTTTGCCATCTTTGGCTAATTCTCGTCCGATACTTGTCCAAGGATAATCTGTTGCACCTGCGTAACCAACTGCGGTTCTGGTGCCGTCAGCTAATTGAATTTGGGCAGAACCTTGAATATGTATCATATAGGCATCGAGGCGATCGCGAAACCACAGCAATTCTAAGCCGCGTAACTTGCCCTTATTTCCCTGTAAACCGTCTTTGCCTTCTAGTTGCAAACGTGTAGGGTGGGGTTTATGCCATTTCTCAAAGTTAGGTGGCAGTCGATACAGAGGATACTTATAAGCCGCAGTCCTGACACGACTGGCATTATAAACGGGTTCATAGTAAGCAGTAAACTTGACTGTCCCCCGCCCATCATTACCAACAGACTGATAAAAAGCAAATTCTTTCTGCACTGCGGCTTGTAATTGGGCGGGAGACAGAGA
The DNA here is from genome assembly GCF_050235535.1 of Aliinostoc sp. HNIBRCY26. GTDB lineage: Bacteria > Cyanobacteriota > Cyanobacteriia > Cyanobacteriales > Nostocaceae > Trichormus. Next base: position 2,764,215 of record NZ_CP189852.1, read on the forward strand.
ACTAGCCGCTAATTGACGAAACCGCAGTAAACTCCGACGTACACGGGTTAAGGTAATGCCCCGTACAGGATAATTTTGATATATACGTTGTGCTGTACTCGTTTCTAGATAGCGCAGACTGTTATCAATTGATGCTAACAGAGCTTGGCGATCACCTGGTTGACCCCTGCTACCGAAAATTTGCTCATCCCAACCCAAACAAGTGCTTTGGGTAGTGCAATTGCCAATGTTTACCAGTTTGAGGGGGGCTTCATTTTCAGGCGTGCTTGGCTTGACTGGTGGTTGTAACTCAGGACTGGGTGAGTTAGGTAAAGGGACATTAAGAATTACCTGAGCAACAGCAATTTGGCTGACAAGGGGAATTCCCAGACTCAAGGAAAGCAAAGCAAGGGTTTTTTTCATCATTAGTTGAATCTATCTTTCAACACTAGAACTAAAAACTGGTTCTACTCGGATAGCAACAATCCGAGATGGACGCACCACCATATACTCACCTTGAATATTTTTGATTGGTACACTGATAAAATCACTAGAAGCAGATTTGGGTACAAGTTCCCCACTATACCATTTTTGGAATTCTTGAATTGAGGGAAACCGCACTTCCTCACGATGACCACTTTCTAGTAAGAGGTAGACTGCATATTCATTCGGGGTTCTAGCCATAAGATTGAATCTTTATCAAAAACATTCAACCCATTGTTAACCACGATACCCCAGAATGAAAAGGGTAAGCATACGGGGGCGTGCGTAGATGCTTGACAGAGTTCTCTATTCATCACTCATTAGAGATAAACTGTTCAGTTTTATTTTCCTCTAGACGGTCGATGCCCTTAGCAGTTCCCTAGAATTTTGGACAATAAATCTTAGTTCTACTGTGGATGTTTTGAATAATTTCTCTCTACATTAGTGATTATGTCAATATGAAGGTGAGGACTTAGACAAGTCATACAATGTTAGGAAACTTACTAGCTAGTCGTTATCAAGTCCTCCAAATCTTAGGGGGAGGAGGATTTGGTCAAACTTATATTGCACTTGACACCCAACGTCCAGGGAATCCTAGATGTGTTGTCAAGCACTTTCGGCCTGTCACTCATAACCCTGAATTTCTCGAAACTGCTAGAAGATTATTTACCAGTGAAGCCGAAACCCTAGAACAACTCGGACATCATGAACAAATACCTCGATTATTAGCATATTTTGAAGAAAAGCAAGAATTTTTTTTAGTGCAAGAGTATATTGATGGATATGCTCTCAAAGTTGAAATGGTTGCTGGGCAAAAATGGGCAGAAGACAAAGTGATCTTTTTGTTGCAGCAGATATTAAGTATTCTGAGATTTATTCATAGCTACAAAGTCATTCATCGGGATATTAAACCAGAAAATATTATTAGGCGATCGCATGATCATAAGTTAGTGCTGATTGATTTTGGTGCGGTCAAGCAAGTTCATACAAAACTGGTGACTGCTCCTGGTCAAACAGAAATGACTGTGGCGATTGGGACACCAGGATATATGTCCATCGAACAGGGACGAGGAAAACCCCACGCCAATAGTGATATTTACTCTTTGGGTGTGGTTTGTATCCAAGCATTGACAGGACTGCATCCCAGAGAATTTGAAGAAGACCCCCAAACTGGGGAAATTCTGTGGCGACATCGAGCTACAGTCAGTCCTGAACTGGGGATGATGATCACGAAAATGGTCGTAAATAACTACAAACAACGTTATCAATCTGCGACAGAAGTCTTAGAAGCACTCCAACAGAATTTTCATCCTGACGCTGCGACTTTATTAACTCAAACTCCCTGGGGGACATCGCCACCACCAATTCCCCCAACTCATCAACAGGGAACAAGTCAGCAAACTGGAACTATTTTGTCGCGGGAAAAAAGCGATCGCCTGGAAAAATTACTCTTAGAATTAGTCGGCCCTGTAGCCACAACATTATTACGTCGCGCCGCATCAGCACCCAATTACGAAACACTCATAGATAATTTATCTTTACACATAGCTGAAAATCAGCGTACTCAATTTCAAAAAACAGCAATGTCGCTGTTATTGGAACCTTCACCTAGTCAACCGCCAACTGCTGTCCAACCTGTAGGTAATATCACTCCGCCTGTAATTAACTCGACTCTCAGCGAAAGTTTTATTGCTGAATGTGAGCGAGAATTAGTTAATTTAATCGGCCCGATGGGTAAGTTTTTGATTCAACGAACTATCAAATCGGTTGGATTATCCATTTCTCGGATAGAATTTGTCAAAACACTAGCTGCAAATATTCCAGACTCTCAACAAGCTTTGCAGTTTCAGCAGCGTTTATTATAAGAAAAAAAGTGAAACAAAATTAATTCAGACCCCCTATATTGATCTGTGGGATGTTTAATTTTTAATTTTTAATTTTTAATTCGGAGCAAAGCGACGTGACTGATAGTTACGAACAGACACCATTACCCACTGCTAAACCCCAAAACTTTTTATTTAACCTCGCTTTGGTGTCTGTAATTTCATTAGCAGTGCTTAACCTCAATCACAATGAACCGATAGTACCAATTTTAGGATTTCATGGACTTGTTGATACGAAAAACACTGCTGTAGCTCGCAGTACCAATGAAATGCAATATTCTCAACAAGAAATAGAGAAACTTTTAGATTACTTAATTATTAATGATTATTGGTTTTTATCGACTCAAGATTTATACGATTTCTTTATCATAAAATCTCAAGCAATACCTGATAACCGTCGTCAACAAAAGCCTATTATGATTTCTTTTGATGATGGTTATAAATCAGTACATACAAAATTATTACCAATTTTATTGAAGTTAGAGAAAAAATATCATAAAAAAATTAAAATTGTTTTGTTTATTAATCCTGGTAATTTAGCTAAACCAGGTGTTAATAGCAAAACTCATATGGGATGCCAGGACTTAAGAGAAGGGTTAAAAAAGGGATTTTATGACATCCAATCTCATGGTTTAACGCATAAAGACTTAACTACGCTATCTCGGCGAGAACTACTGCGAGAACTGGTACAAGCTAGAACTATCCTCAGAAATTGCACACAAGATTTAGATTCTAAACAGCAAGTCGCATCTCATTTTGCTTATCCTTATGGGGCTACTAATAAGCAGGTAGCTTCTTATGTTTCTCGATATTATCTCACGGGTTATTTATATAATAATGAAATTTTGAATCATAGTTGCATCAATAATCATTATCAAATTCCCCGACTCATGGTAAATCGTCACTTATCACCACAAAAATTAATCCAAATGTCAAAAAATCAACTTCCTGTTAATAAGCAACAAGACAAAAGTAATCTACCGAATGAATGTTGATAGCTATTAGCAAATAATGAATGGTCATTTAAAAATGAAATCCAAACGTTGCTGACTAGCTTGCAGTGCAGCTTGGGGGGAACTTTTACCTAACACAACGGCTTCAACGGCTCTACCTATACTATCGGAAATGCGATTATAACCAGGAAAGATAGGACGACTACGACCATATTGTGCTTGTTCTAAAAATACCTTTACCTGTGGTAAATTCTGCACAAATGCTTGATATTTTTCACTACTACGAGATTTCAAATTAATTGGTAAATAGCCTGCTGCCAAAGCTAATTCCGTTTGAAATTCTTGACTCATTGTATATTCAGCAAACTTAAATGCTGCCTTTTGGCGTTCTGGTGTGGTCTTAAAAAAGAATAAATTTTCGCCGCCAATACTGGTAGCTGGATTTTGATTTACAGGTAGCGGAAACACACCAAAATCAACGTTAGTTGTTTGCAGTTGTCCTAAATTCCAAGGGCCATTGATTTGCATTGCTACCTTTCCTGAAACTAAGGGGTCTGTCTCATAACCCCGTTCCGGGCTAGATAGCATTGTTGAACCGTCCTGCACTAGATTACGCCAAAATTGTAAGGCGGCGATCGCTCCTTGATTATCTTGCAACATCACGCCTGCTGCATTCTGTCCATCACCGTTAACCAATTCACCGCCACTACTCCACATAAACGGTAGCCAAGTAAAAACTGTAAACTCCCCTTTCCCCAAAGGTAAGAACATTCCATATTGGTCTACTTGTCCATCACTGTCAAAATCACGAGTTAATTGTTTAGCAACTTCGCGAAACTCTTCCCAAGTACGAGGTATGGCTTTAATTCCTGCGGCTTGAAATAAACTAGGACGGTAGAAAATACCGACATTATTCGTAGCAAAAGGGACTGACCACAGTTGACCTTGATATTCCATTGAAGAGTATAAAGTGGGGTCAATTTCTGGCTTAACTGGTGATTGGGAGAGCATTTCATCCACAGGAATTAATGCACCTAGTTCTACTAATTGACCTGTGATCGTCGGATTAAACCACAATAAATCCGGTGGTGCATTACCTACCACAGCCGCCAAAATTTTTGGCATTTGCTGATCTTGCTGTCCTACATACAGTGACTCTACTTGAATCTGGGGATGTGTTTGATTAAATTTATCTACCAGTTTTTGTAAGACATCCCGATTCGGTGGTGGGTTGACTCCATGCCAAAAAGTGATGTGAGTAACTTTACTAGCTTCTACTCCAGACCACCAAGCCTGACATCCACTTACAGTTAATATGCTGACTAGCACTAACAATAGTAAACGACGCAGACTGTACTGCCATCTTCTGTTTCTCACTTTAGATGGGTGGGAAGTAGAAAAAAACCGCATAGCAAACTGATTCGTAATTCTCTACAGCCAGACTATGCCGATTAGGGGATACGAACCAACCCTCTGAAGGCTAATTTCCAGTTATTTTGCATTCCAGCAGAAGCTATGTATATCCTAGTTTATTGGAGAGTACAGGAATGTTTTCAGGTTATGGCAGGTCATAGTAAATGGGCAAATATTAAACGCCAAAAAGCGGTAGTCGATGCGAAAAAAGGAAAAACTTTCACACAGTTATCTAGAGCTATTATTGTAGCGGCGAGAAACGGCATACCAGACCCAGCCGGGAATTTCCAATTACGGACAGCGATTGAAAAAGCTAAAGTTGCGGGTATTCCCAATGACAATATTGAAAGAGCGATCGCTAAAGGTGCAGGCACATTTAGCGATAATAGTACCCTGGAGGAAATTCGTTACGAAGGTTATGGCCCTGGTGGTGTAGCTATTTTAATAGAAGCTTTGACTGATAATCGCAATCGCACGGCGGCTGATTTGCGGGTGGCTTTTAGCAAAAATGGCGGAAATTTAGGTGAAACTGGCTGTGTTAGCTGGATGTTTGACCAAAAGGGTGTGTGTCTAGTCCAAGGTGTTGTGGATGAAGACAAGTTATTAGAAGCATCCTTAGAAGGTGGTGCAGAGTCTTACGAAATGACTGAGGAAGAGACAGCCGAAGTCTTTACGGAAGTCGCCAATTTAGAAATTCTCAACCAAACCCTGAAAGAACAAGGCTTTAAAGTTACTGAAGTAGAATTGCGCTGGATTCCCAGCAACAATATCGAAGTGACAGAACCAGACCAAGCGCGATCGCTCCTCAAGTTAATTGATACCCTAGAAAGTCTAGACGATGTCCAGAATGTGACATCTAACTTTGATATGTCAGAACAGCTATTAGCTGTCAGTATGGTTTAAAACTGGTTAATGAAATTCACTCAAAATTCCTTACATTTGAGAGGACAAACAGTGAAGGCTTTAACCTGCAACTGTTTGTTCACCTAGCGTTCTAAAAAAAGACCACTGGATTCAATTGCGAATTGCGTTAGCGTAGCGGGACGTTAGTCCATTGCGAATTGCTATTATTATTTTTCCTTCACGCTCAAAGTGTAATTGAACTTCACACCAGACTCGAACGCACCCACCCAAACCTCGTATTTTCCGCGTGGCCATTGCTGGTCATCAATACTTGCGTCTTTACTTTTACCAGTATCATCACCGCAACGAATAGTTTTGTTGGGGCCTCTAATGACTAAGGTCGTATCTTTACCACCGCTATTGACTAACACCTGTAAGCGGGAAAAATCCTTGTCTAATTCGATGATAAAATCTGGGTTAGAGTCAGCAAAGCCTATACACATTTTGCCATCGCGATCGCGGTTACTGATGGCTGATAGAGAAAAAGTTCCACCAGTATAACCGTTGGTTTTTCCCTCTGTGGAACTAAACCCTGGTGCTAATTTCAACGTTCTGAAATTGGGTACAGTTTGGGCAATTACAGGGGTAGCAATTATAGCAGCTAATAACGCTGATAGCCATGCACCACCAGAATAAAGTCCTGGACGAAAATTTCTCATATTAACCTGCCAAATATGCTTCTATAACAGTAAAGATATATACATATTTTAGTTAATAATTTTCGATGAAGTAACAAAAAAATGTGACACATTCTCATGTGCCACAATTGAAATTTTACTAAACATTGTCAAGTTAAATTAAGAGGCAATAATTCAGCCGTTATGGCTGCTAACTTTGTGGTTATTTGCTGAATCTGGTTAAGAATTAAGTTCCAAAAATACTGCGCCTTTGAGAGTTCCTGCATCATCGCTGTAGCTGCTGAAGGTGAGCGATCGCAGTTGTTGAAAAAATGACTTACCAAAGACTTCTAAGAGCTTCAGGATAGGCAACTGTCGCTCTAATAAATTATGGCTTTTATCCCAGTTAAGATATATATAACCTTGGTTTTGTGCGGGAATTACTGCAATACTATTTTGGAAATTACGATTCTTGATCAAAGAATTATCTTGATTGGTTAAAACTTCATTAATTGTTTCTAAATCAGAGGTAAAAACCTCATAATTTCCTACAGTTGTATGTATACCTTTAACCTTAGCATCTACCGTAAATGAGGGTTGGTTTTGAGCCTCAGACTTTTTGGTATTGGCGATTAATTCTATCCAAGCTGCGACTTTTTGCTGTTCCCAACTCAGAGAATCAGTGTTAAGTCCGTTAGCAGAGGCGATCGCATCTAAACGCCCAATCCCATCTACAAAACCCTCTTGTTTTTCCGCCACAAAAACCCAACCAGGAGTAGTTTTCCCACCACGGGGAATTATTCCCAGTGCATATTCCCCTTGTACCCAGTTAAATACATCCTGCTGCAAATTCATTCCCCAAGCTTTTTGTATGGCTAGTAAGGGTTGTTCCAGGCGAGAAATTACGTCTGTTTCTGAACCGGAGATGGCTGTTTTCGCTTGTTTCCATAGTTTACCTAAATCACTGTCACCCAAGTTATTTAAATGAGAACCGGAAACTACCACACCTGCGGATGCGGGGATATATTGCAATGCTCCCACAGGTTGAGACAACGGGGGAGATGGTGGTGCAATTTCTGAGGTAGCAAGAAAACTAGTTTCAGCTAACAGTCCTTTGGGATTTAATGTCAAAGCCAGAATTTGACTATCGTAAATAGGTTCAGGTAACTCTAACCCCTGCCATTGTGCCAAAGTAGGGAGATTGAAGAAAGTGACTGCGATCGCACCTTTTGGTAACTGTGCGATCGCTTTTTGGTATTGGGGAGAACTAGTCAAATTTAAATCAGGTGCTTGGACATTATTAATCCCATCCCGTAGCACTCTCACATCGTTAGCCAATAGGACAAAGTTATCTACCACCGCACCCGCTAAGGGTTCTAGCTTGGGTTGCGCGTCATCATAAAGCAGCTTAGTACCGTTATATTCCTCAGTGGCGAGGGTAGCCCCCGATAGTACGCGCTTGGAAAAGAGTAACTCTAAAAACTCACTACTTTTTTCTGGCTTCTCCGTCGCCAGAGCCATCAAGTATCCTGGTTGTTGACCATTTGCAAAATCACGGTCAATATCTTGAGTAGTTACAGCCAGAGTAATTTCATTTCCCAGCCAAGGTTGAATATCTTGGCGATAATCTAGACCACTGTTAGCCAATAAACTAGTTTTGAGCTTAGATAGTTCCCCTGAACTTTCCAGCGACTGCAAACGGTCAGGATTGACCAGTAAAGATACTGTAACAGGTGCAAGTTTAGACACAAATATTGCTGCACCTGATTGGGAGGTAGAAGTAATGAGACTGACTGGACTTTTAGTAAAGAACCAATAACCAACTGCGATCGCCGCAATCACCACTGCGATCGCACCAGCCACGATAAAACCAGAGAATGAGCGTTGTGTATTCACAATATACCTAATTATCTAGCACGAAAGTTTACAGAAATTGGGCATAGGGCATGGGGCATAGGGATAAAATCTACCTTGTCCACCTTCCAATTTCCAATCCCCAGTCCCCAGTCCCCAGTCCCCAATCCCCAATCCCCAGTCCCTAATTCCCCAATTTCTGTCAACATGAATAATATCGGATTGTTTAAAAAAACGACATGACAGGGAATATTTCTGGTCAACCCATTACTCAAATTAGTGTAGAAGAACTCGCGCAACGTCTGGCTACTAATGATGCAAGTATTCAGTTAATTGATGTACGTGAACCCCAAGAAGTAGCATTAGCCAAAATTAACGGTTTTGTGAACTTACCACTCAGTGAATTTGCTCAGTGGTCAGAACAAATTCATACTAACTTTGAACATGATGCAGAAACTTTAGTGCTGTGTCATCACGGTATGCGTTCTGCTCAAATGTGTCAGTGGTTAATGGCTCAAGGCTTTACAAACGTGAAAAATATTGCTGGTGGAATTGATGCTTATTCTCTCGTAGTTGATAGTTCTATTCCTCAGTATTAATTAGGGGTGTAAGGGTATGGGGGTGTAGGGGTGTAAGGGAAGCAAATAAATTTTTATCCATGCCCTATTCCCAATGCCCAATGCCCAATACCCTAGAAAATACGTATCCCAAAATACAATTTACTTGATCAATCTATAGAATAATACTTAAAAAACAAATAATATTTAGAATTAAGGGTTTTTTGCCTCAAAATATGCTATTCCAAATAGCAAGTACATTCTTTCTGATGAGCAGTTAAAATAGAATTAAATATTTCGTCAATCTAATTAGTCAATATTCAAATTTTGACACTCAATTTCAAAAACTTTTTTTAAAACTTGATTAAAATCTGCTTTCTGCCAAACATCTTCCTATGCAAGTCCAGTTGACAAATCGACAACAGCATATACTTTGGGCAACGGTGCGTCATTACATAGCTACAGCAGAACCGGTGGGGTCAAAAGCTTTGGTCGATGAGTATGACCTGGGCGTGAGTTCAGCCACCATTCGCAATGTCATGGGTATGCTAGAAAAATCTGGGTTACTCTACCAGCCACATACTTCCGCCGGTAGAGTGCCTTCTGACTCAGGTTATCGCATCTATGTTGACCAGTTCATTACCCCCTCTTTGCAAGACGTTACGCGCACAGATGCCTTAGCCAAGAATGTCGAACTAGCTTTACAGCAGCGTCTCCAGTGGGAAGATTGGAGTATGGAAATCCTCCTACAAGGTGCAGCGCAGATTTTAGCTAGTTTGAGTGGGTGTATTAGCTTGATTACAATGCCGCAAACCAATACAGCCATTGTGCGACATCTGCAATTAATGCAGATCGAAACCGGACGCATCATGCTAATTTTGGTGACGGATGGTTATGAAACCCATTCCAAACTGATGGATTTACCCCCAACCAGAAAAGAAACACAACCCGAAGCAGAAGTTATAGACAGGGAATTGCAGATTGTTTCTAACTTCCTCAACAGTCATTTGCGGGGGCAAAGTCTACTGGAAATTAGTAATTTAGATTGGAGTCAGTTAGATCGGGAATTTCAACTGTATGGGGAATTTTTAAAGGATTCCGTAGCGGAATTAGCGCGGCGTACTGTTGCACCAACCGCTACTCACATTATGGTGCGGGGTGTGGCAGAAGTGTTGCGCCAGCCGGAATTTTCCCAACTCCAACAAGTGCAGACTATTCTCCACCTCCTGGAAGAAGAACAGGAACAGCTTTGGCCGTTAATCTTTGAGGAACCAGAGGTAGAAGAAGCGACTAAACCCAAGGTAACAGTGCGAATTGGTGCTGAAAATCCCCTAGAACCGATTCGGAATTGTAGTTTGATTTCTTCCACCTATCGCCGGGGTGCAGTTCCTGTGGGGAGTGTGGGTGTTTTAGGCCCGACACGTCTAGATTACGAAAATGCGATCGCAGTTGTGGCGGCGGCGGCTGATTATCTCTCGGAAGCCTTCAGTTAATTAGATTAAATCATGGTCAGAAAAATTGCCTTTGGGGTGCTGTGGTTAGGGTTTATCGTTTATGCTTTCGTCTTCGCGCCACCGGATAGTCCCGATACTTTTGAGTTAATCAAAAACTTGTCTACTGGTCAGTGGCAAGGTATAAATCCCCTAGTCATAGCGTTATTTAACCTCATGGGCATTTGGCCGATGATTTATAGTGCTGTTTTATTTGTTGACGGGAGAGGGCAAAAAATCGCCGCCTGGCCGTTTGCGGCTGCTTCTTTTGCTGTGGGTGCATTCGCGCTTTTACCTTATTTAACGTTACGTCAACCAAATCCGCAGTTTACCGGACAGAAAGATGCTTTGATTAAGCGGTTAGATTCTCGTGTGACTGGTATTTTCCTCACCGTAGTAGCAGCCATTCTAGTAGCCTATGGTTTAATTGCTGGTGACTGGAGTAATTTTCTTCAGCAATGGCAAACTAGCCGCTTTATTCATGTGATGAGCCTGGATTTTTGCCTACTTTCTCTATTATTTCCCACACTCCTCAGAGATGATATGGCGCATCGTGGTTGGGAAAATCAGCAATTTTTCTGGTTATTTGCTGCGCTTCCCCTCTTTGGTGCATTGACTTATCTTTGTGTGCGTCCACCTATTCGAGAAACAGTAACTCCACCACACTCTCAACTCAAAATGCAAACGTGACAAAAAACCTTCAGAAGTGCTGAGTTGTGAGTGCTGAGTGCTGTTAGCAGTAGCGCGGCGTTTAGCCGGTGCTGAGTAAGAAGTAAGATTAATTGCACCGACTGAATAACGACCATTGACTAATGACTAATGACTAATGACTAATGACTAACTCTTGTTTCTCAGTAAAACACATAGCAACTCCTTTTTCGTAATAGGCAGCTTCATTAATAAAAATAGGGTAAACTGTCGATGTGCCTTCGTAGGCGATCGCTTGACCATCTAAAGTTAAAAATATCGGGTCGCCTGGGTTTAATGGTTCATAATCACGATACTGTAATTGGGGGTGAATCATCGCTTGAATTTCACCGTATTCATTTCTGGGAAAATCTATAGAACCTATTAACTTATACAATGTAAGTTTATTTTTTACTTCCAGAGTTTCACCCCGACTATATCTATCTAAATAATCTAAAATTTGATAAATTAGGTTCTCAGTATTTTGAAATAACTCAGCATTCAATACACCTTGAGCCACTGCACCCACTTCAACCACAAACCCCAAATTACAAAGGGAACGGAGAAAATCACTACCTGATTCGGGTATGGTGTAGCAAACCTTAACTAAAGGATTAATCGCACTTAAATAAGCCGCCAATTGTAAAAGCAAAGGCTGCTGATTCCCTAAAATTACACTTAAACCCATATTAGCAGTTGTACTATGTAAATCAATAACTAAATCTGCTTTAGTTTGAGTATCTTCTTTTAAAATTTTCGCTATATTTTTTGCTTGTATATCTTCATAAGTCGATAAGGTATTATCTTGTAAATCTTTAGCTAGAAAACAACGATTTAAATCTTTTTCGATATAGCGTCTAGTTGCAGCAAAGGCTTGAGGATTAGCTAATAATGTCAAAATTTCAAAGCTATAATTTTCTATTAATTGCGGATATTGAGTAAATTTCTTTACTAAAAATGCACCTGTAAATTCATTTCCATGAGTTCCCCCAACAATAGCAACACGATTGATTTTATTCATCCAAAATTCACCTAATTTAATTAGCAAAATTATTTATATACACTTATAGAAAACTCTGGAAACTGAGACAGTATAAAAAAGCTTCTCACCCCCACACCACTAATTCTAAGCGCGATCGCCGGGAAGATAATCTAAACTCAAAGGAAGACCATTTACAACTGCTGCCATGTCTTCAACTTTAGACTCCTTACCACCTGCGCTTGCTAAAATCGTCCAGCGTTTTCAACGGGTGACAGACCAAAGAAGACGCACCGAACAGCTAATTGCCTATGGTAACAAGCTAAAAGGTTTCCCTGAAGCTGAAAAATTACCAGAAAACAAAGTTCCTGGCTGTGTTTCGCAGGTTTACATCACCGCTACACTCCATGATGGTAAGGTGATGTTTCAGGCTGACTCTGATGCCTTCATCAGTAAAGGGATGGTTGGTCTTTTGATTGAAGGATTAAACGGCCTCACTCCCACAGAAATCTTACAACTCACACCAGATTTCATTCAAGAAACTGGTTTAAACGTCAGCCTCACTCCTTCCCGTGCCAATGGATTTTACAACATATTTAAAACCATGCAAAAAAAGGCACTGGAATGTAAGCTAGACCTTCCTAGTTAGGGGTGTGGGGGTGTAGGGGTGCAGGGGTGTAGGGGGAAATAATTTTGGAAATCGACAAAAAAGCGAAAAACCAAGCTTTTTTACTTTTGCCTTTTGCCTTTTGCCTTTTACTTTTTGCCGTCATCAATACCAAACTTTAGTCAGATGTCTACTAGTTTATTATCAACCTATGAGCCTACTGGATTTGGTGGAGTAGTTCACGAATATCAATGGCAATGGGAAAATCAACCATTGCGAGTGGTTTATGAAACTCTCGGCAATGGTTCACCTGTATTACTATTGCCTGCTTTTAGCAGTGTTTCTACTCGCCAGGAAATGGCTGATTTAGCTAGGCTACTTGCGCCTCAGTTTCAAGTAGTAGCTCTAGACTGGCCGGGATTTGGGGAATCTTCACGCCCTAATTTAGATTACCGACCAGAAATTTATCAGCAATTTCTCACAGATTTTGTTCAGGCTGTTTTTTCTACTCCCATTACTGTCATTGCGGCTGGTCATGCTGCAAGTTATGTGTTGCAATTAGCACAGCAACAACCTCATGCTTTTTCCAAGATTGTGTTAGTTGCACCTACTTGGCGTGGCCCTTTACCAACGATGGGAGCAAATCCACAGGTAGCGGGTGCAGTTAGGGGATTAGTGCGATCGCCTATTATCGGTCAAATCCTTTACTATCTCAATACCACGCCGGCTTTTTTAAAATTTATGTATCGTCGCCATGTGTTCGTCGATACAGCAAAACTCATACCCAGTTTTATCGCCAAAAAATGGCAAACTACCCAAAAACCAGGCGCGCGCTTTGCCTCGGCGGCGTTTGTCACAGGTAACATTGACTCGGTACATAATCAAGCCGATTTTCTCAACCTAGTACAGTCCTTATCTGTTCCCCTGATGGTAGTTATAGGCGAATCTAGTCCCCCCAAATCACTCGCCCAAATGGAAGCTGTCGCCGCACTTCCAGGGGTTAGAAGCGTTGTCCTTCCTGGTACTTTAGGAATGCACGAGGAATACTCAACAGAGGTTTTTGAAGCTATTCAAAGTTTTCTGTGATTGGCTTCGCCTGAAAATAAGTGATGAGTGTTGAGTATGTTTTAAGCCAATCCTCATTTATTTTTCCAAACGGATTTGCTTGTAGTCAGGACTTTAGCCCTGACTACAAGCAAATTAAATGCTGATTAGCTTATTATTTAATCACTTGAGTTGTGGGTGGTCTTTTAAATCTGTACTCTTCATATTTTGCCTTTTGCCCTTCGGGTTCGTCAGTCGCACCCTTACGGGAATGCTTACGCCAACATGGGGGAAACCCCCAAGACCGCGCTGACTCACCTTTTACCTTTTGCCTTTTCCTAAGCCCAATCTTTAGGTTGAAGAAAAACTTGTGTCAGTTCTGCTTCTGGACTTCCTGGTTCTGCTTGATAGCAATATTCCCAACGTGCTAGGGGTGGTAAGGACATGAGAATCGATTCTGTCCGTCCTTTGGTTTGTAGGCCGAATACTGTTCCTCGGTCGTAGACTAAATTAAACTCGACGTAACGACCACGGCGATACAGTTGGAAATTACGCTGGCGATCGCTATATTCAATTCCTTGTCGTCGTTCTACAATAGGCAAGTAAGCGGGTAAGAAAGCTTGACCACAGGACTGCACAAACGCAAAGATATCTTCCCAATTGCGTCTGATATTTCCCACTTTTTGGCTATAAATTGCGGCGGGACTATCTGTTTGTGTACCGAAGTACAGCTTTCCGCTAGCATCTTGATAATCAAAGAAAATACCGCCAATACCTCGCTGTTCTTGACGATGGCGTAAATAGAAGTATTCATCACACCAGCGTTTAAAAGTTGGATAATATTCTGGATTATGGGTATCACAGGCATTTTTCAGTGTTCGGTGAAAGTGAACGGCATCCTCAGCAAAGGCGTAGTATGGTGTTAAATCAGCCCCACCGCCAAACCACCAGATAGGGCCAGCTTCAAAGTAGCGATAGTTGAGATGTACTGTGGGTACATAGGGGTTGCGGGGATGCAATACCATTGATGTGCCGGTGGCAAAAAACTCATGTCCTGCTGCTTCTGGACGTTGCGCCACAATCGCAGCTGGGAGACTATTTCCCCAAACTGCGGAAAAGTTCACTCCTCCCTGTTCAAATACTCGCCCTTCTCGAATGACGCGGGTACGTCCTTCGCCGCCTTCTTCTCTTTCCCAATAATCTTGATGAAAGCTGGCTTCTCCGTCAATTTGCTCTAACCCTTGGCAAATCTCATCCTGTAAGTTCTGCATGAATTGTTGCACTCGTTCCCGTGAATCTTGGGGAATGCCGTTATTCAGTGATGTTAGCCATGTGGTGTGATTTGCAGATTCTTGCAGAGAATTATCGGAATGACGAGCCATGTTAAAACCTCTAAACTTTGAGTAAGGGTAATTACCACTGCTTAATAACTCTATAGTTATTGATTTGTTTTTGATCGGAGTAGTTTCAAAACTTAATAAATTCTCTAGACCCTATCTCACAAAGATTTGTATTGTGGATTTTGGGTGAACTTATGCTGACTTTACTGAAGGAATGTAAAGAGGGCTAGCAAAAGAACTCCAATTATCATAACTTGATAGCTATGAAATTATTTACTTGATTACCGCATTACTTATGGTTAACACCCTACCCAAACCAGGAGTTAAAACTCCCAGCCAAGAAACTATACTTACGCCTCGGTTTTATACTACAGATTTTGAAACCGCCGCCAATTTGGATTTATCTGCTCAAGCAACGGAGTTACAGGCGATGTTGGCGGAAATGCGCGCAGACTACAACCGCCATCATTTTGTGCGGGATGAGGCGTTTGACAAGTCTTGGGAACACATTCAGGGTGAAGCCAAACAATCATTTATTGACTATTTGGAACGTTCATGTATTTCTGAGTTTTCCGGCTTCTTGCTGTTCAAGGAATTATCCCGCAAACTCAAAAATCGCAGTCCCTTGCTAGCGGAGATGTTTCAACTGATGGCGCGGGATGAAGCCCGTCACGCCGGTTTTCTCAACAAAGCAATGGGCGATTTTAAACTATCTTTAGATTTGGCCACGGTGACGAAAACCCGCACCTATACATTTTTTCCGATTGAATGGGTGCTATACACTGTTTATTTATCAGAAAAAATCGGCTATTGGCGTTACATCATTATCTACAGACATCTAGAAAAGCACCCGGAAAACCAGTTTTACCCCATCTTCCGTTACTTTGAGAGTTGGTGTCAGGATGAAAACCGCCACGGGGATATATTCAAAGCCCTGTTACGTTCACAACCGCAACTATGGAAAACCTGGAAAGCTAGACTGTGGAGTCACTTTTTCTTGCTGTCGGTATTTGCTACCCACACGATGACAGTTCATGAACGGACTGGTTTTTACAAGTCCTTGGGGCTAGACGCGACGGAATTTGACCGTCAAGTGGTGGAAAATACCAATGAAACAGCCGGACGAGCCTTTCCTGTGATGTTAAATACCGAACATCCCCAGTTTTTCCCCCGCTTACAACGCTGTGCAGGTTATAACTTAAAGATTGCAGAGATTGAGCGCAGTTCTCAGCCCAAATTTGTGAAGCTAATTCGCAAACTCCCTTTAATTGCAGCCATTGTCTGGAATCTGCTGTTAGTTTTCCTGATTAAACCCGTAGATACAGAAGCTTTACGGGGAACTGTGCGTTAATTTTGAGCAGGCGATCGCTTATCAAACCCATCCAGCTAAAGTTAGCAACTGATGAATCAATTCAAAATTCAAAATTCAAAATTCAAAATTCAAAATTAAAGACAGCCACCCACAAGGGGTGGGGTTTCTACCTACCTTGGGAGACAAGGATTTTTTCGCCCACTAGGGGCGAGGTTTTTAACCTAATTTTTTCCAATAAACTATAATCAGTCGCCATCAATGCTAATAGTTTATATAGGACTAATATTTGATTTCTGAAATGTACGTAGGATGTGTTAGCAGCGAGAGTACAACATCTACCGCAAAGTTTTCGGTGCGTTACGGCTTACGCCTAACACACCCTACACTGAAATTTTTATGCGCTAGCGCAGGCTACGCCAACGGAAATCAAATCGGATTCCTATATGTCTGGTTCGATACAGTATCTGACCAATCAGTTTATTCATACTTCTATACAAATATTTTGGAACAAACAATTAATATACTAGTGTCTATCTTTATATCTGCTTCATCAGACAGAAGAAATAAACACTTTAATTAGCTTCAATGGGAAAGCAAACTTTTTGATGACTATGTAAAATGACCCAAATAGCTGCGTAATATTTTGGATAGCTACTGATTATTTAAAATCATGTATTTAGGTAATAAACCTATGCTACGAACTAAACAAGCTCGAATTTTTACTGCTTTAATGCTAACAAGTATTTTATCTGTTAGTGGTGGGTTAATTTTCAGCCAAAATGCTAATGCGTTATCTGTAGGCTTATTAGCAGATAGTACTCAAGAAATTGTCAAACAAAATCTAAAATCAGCCGCTTTACCCCGTGTTGTAGCTAATGCAGTTTTGCGAGATATTAGCAACAGAGAAGGAATTGCGATTAACAAACTCAAAATTACTGATTCTAGTCGTCAAACTTGGAGTAATGGTTGTTTAGAACTGCCCAAACCAGATGAATTTTGTACCCAAGCTTTAGTACCTGGTTGGTTAGTTGTAGTGAGTCGTGGTAGACAAAAATGGGTTTATCACACCAATGATAATGGTTCTGTATTCAGATTCAAAGAAAATAATAACAATAGCAGTCTGCGTCCTGTTCCCATTCCTGCTAACGAATTACCACCACCTTTAGATAGAAATACAGTATTTAGAGAAATTTCTACTGGGGGTTTTGCTGGTAGAACTTACGAAACAGTTTTACTAAATGATGGGAGATTAATTCGGGTGCGAATTGGCGATGCTAACGATTCAGAAAGAAGTGTACGAAGAGTCACTGTAGCACAGGTACGTCAGTTTCAAAGAGTCCTGAACCGTGAACAAAATGTATTTCGTAATGTAAGTTATCCTGCGCCTGGAGGTGCGGCTGATTTTATTACTTACAAACTCACCAGTCGTAAAGGGACGGTACAATACAACGATATTTCTCGCAGTAATTTACCGAATAATGTACAAACAGTAGTGCAAGCTTGGAGTCAGCTTGTTAGCGCGGCGAAATAAGGCAAAAGGTCAAAGGTAAAAAAGTGGTTGATTTTGTCTCTTGTGGGTGCTTTTCTCCTTTGCACCCCTACTTTTTGACCTTTACCTATGAGCTAATACTTTACTTTTTCCTGGGTTCATTAAACCATAGGGATCAACTAGTTCTTTAAACTTTAATTGTTCGGGGTCAATCACTTTTCTACCGCCATCTTCAATAATATATGTATGGGGATTAGCAATAAAAACTCCTTGATCTTCGTGGTAGCGGATAATTTCATTGAGACGGTCTTCTGTGGTGTAGCGCACTAGTTGTAAAGCGGCAGGAACTACTGCACCATTCATGCGAATAAATTCTAAGTGCATCATTACTTCATCACCAAAATGATGATATAAATGCTCTACTAATTGCAGCCCTTTTTCTGGAGGAATGATACTTTGCAAATATGTAATATTGGAATCAACATTTCGGGCGTGTAGGGTGGTGTGATTCCAGGTAAATTCAGCTAAATTTAAACCTTTACCTACCTCTTGGGCAGGTTTTTGGTAAGTAATTTGTCCACCATATTGCTGTACTAACCCTGGTAATAATTCCAAGCTGGGTTCTGCTAGAAGTAGAAAGGCGGGATGAGTTCCTTCAGGGATGTATGATTGCAGGGGATGGAAGTATTGGGGGATGGGTGATGCAAAGATAGTAATTAACTTCTTAATCATGCCATCAGCCTGAGCTAGACTTTGCCCAAACTTAGCGGCTGTCATAAAATCTGCAAAGGTGACAATTACCTCAGCCCAAGGATAAGCAACCCCCAAGGGAATTTCGACTTCTGTAATAATGCCGTTAATACCCCAAGCATGGTTTACCTTTTGGACATCATCGCCACGCAACTCAATGACACGGGGTGTATCTTCTACGGTGACAACTTTTAATGCTAATAGATTACCGCGATCGCCTAATAATCCATACTGAATTGAACCTATACCCCCACTACCCCCAGCCACAAAGCCAGCAATTGTTGCTGTACGGTAGGTAGAGGGAGACATCCGCATTTCCCAACCAATTTCTCGTGTTTTCTTATCTAAAGCCGCTATTTTCACCCCAGCCTCTACCCGTGCTACCCCTGGTTTCACCCACAGGATATTTTGCATTTTGGTCATGTCTAAAATTACACCCCCATGCAGGGGTACACATTGCCCATAATTCCCCGTTCCCGCACCTCTAACAGTAATGGGGATACGGTATTTAGCACAGGCGGCTGCTACTTTAATCACTTCCTCCTCACTAGCGGGACGAACCACAATATCCCCCACTTTCCCCGCCAGTTGGGGAACTAAGACAGGGCTAAAGGTGTGATAGTCTTGGGATAATTTAGCGACTTGCTGGGAATCAGTAATAGTTTCAATGTTTTCGAGGGTGTTTAGGAAAGAATCTAAGTTTGTTATTGTCATTTTATATCCTTTTTTTAACGCAGAAGTACGCAAAGACTCCGCGTTCCTTTGCGTTTCAATCACGGTTAATACTGCTGTCATGCCACCTACTTAATATAAAGTCAGATAAGGCACTCAAAGCAGCGAAAATTAAAATACCTAAGCCTGTAGTAAGTAGTAAGGCAGCAAACATTCGAGGTATTTGCAAATTGTAGCTAGAAATTAAAATCCGGTAGGCGATACCAGACTTTGCACCACCAGTTCCAGCCACAAATTCCGCCACAACCGCCCCAATTAACGCTAAACCACCGCTAATTTTTAACCCACCGAGAAAATAAGGCATAGCACTGGGTAAGCGCAGATAAATCAGAGTTTGCCATAGTGAGGCGTTGTAAAGTTGAAAGAGATTGAGTAAATTGGGGTCTACACTTTTTAAACCCAGAGTTGTGTTAGAAACTATCGGGAAAAAGGCGACTATCCAAGCACAAACAACAAGGGCAGCAAATGTATTATTTTTAAACCACAGAATAATTAAGGGAGCGATCGCTACAATCGGTGTTGTCTGTAAAATGACAGCATAGGGAAATAAACTGCGTTCAATCCATTTACTTTGGGTAAATAAAATCGCCGTTAATAACCCAGAAATCGCCGCCGCCATAAACGCAGTTACCGTAATTTGCAGCGTAATTAATAATGAGGGAAATAGTTCACCCCAATCAGTAATTAAAGTTTGGAAAACTAAAAAAGGACTAGGTAAAATATAAGGCGGTAATTGTGTCACCCGCACCAATAAATCCCATAAAATTAGCGCGAAAACACCGACTAATATGGGGGCAAAAATCTCCGCCAGGTTAGATTTAGAATATTTCTGTCTTGACCCAGAAGCACGAAAAAATAACATATTTTGAATAATTAGCCTGTATTGGCGGTTCAAAATCCTACCATATCACTAAATCTCATTGCTGCTGCTAAATGCTCTGATACTGTACGACAATATTCGTTATACACCGATGAAGTGCGAAAATCTTCACCACGCGGAAAGGGGACATCAATATCTATATCTGCTACTATCCTTCCTGGACTTGTCCCCATGACTAATACTCGATTTGATAAATATACCGCTTCATAAATATTATGGGTGACAAATACCACTGTCCAGCGATGTTGTAACCACAAATCAACTAAATCACTGTTGAGTTTACTTCTGGTGATTTCATCTAAAGCCCCAAAAGGTTCATCCATTAATAAAATATTCGGCTGAGTTACCAACGCCCTCGCAATGGAAACACGCATTTTCATTCCCCCTGATAACTCACGGGGATAATTATGGGCAAATTTCTCTAACCCCACTACCTTTAAAGCTTGGGCTACCAACCCTTGGGAATACTGGCTGGACATTCCCCCCAATTTTAATGGTAGTTGGACATTATCCTTCACCGTTGCCCAAGGCATGAGGGCTGCATCTTGAAACACAAATGCTAGTTTGCGTTGTGCTGCGTCTATTCCCCAGTCAATAGTTCCAGAACTGACGCTTCCTAACCCAGCTATCAACCGTAACACCGTACTTTTACCACAGCCAGAAGCCCCTACTAAACTGACAAATTGCGCTTCTGGAACCACTAAATTCAGGTCTTTGAGGGCGACTGTACCATTACGATAGACCTTACTTACCTGATGAAGTTGAATGACAGGATAGTGTTTCATTAGGGAACACCAAAAAATAAATTATCCCAAATAAACAGCTTAGTAGGGTGCGTCAGTATGAATAATCTCTTGGTATAAGTAGAACGACTTGAAAAAACCAAACTATGTGAAGTAATGTAAAAAGATTGGAATCTAGTTCGTAGTAAGGGCTTCAGTCCTTATTAGAGGACTAAAGTCCTCTCTACGAGACGCTTGCGCGTAGCTTGCTTCCCCGGAGGGGTACACTACAAACCTTGAATTATTTACACCGTTCTACTTAGTTAGGTTTTCTCACACTGATGCACCCTACAGTTTGGATATTTTTTTATCTGGAAGTCCCTTAAGAATTGTAGTGGTCTACTCCCTTATTTACAAATTGTAAAGTAAACGCTTCTTGGTAGTTAATACTGTTATCAAACACCCCTGTTTTGACTAAATTGTCATAGAAAGATTGCCAGCGTTCTTGAGTCATAGCACCAATACCCAGTTGTTGAGCATCTCCGCCAGTGACAATGCCATTTTCTTTTAACTTCTCCAGGGTAAAGCTAATTTGCTCATCAGACATATTGGGATTATCTTTTTTAATCAGATTATTCCCTGGGACTGGATCTTGTAGATAGCTATACCAACCTTTGATAGAAGCATCAACAAACCTCTGCACTAAATCGGCATTCACCTCTACAAGTTTTTTAGTAGTTTCAATGGTGAAGCTATAGGCGTTGTAACCATAATCTGCTAAGAGCAGCACTGTAGGATCAAATCCCCCTTTTTTCTTAATCTCGAAAGGTTCGGCTGTCAGCAGACCTTGTTGAATAATATTTTTATCTTGTAAAAAGGGTTGCACATCAAAATTGTAAGGGCGTTTTTGGTCGTCGGTAAAACCATACTTGGCTTTTAAAAATGGCCAGTATGTAGCTTCCCCGCCAGAACCGACTAGAATTGGTTTCCCTTTGAGTTTTTCTAAGGAGTCGTTACCCGTACCAGGATGAGCAATTAATACTTGGGGGTCTTTTTGGAAAATCGAAGCGATGGTAATCATGGGAACACCGTCTTTCAATGCTCCCAGGGCATCGCCACTATGTCCCATAATCAAATCAACAGACCCACCCATCAATAATAATGTGTAATTACCTCTAGGCCCACCTGGTTTAATGGTGACATCCAAGCCATGATCCCGATAAATACCGGTAGCGACAGCTTGGTAAAAACCACCATACTCAGCCTCTGCTACCCAGTGTAGACTGAAGGTTACTTTGTCTAGTTGTCCGGTATTTCTCGGACGAACTGTGGAATTTACGGAAGTATTTTTGCCGCCATTTGTACAGGCCGCTAGGATGCCACTACCGGTGGCTATGGAACTATATTTAAGAAATTTACGGCGATTTATCTTAGATAGACCATGTAATAATTTATCAGCTTTACTCATCTTATGCCTCTCATGTTGGCAAAATTAAAGTATTTAAAGATACTCAATACTATTGAAAGATGATAGTATAAGATATTCATAAATTCCCAAGCTGAATCGCCATATTGGGCTAAGATGGTAGTTAATTTATAGGAAATATTATCATCTAATCATCTGGAAATAATATAAAAAATTCTTTTATAAAAACGATGATTCTCTGTATCAATCCCCAATGCCCAAATCCTCAAAATAATAACCATGCTTTATTTTGTCAAAGTTGTGGTTCAGAATTGTTGCTGGAAGGTCGCTATCAGGTAACTGGTTTTTTAGGTGGTGGCGGTTTTGGTAAGACTTATGAAGTGGTAGAACGCAATGGCGCAAAAAAGGTGCTGAAGATATTGTTAAATACTCACCCTAAAGCCATATCACTCTTTCAAAAAGAAGGACAAGTATTAAGCCAGTTAGATTGTCCAGGTATACCCAGAGGGGATAAATATTTCACCTTTTTACCAAACAATGCTCAAGAAAGTTTACATTGTCTGGTAATGGAGAAAATTGAAGGGCTAAATCTTGAGCAGTATATGTATCAACGCCAAAGTCGCCCTATCAATCAAGATTTAGCTTTAGAATGGTTGCAGCAGTTATTTAATATTCTGCATGAAGTCCACGGACAAAACTTTTTTCATCGGGATATTAAACCATCTAATATTATGCTAAGGGCAGATGGTCAGTTAGTATTAATTGACTTTGGTGCAGCGAGAGAAGTTACCCAAACCTATGTAATTAAACAAGCCGCAGGTCAAGTGACGGGGATTAATTCTCCAGGATTTACGCCGCCAGAACAACTCAATGGTCAAGCTGTCGTTACCTCGGATTTTTTTGCAATTGGGAGAACTTTTGTCTATTTACTCACAGGTAAATTTCCCAATGACCAAGATATTTATGACCCCAATAAAGATGAAATAAACTGGCGTAATTATGCCACGGATGTTTCCCCTGGTTTGGCAACTTTAATTGATGAATTAATGCGGCGATCGCCTGGTCAACGTCCACAAAATACAGGTGTGATTCTCCGCCGTCTGGCAGACATTGAACGGGAAATTAAACGACAAAGTAAACGCAATTCTGGACAAAATTTTTTCAAACCATCTATTATTTATAACAGGAATAGCGGCGGGTTGTGGAATGGGCGCAGTTTACCAAACTTACCACTGAAAACTATCAGCTTAATTGTTATCCTGGGATTAATTTTACCAGGAATTCTTTATTTTTGGCGAGAGGATTTATTATCTTTAGTAGGGGCGAATCCCGCCGAATCGTGGGCGAAAAAAATCGCTTTAGCTGAAACTCTAACCGGTCACTCGGAAGCCATTGCTTCAGTAGCTATCACCCCAGATGGACAAACTATTGCAAGCGGTAGCCATGATAAAACTATTAAATTATGGAATGCTCAAACAGGGACATTAATTCGCACCATCTATGGACACTCACTACCTGTTTTATCATTAGCAATTAGTGAAGACGGACAAGATTTAGCAAGTGGTAGTTTGGATGAAACTATTAAGCAGTGGAATTTGAGTAGTGGTCAACAAATTCGTAGTTTTAAATCAAATGGTTATGTAGCGTGGAATAATGCCATGAGCATTAGTCAAGACCAACAGATTCTCGCTACTGGTAGTACGGATAAAACTGTGCGGTTGTGGAATGTGAACAATGGTCAAAGAATCCGCACACTCTACGGACATACACTACCAGTATTATCAGTAGCTTTGAGTTCCGATGGACAAACTTTAGCTAGTGGTAGTACAGATAGAACTATTCGGTTATGGAATGTGACGACCGGTCAACAACTGCAAAACCTCACAGGACATACAAGTTGGGTGACATCTTTAGCAATTAGTCCTGATAACAAAGTCCTAGTTAGTGGGAGTCTGGATAAAACAATTAAGGTGTGGAAACTGAATAATGGGGAATTGGTACGTACCCTTACAGGACATTCCTACTCTGTATTATCCCTAGCCATCAGTCCCGATGCTCAGGTGTTAGCTAGTGGTGGTTTAGATGGAGAGATTCGCTTTTGGAATTTAGACACAGGGAAACTCATACACACCATTTCCGCCCATGATAAGCAAGTAGTCTCCCTGAGTTTTAGTAAAGACGGTAAAACCTTAGTCAGTGGTAGTGCAGATAATACCGTAAAAGTTTGGCGATCGCCCTAACTTTTTTGATAGTATTCCACACCTTTATTGATAAATTGTAAGGTGAAACCATCTTGATATTTGAGGGTCGGCTGATACAAACCTACACCCACCATACTCTCAAATAGCGATCGCCATTTTTCCTCAGTCATCGAACCAATACCCTGTTGTTGGGCTGTTCCTGAAATAATAACTCCGTATTCTTGCAGCTTTTGTAGACCGTAGGCAAGTTGTGCATCGGTCATTTCAGGATTATCTTTTTGAATTAGTTGATTTCCTGGTTGGGGATTTTTTAGATAGCTGTACCATCCCTTAATAGAAGCATCAACGAATCTCTGCACTAAATCCGGCTTGTTTTTGACTATTTCTTTTGTCGTTTCAATAGTCGTGGTGTAGTTGGGATAACCATAATCTGCAAGTAAAAATACTTGTGGTGTGAACCCGCCTTGTTTTTCAATCGCAAAGGGTTCAGAGGTAATATAACCTTGCTGTGCAGAAGTTTTATCTGTTAAGAAAGGCGCAGGGTTAAAGTTGTAGGGGCGTTTCTGGTCATCAGTAAAACCAAACTTAGCTTTTAATAATGGCCAGAAAGTAACATTTGCACCCGCAGAGATATAAATAGGTCTACCTTTGAGATCAGCTAAGGTGTTGACTCCTGTATTGGGATGTACAATAATACACTGCGGGTCTTTTTGAAAGATAGCGGCGACGCTAATTGTCGGTATTGCTTGGGCGACTGCATTAAAAGCGTCAATACCGTTACCCATAAAGAAATCTACCACACCACCCGTCAACAGTTGCGCGCCACTGGGTACTTGTGGCCCACCCATTTTAATAGTGACATCTAAGCCGTGTTGCTTGTAGATACCTGTGGCGATCGCTTGATAAAATCCCCCGTGTTCGGCTTGGGCTAACCAATTAGTACCGAAGGTGATTTTATCTAACCCAGAACTAGAGGTAGATGCTGGGTTTTGCTTGGTACAAGCAGAGATAACACT
Source organism: Aliinostoc sp. HNIBRCY26 (assembly GCF_050235535.1). Lineage (GTDB taxonomy): Bacteria > Cyanobacteriota > Cyanobacteriia > Cyanobacteriales > Nostocaceae > Trichormus. The sequence continues at coordinate 2,789,532 of NZ_CP189852.1, forward strand.
GCTACTAACAAAAATTGCACCATACTGAAGGAATCGACGGCGACTTAGATAGGGAATAGCGGCTGATGAGGGTGAAAACCAGTTCATACAAAGATAGAATGTCTCCTGAGTATTGCGGAGAAACACTACTTACGTGTTTTCCTCTAAGCTGTTTAGCTAAGTCTCAGTGTACATTCTAAAATTAGTTTTTGATTCACCAAAGAATAGGGTTGAATTTCCAAAGCGCGTTTAAAAGATTTGATAGCTTTGCTGTATTGTCCTAGTGCGGCGTAACACAAACCCATCCCATGTAACGCGCCAAAATGTACAGAGTTGATTTGAATCACCATCTGACAGTCAGCTAGGGACTTACGATAATCGCCGATACTGTAGTAGAGGAAAGCGCGACGATTCCAAGCCTCAGCAAAATCAGGCTGTTCTTTGATGAGTTCTGTGAGAGTTGCTTCTGCTTGCGTAATTTCCCCAGCATCTAGCAATTTTTGACTTTGATCGATTTTTTCCAAGCCGTAAACTCCCTTTTGCTGAAACCAAATCCGCCAGAGTTTCTTTGTTGCTTGATCCCGGACTAGAGCATCAGGATTTTTCAAATCTTCAAGTAGAGAGCTGATTGATAAAGAATCCATGAATTTGAGATTAGCGATATTCAGTAATTTTCTCCTTGTACTCAAGGTATCAACTTTCGTTTCAATTTGCTTCGTTGATTTTTAAATTCCTGGTAAAAATTATCTCAGTAATATTATTGATTCAGCAATTAATTACTTTTTATTGTATTAAGTAACACTACTAATCTGTACTTAAGTATATAAACTTATCCGCAATTATTGATGAACATACAAAAATTTTAAAAATGCCAACTAACTACCGAATTTCATGTAAAGACTTAGTAAATAATAGTTCACAAAAAAATTACAAATCACTTGGAGTGCTGAGTGCTGTTAGCGGTAGCGCGGCGTTTAGCCGGTGCTGAGTAATGAGTGATGAGTGCTGTTAGCGGTAGCGTGGCGTTTAGCCGATGCTGAGTAATGAGTAATGAGTAATGAGTGGTGAGTGATCAATTCTTGAATTTTGAATTTTGTAGGCGCAAGCCTTCCCGTCAGGGTATTTTGAATTTTGAATTGATTGGTTTGTCAGAAATACCTAAACTTTGGGGAGGTTTGGACTTACCGGCTAATCCGAGTAGGGCGAATAAGGCGATCGCATACGGTAACATAACTAAAAATTGATAGGGAATATTCACCCCCAAGGCTTGGATACGTAACTGCAAAGCTTCCGTTGCCCCAAATAATAAACAAGCCAAGGTAATACCAATAGGATGCCATCTCCCAAAAATTAAAGCAGCGATCGCAATAAATCCTTTACCCGCACTCATCCCTTCTGTAAAGAACCTAATCTGCACTAAAGCTAAATAAGCACCGCCCAAACTTGCAAGAGTACCACTCAGCATCACCGCTAAATACCGCACCTTCCTAACCGACACCCCGGCCGTAGCCGCCGCTTGGGGATACTCCCCCACAGCCCGTAAAGTCAGCCCAAAACTAGTGTGAAATAAAATATATAGACTGGCGACAACCAAAGCCAACAATAAATAGACGAAGATATCTTGCTGGAAAAATACCCCCAGTATAGGTAGATTAGCTAAACCAGGAATAATAATTGGCTCAATTCCTGGTAATCGCTGTGTACTAGCACCATGAAATACCAATCTTGCCAAAAAAGCAGTCAACCCAGCAGCCACCAAATTAATCGCCAATCCCGAAACCAACTGATTAACGTATAAACTCACACACAAAAAAGCGTGGAGTAATCCCACCAAAGCCCCAGCCATCAAAGCAGCCAAGACACCAAACCAAGGATTATTTGTATAAAACGTAATTGCCGCACCAGTAAAAGCCCCAGTCAAAAGCATCCCTTCTAAGGCAATATTAAGAACGCCCGAACGTTCAGAATACATTCCCCCAAGGGCAGCAAAAGCCAAAGGTACAGCTAAACGCAAGCTAGCAATTATGTAGTCATTAGTCATTAGTCATTAGTCATTAGTCATTAGTCATTAGTCATTAGTCATTAGTCATTAGTCATTAGTCATTAGTCATTAGTCATTAGTCATTACTCATTTTTCCCCCTGCCCCTCTGCCTCCTCTCACCCTCCACAGCCAGACTAATGGCAATAAATAATACAGTCAAACCCTGGATGGCGTAAACTACGGTGACGGGAACGCCTGCGCTGCGTTGCATGACGTTTGCGCCACTACGCAAGGCAGCGAAAAATAGGGAAGTCAAAATTACACCGCCGATACTACCACGACTTAAAAAAGCGATCGCAATGGCATCAAATCCATAACCAGGGGAAACTTGTTCAAATAAACGATACTTTGACCCCATCACTTCTGATGCACCCGCTAACCCAGCTAACCCTCCCGCTACAGCCATCACCAGCATAATTGTGCGTTCTACGGAAATGTGGGCGTAACGGGCGGCTGTGGGGTTAAATCCAACTGCGGTAATTTGGTATCCTAGAGGCGATCGCACTAAAACAATCCACAATATCCCTGCTACGATGACGGCTAAAACAATCCCGGCATGGGCTAAACTCTGGGGTAAGATAATCGGCAATTGGGCAGATTTGGCAATGAGTGGGGAATAAGGGCTAGGTGCAGCAGGTGCTTTTAAGGGGTTCTGTACTAAGTAACTCACCAAATTGATGGCGATGTAATTTAATAGCAGTGTCGTAATCACTTCATTCACTCCCCTAACTGCTTTGAGATAACCAGGAATTGCACCCCAAATTGCCCCAAAAAGAAATCCGGCGCACAAAGCTAGAGGAATATGAATCAATGCTGGAATTCCTTGTACATATAACCCTACTAAAGTGCTACCCAACGCACCCAAATAAATCTGCCCTTCCCCACCAATATTAAATTGACCAGCCTTAAGAGCAACTAACACCCCTAAACTAGTCAAGAGTAGGGGTGTCATTTTAGTGAGAGTATTACCAAATCCGAAATAGTTAAAACAGGACTCTTGTAATAAAGCTGTGTATGCCGTGATGGGATTTGCCCCAGCCAATAGTATGAGAATAGCACCGACTATCAAAGCAGAGGCGATCGCGATCAGGGGAGATAATATTGGTTTTAGGTATTTTGCATTCATTACCGCCCCTATCAGTTATCAGTTATCAAGTCTATGGTGTGGATTTATAGCACACCAACACTTGCACTATTCCCAATGCCCAATGCCCAATGCCCAATGCCCAATGCCCAATGCCCAATGCCCCATTAAAGATGACTAACCGCTTCAGCAATTAACTGAGAGACAAAGGGTAAAATAGCGCGGTTGGTGGCTTGTTCTTTGCCTTCAGTAAACACTACTAATAAATATGGGCGTTGGTCTAATAACTCAATATAGGCGGCATCATGGCGTACTTGACTTGTCCACCCGGCTTTTGACCAGATTTGACTATTAGGGGGAAGTCCACCACCCAAGAAACCTGTTACTTGGTCTTCCTCAACATCTTTGGGTAAATCATCAGGGTTAATGCTGCGTTTAAGTAAAGCCATCATATTTTGCGATCGCTCACTAGAAACCGCCACGCCTCCTACAATACTATGTAAAAGACGAGCGATCGCATTTGTGGTTAACATATTGCGATTTTCAAACATCTCCCCATAAAAAGCCCTTTCTCTGCCGTAAGGGCCATCACCCCAAGTTTTTTGACAAACATTAATACTTGCCATCTCCTCCCATCCCAAAGATTGGAAGTAGCGATTGACAAAATTACGTTGCTGTTTCCAAGTTTCAAAGGGGGCTGGGGATAACTCCGGGCCTGATGTCGTCCCTGTCAAAATATCGACAATCAAACTGGTAGCATCATTGCTAGAATCAACAATCATATCGCGCAAAGCCCGATCCAATTCCTTGGAGGGTTGAGTCATGCCTTTTTCTAGCCATTCGTTAGCTGCTACCAAATAAAACAGCTTAACCACACTCGCCGGATAAATCCGTTCTGCACCACGATAATTAAAACCACGTACAGGATGATGCCAAAAAGCATCAGGAGTTAACGCCCCACCAGTATTAACTGGCACAGGCGGATCATACACAATCCAAGTCAACGCTATTTGATTACGGGCTAAAGAGGGAAATTTAGACCAAGTAGCCTCTAAAACGCTATTACCCAGATTTTCTAGTTGTTCATCTTTGCTAAAAAAAACCATTGCAGAATGCTCTCTAATATAGAATCTCAAATCCTCAACTTGACCGCAAAAGAGTGCGAATGTCTAGCCGATTTAAACTTATATGATTCTCCCGAATGCACTCGCCTAGCAACTCAAGCAGCAGCAGGGCGACATTTACAGGTAACATCAAATCAGCAAGGTACAGCAATTGAGGTGTATTTATGTGAGGACGACTATCCAGGGTGGGTATCTTTTAGTGATGTTAGTTTATTACAACCTGCTACTGTACTTTATCAGGCTCAGTCACTTTCCGAAGCTGAAATTCAACAACTGCTACCAGAAGTGATTGCCTTTACCCATAAAGCCATGCAGCAGCCTAATTATTATCTCTGGGGTGGCACAGTGGGGCCAAATTATGATTGTTCAGGATTAATGCAATCTGCTTTTGCTTCCGTAGGAATTCGGTTGCCGAGAGATGCTTATCAACAAGAAGCTTTCACCCAACCTGTAACTATAGCCGAACTCATACCAGGAGACTTAGTATTTTTCGGCACACCCGCCAAAGCCACCCATGTCGGCTTGTATTTAGGTGATGGTCATTACATCCATAGTTCCGGCAAAGAACAAGGACGCAACGGTATAGGGATTGACATCCTCTCGGAACAGGGAGATGTGGTTAGTAAGTCATACTATCAGCAGTTGCGAGGAGCTGGCCGGGTTGTGAGAAGTTATGAGACTGGGGATGTTGACTGTTGACTGTTGACTAATGACTAATGACTAATGACTAATGACTAATGACTAATGACTAATGACTAATTGCTTATGAGGAGTGGGTTGATTCCAGATAGGTTAAGTGAGGATGATGGTTTAATTTCCGCCATTGTCCCCGATGTATCGGTGGTGGTACCGGTGCGGGATGAGGTGGAGAGTTTGCCTTTATTATTGGAGGCGATCGCATCTACTCTCACCGCTAGTCAGTTAAGCTATGAAATCATCTGTGTCGATGATGGTTCTAGTGATGGTTCGGCTGAGTTTCTCAAGGAACAGGCGCAAATCCGTCCTGATTTAAAGGCGGTGATTCTGCGGCGAAATTATGGACAAACGGCGGCGATGGCGGCGGGATTTAAATATGCTATCGGTAAAGCGATCGTCACTTTAGATGCTGATTTACAAAATGACCCCGCCGATATTCCCATGTTATTAGCCAAGTTAGAGGAAGGCTATGATTTAGTCAGTGGTTGGCGACAAAATCGCCAAGATGGGGCATTAAATCGCCTACTGCCTTCTAAAATTGCCAACTGGCTAATTCGTCGCACTACTAGCGTTTATATCCATGATTATGGCTGTTCTCTCAAAGCCTATCGTGCAGAACTAGTGGCAGATATGAATCTCTATGGTGAACTCCACCGCTTTCTACCTGCACTAGCTTACATCGAAGGGGCAAGAATTACAGAACTACCTGTGCGCCATCACGCCCGGCGTTTTGGTCAAAGCAAATATGGCATATCGCGGACTTTTCGCGTGTTAATGGATTTGCTCACCATTTTGTTTATGAAAAAGTTCCTCACCCGCCCCATGCACGTTTTTGGCCTGTTGGGACTAGTTTCGATGATTTTAGGAACAGGGTTAGGGATTTACTTAACAATTATCAAATTAGCTTTCGGTGAGATTATTGGTAATCGTCCCTTGTTGATTTTGGCTGTACTACTGTTAGTGACAGGAGTACAACTATTTTGCTTTGGACTGTTGGCAGAGTTAGTGATGCGGACTTACCACGAATCCCAAGGCAAACCTATATATCGTGTGCGGGAAGTGGTGGCAAAAAAAGTTAAGTAACGTAAAAATAATGGTGAAGAATTCAGAGGAAATCGGAAGTCGGAAGTTAATTACTCAGTAACTCTCCGATGCCCAATGCCCCATACCCAAACAAAGTTACTATCTTTGATACAACTGGGTATGACTCCTGAATTCTGCCATACACCTAGCACCGATTTGCATCTGCCTTGAAAGCTTTTCATACTTTTGACACAAATCTCAGGCGTAACCTGCTCATTTTATTTGCGGCAGGTTTATTATTCTGGTCTAGTACAGCCATGTTTCTGCCTATACTACCTGTTTACATGGAGAGTATCGGTAACAGCAAGCAAGAAATTGGTATTGTCATGGGTGGTTTTGCCATTGGCTTATTGCTGTTTCGCCCCATATTAGGGAAGTTGGCAGATCAATACAGTCGTAAGTTGGTGTTATTAATCGGCACAACAGTTGCTTTTTTAGCACCCTTTGGTTATTTGGCATTTACATCAATTCCCATGATGATGCTAGTGCGGATTTTTCACGGTATTAGCATTGCAGCTTTCACCACTGGTTACAGTGCATTAGTATCAGATTTATCACCTGTGTCTGTCCGTGGTGAAATTATTAGTTATATGAGTTTGACAGCCCCTATAGGTTTAGCAATGGGGCCGGCGATGGGGGAGTATTTAACTGCTAAATACGGTTACTCAACTTTCTTCTTATTTTCTTCCTCTTTAGCTTTTATAGGACTTTTAGGGGCAAGTAAAGTCATTAATCCACCCGCACAGATATATCAGCAAAATTCGAGTAAGAACGAAAAATTCTGGCAAATTTTACTAAGTCCAAGGGTGAGAGTACCAGCTTTAGTCATGTTGCTAGTTGGTATCTCTGTGGGTTCTGTACACGTATTTGTCTCGTTATTTATTAAATCAACTCAGGTAGATTTTAATGCTGGGTTGTTTTTTACAATTGCCTCGATCGCTAGTTTTAGTTTCCGAGTCTTCACAGGTAAAGCTAGCGATCGCTTCGGTAGAGGTCTATTTATTACCTTCGGGGTGGCTGCTTATGTGTTAGCTTGCGTGATTTTATCCCAAGCTAATAGCACCTTTGCCTTTATTTTGGCCGCTATAGCTGAGGGTTGCGGTGGTGGGACAGTCATGTCCATGATTACAACACTAATGGCGGATCGTTCCTTACCCCACGAACGCGGACGCATTTTCGCCCTGTGTATCGCCGGCTTTGACTTTGGAATTGCGATCGCTGCCCCCATACTGGGATTTGTAGCTGAAAAAGTCAGCTATCACAATATGTATGGCTACACTGCTGCCTTAACCTCACTAGGTTTAATCATCTTCCTCACTCTATCCAGCAAAAACCCCTTAGAATCTCTACGTTTCGCTTTAGGTCATGGTCAAGATGCCTATTCGTTGAATAATAGGGAATAGGGAATGGGGCATCGGGAATCGGGAATCGGGCATCGGGGACAAGGTGGACAAGGTAGAATTTTTTGCCCAATGCCCAATGCCCAATGCCCCATTGCCCATAAACCAAAAAGACAAAAGCCGATTATCAAAAACCAACTTTTGCCTTTTTACTTTTTCCTTCTTAAACGGGCGAGGAGGGATTCGAACCCCCGACACCGTGGTCCGTAGCCACGTGCTCTAGTCCACTGAGCTACACGCCCTTACAAGAAATATATAGTAACACTTCTTTTGAGAATAATGCAAGACACTTTTCCAAAAAATTCTGCAAACCTCACTCACCTTGATCATCAGGGACAAGCACAGATGGTAGATGTGTCCGCGAAAGCCTCTACCGTTAGGGAAGCTGTAGCTGCTGCCCAAGTGCGGATGCTGCCGGAAACCTTGGCGGCAATTCAAGCTGGTAACACTCCTAAAGGCGATGTTTTAGCCACGGCGCGGATAGCTGGAATTATGGCGGCTAAACAGACTTCTAATTTGATTCCCCTATGTCACCCCTTACCACTGCAAAAAGTCACCGTCGAAATTACAGCCGATTCTGAACTACCTGGTTATCAAATTCAGGCGACAGTCAAAACTAAAGCCGAAACCGGCGTAGAAATGGAAGCTTTAACGGCTGTTTCCGTAGCGGCGTTGACTTTATACGACATGGCAAAAGCTTTAGAAAAGTCGATGCAAATTGAAGCGATTCGCCTAATTACTAAAACAGGCGGTAAATCGGGAGATTATTTTGGGGGATAGGGCATACAAGAGGAATTGGTGCAGGGAGCAGGGGGAGAAAACTTTCCCCTTTTCTCCCTGCCTATATTTGCGATATATCATCTCGCTCTAGGCGAACTTCAACCTCACGCTCCACATACTCCCACTCCTTGCTGGCGCGCATCCGCAGCAGTAACTCGTCAAAAGCTTTGGTATGCTCCGGCGCGAATTCAAACCAGGTGAGAAAGTCAAAAGGTTCTCCGAGATCCCGGCAGTGAAGCAGCCGACGTGCGACTCCTGGAAGATATTCCAAACCAACAGCTGTATGATGAGATTCTTCTTCAAAAATTTCTCGCCGCTCATCCTGTGCCATTTCCCACCAATGGAGAGATTTTTTAATGGGAATCAGCACAGCAGAAACGGCTTCCGAACGATTTAGCGCAGGCTGCACCGCCCGAAGAGTAGAAACTTCATCACGCTTTGAGTAGCGAATATTACTGACGAAACTTTGCAGAACCCATGAACTATCTAATGGCAATTCTGCAACAATATCATTCACCACATTCACTCTTTCAACAAGGTCTAAACTTAGTCCAAAAACGCCTCGCACATCTGTTACTCGCCAGATGCCCTGCTTACCACCAACAAATGAGTATCTGTTGTTCATCGTACCTCTTAACCTTTTAGATTCCTTGTCCTTCTTCCGGGTAAAGAATTACTTGCTAAACTAAAACACCAAAATGAATTTTGGCTGAGAAATTCGGTCGAATACAATGGGTTTTGGTTGAGGAATTCGGTCTAACAGTCACGCGCACCGGACAGAGATAACCTTTGCTGTTACAGGAGGAAAATCCACACTGCAATCTGCATACCCTACGTATTTGTTCAAAAATCAAGTGGGAATCCTATAAATATGGTACTTTTAGTTTGTAGTGAGAAATATGGTACTTTTAGTTTGTAGTGAGGACTTTAGTCCTCGTCTAAGGACTAAAGTCCTTACTACAAACCTCTAATCTAATTTGCTATTACCTGATTCTGAAAGTCGTGATTTTGACGTTCTACTTGATGGGCTTTTTTGACTATCTTATGAAATGAACGGTTAGTTTTTTCCCATTGTCTAAAATATTTATGTGGGTCACATAAATGTGTTCCTGGTAGCTTGTGTCCCATTTCTTTTAACACTAACCCCAGAGGAATATTAATTTCATCTTGCAGTTTTAGATAACGTGCAAAAAGTGGCCCATAAGCAGAAATAATTGAACCTACCCCACCCCGTGGTTGTTCCCAACCGATAAAATATAATCCTTTGTAATCATCTAAAAATGAACCTTCATAGCATTTAACCACTGACCCTTCTACGCGTTGAAGTTCTGGGGGAAGGAAGGGGTAGGAAACATAGTAGCCAGTTCCACAAACGATAAGGTCAAATGCTTCGCGAGTACCATCAACAAACTCGACTTCATCGCCAGCCAAAAAACTCACTCCTGGTTTAGCAGTGATTCGACCGTGTTTGATGTAATAGGGAACTTCACTATTTAATGTAGGATGTTTCTCAAAAATTCGGTGTTTGGGTTCGGGTAAACCATAATCTTCATGTTTGCCAAAGGTGAGACGGATGAGTAAATGAGTCATCAGTCTTTGATACCATAACGGTGATGAACCTTTGGCTCGGTCTGCAACGGGAACACCAGCAAAGGTTTTGGGAATAAACCAGACTGATTCCCGCATACTTAAAACCGACTTAGCAGCTACACGCGCCGCTTCTGCTGCGACATCACAAGCGGAGTTACCGCCACCAATGACTAACACTCGTTTACCTCGCAATTGATTAGGGTGTTTGTAATCTTTGGTGTGGATAATTTCCCCGGTGAATTCTCCTTTAAATTGGGGAAAGCGTTTGCACCAGTGATGACCATTGCACATTAACACCCCTTTATACAGGCGTTTTTCCCCATTATCGAAGGTGACTTCCCATAGGTTATTTTCTACTGGTCGCACGTATTTGACTTGACGATTTAATTCTATGTTGCGCCGCAGGTCAAAATGATCAGCGAAAGAGTTTAAGTAATCCCGCATATTTTGCGCGCTGGGGAAGTCGGGATAACTATCCGGCATGGGGAAATGAGTAAATTGGGTAATCTTGCGGGAAGATATGATATGTGCAGTTTCATACACACCGTGATACCAATTACCACCGATATCATCACTAGCATCAACTTGATCGTAGGATATATTGGCTGCTTGCAGTGCTTGAGCCATACCCAATCCTACAAATCCTGCTCCAATAATGAGATGTTTGTCTTGAGTAGCGACTAGGTTTTGAGTTGTATCTAATTTACTTACTGTCACCACGTTTTAACCTCCTACCAAACCCAGCATTTACCCAGTCGAGTAGCTGAGGGAAATATCTTTTCAGCAGATGCACAGTTTTAGCCGTTTTATCTGGAAATACGTGCAGTTGATTGCGAATAATGCCTTGAATTGTGGCACGCATCACATCGGCGGGGTCTGTCACCAAATCTTCTGGAAATCCCTGAAATTGTTTGGCGAGAGTGCCGAAACGTTCTGATTCCAGAATGGGGGTACGGCTAAAGAAAGGATAAACTGCTGTTACTTTCACATTGTAGTCTTTGAGTTCTTGGTATAGTGCTTCACTGAATCCACGCAAGCCAAATTTGCTGGCTGCATAATGAGCCATCCCATTAATTGCTGACCAACCGGCTAAGGAGGACATATTGACGATGTGACCTTGGCGGCGAGTAATCATGTCAGCCGCAAATAAAGCACTTAAGCGCATGGGAGAGAGGAGATTTACCTGCATAAGACGTTCCCACTTATCTTGGGGGACTTCATCCATGCGACCAAATAAGCCAATGCCAGCATTATTAATGAGAATCTCAACGGGGATGTCTAAGGCTTTGACTTGATGATAAAGGGTTTCACATCCGGCGGATGTAGATAAATCAGTCGCAAAACAAGCTAACACTTCACCTGTTTTGACTTGTTGTTGAATTTCTGAGACGCGCTGACGCAAGACAGTTTCATCTATGTCTGTCAAAATTAGTCGGCTACCGGCCGCTAACAATTGTTTAGTTAGTTCCTGTCCAAATCCACCGGATGCACCAGTGATGAGAATAACTGTCTGGGATAGTTGGGTCATTTAACAATTTGAGGGATTGGGGACTGGGGACTGGGGATTGGGGATTGGGGATTGGGGATTGGGGATTGGGGATTGGGTATGGGATTTTTCTTTCCCTATACCCCTATACCCTTACACCCTTACACCCCTAAACCCCTTGAGAGTCTGATTAAATCTTAGGGGATTGGAGGGCGGTTAAGAGAAGAAGTGACCACGGGACTTTAATGTCTGGGATGAGTGAAGGGTTTTTTCTGAGGTTGGGTATTGCAGCAGGAATGAGAAAGCGTAGGGAACGGAGGGATGCGGGTAAGTTGCCTTCTTGATCGACTATGCCGTATTTTTGGGCTAGTTCGGCGACAATATGCACTTTTCCGGTGCGGCGAATCAGGTTTGGTTCAGTGGCTAGTTTGGCGATGACTCTTCCTGTTAATAGGGGGGTTTCCCAATTGAATCGCTCACTCAGAACTGAGTTGCTGGGATTAATATTATCTTGCTGTGCTAGTTCGGCGGCGAGGGTGGAAAAGAGTTCTGTCCCGACGATTCCCGGCCAGATGGAAACGGCTGTGATGTTGTATGGTTTGAGTTCTACAGCCATATCAGATGCTAGGCGATCGCAGCCTGATTTACCAGCACCATAAGCTGCACCAAAGATATAAGAAAGACCACCCCAAGAGGAAATATTACAGATTAATCCCTGTCCTTGCTTTGCCATCATGCGGGCAGCAAACACGCTGGCTATATAATGACTACGCAAACCGACGTTGTTACAAGCATCCCACAAGGACGGTTCACTTTCCCAAAATGGTTGACCTTGTGCGTCTTTTAATGCTGGGACTCCGGCATATACATTATTTACCAGTAAGTCGAGCTTTCCCTGTTGCTCATCTTGGATACGTTCAAACAGTAACCGCACTTGCTCATCGTCGCTGTGGTCTACCTGTACAGGAATACACACACCGCCAGCTTGTTCTACAGCTACTTGTGTCTCTATTAAACTACCTGCAACCTCATCACTGGAGTTTGGGTTTAACCTGCGTCCTGTAATATACACAGTCGCTCCCGCTTCTCCTAGTCCAATGGCAATTCCTTTGCCTAGACCTCTGGTTGCACCTGTGACTAACGCCACTTTCCCCTCAAGGTGTTTCATGATGATTGTTGGTTGGTAATTAGTCAATGGTTAATAGTCAATAGTCAATAGTCAATAGTCATTAGTCATTAGTCAACAGTCATTAGGGAACAGGGAACAGGTAACGGTTTTTTCATCTCCCACCTTGTCTATCTTGTCTACCTTGTCTACCTTGTCTATCTTTTCCCCAGTCCCCAATCCCCAGTCCCCAATCCCCAATCCCCAAAAAAGGAATCAGTAACCTTTTAGACTAGACATTTTGCCCCCTATCCAGTAACCTAGTGCAGAGGTTATTGGCTAGGCGATCGCCAAAATCATACAATTTAATTAACGGTGGTTTTACGTGCAGTCTTTCAGCCTGGAGAACATTTCCCTGATTCTCGGTAGGCTCAGTAGACTAGAATTCTTATCTGTGAAGAAGTTAAGAGAGGTGATTGTAGAGTCAACTTAATTTACCGTTATTCTATCATTTATTAGGCTTCTTGTAGCAGAAAAAATAATTAAAAATAACTTTTATGCTCAAGTTTTGTCCTAAAAGATTTATTGGTTGATTTATTTAATTAGCCGTCAGTTTTGCCTAATATCTAACTCTCAATATCATATTTAAAGCCAATTCACAGAAAATAGCAAATTTCTATTTAACTCAACATTAAAATGTTGTTAACTAAATTTTAACAATTAACAATGGTAGGGGTAGATATTCTAAATAGGGTCAGACAAGTTTTTGAATAACAACTGTTATCTTATGCTAAATTATCAAAGTTTCAACATCATAACTAAGCTTATATTTGCAATCACTGTAAGGACATTGGTAAATGCCTAGACAAATTGTTCATGCCAAAAAGAATACGCAAGTTTTAACAGCTAATGCAGCCCCTGGTACTGGTAAAGTGAGAAAGAAATTAGCATTTTTGTGGCTACAACTAATTGAATCAGTACCGTTTTTATTAGCTTGTACTGTATTTTTAAGCGTGATCAGTTTAAAAAGTCCTTTGCTGCTGTTTTGTTTGCTATTTGGTAGTTTAATCACCATAGTTATACAACAAATTGGACAGCAGTCAAATTTGCCGAAACGATGGTTAATTCTCTGCCAAATCTTAGCAGTGGCTTTGATTATGAGCCTGTTTTGGTTAGATTATTTCGCTGCACCGGCTCAAGCGCAATTTTTCAGACGAGCTGAAGATTTCTTCAAAAATACTTTAACGCAGGGGACAGCAAATAATAATGGTCAAGCAGCAGTCAGTTTAATATTCAATATTCTCAGAGGCATTTACTTACTATATATAGCGATTTCTTTGGTTGGTGTGATTAATGCAGTCCGCAAAGACGAAGATTGGCAAAGTGTAGCGAGAACTCCGCTTTTAGTAGTAGTAGCTGTCACAGTTGCAGATGTTCTCACAGGCTTTGTGATTGGCGATAGTAGCAATAAATAATTAGTTAGTTATGTCTGAGGAAAAACAGCAAGAGTTTCGTCCAGTTAATCAGATTCTCGGCTCTCAACCGTCACTAGGGCCAATTCCTGCTGATCAAATATTTCCTTGGACAGTCATTGTTTTAGCTGCTTATTTCATCGTCAATGGAGTTTTTGGAGGTTTATTTACAGATGACTTTCAAAGATGGTTATGGACTGTACTGATTGCGGGTTGGGGAATAGCAACCTGGTGGATTTTAAGTGGTGGTAGGAGTTGGCGGTTTTTAAGTAAATTTATCGGAGTTCCCACTTGGACAAGAGGCTTTGCTCGTTATCAAAGCTTGTTGGAAGTTAACCATGAAGCAAAAAATCGGAAAACAAAGCGTCGGTATCGGCGGACAAGAAAGTAGATTAACGCCTTTTGAAGACGCACTGCATTTATCGACCATGCTGCGAATTTTATTAGATGGACGAGATGTTGGTGCGTATATTTTAACTAAGGGAGTTCAAAAAGATAGATTTTGCTTTGTTTTTGGTTTTGAGTGTCGTGGTATTCATACCACTTTAAGAAACGAACAAATAGATACGATTTTTAATAACATTGAATCGGGACTCAAGGATATTCCTGAAGGTGAAAGGATGACTCTGCACATGGGTTCTTTTAGTTCCGATGGGGAACGACAAAGGGAACTTGCAGATTTAATTAAAACGACTCAATCACGGGATATTAAGTATTTATTAATGGCGGAGAGAGCCAGAATTAAAGAACTGACGAATGCGGGATTACGTAAGCCGAAATTCTTGAGAATTTATGTAACTTATACAATTGAACCCAACGCCAGCCATGCTAATGACTGGATTGAAAAACTGTTAGGTAAAGGGGAAAGTTGGTGGTTAAAATTTAAGGGTGATATCGCAGAAGTTGAAAATCAACGCATAGAAACTGTGATCATCCGAGCTTACCAACAAGGCTTTTGTCGTTGGGAACAGTTACTATCTAACAAAATGGGGTTAGATATCAAACCCCTGAATGCAGATGAACTCTGGGAAAATGTTTGGCGCAGATTTAATGACACTCCAGCAATTCCTATTCCCCAATTAGTTCACTTAGATGAAAGTGGACTGCATGAGCAAGTTTATTCAGATTTACCCAGCACCAAATTACTCATTGAAAATATCCACAGTACAACCATGTTAATGGAAACTGGTGTGCCTTGTGCCGATCGCAGATGGGTAAATGTAAAGAATAATTACATTGGTGCGCTGACTTTCCTAGAAAAACCAGGTGGCTGGCCGAATAAATTTGCTCAGTTGCGTTACTTGTGGGAACTCCTAGCGCGGGAAACAATAGTCGATACAGAAATAGTCTGTGAACTGACACCAGCTAACCCCGCTTTAGTCAAAACCACCTTACAGAGAGTGCTGAAACAGTCCAACATGACAGCACTGATGGCGCAAGAAAAAAGTAGAACTATTGATGTTAATGCTCAATTAAAGTTAAAAAAATCCGTCGCAGCCCAAGAACAATTATATGAAGGGGCGATTCCCATTTATACGGGGTTAGCAATTTTCGTGCATCGTCCCACTGTCGAAAAATTAGACGAAGCCACCAGATATATTGAAAACTGTTTCCAACGACCGGCACAGGTAGTCAGAGAAATAGAATATGCTTGGAAGATTTGGTTACAGTCTTTACCTATAGTTTGGGAAGGATTATTAGTTAAACCCTTTAACCGTCGTCAATTATATTTAACTAGTGAAGTCCCAGGGTTAATGCCTTTAGTTTTAACCAAAGCAGGCGATAAAAAAGGCTTTGAATTAATTGCGGAAGAAGGCGGTACACCCATACATTTAGATTTATTTAACCAGCACAAGAATTTAGCCTTATTTGCTACTACCCGTGCAGGTAAATCAGTCTTAGTTTCGGGAATTTTAACCCAAGCCTTAGCCCATAATATTCCTGTAGTCGCCCTAGACTTTCCTAAACCTGATGGCACATCTACCTTTACCGACTATGCCCAGTTCATGGAAGGGAACGGTGCTTATTTTGATATTTCTAAACAATCGAATAACTTATTTGAGCAACCAGACTTGCGATCGCTAGATCCAGAACAACAACGCGATCGCTTGCTCGATTATACTGCCTTTTTGGAATCAGCCCTAATGACAATGGTCTTAGGCTCATCCAGTGAAAATCAACTCTTAGCCCAAACCGTTCGTTCCCTCCTCAACTTAGCCTTAAGCGCATTCTTTGCTGATATCGGTATTCAAGAACGCTATCGCATGGCTATAGAAGGCGGCTTTGGTTCTCCAGCTTGGCAAAAAACCCCCACACTCCAAGACTTTCTGCATTTTTGTTCCCCCGAACATCTCAGACTCGACTCTGTGAGTGGTAGAGTTGAAGACGCACTTAGCCAAATTCACCTCCGCTTAAGATTTTGGCTTTCCAGCCGTGTCGGACAAGCCATCTCTGCACCATCTAGCTTTCCCACCGACGCGCAATTATTGGTATTTGCACTGCGTAACCTCTCCGATAACGAAGATGCGGCGGTGTTGTCATTAAGTGCATATTCCGCCGCCTTACGTCGCGCCTTAAGTAGTCCCGCTTCTATCTTCTTTATCGATGAAGCCCCAATTTTATTTGAATTTGACCAAATTTCGGATTTAGTCGGCAGGATGTGCGCCAACGGTGCTAAAGCTGGTATTAGAGTCATCTTATCAGCCCAAGACCCCGATACTATCGCCAAATCTAGAGCCGCATCTAAGATTTTACAAAACCTAACTACCCGATTAATTGGACGCATTCAACCAGTAGCCATAGATAGTTTCATCAACATCTTAAAATATCCCCGTGAAATTATCGGACGCAACGCCACCGAAAGCTTTTTCCCTCGCAAAGAAGGAGTTTATAGCCAATGGTTACTAGATGATAACGGTATCCATACCTTCTGCCGTTATTATCCAGGCTATGAACAATTAGCAGTAGTCGCCAACAACCCCCACGAACAAACCGCCCGTCAACAAGCAATGCAAATTTATGAAAATAAATATGAAGCAATTTCCACATTTGCCCGGCAATTAGTTGCTGCATTACGTGGTAGTTAGTCTTATCAATTCAAAATTCAAAATTCAAAATTCAAAATTAAGTTATGTGACCAATTATTCCTTGATGGTACAAGCCCCTAAATTTATTTATGGATAGAGACATTTTAAACTTTGCTTGGTTCAAGCCCTCGGATTTATCCGTGGGTATTAATTGCGAATTGCGAATTGCGAATTGCGAATTGTACTGACTGGGGTGACATACATATGAAAAAAACTACTTTATTAACTCTGATATTCTCAACTCTCTTAATTTTGCCTGCGATGGCACAATTAGGTAAAGTTTGGACAGACTTTCAATATTACTCTACAGACTTTCAAAATTATCTGAGAAATAACCTCAATGACAGTTTAGATAATAACTCTCAAAATGCTCTGAGTAACTCTCGCGGAAATTTAAATTTACCTAACCCTGTAGATGCAGGCAAACAAGCCCGCCAAGGTATCTTATTTTTTAACACCATTCCCGATAAATTTGAAAACAACCAGGCAGTATATTCTAACTCAGTTACTAACGAAATTAACCGAGTCATCACCCGTAGTTCCGTAGTCGGTGTTTTAGGCAGAGATGCCCAAATCAGAACCAAAAATAAACTAGAAAATACAGAACAAACAATAGAAAACATTACCAATATTAGTAGTGAATCTGACGGTATACTCGGTAAAATATTGGGAGCTATACCCACAGATAACCCTGTCAATATTGCCTCTAGAGAACAATCTAATTTACAGTATCAAAGCATTAGAATCCAAAGCGAACAATCCAAACTCATCGCTGAAACTCTAGCGCAAAACCTCCAAACCAATCAATTTATCCAATACTCCAATTTAAACCTAGCCAACATATCCCAACAAATAGAAGAATCAAATCGGGCGCGACGAATAGATTCTGCCACAGAAGCCGCCAGACTCCTACGCACCACCTCCCAAATCGATTTATTCGGGACAAAAACCGATAACTAAAGCTATGAATAACTTTGTGCCTTTGCGCCTTGGCGCGAAACAAATCCTAGCTGAAATTGGTATCACCGACACCCTCAATAATGGTGTCACAACAGCACGCCGCCTAGCAGAAAGCTGGGACAATCAATGGCTAGACCTACTACAAAATAATACCAGTAACAATTTATATGGCGCATTAACTAACTTAGGTATTTTCTTCGCCGTTGGCACACTTTTATTTTTCATGGTTCAATGGCTCAAAGATGTTATTCATAGTGAATATTCGCGCCCGATATCTGCATTAGTTTGGCCGTTTATTGTCGTAGTCTTACTCAGTAATGCTGGGAATGGTAGTATGCTTTCAAGTTTGACTTTGGGTGTGCGTAACTTTATTAACACAGTCAATCAACAAGTCATCACCACAGCCAATGGGAATCTAGTTTATCAACAAGCATTAAATATGAGTGTGGCTGAAGAAGTCGCAGGCTCTTTACTGCGTCCTTGTCAATCATTGACTGGTGAACAACAAAACCAATGTTTAACTAAAGCCAGCGAGAGAATTGATAACCTCTGGCGTGAATATAGAAATTTATATGGGAATCAAGTTTGGATTAGTAGATTAGAAAATCAAGTGAATCAGATTAGATTCGGTACCGGAATTGTTACGGAAACTAATTTTAATTCACTATTAGGAAATACAGTACAAACTACAATTAAAAGCTTTCTGATATCATTACAATTTGCCTTTCAAAACTTAATTGAAGCCACAATGTTGCTGATAGCAGCTTTAGGCCCTTTAGCCGTGGGAGGTTCTTTACTACCCGTAGCTGGTAAACCGATTTTCGCTTGGATTACAGGATTTTTAGCGGCGGGAATTGCCAAAATATCCTTTAATATCATTGCCATTTTAACGGCGGCGGTGATAGTGAATGGCCCGGCGCAAGACCCCAACGCCAATCCTGATTTAATGTGGTTTATGATCTTCTTGGGCGTTTTAGCCCCTTTATTATCTTTAATTTTAGCTGGCTTGGGGGGAATGTCAGTTTTTAATGCGATTAGTAATACATCGGAATTGGTGAGAGATAGACTCTAAATTGTGAGGGTAGAAAGTAATAATGACTAACTTGTTAACGAGAAAGAAAGAACAGAAAATTAGTGCAATCACAATTTTTGCGATCGCCACTTTTAGTTTACATTTTTTAGTATTATTAATTCTCCTCTCCCAAGGCTTAAACATTCGTCAATTAAGCCTGCGAAAACCTCCTAATTTTGTACAGACAATTGATGGTCAACCTATTAACAACCTCGATGAATTAGCCAGAGAACCCCAGGCCATTCGTCAGTTTGTCAGTAAAACCATGATTTCCATGTTTAACTGGTCAGGAAATTTACCACCACAAAATATAGAAGAAGTCGCCAAACCCAAACCAGACCCAGGAATTTTAGTCAGAACCCCCAACGGCGGGAGTCAAAAAGTTACTACTAGTAGTTGGGTTGCGAGTTTCGCCATTTCCGAAGATTTCCGCAAGGGTTTTTTGAGTGTTATAGCTGATATGACCCCTCCAGAGGTATTTGCTATTAACCCCAACCAAGCGATATCCGCAGAACTGGTAATTAAGCGAGTCTATCCCCCTGTACAACTTGCCCCTGGACAGTGGCGTGTAGGTATGGTGGCTGATTTAGTGCAGACAAAAAAAGTTGATGGACAAAAATTAATTACGCCCTTCAATAAAGACTTACTAGTACGTGCAGTAGATTATTTTCCCTCTCCTTTATCCTCTAGTAGCACCGACTTACAAAAAGCAATTTATAGTAGCCGCGCTGACAAATTAGAAATCTACGAAATCCGCAATTTATGTTTAATAGATAGCTACAGTAACGGTAATAACGAACAAGCTAACCCCTGTGCCAATAATAGTTTCATCAGATAAAAATCTTGATAAACCAATTAATTTCACATCATCAATGAATTCTCCCCAATCCCCAGTCCCTAATCCCCAGTCCCCAATCTTATGCAATTACTCAAATCGGAAACGAAAAAAAATAGTATCCTCCCCCTCCTAGCTGTCGGAACATTTGGCTTACATCTGTTGACTTTACTGTTGCTGATGTTTCACGGGTCAATGTTAGAACTATTAAATCGGCGATTAACACCCCGTAGTCTAGTACAACTTGTGAATGGGAATGCCATTACAGTAGACCCCAAATCAAGTGCGGAACGATATCCAGAAACTATCCGTCGCTTTGTAGGTGAAACTATGACGCTGATGCTTACTTGGTCATCACAACAGCCACCGGCTGCTATTTGGGAAAGTAGCTCATCGTTATTAGTGAGTAATTTACAATCAAAATTTTTAACTGAAATTAATAATTTGAATTTAACTCAGCAATTTGGCAATGCTAATAGAAGTGGTGAACATATATTCATCGTTGAGAAAATTTCCCAGCCAACTCCTATTGGTGAGGGTAAATGGCAAGTCGAAATGAGAGCATATCAATTAATTTTTAATAACTCTGATAACTTAGGCAGGTCAATTCCTTTTAATAAACAGATTTTAGTGCAAGCCATAGATGAATCAGCAATTTCCCTACCGAATAAACCCTTACCGTGGCATTTAGCCGCTTACCGTTTGGGTGAAGCGCGGTTAGAAATTTATAATATCTGCGACATTGAAGACAAGAACTGTTCCACTAAATCCAACTAAGCAACACACCATGACTCCCCATTCCGGTATTACTGAAACTCCGCCCATCTCACTCACACCCTTACCTAGTGAAGATTTGCCCGTAGATGACTGGGAATCACAAATGGCAAAATTAGTGGGATTGGAAGAAGAATCCCCCGATGTGGAATCTGCACCTGCTGTAGATCAACCATCTCCAGAGACTCCCATCGCAGATCCCACAGAACAACCCCTGTCATCTAATCCCTTTGCCAAGTTGGCTTTAGTGGGAACAGGAACTTTGACTGTGGTGTTAGTGGCTGGTGTATTCCTCACACAGATGATGAGTGGCACTAATCAAAAGCCCAAGTCGAGTAATATAGTTGCATCGCCAACCCCAACACCTACTGCTAGTTTGTCTCCAGAGGAAAACCTGCAACAAGAGGTAGAAACGCTCAAAACAAAGTTAGCTTTGGCGGAACAAGCCCAAGCAGTGAAACAGGCACAACAAAGCCTCCGCAATAGTACCATACCCACTGCCCGCCCAACGGCTACTCCCACCATCCAAACTAACCCTAGTGTGAGAACCGAAAGATTTCCTGTGTCGCAGCCTACACCCAGAACTGTGGTAATTGAGCGAATTCCAAACAACCCCTATTTACCGCCACCCATCCCCGTTGCTAATTCTGCCATCCCACAGCTACCACCCCCTCCAGTAGCCCCAACAGCCACACCATCCACACCCAACCCCTTTGCAGAATGGTCAAGGTTAGCTAAGTTGGGTAGTTATGGAGAGATTAACACAGGTAACGCCCCGCAAATAGCCGCAACTGCTCAACCACCGGCTAATAACTATGTGCCACCCCAGCCGATTAACCCCGATAGCTATCGCCCACCCTCCAGAATAGACCCTAATACAAGTATAGCTAGATACCAAGTTCCAAAATCTTTAAAAGTAGGAACTAGTGCTAAAGGGGTACTAGCTACGGCAGCTTTTGGTGAAACTACTAGAAATAGGGGTGATGATAGTAACAGCGATAATCCCAATATGTTTGTCGTGCAGTTGCGAGAACCCCTCAAAGATAGTAGTGGCGCGATCGCTTTACCTGCAAAAACCGAGTTATTAACGCAAGTAAGTTCCATCTCGGAACAGGGTCTAGTCCAGATGAAGATAGCCAAAGTCCTCATCCCCAGTGATGGTAATCTCACAGAAAGAGATGTCCCCGAAAACGCCTTACTGATTCGCGCTGGTGGAGGTAGACCCCTAGTAGCACAACAATATCCCAATCGCAGTTCCTCAATAGCCTCAATGGACGCAGGTTTATTCGTCTTAGGTGGGATAGCGAAAGCCGCAGAGTTATACAATCGCACCGATTCCCAAGTCACCGTCAACGGTGGTAGTACCGTCGTCACCAACGACTCCAACCGCCGAAACATCGCAGCAGGCGTACTGGAAGGTGGTTTAAACTCCGTCGTTCCTCAAATTTCCCAACGCAATCAACAAGCGATCGCCCAAATGATGCAACAAAGTAACGTTTGGTTATTACCTGCGGGTACGGAAGTTGAGATATATGTCAATCAAGCAATGCAGTTTTAGTGGGGACTGGGGACTGGGGACTGGGGATTGGGGACAAGGTAGAGAAAGCAGGGGAAGCAGGGGAAGCAGGGGGAGAAAAAGGATAACTAATGACTATTACACTTCCCACTCATTACTCAGCACTCATTACTCATTACTCATTACTCATTACTCAGCACCGGCTAAACGCCGCGCTATCGCTAACAGCACTCAGCACTCAGCACTCACAACTCAGTTTAGGTAATATTGAACATGAAACCTCATTTCGGTCACGGCGTTTCTCTGATATTTACAGCTGCAATACTATTATTGGCTGGTCGTGCTGCTGCAAATAATGCCGTTTTGCGTTCAATTTTCTCTTGTCAAGCTCAAGGTTTGGGGGGAGTCGTACCCACGATTACAGTGTGGTATCAACAAGGAACAAATCTAAGCTTTATCCCCGCCGGCGAAACTATTAGAAAAGTCTGGCTCAATGACCCATCGGAGGTAACGTTAGATTTTGATGGGTCTATGTGTATGCAGTTTGGTCAAGAAAATAGTGGCGATTGTAAAAACTCTGGTGCTAACGTCATTCAACTGCGACGTATTCCTAAACTTAATATTCCCGGACTGCCTAAAACTAATAATACGCTTTTAACAGTAATTACAGAAGCTCAAGGTCAACCCAAACTATATACTTTCAGAGTTCTTTATGGAGATGATGCACCGGAATATCATACTTTGGCGGTTTATGCTGATCCCCCTCCGGCTGGACAATCCTGTGTCAGAGTTTCTCGCTAAACACTAATCTAAGATGTTAACTGGGTGAGATAAACCAATTCGCAATTCGCAATGGGCTAACGCCCCGCTTCGCTAACGCAATTCGCAATTATAAAAGTGTGTGTAGGTTTTTTACAAACTATGGTCGAATAACTACAAGAAAGACAAATAAAATTGGGAATTAATTCTCAACTTTCTCTACTGTGAAAAACCTACACCTGCAACTTTTTGTGAGTGATCAGCAATTAGTTCTGGTCAAAATTAAATAAAGGTTTTCTGAACAAGAGTAAGTTTTTACGCCTACGTTTATGCAGATGCTGAACGCTAGTTAAATATTGATCAGCATAACGAAACGCAGATGCACCATCATAAGCAGCGATTGCGATCGCTTGAAAGAAAACTTTGGTAGGAACGTCTTGATCACACAGCCTTTGCGTCAGAATCAATAAATCTCTGTCTGTTGCAGGAAAGGTAATTTCTTCTGACCATTCAGGATCATAATCAACATCTTCAATTACAGTTCTGGACATTTTGAACCTCCCCGAAGGCAAAAGATGCGAAACCTGTAATGAAATTTAACTGCTGCTCCCGTGATTGTAAGTTATCTGGGAGTTCGGTACTGTTGCATCCGATTTCCTTTAAAATTTCTAAACAGTAGGCTCTAATTTCGCTACATGAAGCGTTTTCCCACTTCATACCTACTTCTTTAGCTTTTTCTAAATTACATCGAATTACGTTAGTTACAGGGCTAATCATGAATGCACCCTCATAAGCTTGATGATTGCAGTTTTGATCAAAAGCCCAAACTAATGGAACCGTGTTTTTGCGGAATTTATGAAGACAGGCTGCAAAATCGTCAGCGCATTTGCGGAAAAAATTTTCAGGCGATCGCGGTTTTTTCTTAAATAGATCACTACGTGGCCACAAGTTATTGTCAATCTGGCGAGTATATTACTGAGTGTCAAACTCAGTAGTATTGACCAATGAGAGCAGTAATCTTACTTATACTGAAGAAATATAACTTAAGTAGTAGATAATTATAGACATTTATTAATTTTATATATGATGTTTTTATCAAAAAAATTACATATACTTTTGAGTCGATACACCACAAGAATGATTTTATTTACTGCACCACATTGAAAAATTTCATTCTCTAGACCGATTTAAAAATTTATTTTTAGATTAACAATAAAAACAGCTTGCATAGCTTGTAAAAACAGAATACCTGAAGCAAAATTAAATTACTATTTACCTACTTAAATCATATTAGGAAAATATCAGGAGTTCTTACAAGCTATATAAGCATTATAACTTAATCATGAGATAGAAGCTAAAAATTAATTTGAATTAGACGCTATCTCAAATTAAGTTAACATCTGGCAAATTTGATAGAGGATTAACAATGAATATGTTTAGTTGTGTTCTACGTCCATTCAAGTTTCTCATCATCGCTTTTACCTGTGCATTGCTGTTACTGTCCAGCACTAGTCCAGCATTTGCGATTGAGAGCTACAAAAGTGATCCAACAGAAGCTACTACACAACTTTTAGAGACACAACGCCAAACTGATGAAGTTGCTAAGTCTCCACCACCAACACTAGAAGAAGTGCAGAGAAAATCTAATGAAGGGCTAAATGAAGTCCAAGGTGCTGCTGACATTGAAAAAATGAAACGTCCAGAAAATTCTCAAAGTGCAACTTCCGTAGAAGATGAAGTAAAGAGTTTCCTAGAAAAAGTTACAGGTAACAAGTAACTTAGTATCAAACGATAGGTAAAAACCATAATTAATCATAAATTTTAGGTTTGAATATTCCTATCTCAATTCATAGAACTAATATAAGTCAGGTTTTAAAACCTGACTTAATTTTAATATATTTAGCATTTATTGAGACTTTAGTTATAGTTAATTTTTATTGGACAATCTTTCCTTTGATTGATGTAAATCACGGCTAACTTTTGAGACTTTAGTACATAACGTCAGCTTAGGAAATAATAGCAATGCGTACTATCAACATTGGTTTAACAGCAGAACAACGCCAAGGAGTAATTAATTTGTTAAATCAAGATTTAGCAGATTCTTACCTCCTATTAGTAAAAACCAAAAAGTACCATTGGGATGTTGTAGGCCCTCAGTTTCGCAGTTTACATGAACTTTGGGAAGAACATTATCAAGCACTAACAGAAAATATTGATGAGTTAGCTGAAAGGGTAAGAGCGTTAGGTGGTTATCCTATAGGCACAATGGAAGGATTTCTACAAGTCGCAACTCTCAAGGAACACGCCGGAGATGTCCCCAATGCAACTGGTATGGTAGAGCGACTAGTAGAAGATCACGAACAGATCATTCGGAATTTGAGAGAACACGTAGACCGCAGTGGTGAAGAGTTCCATGACCAAGGAACTGCTGATTTTCTCACTAACCTCATGGAAGACCACGAAGAAATGGCTTGGATGCTGCGTTCATTTATTGAAGGTCAACCAATTCAACCCAACGGTACACAACCAGCAACAGAAACTAAAACCCCTGTAGGTGTTTAAAAAGGCAAAAGTAAAAAGGAAAAAGGAAAAAGATTTCCTTCCTTTTACCTTTTGTATTTTGCCTTTTGCCCTTTACCTTTTGCCTTTTAAGGAGTATACAAGTGCCAGAAGTTTATCAAGCAGAACGTACAATTTCCGCAGTATTGAAAGAACAAAAGCAAGTTGATGATGTAATTCGTCGGTTATTAGATAGAGGTGTACCTAGAGACCATATTTCGGTCATGGGCAGAAACTTTCAGTCAGAGACTCGGATTGCAGGATTCATCACCAAAAGAGATGTAATTCTCGGAGGTCTGAGAACAGGAGCTATATTTGGTTCCTTGTTTGGTTCATTTCTGAGCCTTTTGACAGGGGTGGGTGTACTGTTTATTCCTTTTGTCGGCCCCATCGTAGCAGCTGGCCCTATTAGTGCGATTCTTCTAGGAGCAGCGAGTGGTGCGATCGCAGGTAGTGCTGGTGCTGGTTTAGTCTCCGTTCTCACTACCTTGGGAATGCCTGAAGATAAAGCCGCAGTCTATCAAACCCGCCTACAAGCTGGTGAGTTTTTAGTGCTGGTAGAAGTACCAAGCGATCGCGCCGGAGAATTCCAGTTATTACTAGAAAGTGCCGGTGCAGAAGAAATTAATACTATCGAGAAAGCACTAGCTCATCCCTGTCCCGGCCCTTGCAACAGTCCTGAAGACTTGTCGCCTGAAGTCCGTTCTCATCTTTCTTCAGACGCTCAAAACACTTTCATCCAACGCTACAACCAAGTGTTAAGTGACACCAGCGACGAATTTACAGCTGAACAAGCAGCATGGGAAGCTGTTCATCAGAAATTTGATGAAGACGAAAACGGTGTGTGGTCAAAGCAAAAAGTCGGTGTTTAAGCCGCCTTCCTAGATTGAACAGTCAGGGGTAGTGAACTTGAGTTCATTACCCTTTTTTATAGTCAATTTTTGTTAATGCTTGTTGTAAGCTGTAACACCCATAAGTTGCTTAGTTGAATGTGTCGAGCAAATCTATAAACTTTCTCCCCTGGTAATATTAATTTGCAAATTCAAGGTACAACATCTTAGTTCCTATCTGTCGCTGGATTGGTGAAGATTGGTAAAACCAGCAGATTTATCATTGTTAAACATATCTTTGATAAATAACATTACATTATCTGCTTTTTACCCATAGCTCGTTTTTACCAGAGCTAAAATACATTCACACTACACCGGCACGATGAAATATGGGGACTTTTATTAGTTCATTTTTTGTTTTCTTAATATTTCTCAGTCTATTTGGCTTCAAGCTAGACAGAGAATACCAGCGTGGCGTTATTTTCCGTTTAGGTAGAATTAACGGTGTCAGGGGGCCGGGTTTATATTGGATTCTGCCCATGATTGACCAAAAAACTCAAGTCGATATTCGGACTAAAACAGTCAATATTGAACCGCAAGAAACAGTAACTGCTGATAGCGTAACTATTAAAGTTAACGCCGTTTTGTACTACCGCATTCTTGATCCATCCAAAGCCATCAATAAAGTAGAAAATTACCAGTCAGCCGTTTATCAAACCGCCTTGACAACTTTACGTAATGTCGTAGGCCAAAATATTTTAGATGATGTTTTACAAAATCGCGACAAAATCAACATCAGAGTTCAAGAAATTGTTGATGAAATTACTGAACCTTGGGGAGTTGTGATTGAAAGGGTGGAAATGAAAGATGTGGAAATTCCACTCGCCATGCAAAGAGCAATGGCCAAGGAAGCAGAAGCGATTCGCGAAAAACGCGCTCGGATCATTAAAGCCTCAGCAGAACAAGAAGCCTCCATCAAATTAGCCGAAGCTTCTCAATTAATCATAGAGAATCCTGTAGCTTTAGAATTACGGCGATTGCAAATGTTAACTGAAGTAGGAGCAGAAAATAATACAACTACTTTAGTGATGATTCCCTCAGATTTTATCACTCTGGCTAAACGTTTATCAGATTCTATTCCCAATCAAGAACAGCAAAAATAATTAATAAACTGTAGTTGAAAGTTTTACACTGAAACTAAGAAACGAATTTCTGGCAAATAGATGGCCGCTTCTACAACTTTAATTCTCTCTCTCGAAGATTTCCTCAAATTGCCATACTTAGAGGATTCTCCAGCATGGGAATATTTGGATGGAGTTGCTGTCCAAAAACCTATGCCTAAAACTCGACACTCTATTTTACAAAAACGTCTTTTGGGTGAAGTTGATAGCAACACCACAGACTACACAGCCTTACCTGAGTTGCGATGTACTTTTGCAGGACGTTCGATTGTCCCAGATATTGCAGTAGTGGCGTGGAATCGCATCCCGTTAAATGACATTGGTGAACCAGAGGATGACTTTAGACAAGCACCCGACTGGACAATCGAAATTCTCTCACCTGATCAAAAAGTCAACCGCGTTATAGACAATATTCTGCACTGTTTGAGAAATGGCAGTAAGTTAGGCTGGATGCTCGACCCAGATGACTATTCTGTACTAGTTTTTACTCCTCAACAAGAACCTGAAGTGATGAGAGGCGATCGCCAACTTACAATGATACCAGGAGTAAATTTAACCCTGACAGCACAACAAATCTTTGTATGGTTGAAAGTGGATAAGTTGAGGCAGAGTCAGTAATTGTCTCTTGCTGTGTGAGCGATAATTGTTGGATAATCATTTGCCAACTTCCTGTCAACGCCAAACAAATGCAGCGCACCAAACAAAAAGCCACTCTCAAATTTCTAGACTTGTTTTGTGGCATTGGCGGGTTTCGTATTGCAGCGCAAATGGTTTGCCAAGAGAGGAATCTTGAACCAGTATGCGTTTTTTCCAGTGATATAGATCCTGCTGCTCAAAAAGCATACGCAGTCAATTTTAAAGAACAACCCGCAGGCGACATCACTAAAATAGATACTCAAGACATTCCTGAACACGATATTTTATTTGCAGGGTTTCCGTGTCAACCCTTCAGTATATGCGGAGACATGAAAGGTTTTGATGATATACGCGGTACTTTATTTTTTGACATCGCCCGTATATTGCAAGTGAAAGAGCCTCAAGCCTTTATCCTTGAGAATGTCAAACAGCTAAAAGGACATAATCAAGGGCAAACACTCAGGCGAATCATGGAGACTATTCGCAACTTAGGATACTATGCAGACTATCGCATTCTCAACGCGCTTGATTTTGGTTTACCGCAAAAGCGCGAACGCATTTTTATTGTTGGCTTCCGCCAACCCATTGATTTCCTCTGGCCTAAAGGTAGTGTGCCGATGAAACCCCTAACGGAAATTTTGGCAGAAGAAGTTCCAGATTTCTATTATGCTTCTGAAAAAATCAGGAATAGTCGCATAGAAAAACGAAAGGGGAAGCAGCAGTATAGTGAGATGACTATCTGGCATGAAAACAAAGGCGGGAATATTAGTGCATACCCCTATTCCTGTGCCTTGAGAGCAGGCGCGTCCTATAATTACCTTTTAGTCAATGGTGAAAGGAGACTGACAGAACGCGAAATGTTGCGGCTCCAAGGCTTCCCTGATTCTTTTCAGATAGTTGGCAGTTATCAAGCCGTCAGAAAACAAGCCGGAAATACTGTAGCTGTTCCTTGTGTTGCGGCTGTCATTCGCTCGGTTCTAGATGCAATGGCAGAAACTGCAACTAAATCCACAACCCCCAAGTCCCATACTCAGAAAGAATTGAATTTTACCCTTGATTCTACTGTTAGCATATATACATTTAGTGGAGCGTAAATATGCCGACCATTGAAGATGCAAAGCAACGATTAGATACCATTATAAACTACTCTAACTCTGTGCTTACACTGAATTTATGAGCTGCGGTTTCTATTACTCTTAACTCTTTGCACTTTTAAAAGCTTACGCAATCCCTTATAAAACAGCATCTCCACTATTTTAGAGGATTGCTTGCTGGTAAATGCTTATACATAAAAATATTAGTATAATATTAAACGGTTACTTTATTTGCTAAAAAGACTAAAATGCGACAGTCTACTTCAAACACTCAACAAAACCTTGCTCTAAAAATTGCAAAGTGGAAAGCTGGACTGGCTGATTTAGGAAAACGAAATCCTCTCATTAAGTTTCGGCAGGATAACCCTCGAATTTTAGAGATTCTCACAGAGGAACCAGATGTTCTTTTCAACAACCTTACAGAAGAGAAAAAATCGCTGTGTTTTAAAATAGTTGATAGCGAACATCAAGATATTATTCATTCGGAAAAAGCTAAAGCATTACCAGCCGAAAGAAATCCTCTTGAATTAATTACTCGTCAAGTAGGTAAAGAGCAAATAAAACGGCTGAATAAATTGCGTCTTGAAGCGCGACGTTCATTTGAAGAACGAGGTGTAAACAGCCTGTTTATGGCACTTGGAACGTTGACTTGGTACGACAAAGATAAACCAGAGGATGCTTTGCTCTCGCCACTAATTTTAGTTCCTGTAGAGTTAAGGAAAGAACCTAAACGAGATGCTTATAAAATATCTGTCCTAGATGAAGAAGTTGTGTTAAATCCAACTTTAGTACAAAAGCTAAAGCAAACTTTTGGGGTTGATCTTCCAGAGGGAGAAGCTATACAAACACTAACTTATAACGAAATTATTGCTGAGATTAGGAAGCTATTAGCAGAACAAAAGACATGGCAAATTAAAGAAAATGTATTTCTCTCTCTATTTTCTTATGCAAAGGCAGCAATGGTTCGGGACATTATCGAAAATGAAGCTCTAATTTTTGAACACCCAATTTTACAAGCGATTAGTGGTGATTTAACTAATTATCAGTCTAACTATAGAGAACCCCTACCTGCATCTGCTCTAGATTCACAAGTTAAACCTGAACGAACATTTCAAATTCTTGATGCTGACTCTAGCCAACAAGTCGTAATTGAAGCAGCAAAAGCTGGTTCTAGCTTCGTGGTTCAAGGGCCACCAGGAACGGGCAAAAGTCAAACTATTGTAAATATGATTGCGGAACTGATTGGCAATGGTAAATCAGTTTTATTAGTTGCAGAAAAAGAGACAGCACTGAGTGTGGTTTATAGCCGCTTGGCTGAATGTGGTTTAGATCATGTGTGTCTTAATCTTCACCATAGTGGTACAACAGATAAGCGAGAACTTGTAAATAATCTATCAAAAACTATTGAAAACATTAAACAAATTGATAGTGCAGAAAATAATCACCTTTTCTTTGAAAGGCTTGTTTCTACTCGTCAATCGATAAAATTATATCTTACTAGTTTACACACTAAAGAAAAACCTTTAGAAAAATCACCGTTTGAGATATTTGGTGAGCTTTTGAAAAAAGAACGCGAAAGAGTTCCCAGTATCAATGTCAGCTTTTCTAACTTCAGTCAATGGAATCCTAGCAGATTACAAGAAGCAAAAAATTTATTAAATCAATTAGCGCAATTCCTGCCTTTCTTTAAAGGAGATAAAACAACTATTTGGGCAAAAAGTTCTCTAGATTCTTATTCCTTTGAAATGGAATTGCAAATTACAGAGGAAATAGAGGAATTTCAGCAAGCAATTTTTTCATTCCAAAAGATTAATCAAGAATTACAAGAGATTCTACAAGTTCAACCTTTGTTGAATTTAGAGTCTCTCAATAGGTGTTATCCAGCCCTAGAATACATACGAAAAGCTCCATCCAATCTGCCAGAAAACTGGACTGGAGTAGATATATCAATTGCTCAAGATGCTTTCATTATTCTGCAAACAGACGTTCAAGAGATTGAAAAAAATAAGCTTTCGCAAGAAGCACAAAATTTGCTGATTCGGATTTCTTCATTTCTACCATTTTTAAGAGGAGAAAAAACAACTATTTGGTCACAAAGTGCCTTAAATTCTTGCCCGGAAAAGCTAGAACTAGAAATAAATAATCAAATCAATGAATTTCAACAAGCAATTTCTTTAATTAAGATAACTAGTCAACAGCTTCAAATAATTATCCAGCTTCAGCCTTTATTGAATTTGGGAGATGTAGAAGCTTGCTTTCCTGCACTTCAACATATATTGAAAGCTCCAGATAATTTACCTGATAACTGGACTGAAATAGATATATCAATTGCTCAGGATGCTTTCACTAAGTTAAAAACGGATGTCACATTTCTAAAAGAAACTGAGCCATATTTAAAACAAAAATATTATCCTGAATTTTTCTCCGCAGAATTACCTGCTTTAGCTAATAGATATCAGAAATACAGCCGCTTTTGGTTTCTTCGAGTTTTTAATCCCAGATATAGGCGTGATTTCAAGCTTTTAAAGAAACTAAGCATTAAAAAAGGACAGATTTCCCACAACGAATTAAAACGTGATTTGGCACAAGCTGTTCAAATACAAGCTGCACGCAACAAGCTATATCAAATCAATTACCCAGCACGTAAGGTTTTTGGCTCTTTATTTAACCCAGAGGTTTCTAGTGAAGCAGAGTTAAAAGAAATCGAACAAGCTTTAAATTGGTTGGCTGGCTTACAAAAGTATTCGCTGGCTGCTGATTCCGTCCAGCATATTGTAAATTCCCCCTCTGGGCGGCGCGAACTGGCTGAATTAGTTAAGAAACTTGAATCTCTCCTTGAAGATATTAGCCGAGGAATGAATTTCTTATTTTTATACTTTAATGAGAATGATATTATTGGGCAATATCGGCCTCACAATCAAATTTTATTTACCGAACTGGCAAATTTTTTAAACATAGCTAAATCCAATTTACCCGACTTCCGCAAATGGTTAACGTATAAGGAAATCTATGGGCAATTAGAAAGTTTAGGACTCCAAGATTTCTTAAATGCTTTGCGAGACAACAAACCTAATCCTATTGAATTGATACGAAATAAGCTACTTCATATTGACTACCAGCCTCGTCAGATTTTTGGCTGTTTATTTCATCCAGAAGTTTCTAGTGAAGCAGAATTAAAAGAAATTGAACAAGCTTTAAATTGGTTGGCTGGCTTACAAAAGTATTCGCTTTCTGCTGATTCTGTCCAGCGCGTGATAGATTCTCCTGCTAAACGGCGTGAATTGGCTGAATTAGTTAAGAAATATGAATCAGCCCATAACAGTATTAGGAAAGGATTAGATTTCCTATTCTCTCACTTTGATGAACATGACATCACAGATTCTTACCTACCTCGTAATCAAATTACTTTTGTTGAACTAGAGACATTCCTAAACTTGGCTCAATCTGAACTACCTTATTTTCAAGAATGGCTAACCTATAAGGAAACTTACCAGAAAATTGAAAAGCTGGGTAATGAGAAATTCTTGGATACTTTGCGTGACAACCAGATTGAGCCAGAAAAGTGGTTTCCAGTTATCGAGAAACGAATTTATCAAATATGTCTTGATGCCATCCTTGCCAGAAAACCTGAGTTAAAGAATTTTAACTTTGAAGTACATGAACGACAAATCAACGAGTTTTCTCAACTCGATTATAATCAACTAGATACTGCTAGAAAACGTCTAAAACAGCTTCATGTGCAACGCTGGCAAAACTGGGAAAAGACTTCACTTGCTCTAGCTGAGTTGCCAAATTTGAAAAGGGAAGCGAATAAGAAAAGCCGACATTTGCCTATTCGTAAACTACTCAACGATAAACAAAAGGGGATACCAAATTTAGTTAAAGCCTTAAAGCCTTGCTGGATGATGAGTCCGCTTTCAGTTAGCCAATATATCAATGCAGATGTAGTTCATTTTGATGTACTTATTTTTGATGAAGCCTCCCAGCTTCGGACTGAGGATGTAGTTCCTGCGATTATTCGTTCTAATCAAGTTATTGTGATTGGTGATAAAAAACAACTTCCTCCCACATCATTCTTTTCAACCGCCAAAGATAGCGAAGAAGATAGTAATGATGAGGATGATGCAAGCTATGAAAGTGTTTTGGATGAATGTTCAAATTTTATGTTTGGGCGAATGCTGAAATGGCATTATCGCAGCCAATATGAGCGTTTAATAGCTTTTTCTAATAAGCATTTTTATGACTCTCAGTTAGTTACATTTCCAAACCCAGTTCAAAATCCAGATTTGGGAGTGTGGTTTAAGCACGTTCCTGATGGTGTTTACGATCGCGGCGGACGGACAGATAATAGACGTGAGGCTAAAGTAGTTGCTCAGTTAGCGTTAGAGCATTTTCAACGGTTTCCCGAACAATCTCTTGGTATTATTGCTTTTAGCGAAGCCCAAGCGGATGCGATTCAGGAGCAAATTGAGATTTTAGGCAAAGAACATCCTGAGTTGGAGACATTTTGCAGCGATAATTCACCGCAATACTTTCTTAAAGCACTGGAAAACGTCCAGGGTGACGAGCGAGATGCAATTATACTCAGCGTAGGCTATGCTCGTGATGATCAAGGTAAGCTTTTTCTCAACTTTGGCCCCTTGAATCGCCAAGGTGGAGAAAGACGGCTTAACGTAGCTGTAACGCGGGCAAAAAGTAAAATTACGCTGGTTTCTTCCATCTTAGCTGGTGACATTGATTTAACACGTTCTCAAAGTAAAGGTGCAAAAGCACTACGTGATTACTTGGAATACGCAGCAAGTGGTGGGGAACAACTGCAAGGAAACTCTTACACGGATAAGCTTCATTTTGACTCGCCGTTTGAAGAAGATGTTTATCATGCTTTAGTGCAGCAAGGATACACGATTCGCACTCAAGTTGGATGCTCAGGATATCGGATTGACCTTGCCGTAGTCAATAACAATCGCCCAGGAGAGTTTTTACTAGGAATTGAGTGTGATGGTGCATCTTACCATAGTTCACCGACTGCCAGAGATCGCGATCGCCTCAGACAACAGGTGCTAGAAAGGCTAGGTTGGAAAATTTACCGGATTTGGTCAACAGACTGGTTTCGTAACAAACCTGTTCAAGTTCGTCTCTTGAAAGAAAGAATCAAACAACTTGAGATATAGAAATTTTCCACTATGCCTTCATATTCTGCCAAAATCTCTGTTACTGTTGTGCCATGTGCTAGAAGATTGAGAATGTATTCGACTGTAAGGCGTGTTCCTTTAATGACAGGTTTCCCAACCATGACTTTAGGGTTAAAACTGATTCTGTTTAACAGCTCTTGATCGGTCATATTTCTCAAAATCTCAGTTTAACGTCTTGCTAACTCTGGAGTCTTACCCTTCAACCCAACCATTAATTTGAGCATAAAGACTTTCAGCATCGGTACACGCTGCATCAACCATAAACCCAAGCGACGCATAAACACGACAGGCTGAAACTGATTGGAAAACATCCGATCTAACAAATCTGTAAAGCCTAAGATGGTCAGATTTTCTTTTTGTCGCCAACCTTCGTAACGCTTGAGTACCCGCAGATTACCGATATCTTCCCCGGCTTGATGGGCTTTTTGGATAACTTGCGCTAAAGCTGCTACATCCCGAATACCCAAATTTAGCCCTTGTCCGCCGACGGGATGACAATTGTGAGCTGCATCACCTACTAAAGCCAAGCGGGGAAGGACATAACGATCGCTTTGCATGAGTTGTACTTGAAATACGAAGCGATCGCCTAATAATTCTAACTTGCCCATCTGATCCCCAAATCGGCGGCTGAGTTCTTGTAAAAATTGTTCATCATCTAAAGCACACAAGGCTTGAGCTTCAGCGTGGGGTGCTGTCCAGACAATGCGGCAACGATTCCCTGGTAAGGGTAAAATCGCAAAGGGGCCACTCGGCCAAAATCTTTCGTAGGCTGTATCGTTGTGGGGTTGTTCTGGTTTGACAAAAGCCACAATACAAGATTGCCAATACTTCCAACCGTGAGTTTTAATCCCAGCCGCTTGACGAATTGGCGATCGCGAACCATCCGCCGCTACCACTAATTTACTCTTAACTAGTTTGACTCGCTCACCAATTTTGATATTAATGACTACCTCGTCTTGCTGATATTTGGTACTCACCACCTCAGCCGGACAAAGATAAGTCACATTCTGGCAATTCTGCACAAATTCTTGTAAAGGTTCGAGCAGTGCTTGGTGTTCTGCAACATAACCTAATTCCGGTGTGTCTTGACTGATATCCTGGGTTTCAAACTCCACTACCTGGGGATAATCAGCATCAGAAAGACGCACTTGGCGATATTTAGCAATTTTCGGCAGCATTTTGTCCCAAATGCCAATACCTTGATATATCAGTGCTGAGAGCATATGCACTGCGTAGGCTTGTCCTTTGCTGACACCCATTGATGTGACCTTAGCCTCAATCAGCAGAATATTCAAGCCAGAATCTTTTAAAGCCGCCGCCAAAGTTAAGCCGACAATTCCACCACCCACAATCACCAAATCGTAATCATACCTTGGTAATTCTGGCAGTAGATACGGAGAAGAAGTTGTTTGATTAAACTGCGTTAACGCCATTGTGAAGAGAAATTAAGCAATTTTATTTCTTATTGTGACGCGATCGCCCTCATTAGGGCAAGGGGCAAGAGACAGGGGGCAGGGGAGCAGGGAGCAAGGGGAGATAAGGGAGATTTTACTTCAATGCCCCATGCCCCATTCCCCATGCCCAAAAACTTGAGAAGATTGGACATCTAGAACGATATTATGGGAGGGTAGCTTGTTGTACTTTCCGAGGGTGCTATCCCGATGCTCTCTACAATACGTGCTGATTTTCGTATCATTTTTGAACGTGACCCAGCTGCTCGTAACTTACTGGAGGTATTGTTTTGTTACCCCGGTTTACAAGCCCTGATGTTTCATCGGCTCGCTCACGGGCTTCATGGTATCGGTCTTCCTTTTATACCTCGTTTGATTTCTCACATAGCTCGGTTTTTGACTGGTATCGAAATTCACCCAGGGGCGACCATTGGGCAGGGTGTATTTATTGACCACGGTATGGGAGTAGTAATTGGGGAAACAGCGATCATCGGTGATTATGCCCTGATTTATCAAGGTGTAACATTAGGGGGAACCGGTAAAGAAAGCGGCAAACGTCACCCCACTTTAGGTGAAAATGTCGTAGTTGGGGCTGGTGCTAAGGTATTAGGTAATATTCTCATCGGTAATAATGTCCGCATCGGTGCTGGTTCTGTCGTGTTGCGGGACGTGCCTTCAGATTGTACGGTGGTGGGAATACCAGGACGGATTGTGTATCGTTCAGGAGTTAGGGTTGCACCACTAGAACACAACAACTTACCCGACTCAGAAGCGGAAGTTATCCGCGCTTTAGTAGATAGAATTGAAGCACTAGAAGATCAAATCCAAACTCTACAGCGTCAAAGAGAGGTTGAAAAAACCCCTGTTTTAGTCAGTTATGTAGTTAAAGATTGTGAAAGTTTGCCAGCTGATGCTGCTCCTATATGTAATCTCCGAGATAAAGCTATACAGCAGTTTTTAGACGGAGCAGGGATTTAACAAATTGGGGATTGGGGATTGGGGATTGGGGACAAGGTAGACAAGGTAGAATTTATTTCTCAAATCAGCACAGACTAAACGCCGTGCTATCCCTAACAGCACTCATTACTCAGCACTCAGCACCGGCTAAACGCCGCGCTACCGCTAACAGCACTCAGCACTCATTACTCAGCACTCACCACTCACCTGATTTTAAATTTTGGATTGAAGATTCACAATTGATTAACCCCTCCAGCCTTCTAAGGATTAATCTCTTCACTAGACCATACCTTGTTTTCTTCACACCAGTAAATGCGGCGGTTTTGGGGTTCGCCACGTAATTCTAAGTGGTCTACTTGTGTGGGTTCTAGTAGTAATAGGCAAAAATTAGCTAGTGGTTGATGTGGTTCGGGTGGTGGTGGCTCAAAGGCTGCTGGTTCGGCTTTGGGTTCACCAGGATGCGGCCAAGCAAATTGTAAACGGGCTGCATCACTTAATTCTTGCCACATAGCAATCCGGGCTGCTTGCAGAGGATGAGATTCATCACTGCTCACTACAGTTAATTTACCAGTGATGCGAAATTGTTCTCTGGTGTTGGGAAAGTACCAACAAACTTCCGCCCAGGTTTGCTGCTGTATTTGGTCGATTTTTTTACTCCGGCTATCAGTAATAAATCTGAGTTGGTTAGTATCTGCTAAAAAGCCACGAAAGACTACGGTACGGTTAGCAGGATGACCGTTAGCTTTGACTGTGGCTAGTTGCAGGTAACGGGCGTATACAAGGCTACGGTTACGGTGGAGAGCATGGGCGATCGCACTTCTCCAAGGAGCTAGGGACATGATAAAGTTTTGTTGCAATTTATCCAGACTCAGATTAATCACAAAGTGGAAAAATTAGCAATCTTTTCGTTTAATCTACCTTGTCTAAAGTCCTAATTGATTGAGTGGAATTCCTCTCCAAGAAGAGCTAAATTTTCCCCATAACGATGATTTTACGACTTTAATACTGTTGATAATTGCAACTCAGTGTATAAACTTTTGCGGAAGAGAAAGCCATTATACATCATCAATATGTGTGGCAATTTCTACAGTTATGCCATAGCGTAAAGTGGAAAAATTTTCAAGCTTTTTTCCTCTATCTACTTGGCGTATAGTCGTAATCTGTTCACACGCAACAAGAATTTTTCTATGGTTCGAGAGCTGGAAATCAAACGTCAGGGTGCAAGGTTTCCCGAAACCGCACCAGCCGCCAATCCTGTATTTTTTAGAACTTATAGCCGCCGTACAGAGGCGGGTTTGAGAGAAACTTGGGATGAAGTGTGCGATCGCACTATCCAAGGTTTAGTAGAGTTAGGTAAACTCACGCCAGAAGAAGCGGCTATTTTAGAAAAAACCCAGCGCAAATTGCAAGCTTTACCCAGTGGGCGTTGGCTCTGGGTAGGTGGCACTGATTGGATCAACAAATCCAAAAACTTCTCCGGTGCGTATAATTGTACATCTACCAACCTGCGAGACTGGAACGCCTTCGGGTTAATGATGAACCTCGCCATGATGGGTTGCGGTACAGGGGCAGTAATAGAACCGCAGTATATTAATCAACTGCCTCCTATCCGTAATCTTCTTCATGTGACTGTACAGGGAAATGTTGGGGATACAACTAAAGAATTACGTCGTGAATATACACAAACCCATATAGAAGGGAACACAGTTACTATCCATGTTGGAGATAGCCGGGAAGGTTGGGTGGGATCATACCAAACCTTATTAGAGTTATCAACCAATGAAAGATTTACGGATGAAGTACAAGTAATAGTTGATGTCAGCGATGTCCGCCAAGCGGGTGAAACTCTCAGGGGTTTCGGTGGTGTAGCGAATCCTGTGAAATTACCTGGACTATATCAGCGTTGTGCCGCCATTCTCAACAAAGCTGTCGGTAGACAATTAACTTCTGTGGAATGCTGTCTGTTAATTGACGAAGCTGCTGTAACAATTGTTGCAGGTAATATTCGCCGTTGTCTCCCAGAAGATGCTTTAGTTCATACATCCCAAGGTTTAGTTCCCATTCGGGATGTACAAGTGGGTGACTTAGTACAAACACCTTTGGGATTTCGGCGAGTCGTAGATAAATTTGACCAAGGCTGGCAAGATGTCTACGAAATCGAAACTAATGCTACTTACCCCAGAGCAACTTTGAACCATCGGCAAGCAGTGCTAGCAGATGCTAAGGGGGGCATTGTTTGGAAATACTTTAATAGTTTAGTAGCAGGCGATCGCCTACTGCACAACAAGCAAGTTTTACCAGGGACTGTTACTCATTTACCGCCAGATTTTACTGAATCTCGACCCTCTCAAAGTCGCACAGCTAAAACCTTTGTTGTTCCCGAACTAACTGCGGAAGTAGCTTGGCTCATTGGATTTACGCATGGTGATGGTTATGTAGCTCTTGGTCGCAATAAATACGATAAACCCTATGGTCGTGTTGAGTGGTCAATGAACAGCTTGGATGCAGAAACTACCAGCAGAATTCAAGTCAAAATTGACACTGCTTTAGCTTTATTTGGCTTGAGTGCTGTTCATAGCACAACTAAAGGCGAAAATACTGCTAAATCAATCTGTTCATCAATTCGCCTCGCTGAGTATTTCCATTGTTACATCAAACAGCCTAAT
Source organism: Aliinostoc sp. HNIBRCY26 (assembly GCF_050235535.1). Lineage (GTDB taxonomy): Bacteria > Cyanobacteriota > Cyanobacteriia > Cyanobacteriales > Nostocaceae > Trichormus. The sequence continues at coordinate 2,828,941 of NZ_CP189852.1, forward strand.
GTTCCTCTTACAGTTCCTAGCTTCATTTTGCAAGGTTCAGTAGATATTCGGGCTGCTTACCTGGCGGGTTTAATGGACAGTGATGGCGGTGTCAATAACCGACCTCCTCATTTAGTGACCTCAGTTTATCGGTCATTTATCAGACAAGTAAGTGTAGTTCTATCCAGCTTGGGTATTGCTGGTAGACTGACCACAACTTATCCACAAAATTCCAGTTGGCAAGTTAAGTACAACTTAACAATTCCCGCCCTCAAGGAGCGTTATAACAGCCTCATTGCGCCACACTCAGCTAAAGGTGAACTACGCCAAGGTTTGAAGATGTATGGTTTCACCGTTCCTGGTGTAATCATGCGGGAAGCTTACACCTACAGCGAAATGCGGGAGATGGGTTTTCAAGGTTCTCGGACTGTCGATGCCAATTACGAACGTTACATTGCTGAGGCGGATATTTCTCTCGATATTCCTGTCACTGTTAAAGGTTTGGGCAGTTATGATCATGTCCAAACTTATGATATTGAAGTGGAAGAAGCCCACTGTTTCTATTGCGATGGATACTTAACGCATAACAGTGCCGGAATGCGTCAGTTCATATCTGATGATGAACAAGGCGCAACTGCCAAAGACAACCTCTGGCAACAAGATGAAAATGGCAACTGGCGCATAGATCCTGAGCGCGATGCTTTGCGGATGGCAAACCACACAAGAGTGTTTCACCGCAAGCCAACCCTAGAAGAATGTATTAATGCTGTACGTAAGCAATATTACAGTGGTGAGGGTGCAATTCAGTGGGCTGGTGAAGCTGTTGCTAGGGCTAACTGTGATTTGTTAACTACACAAGCATTGAAAGCTGATTTCATCAAAGCTTACGAACAAGGAATAGCCAAAGATTGGTTACAGAAAAGACATAATGAAATTGATGATCATGAACTAGAACACCGTCTAGCTCGTTATGGCTTGAATCCGTGCGGAGAAATTATAGGTAGCGATTTTCACTGCAATCTATCCGAGATACATCTTAATCAAATTGATCCATTTAACCATAAAGAACAAGAGGAAGCTTTCACGGCTGGGGCGTTATCTGTAGCGTCACTGTTAAATCATCAATTCCAAGAACCACGCTATCAATATAGTCGGGAACTAGACCCAATTGTTGGGGTTTCTTTTACCGGTTTATTTGATTTCTTTGTCCATGCTTTTGGTGTGGATTGGTTGCGCTGGTGGGAAGCGGGCAGACCAGAAACACCCCAAGGATTGACATTTAAACATCGGGAAGCAGAATACTTAACTTCTTGGAAAGAAATTGTGCAGCGTGTGGTGTGGGATTATTGCGATCGCCATCATCTCAAACGCCCGAATCGCTGCACAACAGTGCAACCCAGTGGTACAAAATCGCTGTTAACTGGTGCAAGTCCCGGATGGCATCCCCCCAAAGCCCAACGCTTTATCCGCCGCATTACTTGCCGGAAAAATGACCCCGTAGCGTTGGCTTGTCTGGAATACGGTTACAGTATTATTCCTTCCCAGTCAGACAAAGATGAACAGGGGAATTTACTCAATGATCCCTTTGATCCTAGAGTGACTGAGTGGCTAGTAGAAATTCCTGTGGCTGTGTCTTGGGCTGATTTACCTGGTGCTGATGTGATTGATATCAGTAAATTTAATGCGATCGCGCAAATGGATTTCTATATGCAAGTACAGAAATTCTACGTCACTCACAACACCTCTGCCACCATCGAGTTAAGAGAACACGAAGTGGAAGCATTAGGAACTCGCATTTGGGAAGCAATTCACAACGATGAAGGTTACATGAGTGCAGCACTACTGGCGAGATTTGATGATCATCAAACCTTCCCCCGCTTGCCATTTGAGCCAATCTCTAAACAGGAGTATGAGCAAATGCTGCAAGCCGTAGCCGCACGCCGCAAAACCGATGACTTCTACACCGTCTTAAGTCGCTACGACTTCGGCGATTTAATGGAAGTCGGCCCCGCAGGCTGTGACTCTGATAAGTGCATGATGCCTGAACAAAGTCCGAATTAAGGGACTGGGGATTGGTGACTGGGGACTGGGGACTGGGGACTGGGGGCAGAGTGCAGGGAGAAGTGGGGAAATTTTTCTCCCCTTGCCGCTCCCTGCTCCAATTCCTCTTGTATGCCCCATGCCCAAATTTACACGTTACGATTAGTGAATAAATCCTAATTTTCGTAAACCTTGTAGGAGAGTCTAAATGTTCATCAATGAATTGTCACCTATATTTCAGCAACTAGCCCAACACCCAGCTTCCTTTTTTGGGGGATTCTTCTCTGGCGTGTTGAGACTCAACCTTGCAGATGATCCCGTCAAAACTTGGTTAGATAAACAATTGGGAGTTAGCACCTACCCATCTGCAACAACTGAAGCCAATAACGGCAAAGCTACTGGGCCACAATCCATCACTATTGATTAAAATCAGAACTTTCTTAATCAAGACTCTTCACAGTGGAGGTTGTAATGTTTTTCACTTTTACGCCTCCGCATCACTTATGCAGTAGTCAACAAAAATCTCAACCATACAACTCAGATTTGATCTGACATCATTGAACATCAGAAAATCAATTTTTTGTCGCCTGCATAACATATAAGACTTGCTAATTATATTCTGTTAAGAGTTTGTAAAATCTCACACTTTGAACAATGGTTTGATCAGTTATCATATGAGCGTATGCCTCAGTTCAGCCGCAGGGAAGGTTTAGTTGAAGATAACGCCAGCAATATGAATGCTGCCCTACAACATTCGCCATCTGTGACCCAAACGAGACTATGCAAGCTTTGCAATCTGTTTTCTTGCTGAACTAATCGCTGTGTTTTTGACAATTACGTGATCCCACATGACTATCTACGTTGGAAATCTCTCTTACCGCGCTACCGAAGCAGACTTAAAAGCCGTATTCGCGGACTACGGCGAAGTCAAAAGAGTTGTTTTACCTACCGACCGCGAAACCGGACGGATGCGTGGTTTTGCCTTTGTTGAAATGAATGAAGACGCTCAAGAAGATGCTGCTATCACTGAGCTAGATGGCGCAGAATGGATGGGTCGTCAACTGCGAGTCAACAAAGCCAAGCCGCGAGAAGATAACCGACGAGGTGATACGTGGAATAAAAAACAAGACTATTAGCACAGGGAAACAATGTATCACCTTTTCTAAAATTAGGCAACACCCCTAAGTAGGAATTATCCTTGTAAACTGTTGAAAAGTCAGCAGGTAGGTTTTGCATAGTCTTGGTAGGAAAAAAGATTTTGCCTTACCAAGACTAAATTAAAGCTGAAACAAAGATATTGCTGTATGACAAAACAGCTAATTAAATGAGGTAAAGCGACTCTATCCTGATCAACCCTAAATGTTATTTTTTTATACGAATAAGTCCTTTCGTAAAGTGTGCGATTTTCTAAAAATCAAATCAATATACTTAAGTAAAATGCTGAGTTATGAAGATGCTTTAGATACTCAGTAGTAGATGACAATGGGCTTTTTGATAGTGGCGATCGCTCCAAGTATAACCGCCATCAACACTCATTTCTTTTTCATCTCTGTTTCATTTCTTTAGTTTATCTAAAATCACATCTAAGTTATCAAATTACCTTTCTAAGATAGAGTCAGCAACTAACGATCAGTTGCAACATTACACCTGATTTACCCAAATCAACACAGCCACTCATTAGGGAGTACATAAAATGACTAAAGCGTCAGAACCTTTAGATTTGTCTTTAAAAGACGCTCCAGATAAAAGCTTAGATCGCGATTGTACAACCCTATCTCGGCACGTATTACAGCAACTCCAAAGTTTTTCTTCAGACGCACAGGATTTAAGCGCGCTGATGAATCGCATCGCCTTAGCTGGGAAATTGATTTCCCGTCACATGAGCCGCGCAGGTTTGATGGAAGGTGTTTTGGGATTTACAGGGGACGTGAATGTGCAAGGTGAATCCGTCAAAAAGATGGATGTCTACGCTAACGACGTATTCATTTCCGTATTTAAGCAAAGTGGCTTAGTTTGTCGCCTAGCTTCCGAGGAAATGGATCAACCATATTACATCCCCGAAAATTGCCCCATCGGTCGCTATACCCTACTATATGACCCCATTGATGGCTCATCCAACACCGACATTAACTTGAGCTTGGGTTCTATCTTCTCAATTCGTCAACAAGAAGGCGAAGATATTGACGGACAAGCCAAAGACCTCCTGACCAACGGACGCAAGCAAATTGCTGCTGGTTACATCCTGTACGGGCCAAGCACCATGCTGGTTTATACCATTGGTAAAGGAGTTCATTCCTTTACCCTCGACCCCAGCTTAGGAGAATTCATCCTCACCGAAGAAAACATCCGCATTCCTAACCACGGTGCTGTTTACAGCGTTAACGAAGGTAACTTTTGGCAATGGGAAGAATCCTTCCGCGAATACATTCGTTACGTCCATCGTACCGAAGGTTACACAGCCAGATATAGTGGCGCAATGGTGAGTGATATCCACAGAATTTTAATTCAAGGCGGTGTATTTCTTTACCCTGGTACCATTCAAAAACCAGAAGGCAAATTGCGCCTGTTATATGAATCTGCTCCCCTAGCCTTTGTCTTGGAACAAGCCGGTGGTCGTGCGACTACAGGCTTAGTGGAAATATTAGATGTAGTACCCAACAAACTCCACCAACGCACCCCATTAATTATTGGTAGCAAAGAGGATGTAGCCAAGGTAGAGTCGTTTATTCAGAACGGTCACTAAGGAAGCAGTGAGATAATCAATTCAAAATTCAAAATTCAAAATTGAAGAATTGATGAATCGGCACTCAGGACTTACTCAACACTTACTCAGCAATTTCTGTAACAATTTTTGGATGACCTTGAGAGATTATCTCAGCTGGTCGATGTCATAAGTGATTGACGAAGCAACAATGCAAAAGTCCCCATTGAAAGTTTTGACTTTGATGGGCTTGCTCAAACTCACTTAGAAACATCATTAACGGAGTTAGATAATAAATATGGCCACCAATCATCTACTAGAAATAAAACAATACGGCCAAAGTGTTTGGATGGATAACTTGAGCCGCGACATTTTGCAGTCAGGGGAACTCCAAAACTTAGTTGAAAATCAAGGAATTTGTGGCATTACCTCCAATCCAGCAATTTTTGAAAAAGCGATCGCTGACAATGCAATTTATGATGCTGATATTGAAGCAGGCATTGAAGCAAAATTACCCACATACAAAATCTATGAATCCTTAGTGTTTGCAGATATCCGTGATGCCTGTGATATTTTGCGTCCTGTATATGAAGCTACCAATAGACAAGATGGTTATGTGAGTATCGAAGTACCACCCACCATCGCCCACGATACCCAAGCTACAATCAATGAAGCTCGGCGTTATTTCCAAGAAATAGGTCGAGAGAACATTATGATTAAAATTCCTGGTACAGAAGCCGGATTGCCTGCTGTAGAGCAAGTAATAGCTGAAGGTATTAATGTCAATATTACCCTGCTATTTTCTGTACAAAGCTACATAAATACAGCTTGGGCTTATATTCGGGGGCTAGAAAAACGAGTAGCAGAAGGTAAAGATATTAGTAAAATAGCCTCTGTTGCTAGCTTTTTCTTAAGTCGTATTGATACCAACATCGACGGCAAAATCGATGCCAAATTAGGACGTGGCGTTGATGATATTAACTTAGAAGCCAGACTTAGAGCCGTCAAAGGTAAAGTAGCGATCGCAAATGCAAAGATTGCTTATCAAGAGTACAAAAAAATTATTGAGAGCGATCGCTGGCAAGCCCTAGCCAGCCAAGGTGCAAAAGTGCAAAGATTACTTTGGGCTAGCACCAGCACCAAAGACCCCAATTACAGCGATGTTATGTATGTTGACGAGTTAATTGGCCCAGATACCGTCAACACCCTACCACCAGGGACAATTACCGCCTGTGCTGAACACTGTCATGTAGCTAATCGTCTAGAAACAGGAGTAAATGAAGCTTACCATCTCATAGAAAGCCTCAAAGACCCTGACATCAATATCAATCTCGATGCTGTTATGGATGAACTGTTAAGCGAAGGCATTAACAAATTTGTCCAACCTTTCCAGTCCTTAATGAACTCTTTAGAGCGCAAAGTCAAGCTATTGTCACCAGTATAGGGACTGGGGACTAGGGACTAGGGACTGGGGACTGGTAAAAAGCAAAGGCGCAGAGAGGAAAAGGGGCAGAGGAGAATTCTTTGATTCCCAATACCCAATACCCAATGCCCAATGCCCAATTCCCAATTCCCAATCCCCAATCCCCAATCCCCAATCCCCACCCTCCCACCTAGAATCGAAAACTCATATGGTTAGTCTCCTAGAAAATCCCTTGCGCGTTGGTCTGCAACAACAAGGGATGCCAGAACCTCAAATCATCGTTATCTTTGGCGCGTCTGGTGATTTAACCTGGCGCAAACTCGTCCCCGCACTGTATAAATTACGCAAAGAACGACGCATTCCCCCAGAAATTACAATTGTTGGTGTGGCGCGTCGTGAATGGAGTCACGAATACTTCCGCGAGCAAATGCGGAAAGGGATGGAAGAGGCTCACGGCGGCGTAGATCCCGAAGAACTCTGGCAAGATTTTTCTCAAGGTCTGTTCTACTGCCCAGGAGACATAGATAATCCTGAGAGTTACCAAAAACTGAAAAATCTCTTAAGCGAATTAGACCAGCAACGGGGTACAAGAGGTAACAGAATGTTTTACCTCTCCGTTGCACCTAACTTCTTTCCTGAAGCCATCAAACAACTAGGCACAGCCGGAATGCTAGACGACCCCTACAAACATCGTCTAGTGATTGAAAAACCCTTTGGTCGCGATTTAGCATCAGCCCAAAGTCTCAACACAGTAGTCCGTAAATATTGCCAAGAAAACCAAGTTTACCGCATCGACCATTACTTGGGTAAAGAGACAGTTCAAAACCTCTTGGTATTCCGCTTCGCTAATGCCATTTTTGAACCCCTGTGGAATCGTCAATTTGTTGACCATGTTCAAATTACAGTAGCGGAAACCGTAGGTGTAGAAGACCGTGCAGGCTACTACGAACAATCCGGCGCACTGCGGGATATGCTGCAAAACCACCTGATGCAGCTTTACTGTCTCACCGCAATGGAAGCACCCAACGCAATGGATGCTGACAGTATCCGCACGGAAAAAGTGAAAGTTTTACAAGCTACAAGGTTAGCTGATGTCCATAACTTGACACGTTCAGCCATACGTGGTCAATACAGCGCAGGTTGGATGAAAGGACAACCAGTACCAGGGTATCGGACAGAACCAGGAGTAAATCCCGACTCCACCACTCCGACCTATGTGGCAATGAAGTTCATGGTAGATAACTGGCGTTGGCAGGGTGTCCCCTTCTATCTGCGGACTGGTAAGCGGATGCCGAAAAAAGTCAGTGAAATTTCCATCCACTTCCGCGACGTTCCTTCACGGATGTTCCAATCTGCTGCCCAACAAAGAAACGCCAACATTTTGGCCATGCGGATTCAACCCAATGAAGGGATTTCGCTCCGTTTTGATGTCAAAATGCCTGGGGCAGAATTCCGTACCCGTTCCGTAGATATGGATTTTAGCTATGGTTCTTTTGGGATTGCGGCTACTTCCGATGCCTACGATCGCCTATTCTTAGATTGTATGATGGGCGACCAAACACTCTTCACCCGTGCCGACGAAGTAGAAGCAGCTTGGCAAGTCGTCACCCCCGCCCTTTCCGTGTGGGACGCACCCGCCGACCCCGCCATTGTTCCCCAATATGAAGCAGGTACATGGGAACCTACAGAAGCAGAACTTTTGATTAATCAAGACGGTCGTCGCTGGCGCAGACTGTAGGAATGGGGATTGGGGATTGGGGACTGGGGATTGGGGACTGGGCATGGGGAATAGGAAAATGTCTACCTTGTCTCCCTTGTCTCTCTCACCCCTACACCCCTACACCCCTACACCCTCGATTCCAAACTGATCACTGACAACATCACAACTACTATGACTTCCCAAGCCTCAACTATTTTTTCACTCCAAGCCCCCAAGGATATTTCGCTGACCGAAATCGAAGCGGAACTTAATCAAATTTGGCAAAGCTACGGCATCACCGGCGAAGATGGCGCACTACCTGCGGCTACTCGTGCTACTACTTTTACTCTAGTAGTTTACGAACCAGAAGAAACTCAATATTTGTTAGCATCTCTGGGATTTTATCATGGCCCCATTGATGGGATTTTAGGCCCCCAAACAGATGTAGCTTTGCGGCGAGTGCAAGTCAAATATGGACTCACAGAAACCGGTACAGCTACACCTGAAACCCTAGCCGTACTCCGAGAAGAGTTTGCCAAACGCCAAGGTAATGGCGTTACAGGGGAAACTGGTAACGGTTCTACATCCTATAGTCTTGCAACTAATAGCCCCAGAATTGCTGACGAAATCGCCCTTCGTAACCCTTGCCGCATCATCGCTTTGTGTCCCATTGCTGGTGAAGATGAAGGCGTAAAAGCCCAAGTTTCTGCCTACTGTCCCATTCAGAAGCAGTCTTCCAGCACATTGATTTGCTGTGAATACATCACTTTGAGTGGTACTACCGCCGCTTTAGAAAGAATAGGTGGGATGATTCCAGCATTACTGATTGGTGGTTTGCCCAAATTCCTGTGGTGGAAAGCTACTCCAGACCCCAACAACACCCTATTTAAACGACTGTCGGCAGTTTGTAACAACGTCATCGTCGATTCTTGTAACTTTAACGAGCCAGAAACAGATTTAATCAGCTTACAAGAGTTAGTAGAAAATGGTGTGCCTCTGGCTGATTTGAACTGGCGCAGACTTGCAGCATGGCAAGAATTGACCGCAGAAGCTTACGATTCTCCCCACCGTCGCGCGGCTTTGGGCGAAATTGACCGGGTGACACTAGATTATGAAAAAGGCAACCCAGCCCAAGCCTTACTATTTTTAGGTTGGTTGGCGAGTCGCTTGCAATGGCAACCAGTTTCTTATCAAAAGGAAACTGGCGATTATGATATCACCCGCATTCGCTTTGTTGCCCAAAATCAACGACAAGTAGAAGCAGAATTAGCTGGAGTTCCCGTTGCTGATGTAGGCGAAATTGTGGGTGATTTAATTGCTTTACGCCTAAGTTCTACTAATGCTCAAGCAGACTGTGGTACTGTCATTTGTTCTGAGACTGGCGGTTGTATGCGGATGGAAACCCACGGTGGCGCACAATCTGCGGGTTTATTCCAACAAGTGAGTTCCCTATCTGAGCAAAAAGCAGAAGCGTTACTCAGTCAGCAGGTACAACGCTGGGGTCGTGAAGCGTTATTTGAAGAAAGCCTCACTGTCATTGCACAAGTTGTGAAATTAGGAGTGAAAAGTTAATTCAATTCACAATTATAGTCAGATGCCATTTGGCTTTTCACTTTTGCATCTGTTGCTAGATTTTGGAGAATTGTTATTAGCTCAAAAACAAAGATATCATTAACATCAGAACCCTAGTTTCTGGGAGAAACTGGGGTTCTTATGCTTAAGAAAAAAGTGTTGATATAGGAATCATATTTGGTTTCTGAAAAAAAACTCAGTACACCTTTATGAATTCTGTTCCTGTTCCCTGTTTCCTGTTCCCTGTTCCCTGCCTACGCAAATAGTTTCAATAATCAAGTCGGATTCCTATAGATTGATAAAATTCTTCCATGCGGCGAGACTCGATATTTTATAAACTGTTTCAACAATCCCCAAATTTATTATTTGAACTATTGACAAATCCCCCTATAAATGCAAGTGAATACAAATTTGATTCCGTAGCTGTCAAAGAACCAAAATTTGAAATTGATGGGGTATTTTTACCACCAGAAAATCAAATTCCTGGGGTTGTATATTTTTGTGAGGTGCAGTTCCAGAAAGATGAACAACTTTATGAGAGAGTATTTGCTGAATCTTTCTTATATTTCTACCGTAATCGGCAAAGATTTGCTGACTGGCAAGCGGTGATGATTTATCCTACGCGTAGTATTGAACAACATGATATTTATCCCTATCGCGTTTTACTCAATAGTAACCAAGTGCATCGGGTGTATTTGGATGAATTAGGGGATATTCGCCAATTGCCGATGTGGGTGGCATTGATGGTATTAACTACGATAGAAGAAGAGCAAGCACCACAGGAAGCGAGATATTTAATTGAACGTGCCTCTGTTGAAGAACCTGAAACTGTAAATCGCACCATAATAGAACTAGTAATGACAATTATGGTGTACAAGTTTGAAAACTTACGTCGTAAGGAAGTCGAATCAATGTTAGGAATTACACTCAAGGAAACAAGAGTTTACCGAGAAATTAAGGAAGAGGGAGAAAGGTCGCTAATTTTACGTCAACTCCCTCGTCGCTTGGGAGAAATACCCCAAGCAATGCTAGAACGCATTGAAACATTATCGCTAGAACAATTAGAAAATCTAGGTGAAGCACTGTTAGATTTTACTCTTAAAGGGTGACAAGGCAACTATAAGCTATGCAGGACAAAACTTTGAGAGGATGGTGAAGACAAAAAATAGGGAGTACAGTTGTGACTCCCCTGAAAAAATATGTTTCCTGAATCTTACCAAAAAACCCTGCGTGGGCATCTGAATGAAAGCCAGTATATAACCATACAGCTTCTGTTATTATTGCTACAAGTTCATCGACAGGTAAAACTCTCCGTTTTAGCGAGTGTGTTTCCACAACCGATTCAATATGGCAGTCGCAAGCGAAACCTGCAACGCTTTTTAAACTTGCCTCAACTCAATGTCAAACTTTTATGGTTTCCCTTGATAAAATATTGGATAAGACAAGTACAAACGGGACGAAACTTAAATCGAGAGCAGCGTCGTCGTCTCCAGAGACTCAAACACCATAAATATGGATATTGGATAATTGCAATTGACAGAACTCAATGGAAGGGAAGAAATGTATTTATGGTGAGTTTAGTCTGGGGAACTCATGCGCTTCCTTTGTATTGGGAAGTATTAAAACAGGTAGGAAACAGTAATTTTCCTACTCAAAAACGGTTGCTAAAAACGGTGCTGACTCTATTTAAAAATTATCCGGTTTTAGTATTAGGAGACCGAGAATTTCACAGTCCTAAACTGGCTCAATGGCTGGATGACAGAGGTTTATTATTCGCTCTGAGGCAAAAAAAAGACCTGCATTTCCAAACAGCATTGAATCAAGAGTATCAAGTCCTGAAAAATCTGGGATTCAAACCAGGAATGTCTAAATTTTATCAGGGAGTCAGGTGCAATAAAGGGGATGGAATCGGACTATTTAATTTAGCGATCTATTGGAGACGAAAATATAATAATCAGGGAGCAAAAGAACCTTGGTATATCTTAACTAACCTCCCAACATTACAGCAAGCATTGGCAGTCTATCGTTGTCGTTGGGGCATTGAACAAATGTTCAAGGATTATAAAACAAGTGGCTATAACTTAGAAGACACCAAGGTTAATGACACCCGTTTTTTAGCCTTAGTCTTGTTGATTACTCTGGCTTATTGTTTGGCGACCATGCAAGGGCAACAGATGCAAAAATTAGGCATAGATATCTATGCTGGTCGTATCCAATCACACAAAGACATCACCCCATACCAGAGTCACTTTAGCTTTGGACTCTACGGACAACGATGGCGTTATGGGATGGAATTATGGGCAGATTGGGTTCTAAGTCTGATTGCCCTCAAACCCCATAAACGACTCTATTTTCAGCGTGGTTTTTATGCCCTATCCCTTATCCAGCAAACTTTATAGGTAGGTTGTCACCCTCTGAGGATTTTACTAGTCTGGCTGATTTGCAAAGTTGGCTAGAAACTATAGTAGAAATTTCACCTGAGCCATGAGTAGTTGTAGGGTATGGGTTATTGGCCGCAAACCCGTACACTCTTGTTAGTTTTTAATTGCGATCGCGAAAACCTACCCTACCATTAACGGCATCAAACAACACATTGTATCTATCAAATAATGCTATCCCACTATTGACTACCATTGGTTGGTCTAGCTGTTGAGCAAGATTCACACTCCAGACATTAAAGCCGTTGCGGCTACCTGGAGCAATGCTGTAGTCAAGCACGCGGGGAATCGATAGTTTGACTGTATTTTGTGCAGCTAATCTTCCCTGCTTGAGTTTACCCATCAAAGCAGCAGATTTAAAATCAACATAACTGCTATTCATTCCTGAATCTACAACCATTCTGGCATTGCAAGTATTTTTAATAGCACTATTAGCGATCGCTAAACAAACTCCACTCAGTCTAGCATCCCATCTATTACCAGGAATCCCACTTATCGCAGGTTGTGGACTTAAAGCTGCTATCTTAAAACCTGCGCGATTTTTTTCTGTCAAGCCAAGAATTAAATTACTGTTATTATCCCCACGATTTCCCATCACAATAAATCCATTACTCAAATTTCCTGGCAATTTTCTCAAGGGATTATAGGGAAGGGCGCGTTCTGCATAATTGACACCGATGATACCAGAAAATGATGTGCTACCTTTGGCAGAGCAATTGGGCTTTTGAGGGATACACTGGCGACTGGTGACTATTTGCACTGGAACAGGTTCTTCAGTGGAAATTAAGCCAAACTGGACATTAGCATAAACTAAATCACCCTCTAATACAGTGCCATCACTTAAGACTTCCCTCACTTTTTGACCTGTTTGTTGCATAGGTGCATTACCTAAAAACTCTCTGGGAACTCTGAGTCCAGATGAGCCTGTATCTAAAAGCACCCTTCTAGGGCGACCATTTGCCACTGCTACCTCTAAAAAATAACCGTTCGCCCCTCTGGGATATAAAGGTAAGGATATAGTGTCAAAACTGGGTTTACGGGGTCTAAATTGAGACGTATCGCGGACAACAGGATTAGGAAACATTTGCTCAAACGCTGCTTGGCGTTGCTCTACTGATTCTGAGCCAAATTCCCAGAGACTTTCATAATAAAAAAATACTGCTCCTAAACCGCGTTCTCGTGCGGCTCTGACTTGCGACTGAATTTGTGCAATGGAAACGGGACGATTTCTCAACCCAGTCATGATTCCTATACCAGTAGGTATCAATTGTTGCGTTTCTACAATTTCCGGAGTGATAATTGTACTGACAAAACTTTGTAAATCATTGCGGTAAACTTGAACTACCAATTCATCCACCACACCCAAGCGCACCCAGTTGAGCCAGTCTTGCAGTTGAAATTTGTAAGCAAAGTCATAGTAATTGGGAGAAACCGCAAAAATGGCATTGGGTTTTATGGCTTTCACAGCTTGATTTAATCGCACCATAAAAGCCGTGATTTTATCTGCGCGCCACTTCATCCATGCTTGAGCTTGGGGATTAGGTGGCGGGGGATTTCCTGTTTCTTGAGTGTAGAGGTTAATTGTGTATTTGTCGTAGCCAAAATCCACAGGTAAACTCATGTGGTCATCAAATTGAATGCCATCAGCGTTATATTTGGTGATGATTTCTACTACAAGGTCAGTAATAAACTGTTGTACTTCTGGGTGAAAGGGATTTAACCAAGCTACTTCACCCGCAGCCGAAATCGAAGTTTGAGTACCATCCCGCTTTTGTGTCAACCAATCAGGATGTTGTGTAGCTAATTCCGATGTTAAGGGAGCCATGAAACCAAACTCAAACCAAGGTATTGCTAATAATCCTTGACTGCGCGCTTGATTCAGAACATCTGCAATCACATCTTGGCCTTGTGTCCCTCTAAAGAAAAAAGGGATATTCATCCGTTCCATGACGGCACTAGGATATTTTGTGTAACCGTCATTCCATACCACCGGATAAACGGTGTTAAAGTTCAACCGCCGCAATTGTGAAAATGTTTCCTGCACTTTGGCGCGATTTCTGAGGATGTCAAAATCATTATTTGTCAGCCACACGCCACGGATTTCTTGACTAGGATACTGGGGTAGTTGAGCATTGATTGGCTGGAAATTTCCCAGTAGTAAAGTTGTAGTAAATGATAGAGCAAATAGTACGGGGAGTAAACGTCGGAAATTAAAGCAGGTTTTGGTCTGAAATGGGAAAATAAAAGGTAATTTGGTTAACCAAACGTTAATGTTGATGCTTTTGGGTTGGAATGAAATTGGCATTATTCTCTAAATATTTATACTGAGATTAATGAGCTTAATTTACTCTATTAAGTCCTGGTTTTGCTGAGGACTAAAGTCCTCACTACGAACGTGACGCAACTAATGGGTGAGTAGTGCCAATTCAAAATCATGTATGCTTTAAAATTCAATGGTGAGATAGTGGAATGAATCAAGACATCACCTGATTTTTATGGCTGTAGTTATTGCTGGGGAACGTAGTGGAGTGGGTAAGACAACAATCACACTCACTCTTTTGGCATCTTTATGTCGGCGTGGTGTGGCGGTGCAATCTTTCAAAGTCGGCCCTGATTATATTGACCCGATGTTTCATACTTATGTTACAGGGCGCGCTTGTCGAAATTTAGATCCAGTGCTGACTTCGGAAACCTATGTTCGTCAGTGTTTTGCTCGTCATCACCAAGTAAGTGAATATGCTTTAGTCGAAGGGGTGATGGGGTTGTTTGATGGTGTTGGGCATGGGGCATGGGGCATGGGGCATGGGGCATGGGGCATCGAGTATGGGAAAGAAGATTTAATCAGCACTGATTTTGCTAGTACAGCGCATATTGCACGCTTATTAGTTTTACCTGTGGTGTTGGTAATTGATTGTAGTCGTTTATCTGGTTCGGTAGCAGCGATCGCTCACGGTTATTGCTCATTTGACCCCAGAATTAAAATAGCCGGTTTAGTGTTGAATCGGGTGGGGAGCGATCGCCATCTCTCTCTCCTCAAAAATTCCCTCGAACCCTTAAAATTACCTATTTTGGGCGTTTTGCGTCGTCAGGATAACATTACCATTCCTGACCGCCATTTAGGTCTAATTCCTACCGCCGAACTCCCTGAACTAGACACAGTGATTCATCGCCTCGCTGATTTAGGTGATACCTGCTTTGACTGGCAAACTTTATTACCTTTGTTGGGGACTGGGGACTGGGAATTGGGAAATTCGGTAACACGAAAGATAGGGACAGATTTAACTCCAATGCCCGTTAAAATTGCCGTAGCACGCGATCGCGCTTTTAATTTTTACTATCAAGATAATTTAGATATTCTAGAAAATTTAGGTGCGGAATTAGTTTTTTGGAGTCCTTTAACGGATAAAGAATTACCCCCAGGTGTGCAGGGAATGTATTTTGGCGGTGGTTTTCCAGAGGTATTTGCTCAACAATTAGCGGCTAATAATAACGCCCGTGAAAGTGTTAAACAAGCTATTTTAGACGGAATGCCTACAATAGCAGAGTGTGGGGGTTTAATGTATTTATGTGAACAAATCATTGATTTTGAAGGTCAATCTTGGTCGATGGTGGGAATATTACCCACATCAGCAGCAATGGATAAAAAGCTGACTTTGGGTTATCGTCGTGCTGTAGCTTTGCAAGATAATTTATTAGTCAAAGCAGGCTCAAATCTATATGGACATGAGTTTCATCGTTCTCATGTTATCTCAAATTGTGAACAGCCTTTATTTACAACTTATCGCTTCGATGTAGAAGAAAATTTAGGCTTTGAGGGATGGTGTTCACCGAAAAATCTTCATGCTTCTTACATTCATCTGCACTGGGGAAACAGTTTAGAAATTCCTCAAAATTTTCTCCAAGAATGTCTGAACTTTAAATATCTCAACTCAAAATGTTAAGCGATAAATTAATTCATCAGTAAGCTGACCTTTAATCAACTCGGCTTTCTGGTTAACTTTAATTAAATTAAATCCCAGTTTTTCCACTACCTTACGGGAAGCTAGATTGTATTCGTTCACTGATGCGTGTAAAGCTGAAAGCTGAAAGCGTTGTTGGGCTTCATTTATAGCCAGGTAACAGTAAATAGGTGCATATCCTCGCTTTTGAAAATCCACAAATGTCATAAAGCCAATTTCTGCATATTGGTCATCAAAAATACCTATCTCCACTAGACCAATGTATTGATTTTGAGGAGTGACAGCAACCCATTTTAGCCAAACCATAGTTTCATTATCTGGCGATTTTTCTAAGGCTGCAAACCGGAATTGTTGCTGAACTTCTAAAAGTGTGGGGATTGGTTCTTCTAAATACTCATACATTTTTGGGTTACTAATGTATGGATAGAGAATTTGCGCGTGCTGTTCTGTTACCTTTTCTAAACGCAAAGCTACCATATCTGCTGCTGTAAAATATTAATCTATATAGAATCCCAGATGATTAGCAACTGGGCGATCGCGCATTGGTATTTTAGTATGGGTGGGAGCGTTTAAAATTTTTGGCTTCCCCTCTTTGTCTGGGTTTGCTACTACCAATGTAGTAGAACCTCCTCCATCGAGATTGATGGCATTATAAACACCCAATTTTGCTATAAATTGGGTTAATTCTCTTTTAGTAAATCCTTCGCTATATAGTGGTTGTTTACCATCTACCAAAACTAACCACAATTTTTTACCCGCTTTGTCGGTAGCTGCAACTACTCTCGAATACGGTTTGTCAGTTGAGGAATTTGCATCAATATTTATTTTGGGTTTTCCTTGAAAAACTAATACGTCATCTCCTGCTAGTCCTTGAATAGTATTTTTTGGACATTCTTCACCGCCGGGAATTTGCGCTTGGTTGTTGTTATCAAAGCATAAAACATACCAACTTGATTTTTTGCTAGCATATATTTTACTATTAGAAATAGTTTGTCCTAATACCTTTGTCTTATCTCCACTGTAAGGGTAATAATCCCACGGTGTTACCTCCCTAAAAGGATGGAAATAGCTCCCATTGATGGCAAGTTTAACTTGAAATTCTTCGACAAATTCAGATGTTGTTCTCGCTTTAGTTTCATTATCGATAATTTCTTGTTGACCGACTCCGAAATTTTTTGATAAATTCTCAATATTTGGAGTGACAAATGGTTTAATTCCAGGTGTCTTTAAATCAATTGTCACGATATGAATGATTAGAGGACGTGGCTTTGACTCGATCAAACGCTGATAAACAATCCCCCGAAATAATTCTTGTTGTGTTTTGCTGCGGGGTGGACGACTAAAATGACCCCAACCATACATTAATATTGGTAAAGATAAGAAAAGAGTACCGACAATAAAGCAATAGTTAGGTGTTTTGGGAATATATCGCCATTGCATTGCTAAATTTGCTAATTTACTGGTAATAGGAAATTAGTTTAATTTTACTCTAAGCTGAAAAATGGATAGTGATAATTTCAATTTTTGTCACCAAAATTTGCAAAATCGCTCATTTAAAGCAATGCAACTTCATGATGCAAATTTTAGCGGTGCTGATGTGCGTGGATGTGATTTTTCCCATGCACAATTACAAAGAGCTAATTTTGTGAAAGCGAAATTTGGTCAGTCATCTAGAATATTTCTGAGTTTGCGAATCACTGCATTCATTGTTTTATGCTTAACTTTTATAGCAGTTAGCGAAATGGCGTTTGGCGTAATAGGAAACACTCCAGAAATACCGGCATGGTCATATACTAAAGCTCTAGTTATCAGCTTGGCAATTTCTGGAATAGGCGCAAGTTTAAGGAGAGTTTTTACTCAAGAATCAAGCTTAGAAAATTTAATTACAACTATATCAGGTGTGGCTTCAGCAGCATTAATGGGTTTTTATTATGGCGGTCTTCTACAAAATAAAAACCCCCAAGCTGCTGTAATATCTGCACTTGTGTCATCCATAATAGCGGCAATTTTATGTTTTGTATTTAAGAATGGTTTGATGCGAGTAATTGTTGCAGTTGCGGGGTTTATTTGTAATTATGGTTTGGCTTTTTTAATTAGCAGTGTCGCCTTTGCCTATTTAAGTACCCAAAGTTATCTACTGGGGAGTATTTGGGGAATTTTAACTGTGATTTTACTAGCTATGACCATGCGATCGCTAAATTTAGCCATCCAAGAAATCACCGCTAATGGTATTACTAATTTCAGAGGTGCAAATTTAGAAAATGCTAGATTTGACTCAGATATGAATCACAAGAAAGTTGATTTTACTGCTGCTAACACACACAACATAAACTCTCAAGAGATATAAATTTTGATCATCAATCCTATCCCATCACCTATTGTCTGTTGGATTAATGCCGACCTGAAGCTGTAAATTGGATATTATCATTCAATCGGCGAACTAGACGCGATAACTCACGGATAATATTCACGGCGATTTCGGGAGTTTCTTCAATTGCATCATAAAGTTGCTCTTGGGTGAGTTCCAAAAATTCGCAAGGTTCTAAGGTGGTGACAGAAGCAGAACGGGGTTGAGTATCAAATACTGCCATTTCACCAAAGTATTTTCCCTGATCTACAACAGCAAGTTGTTTCTCCCCAATATGGACTTTGACTCTACCGGAGACGACTATATACAGCGATCGCCCTTCTTCTCCCTGTCGAAAAATGGTATGATGCGCTGGAAAATGCAACTCGTGCATCACTGAAGTCAGGCGGACAATAAAATCATCCCGCAATTCTTTAAAAATCGGGACTCGCCGGACAAACAATAAACGGTCAACGCTACTGAGCATAATTTATCTTTAAACTTGACACAGTGGGCAGTACGCAAAGTAAATACATTCTCCTGATATAGATGCTATGCTGTGCGTTGCCTTGAGTGTACTGTGGCGATCGCTTATTTTCAATAGTAAGTATAAAATTTTAGACAGACACCGCATAAATACAGTGTTTTCCGATGTAGAGTCAAAGAAACAAGAAATCATACCTTAGTCAATACTCCCCATCCACAAGATGCACAAATTACACAACCTATACTAAACCCATAAATGTCAATTGTGAGGAAGTATACGCTAGTTTACAAAAATGTTTCCTCAGTGAAACTCTCACCGATTTTCGACGGCTTCAGGTTCAAACTCGACTTGTTGGTACAAAGAGGCGATCGCAGTTTCTAGACTATCTTGCCATGACGCATATCTGACCGACTCAATACCAAATAGTATAGTTGACACTATACCGTCCAGACGGTACTATGAATTTAGTGTACCAACCAGACGGTAAAAATCATGATTACACTTAAATAGAAAGACAAATGACAACTGACTAATAACAGACTGAACTCAAAAATGTGCGATTTTAACGTAAATTAGTTGAGAAACTGAATCCAAAACCATCTTGTTGCTAGATAAACTGTCTTCACCAGACAAATTATCTATAAATCCATTATTCAACTTTATGACTGCTAGCAAAAAAACAAAATCTGCATCTGTGACTCGTAAGGCATTGT
This sequence comes from Aliinostoc sp. HNIBRCY26, assembly GCF_050235535.1. Classification (GTDB taxonomy): domain Bacteria; phylum Cyanobacteriota; class Cyanobacteriia; order Cyanobacteriales; family Nostocaceae; genus Trichormus. The sequence goes on from NZ_CP189852.1 coordinate 2,848,299, forward strand.
TAGAAGCAGCAGGGCGAGTGATGGTAGCACATGGTTCTAAGGCACTGACATTGGAAGTTGTAGCCCGTGAAGCTGGTGTCAGCAAAGGTGGATTACTTTACCACTTTCCCAACAAAGAAGCCTTAATTTCTGGGATGTTGCAACAGCTAATTGATGAAAAGACATTATTACTAGAGCATGAATTGAAGCAAGATGATGCACCCAATACACCAGGACATTGGCTGAGAGCTTATATCCGGTCGTATCGCAAATTTGACGCTGACTCGATTGCCATTCATTTCAGTTTTTTAGCTGCGATTGCAGAAAATCCAGAATTACTAGAGCCGGTGCAAAAACAATTAGCTGATTGGCAACAGCTAATCGAGGACAGTGGACTCAATCCAGCAATGGCAACTGTAATTCGTCTAGCACTTGATGGTCTCACCTTCGTCCACATCTTTGGTTTAGGAACTCCAGATGAATCGTTGCAACAGCAGGTGATTGAAACGTTACTAAAACTAGCTCAAGAGTAACTAAGTAAATCTGTGCGGAAAAACCAAACTACATTAAGCAATGTAAAAATTGGGAAATTCGTTTTGTAGTACAAACTACCCTTTGCTACGCAACGCTATCGCTAACGTGTTCTTGCAAAGCAGTACAGTCCTTATTTGAGGACTAAAGTCCTCTCTACGAGACGCTTGCGCGTAGCTTGCTTCCCTGGAGGGGTACACTACAAACCTTTAATTATTTACACCGTTCTACTAGTCATTTCAAAAAGTTTTCTCAAAGGCTGAGATTTGGGTGCTTTCCTAATTTGATGTTTGCACCTAGATATTTTGCCGTAGCTGTCTTGTTGATACGTGGAGTCAGTGCGATCGCTCGACTGCAAACATAGCCTGTTCATAACGGTTTTCTGACATTCGATGACTGACCAAATAACAACGATATTTGGCAAAATTCAACCTGTAATTTTTTACACAAGGAGATGATGATGACTACCGTTTCCAAATCACAACCAACCGATTCACAATTCCTCCTCAATCCTTTTGCTTGGTTGGCGAAAATGCGCCGAGAAGCACCCGTTTTTTACAGTACAGAACATCAATGTTGGATGGTGTTTCGCTATAATGATGTGTCACGGGTGTTGAGCGAATGGAAAAGCTTTTCCTCCCAATTGCCACAACTTCACGAACAAGAAGATTTCAGTCAATCTTTAGTTACTACTGATCCACCTAAACATCAATCTCTGCGCTCAATCGTCCAAAAAGTCTTCACTGCAAATCAAGTTGAAGCATTAGCCCCTCGGATTACTGAACTTACTTACGAGTTATTGGGGCAAATGAAGCAACACAAACAAGTTGATTTAGTACATAATTTCGCTACTCCTTTACCAGTCATTGCAATTGCAGAAATTCTCGGTATACCTGTTGAAGACAGGGAAGACTTCAAACGCTGGTCAGATGGAATTATGGCTGGAAGTCAAACTGCTATTCAAGATATGGCTGATTATTTTCGGCAATTACTAAAAGAACGCCAGCAGCGTCCTAGTAAAGACTTAATCAGTAATTTAATTGCAGCCTACGCCGAAGGAGAAAAGTTAACAGCCCAGGAACTCGTTGATTTTTGTATGATTCTTTTGGTGGCTGGTAATGAAACTACTACTAACTTAATTACCAATACTATTTTGTCTCTGCATGAGCATCCTGATGAAAACCAACGGTTACGGAATGACTTGTCTTTATTACCAACTACCATTGAAGAAGTCCTGCGTTATCGCTCCCCGATTACTTACTTACAAAGATATACCAAAGTAGAAACTCAAATTGGAGACCAGATCATTCCTCCCAGACAACTTGTTTGGGCGTGGATAAGTTCTGCGAACCGCGATGAACTTCAGTTTGAGAATAGCGATCGCTTTATCATTGATCGAGAACCGAATAAACATCTTGCCTTTGGTCATGGCATTCATTTTTGTTTGGGCGCACCTTTAGCTCGATTCTCAAGGGATGACAAGAGAGCTAGACAGTAGACTGGAGATAGGATAGAGCCTTTAAACCTCGCTGAAAATAGAGGTGCTTATGAGGCTTGAGATTCATCAAAACGAGAGCCATATCTGAGAAGAGTGCCATAGATTCTACCCAAAGAAAACCGTATAAACCTATGAAGAAATCACTATGCCGTGGCACGGCACGTTGTTTCTCTGTTGGGCGACAAATATACTGAGCAAGCTGCTGTTTTTGACAGGAAATTCCTTTAAAAGTAGCCAAAGTATAGGCGATAGTCATCAGCAAAATAGTTGCCAATAAACGACGTTCATTGACTTTCGTATTTTCTAGATTATAGCCACCATTTTTACAATCTTTGAACAATGTTTCAATTCCCCATCGTGCTGCATAAAATGATAAAGCGAGATGAAGACTGGGCAGACTTGTCAAAATATACCAAGGTGCTTTCGGAGCTTGGCCTCGATATTTACGTTTCCAATATGCTGCCAAATTAAAGTTTCCTAATTGATGTTTTTTTGTACAACAAATATTTGCGTAAAATTGGCGCGTTCCGGGTTTAATTTTCAACTCCTCAAGCGCGACATAAACTTGCTCATCATCGCTGATACAGGTATTCTTTTTCTGACGTAATGCAAAGTCTACTCTCCACTTATTCAGCCAGTTTGCCAGCTTTACACTGTGAAATTCTCGGTCTCCTAATAAGACAATTGGATAAGACCGTAACAGACGTAATACAGGTGCAATGACTCGTTTTTGTTGAGAGAAGTTACTGTTGCCTTTTTTGTCGAGCAATTCCCAATAAACTGGAAGAGCGTGTTTACCCCAAACTAGGCTTAACATCATTATATTTCGCTCTTGCCATTGAGTTCTATCTAGTGCTAATAGCAAATATCCTTGGTGGATAATAGTGCTTTTTTTCGAGCGTCTTCTTTGATATCGATTCGGCTTTCTGTGTTGAAACTCTTTTCTGAGCCAGTGTTTGATTATAGGAAACCACAGCACCTTAGCACTCAATTGTGGCAAATTTAAAAACCGTTGTAAGTTCCGTACTCGACTTTCATATTTTATCGGTTGCGGAAACAGTTCTGCTAACTGCGACAAACTCACATTTCGGTAGCTTTGCACTAGCATAATTAGCAACTGGAGAGTTAGATATTGGCTCTTGTTCAGGTGAATCTCGAAAACTTTTTGGTATAATTCAGGAATCATTTTGATATCAGGAGTTGTCTTTCCAGACAACTCTATTATTTTTTGGGGACGTTTGCTCAAGTCTTTACTCTCTCTGCTTTTCCGTCGCCTTGTCACCCCTTGAGAGCTCGATTAGAAGCCAAAATTGCACTCAGGGCTTTGCTAGAAGAATTTCCACATCTCCAGGTTGACGCGACTCAGCCTCTCAAACCAATTCCCACCCTATTGGTACATGGATTGGAAACTTTGAATGTTTTTTTATAAAAGCTAGAGCATCACTTCAGTAATCAAAAACCTAAACTTTCCAGCCTGCTTCCTTCGCAGGCTTATTATTCAGCCTTTGAAACTCACCGTAATCCCATATCAAAACAGGTGCGATCAGACACTGTGCTATAATGGCGTACAGAGTTGAGAAAACGAGATGTTGTAAAAACGCTGCAAATATTTTGACGTTCATTTTCTCTCATTGACAGTAATTTCCTCGCAAGGAGTATTAAGCAATGGATTCATTGCTGCATAACCCGATTGCAGATATGTATGGGCCTGATTTTCTAGTGCTTTACGGTTCTGTAATTGCCATAACTTTGGTAGTTTGTTGGCGTTTAGTGCAAGATCCCAGCAAAAATCAGCCTTTACCGTTAATTCCTGCCAATCCAGATCCTTACAAAATTGCTTATCTGCGTTCTCAAAATGCCGGAATCGCTCACACAGCATTATTTAATCTGATTTTGCAGGGTTATTTGCAAGTTAGTGAACAGTCAATCAGCCAAACACCAGATCATCCTGATGTGGCTAAATTACAGCCAATAGAAAATGCAGTTTTTCAGAAAATTTCTATCCCCTCAACAGCAACAGCATCTCTGTGGTTAGCAAGTCAAATTGTGCAACCATACAGCCACAATTATGAAGAACAACTGCACAGTGAACAATTATTAACTACTACCAACCATCACCAATGGCGGATTCAAGTCGGCTTAATAGGAGCAATGATGATTTTTAGCCTTGGTGCTTATAAACTCCTGATTGCCTTAGCTAAAGGACGCTATAACGTTGGCTTTCTGATCATAATGGGTGTAGCTTCTATTATCTGGTTAATGTGGCTAGTTAGTCAGCGATCGCTACTCAATGATCGAGGTAAAAAATATCTGCAACAACTACAGGAAACATTCTCACAATTAAAATCCAAAGCCAAATCTAAAACCGCTTCTTTGTCAGAATACAACTTACTTGTCGCACTGTTTGGCGTGGAAGCACTAGCAGGAACAGTTTACAACCCCTATCACGAAATCTTCTTCCCCCCACAATTCCCCAAAACAACTAGCAGATACAGTAGTTCTAGTTCATCTAGTAGTTCATGCAGTAGTGCTTCTGGCTGTGGTGGCGGTAGTTCATGCAGTAGTAGTTCCTGTAGCAGTAGTTCCTGCGGTGGTGGTTGCGGCGGTGGTTGTGGTGGTTGTGGCGGTAGCTAAATTTTACCTTTTACCTTTAACAAAATTTAGGGGTTTAAATCCCCCTTACAACAAGTAATTACGTTAGCGTAGCAGGACGTTAGTCCATTGCGAATTGCGAATTGCGAATTGGTTTAATTCTTCCATGTTCACTCACCTACCATCTTTAGGCGTTGGGTTGGGATTTCGCCAACCGTTCAAAAGTGATTTGTTTCTCAACCGCCAACAGGTAGACTTTCTGGAAATTGTGGCGGAACATTACTTACAAGCATCTTGGCAACAACAGCAGGAGTTAGAATTATTAGCCAGCCATTTTCCCATTATTCCCCACGCGATTAATTTATCTTTAGGGAGTGCGGAAGGTGTAGACACAGATTATCTTCGTCAACTAGCAGCCTTAATTAAACAACTTAACCCGCCTTGGTGGAGTGAGCATATCTGCTTTACTAAAGCAGGTGGGGTTGATATTGGGCATTTATCACCCCTACCCTACACCAAAGAAGCCGTAAAAGTTCTGTGTCGCAATATTGCGGAGGTGCGACGCTGGGTTGATGTGCCGTTAATTTTGGAAAATATTACTTACATGGTGACTCTTCCTGGTGCAGAAATGACCGAAGCCCAATTTTTGGCGGAAGTGGTCGAAAATGCTGATTGTGGCTTGTTATTGGATGTGACCAACTTGTACATTAATGCGGTGAATCATAGCTATGATGTGCAGCAATTTATGCGAGATTTACCTTGGGAACGTGTCGTGCAATTGCATTTTGTGGGTGGACATTGGCATGATGGCATACTAATCGATAGTCATTCCCAAGCTACACCTCCTCAAATATGGGAACTTATTGATGAAGTGGTGGCGCGTGTGGCGGTGAAAGGAATCGTTTTAGAACGGGATGAAAATTTACCGGAATTTGCAGAGTTGACAGCAGAACTGCAACAAGCACGAGAACTTGGGAGGAGACACGGGAGATGGGGTTAGAACAAACCCAGCAACTTTTAGCCCAACTTTACACTAATACAGAAATGCGATCGCGTTTCTTTGCCAATCCTCAAGCCGTTGGTTTAGAAATGGGACTGAGTGACGATGAGGCGCAACAATTGGCGGAACTTTCAGCCGCACAGGTGAATGTGTTTGCTAACTCCTTGAAATGGAAGCGGTTAGGAGAAGTGCGGGAAATGCTACCGCGTACAGCTAAAGCGTTGGGGAAAAATTTCACGACGCTGTTTTGGCGATATGCAGAAACTACGATTCCCCAAGGTGTGAAAAAACATCGCGAAGATGCGATCGCTTTTGCTGACTTTATCATCAATGTCGCCCAAACCGCAGGCATTGGGACAGTGTGGATAGAAGATTTAGTGCGCTATGAACAAACTTGGCTGTTAACTTACGCACAAGATAGATGTTACAAAATTCTGCGCTTGCGTTACGCTGTGCATCAAGACTGTAGTCAGAAAAATGTGCTGGCTATTTGGTGGCGTTTAGGGAGACGTTCACCACTGCGTCATTTTGTGATTTAGTCGGAAATTACCTTAGCTAGTCGCCTAACTCCCTCTTGAATTTGTTGTTCACTGAGTTCCGCATATCCAAAGATAAATTCACTACCAGGACTAGCTGTTAAATATTGTGGATATGCTGCGCCGATACCTACGTTAGCTAATGCAGCCCGTTTGACGATTTCATCATCAGGAATTCTCGTATTGATTTTTACCATCAGGTGCATCCCGGCGTTTTCTCCCATAATTTCCACACTGTCGCCAAAATGCTCCAACAAAGACTGTACTAAAGTTTGTCGGCGTTGGTTGTAGAGCGATCGCATCCGTCTGATGTGCCGTTCTAAATGTCCTTCTGTAATAAAATCAGTCAGGGCGTATTGTTCCAATAGACTACATTGTCTGTCTGCTAACCATTTCGCTCGCGCAAACACATGAACTAAATTTTCTGGTAACACCAAATAACCCAAGCGCAAAGCCGGAAATAGAACTTTAGAAAACGTCCCGACATAAATAATAGAGTTACCTTGATCTAATCCTTGTAACGCTGGTATAGGACGTTCACCATAACGAAATTCGCTATCATAGTCATCTTCAATCATCATCACCCCAGACTTTTGCGCCCAGGCTAATAACTCTAGTCTGCGGGGGAGTGATAAAACCGCCCCTGTAGGAAATTGATGCGACGGTGTGATATACAGAAGTTTAATGTTAGGAATTACACTTGTTTTTAGTTCATCAACTATTAATCCTGATTGATCTACAGCTACGGTAAATAACTTAGCTCCTTGTGCTAAAAAAGCCCGCCTCGCACCGAGATAGCCTGGCTCTTCTACAGCAACCCAATCACCCCGATCAATAAGCAAACGTGTAATTAAGTCAATTCCTTGCTGTGAACCACCTACAATCACGATTTGTTCAGCACTACAATTTACCGCCCTAGAACGCGAAAGATAGGAAGCGATCGCCTCTCGTAATGCTTTGTATCCCAAAGAATAGGAAGTATAATCTAGTACCTCTGGATTAGAGCGACAATAGCGAGAAATTAACTTGCGCCATAAATCTATCGGGAAATGATCAAAAGCTGGTCTGCCATAGCTAAAACTGATTTCTAGTTCTGCTTCTGGGAGACGCAAAAATGCTTTGTCGTTGAGACTTTCACCATAAGCTGATAACTGTATTGGAGAATTTGCTGGTGATGATTTTGACGGTGTTGGTGTAGCGTTGAGTAAATCGTCAGGAAGTTGACGACAAACAAAAGTTCCCGAACCCACAATAGTTTCTAGATAACCTTCACTCAGAAGTAGTTCATAACCTTGAGTGATGGTAGCACGGGAAACACCAAGTAATTGAGCAAGCGATCGCGTTGAAGGCAGCTTTTGTCCAGATATTAATCTTCCCGTAAGAATAACTTGGCGTAGTTCCTCGTAAACTTGGCGATGCAGAGGTAAAGGCGCGTTTGGGTCGATATTAATTGTAAAGTCCATGATGGGGGAGGAGAGGTGGAGGGCAGGGGGCAAGGGAGACAAGGGAGAAAAACTAATGACTAATGACTATTGACTATTGACTATTGACTAATTTTTCCAAGTGGACTGGTTATTTAATGAGAAATTGGCTATTGTGTCATTCCACTGCTCTGAATACTCTAACGATATAGAGTAGAAATTGACAGTTATGTCTCAAAAACAAGCACCTAGCCCCAGAACAACCGTTAAACGTGTACCTCAAAGAGCTAAATATGAATCTGACGTGATTTATCAAATTCTGGATGAAGGATTAGTCTGTCATGTCGGTTTTGTCGCTCAAGGACAACCTGTTGTGATTCCGACAGCCTACGGAAGAGTAGAAGACACATTATATATTCACGGCTCACCTGCTAGCCGGATGTTAAAAACACTCCAACAAGGTCTTGATGTTTGTGTCACAGTGACTTTAATTGATGGACTAATTTTGGCAAGATCGGCGTTTCATCACTCGATGAATTATCGCTCAGTCGTCGTCTTTGGTAAAGCCACACTAGTAGAAGACGCAGAGCAAAAACTAGCCGCCCTCAAAGCATTTACAGAACACGTTATTTTGGGAAGATGGGAAGAAGTGCGATCGCCTAATCGTCAAGAATTAGCGGGAACTGTAGTTTTATCTTTACCTTTAGCCGAAGCCTCAGCCAAGGTTCGCACTGGTGGGCCTTTGGATGATGAAGCTGATTATCAAATCCCTGTATGGGCTGGAGAAATTCCTTTAAAACTGACTGCGGCTACACCCATCAATGATTCTCGATTGGACTCAGATATTGAAATACCCGCCTATGTTAGTCAATACACTAGACCACAAATTAGCGGGGTGTAGGAGTATGAGGGTGTAGGGGTGTAGGGGAAATACTTGACTTAATTTTTGGTAAAACTAGCGGTCTGTCCCATGAGTTTTATTTGGGCTAACATTAATTGCTGATCAGTAGCTGATCAGTATAGGTTTTTAGATCCCCATACCCTTAGACCCCCATACCCCTACACCCCTAGTTAAATAAAATCAAAATTATCTGTAAAATATTCATACAAACAGAGATAATATCTGGAGTAAAAAATCTCAGACATCAAAAAAGCACACTATAGACAAATCTTGTCTGACCGTGCGAATTCTTGGTTTTAGGTTGAAGTCCAATCCCAAATCCAAAATCCAAAATCCAAAATTGACTGGCTGAGTAATTGCCACGATCATCCATAATATAATTTTGAATTAATTTTTAAGCCCGTGACTGTAAGCTTGTCTATTGCTCAAACTCATCGCCAACCCTGGCCCGGACTCATCGAAGCCTATCGAGAGTATTTACCTGTCAGTGACACTACACCGATTGTCACCTTATTAGAAGGTAATACTCCCTTGATTCCCGTGCCAGCGATCGCAGAACGTATCGGTAGACAAGTGCGGGTATTTGTGAAATACGATGGTCTGAACCCCACCGGTAGTTTTAAAGACCGGGGGATGACAATGGCGATTACCAAAGCCAAGGAAGCAGGTGCGAAAGCCGTAATTTGTGCCAGCACCGGTAACACTTCCGCCGCCGCCGCCGCCTACGCACGCCGTGGGGGAATGAAGGCTTTTGTGTTAATTCCTGATGGTTATGTAGCGTTAGGTAAGTTGGCGCAAGCTTTACTCTACGGTGCAGAAGTTTTAGCCATCAAGGGTAACTTTGACCGCGCCCTAGAAATTGTCCGTGATATGGCGGACAATTATCCTATTACCTTGGTGAATTCCGTTAACCCCTACCGTCTCGAAGGTCAAAAAACCGGAGCATTTGAAATTGTCGATGCGTTGGGTGACGCGCCAGACTGGCTATGTATCCCCGTGGGGAATGCCGGGAATATCACAGCATACTGGATGGGTTTTTGTCAATATCACCAAGCCGGGAAATGCGATCGCCTCCCCCGGATGATGGGATTTCAAGCCGCAGGTGCAGCACCGTTAGTAAATGGTCAGCCTGTCACCCATCCCGAAACCATCGCCACAGCCATACGTATCGGTAATCCGGCTAGTTGGGATAAAGCGATCGCAGCCCAATCAGCTAGCCAAGGTCAATTTAAAGCCGTCACCGACGAGGAAATTCTCGACGCATACAGACTTTTAGCCTCATCAGAGGGTATTTTCTGTGAACCTGCTAGTGCGGCTTCCGTCGCTGGGTTGTTACAGGTGAAAGACCAAGTACCCACAGGTGCAACAGTGGTGTGTGTCCTGACTGGTAACGGTTTGAAAGACCCTGACACAGCGATTAAACACAGTCACGCCCAATTTAAGCAGGGGATTGAGGCAGAATTAAGTGATGTCGCTAAGGCGATGGGATTTTAGATTAGGGACTGGGGATTAGGGACTGGGAAGATTCTAGGTAGTGGCGTGTCAAGCCTTAAATGTGACATTAAAAAATCGCGTTTATCCGCGTACCCTGCGGGAAGCAAGCTACATCTGCGTTTAATTGCATCCCAGCATTAACCGTCATTGCGAACAAAGCGAAGCAATCTCAGAGACTTTGGGATTGCTTCGCTTTGTTCGCAATGACATATATTGTGCATGAATTCTCACACCCTAAAAAATTGCACCATGTTCATGGTAATAAAAGCTGCAAACCCTCTCCCCCAAACCCTGCGGACTTAATGTGCTTTCTTATATGCTTAACACCTTATCTACTTAAGAATATGCTTCTCTTAAAAACTTTGCATAATTTCCCCGCACTCTCATAGTATCAGAATCCCCTACACCCAAAGTGCGCTCACAAATTGCCGCAGCTTGGTGATACAGAGACATAAAAGTTTTAGTTTAGTCTCATCATAGTTTGAACTATTAATTACAAGTCAATTCCTCATGATTACAATGTGTAATATGGTGGTAGCAATCAGCTATTCCATATTTTGGAATTTTCAAAATTACCAATCAAAAGGAAATCGCAAATGGAAAAATATAGCAGTCAAATTCAGATTGATGACCTAATTGATAATGCAATAAATAATGCTATTGCCCGTCGTCACGAAAGTTTAGGTTTATCAGATTTATCTAATGAACAAGCAAGAAATATTGCAGGTGGTTTCAATGATTACAGTTCAAAAGATGTTTTCTCAGGAATAAATGGTGGCTCAACTGTTGGAATTATTGCCGTACCAGATACAACAATGCCTACAGGATATAATCCCATACCTATAAGAAATAAGATAGTTTAAGGGCATTTTGCTCGAAGATAATTCGACACAAACAAATCTGAATACTTGTTTTTATCAACCCGATGTTTTTTTGGGTTGATTTTTGTCGTGTTGAGTTTTCAGGTTTGTTACCAAATAGAAAATCAGGACATAAATATTTTATTTTTGAAAAATTTTGAATTTATTTTTTCTGATATGAGGGAATAAATATCATATTTTCAATAAAGTCTAGACAGAAATAAACCTGAAAATCTAATCGGAATTGATATAGAAAATACGAGTGTTATAATATTTGATTTTCTCGAAATTGAGCATCATTATACGTGATTAAAAATAACTCTCTTATGTCACTTTATCATTCTAAGAATGCTTGAAATTCATCTCAAAAATAGACAACATAAAAGTGTGGTGAGTGATTTAGAAATCACTATCTAAAACGCAAATATGGCTAATAAAGGAATATGTTACATCATGATTAACTTCGCAATTGATGAACTGAACCTTGCAAATTCACAAGATGAATTGATGGAAATTTCTGAACAAGAACAAAAACAAATTCTCGGCGGAGATTGCTATTATGCAGGTCAAAGATATTCAACAGGTTCTACAATCCCGCAGGGTAGTCAAGGATACGATAAAACTTGTATGTCAGATGGTACATGGCAGTGGCAGCCATATAAGAAGTAAATAGACAAAGCAGTTTTAACTCTTATGTGGTTTGCTAGTTCACACACTACTTTCGGAACGTCTAAAACACAATCGTGACTGATACAGGAGTACATTTCAAATGATTAACTTCACAAATTTACAAGACGAATTGATTGAGATTTCTGAACATGAGCAAAAACAAATTCTCGGTGGAGACTGTGTATATGCAGGTCAAGCATATTCAACAGGTGCTATCCTTCCGATGGGTAAAGACCAGAAAGACTTCCAATGTCAAGGTGACACTTGGGTACCGTATGATCCGGCTAATACTAATAAGCCATAGCTTTTAGTTGAAAGTTAAAATACACCTTTGGGTTTGTTGACGATATTGAGTATTGTGCATAAAAATCTGTTCTTTTGTGCTTTTCATACTCAATCGTCAACAGGACTTAAGTAGCCGTCATGACGGCTACTTACGCAAGTCTCACAATCAGTAGACCGAAAAGTTCTGCGATCGCCTTTCACTAAACAGACTCCTTAACCACTCCGCCCCCTGTACCGGCGCGTTCTTTAGCTAAACTATCAATGGCATCACCTAAAGCAGTAGTCAGACTCTTACGAGTTTGTTCGTGGTTTTCTTGTTCTGTCTTCAAAGCCTGCTGTAAGCGATCGCGTTCTTGAATTACCGAGACTAGTTTGGTTTTCAAATCTTCTACAGTCCTGATGGCAGCAAGTTCTTGCTGAATTGCTGCCACGTTGATAGCTTTGGGTAAGGTGGTTGTGTCAATTCCTTTGAGTTTTTGAATTTCTGCTTTTAGGGACGCGCTATTTTGACGAAACAAATCCGCATCGGTGCGACGTTGTTCGGCTTCTGTATTATAGAGTTTACGCCACTTCTCCGCACTTTCCCAAGCTGCATCGCGATCGCGCTGTTGTTCTACTAGCTGCTGTTTGAGAGATTCAATTTCAGCCAACCATTGTTGTGTTAAATCTGGATTCATAGCTGGTTATTTCGTATTTAAGTGCAGTTATAAGCTATTCCAGGCAAAATAAAAAATTTTCTTCAGTGATTCTTTTGAAGACATCTTTTCAGAAAACAGGAAGAATACCCATAAGTAACGTTATACTCCTAAGCAATACGGAAGTGTAGGGGTATAGGAGAAGAAAAAGTGTTTCTTCTATAATCATGCAGGCACATAGTCGTGCTAGTCAAAGGCTCTCAAGAAACACAATATTGGCTTTCCCTATTCCCTACAGTTATGCCACAACCTCGTTTTGTCAGATTTTTCCGCCATCTCACTTGGCGGACACTGAAGAAAACCGTTGCTAGAACAATTACTAGAAGACTCTTAGGATTGGCTTCAGAAATCGCCTTTAATGCCATGTTATCTTTGTTTCCGGCAATTCTGGCCATCCTCACCGCCATTGGATTACTTGAAGAATCTTTGCAGGATACTTTTAGACAAATAGCGCAACAACTCAGTCAAGTTGCACCAGATGAAGCTATCACACTAATTCGAGAATTCGCTAACCAAGAAATAGCCCACCCCAAAAATAGAGGATTATTTTCCTTGAGTTTTATCATTGCCCTGTGGACTGCTTCTGGTGCTGTGAGTACCGCCATGACAGCCTTTGATCAAATTCATCAAATACCACTAGAAAAAACTCGTCCCTTTTGGAAAGGGAGAATTATTTCTTTGGGCTTGACAGTAGGCACAATTTTATTGTTAATGTTGGCTTCTTTTTTAGTCTTTCTCAGTGACTTAATTTTGGGGCTGGTTGTCAGTGGTAATTCATCTTTAATTTTCTTATTAAATCTTTGGCAATTATTACGTTGGCCTTTAGCTTTAGGCATTGTGGCTACAGCATTTAGCTTTATCTATCGCTACGGCCCCAGCGTTTGGAATTCAGGTACACCAATTATGCCAGGGGCGATGCTTGCGTCTATATTTTGGGCAATTTTATCGGGTTTATTTCGCCTGTATGTAGCTAATTTCGGCAACTATAACAAAGTTTATGGTGCAGTAGGAACAGTGATTGTCTTAATGCTATGGCTGTGGATGAGTGCAGCTGTTTTATTAATCGGCGATCAATTAAATGTAATTGTCGGTGAAGATATGCGTGCCAAAATGTATCAAACTTCCCTCAAGGATCAACAGTAAGTTGACTTGACTAATAACTATGTCAAAATATTGAACGATTTTATTACCAATGAGCGATCGCCTACTATGCCCCGTGCTTCTTCTGTTGACTATCATACCCAAGCCCCAACTTTAAAGCGTCTCCGTGTTTTGAGTCGGATTTTAGATAGAGTTATTGGTATTCCTGGTACACCCATCGCTGTTGGTTTAGATCCCTTGATTGGGTTTATCCCCGTCGGAGGTGATGTTTTAGGTTTGCTACTGTCTCTCTATATTGTGATTGAAGCCTCAAAATTGGGTATACCTAAAGCAATTCTCAGGAAAATGATCGTAAATATTATTATTGATAGTTTAGTCGGTATGATTCCCTTGCTGGGTGATTTATTTGATTTCGCTTGGACAGCTAATGAATATAATATCCGGCTAATAGAAGAACACTTAAAATTGCCGCGTTAGAAATGTAAGTAAATAATTTATGCTTACTATTGTCTGATTAGTCTACAGCATGGTAGTAATTAGAATTCTATCAACTGCCTGAAAATTTTTTGAGATTAATCATTGATGAAAGATTGGTGGCAAGCGACTTTTCCCCAAGGACGGCAAAGTCTAATTATTAGCGATGTTGACGGGTATCCTGTACAGATTGCCTATGGTGAAAAAGGCACAGGAAAACCGCTTTTTCTCTTACATGGTATGGGAAGCTGGAGCTACAATTGGCGTTATAGTGTAGCGGCTTTATCTAAGTATTTTCGAGTCATTTGTTTTGATGCTAAAGGCTTTGGATTTTCAGATAAGCCTTGGTTACGTCGAGAGAAAAATGGGCATCAAGTAATTGAACTAGCAAGAGTGATTCAAGGATTATGTGATGAACCAGCTATTATTGTGGGAGAATCCATTGGGGCATTAATTTCTTTAGCTTTAGCACAAAGATATCCTCAATTAATTGGCAGGTTAATTGTGATGAATGCGCCGATTTTTGCGGAACGCCTCCCACATTGGGCAATGGAAATCCTCGCCAAAACTCCTTTAGAAGTCTTACAGGCAATTGATCATTTCCGTTTAGCTTATTGGTTCGCGCCACTGGTACGCGAAGTCATGGCCACAGAAAGGCGCAAAGTGCTATTTGATCCCTCAATTCTGACCCCAGAAGATGTCTATTGGATTACTTATCCATTCATTGAACTGCCTGGTACGCTGGTAAAAGTTGCCGAAGAATTACAAATAGCAGCAAAAGAAATTGAAGATTGGCAAGCTAATAAACCCAATCTGCTCACTCAAATTCAAAGTAATTTAGACAAGATCGATTGTCCCACATTAGTTTTATGGGGCGATCGCGATAGTTGGTTTCCCTCCACTCATGGAGAAAGATTACACCAACGCCTACCTAATTCCCAATTGCAAATCATCGATAACTGTTGTCACGATGCCTCAACTGGTGCAGCAAAAGAAGTGAATCAAGCCATTGTGAAATTTCTCCAAGACACGAATTTTTTGTAATCTGTATCAATATGTTGAGCTAACAAAAAAATTAACAACTTATGCAAAGAAATATTAACCTCTAAAACCCTTTTGTTACCTAGATTTTCACCTCTTACCCCTTACTTCCCACCTCCTATCTCCTCAAAACCGCTAGCTGACGGCAAACATGGTATGAGATCATAAAAAAACTAAAATTAATTGCAAGTTAGAGAAGTCCCAAGAGAATGGAAGCACGCAAAACAGTTATTATTACAGGCACATCTTCGGGGGTTGGGTTGTACGCCGCTAAAGCTATGGCCAAAAGAAATTGGCACATAGTCATGGCTTGCCGGGATATTGAAAAAACTCAAAAAGCTGCCCAGTCCGTGGGAATTCCCCAAGATAGCTACACTATCATTCCCGTTGACTTAGCATCTTTAGGCAGTGTGCGTTACTTTGTGCAGAACTTCCGCGCCACCGGCAGAACCCTAGATGCTTTAGTATGCAACGCAGCTATTTATATGCCTCTCATCAAAGAACCACTCCGCAGCCCAGAGGGATATGAATTAACCATGGCCACCAATCATTTAGGCCATTTTCTACTGTGTAACCTGATGTTGGAAGATTTAAAAAAATCATCTTCCCAGCCCAGACTCGTCATTTTAGGAACCGTCACCCATAACCCCAATGAACTCGGTGGCAAAATTCCCCCCCGTCCAGACTTGGGCGATTTGAAAGGTTTTGCTGAAGGTTTCAAAGACCCCATTACAATGGCAGATGGGAAGAAATTTGAACCCGTCAAAGCTTATAAAGATAGCAAAGTCTGCAATATCCTCACAATGCGGGAATTGCATCGGCGATATCATGAATCTACAGGTATTATCTTCAATTCTCTCTATCCTGGATGTGTCGCCACAACAGCACTATTCCGTAACCACTATCCCCTATTCCAAAAACTGTTCCCTATCTTCCAACAACGCATTACAGGCGGTTTCGTATCCGAAGAACTAGCAGGCGAACGGGTAGCAATGGTGACTGCTGATGCTGAATATGCCCAATCTGGTGCGTATTGGAGTTGGGGAAATCGGCAAAAGAAAGACCGCCAATCCTTTGTGCAGCAAGTTTCACCCCAAGCCAGTGATGATGCGATCGCTAGACGGATGTGGGATCTAAGTGAAAACTTAGTAGGACTAACCCCAGTGAGTTCTCCAGCTATTGCTAGATAAAGCGATCGCCTTATGTTAGTTAATTAAATTTGGTTGTGAGAAAAAGCTAGTAGTTGACGATTGAGAAGACATTAAATCTTCTTAATCGTCTTCAATTCAGTTATGGCTAGATATTTTTCACAATTTTGTAGAGTTTTCTCTGTTTAATCCACTGTTTGCAAGCTTCTTGGGCAATTTTGATTTCTTCTTCTCCTAAAGTTTCATCTGGTTCACCAGAAGCCAGAATTCTCGCTACTTTTTGCGCTTTTTTGTATTCCACACCAAACTTAACTAGTTCCGTGTGAAAGATTTTTTCTTTTTCCTCCGTGGGTATTGAGTATTGAGTTTTCATAAATAGCTACACTGAATCAAGAACTTAGAGAAGTCGATTTTCACGTCTAGTGTTACAAATCCTTAATATTGGTAGCCTCTTCCCTGGGATACAAGAGTTGAAATACTTAATTTTCTCTTTATATTCAGGGAAATAATCGACTGAGACTGTCAATTGCTGAGGTTATCAGCATTAATCACCCACATGGCAGCGTCAACAATCGCGGTTTAGCTTGCGTAAATTGATCCCATTTGCCGACATCAACGCATAGGATAGATGTCACAAGTTATTTTTAGAACATACCGACATATGGGAGAAAAATTTATTGCGGCGGTATTTGATGGCAAGGGATTTTATCCGCAAGAGGCGATCGCTTTACCTGTGAATACCCGTGTACGCTTAAGAATAGAAATACTACCAAATAACTCACAAGCAACTGTATCTTTTTTAGCGACGGCGCGATCGCTACAATTGCATAGTCCGCCGGATTTGTCTGCTAACATTGACAAGTATTTATACGTTCAGGAAATTCCCTATGAAACCTGAAGTATTTCTTGATACATCTTTTGCCATTGCCTTAGCTGCACCCCAGGATAATTTACATCAACGAGCTTTACATTTAGCTAGCTTGATAGAAGCAGCAGGTACACGTTTAATTACTACCCAAACAGTCATGCTAGAAATTGGCAATATCTTATGCCAACAACCCTATCGTCATGAGGCGATCATGCTGTTAACTTCTCTGGCCTCTGATCCACAAGTAGAAATTGTGCCTTTATCTCAGGAACTCTATGAAAGAGCTTTCCAACTGTACTGCGAAAGCTCTGAAAAAGAATGGGGATTTGTTGATTGTGTATCTTTTATTGTTATGCAATTCTGTGGAATTACTGAAGCCTTAACTGCCAACGAGCATTTTCAACAGCTAGGCTTTCGTGCCTTGTTAAGAGAAACATCACCGTAATACCAATTCAAAATTCAAAATTCAAAATTCAAAATTAAGAAAATAGGGGTGTGGGGGAAGAAGAAGATATTTCTGCTGTATTTTTCTGGCTTGTCGTTGCGGTAGTTTGAGATTTTCAAGTCCTATTCCCCATTCCCTATTCGTAATTATGTAAATTTCACGCCAACGTGCAAATTCACAGAAGGCGATAATGCCTATTGTGACGATAACAGCATGAAAGCGTGAATATAAATCTCCTCATTTCTCCTCAAGAACTCACGTCTTTGTTAGCAGTAAAATCCCCAAGGACTGTCATTATTGATACGCGCTCTCCAGAAGAATATGCTATTGGCCATATTCCTCAAGCTATCAATATTAGAGATTTCTTTACTTATCTTTTAGATAATTCCTATCCTGCCGGCTTCAAACAATTACAAGAGTATTTTGCCAAAATCATGAGCGAGGTAGGAATATCCGGCAAAGAACATTTAATTGTCTATGAAGATGCCTTCAATAGAGGTTATGGTCAATCTTGTAGAGCTGCTTTTCTATTAAAATATTTGGGTTGTCCCCATGTATCTGTTTTGCATGGAGGATATAGAGCTTGGTTAGCGGCGGAATTACCCACTACAAATGAAGTCCCAGAAGTTGAAAGCAGCATATTTAGATTGCATCCCCAAGCTGAGATGATGGTGACAACAATCGAAATGTTGCAGGCTATCAACAACCCCGCAATTATTAAATTAGACGTGCGCGATCGCGATGAATGGCAAGGTATCAGTTCTTCCCCCTATGGTGTGGATTTCTGCCCCCGCAAAGGCAGAATCCCGAACGCCGTTTGGTTAGAATGGTATCGTCTGATGACCTCTGACTCAGGAATACCGATGTTTCGCCCCGCAGCAGAGATTTTAGAAATTTGCCAATCTCTCGGTATTACTTCTGAGTCTGTTGTGTATATCTATTGTTTTAAAGGTTCTAGGGCAGCTAATGTGCTGTTTGCTTTGCAACAAGCTGGAATTCACGCCAAAAATTACTTTGGTTCTTGGAATGAATGGTCTCGCGATTTCTCGTTACCTATTGACAACAAAATAATCGCGTAAAATTATTCAAATTGGAATTTTGACTTGCCTAATAATATGGGAGATAGCCGTATTATGAATTAGTGCTTGTAGGCTCAGTCAATAAAACAGCTTGCTTACAAACAAAAATTGGGCATGAAGCTCAAGAATTTATACTTGTTCAACTGGCTGAAAAATTCTATGAATTCTCAGGAAAATAATCCGAAAGAAACTACTGCATCGTCCAAAACATGGCGGAATTGGCAGGAAAATTTTACCCTCATCGCGATCGCCTTACTTTTAGCACTATTGATTCGGACTTTTGTGGCTGAACCTCGTTACATACCCTCCGAGTCAATGTTTCCTACTTTATACGAAGGCGATCGCCTAGTGGTGGAAAAAGTCTCTTATCGGTTTCATCCGCCTGCATCTGGGGATATTGTGGTTTTTCAGCCACCAGCAGAATTACAAAAGCGGGGATACCCCAAAGACCAAGCTTTTATTAAACGGGTGATTGGTCTGCCAGGGGAAGTCATCAGTATTGCTAACGGTAAAGTCTACCTCAATGGACAACCATTAGCTGAAGACTACATCGCTGAACCGCCTAATCAACCATTTCCACCAGTAAAAGTCCCCCAAGACCAAATTTTCGTCATGGGAGACAACCGCAACAACAGTAATGATTCTCGTTACTGGGGCTTCTTACCCCAAGAAAATATCATTGGTAGAGCCGTTTTCCGCTTTTGGCCACCAGAACGCGTAGGGGTCATTTAAGTAGAGGCGGGTTGAGAAAGTTATTTGGTGGGGGTAGGGAATGGGGAATGGGGAATGGGATAAATTATGCGTGAATATTAGTTTTCAAGACACTGCTCCCAATTATCTAAAACTTTTGTCTGTTCCCTGTTCCCTGTTCCCTGTTCCCTGTTCCCTGTTAAAGCCTAAAACCTTAAAAAATACATCAATTGCGCGATCGCTTCCCCAGGTATTGTCAATCTGCGTTGAAAATCAGCTAAATTACGGTAAGCTCCAGATTTGAGGCGATTCTGCACAACTGTTTCAGCTAAAGATGTATCCATAAACGGCAGTTGGGCTAACTCTTCTACTGATGCAGTATTGACATTCACTACAGCAGTAGAACTAACTAGAGACTCGTGGTCATAATAACTAAAATTTAATATAGGCTTCAACGGTTCTAGACGTGCAGCAGGCATTCCTAAAGCTGCCGCCACATCTTCAATACAGTAAAATTTTACACCAGAACGGGATAATTCCACAAGCGATCGCGCCTGATGAATTGATAAACCAGGTAAGCGTAACCAATCGTCTACAGTTGCTTGATTAGCATCAATACGGATACCCAATTGAGCCGCTATCTGGATTTCTTCCCCAGACTGTAATCGGTAATACGGGTCATTGAGCAATTTAGCCTTTAACTTGTTTAATCTAGGATTCCAAGGTAGCCATTGGTTCATGTTAGTTATTAGTCATTAGTCATTAGTCATTAGTTATTAATTATTAATACTTCTTCTCCCTTGTCTCCCTTGTCTTCCAATGCCCCATGCCCAATTGCCCAATGCCCAATTTCCCATCTAATCTACCGATGCTTGAGCTTCACAGTGTAATCTTGTGGCAATGCGAAATAGTTCTTGCCCAGTGTGCAGATAACGATCATCATAATTGAGGGGAAAATAAGATAACTCTTCTAAGCCATCTCCCACTTGACTGAGACTGTAGTATAGGTGAGCGGCGGCTCTGGCTAAACTGGGGGGGTTTGGTAGGGAACGAAAAGTTGTTTGGGCTTGTTTCAGATCAGCTTTACAATTTTTTAAATACTCTTGAAATTCATCTAGTAATTCATCATCAAAGGGATCGGCTGCAAGTTCTTCAATTTGCTCTTCTAGGGAGTTAAGAATGCTGCACAGTAAGCGGTTCACTGGATGATATACTACGCGCAGCCATTCTTCTACTTGCTCGTCAACATCTTTACCTGATTTACGTGTGGCTTGATAATGTTTTTGCGCTGATGCTGTGCGCTGCTGGCGACTACCATTTAAGTTTTGAGATTGATCCCGCAGTTGTTGATCATAGTTGAGGCGACTTTGGCTGTCGCCTAAAACTTCGTAAGCTGCGTTAATGCGAATAATCTGCTCTTTATCTGCTGTTTCCTGATTGCTATCAGGATGAAATAACTTCACCAAGCGGCGGTAGGCTTGTTTAATCTCCGCTTGGCTGGCGTTAGAACTCACTTTGAGAGTTTCGTAGTGGTTGGAATCTTGTTTAAACTCGGCCATTCATCCCATTGATTGTTAGCTGATGCTAGTGGCTACTTTTGCCTCTAAGTCTTGGAATAACGGTGTACTCAAGTATCTTTCGCCAAAACTAGGTTGAATCATCACGATTAAGCGTCCCTCGTTTTCTGGGCGTTGGGCTACACGAATAGCAGCATATAAAGCTGCACCACTGGAAATTCCAGATAATAGCCCTTCTTCTCTAGCTAAACGCCGACTGTAAGCGATCGCTTCTTCATCGGTGACTGTAATCACTTCATCAATTAAGTCTAACTTGAGTACCTGGGGAATAAAGCCAGCACCAATCCCTTGAATTTTATGGGGGCCTGGTTTACCTCCTGATAACACTGGGCTATTGGCTGGTTCGACAGCGATCGCTTGCAGGCTGGGTTTACGACTTTTCAGCACTTCCGCTACCCCTGTGATCGTACCACCTGTTCCCACTCCTGCCACAATCATGTCTACCTTTCCATCAGTATCTTGCCAAATTTCTTCGGCGGTAGTTTCCCGATGGATTTTGACGTTAGCGGGATTGCGAAACTGCTGCAACATATAAGCATGAGGTGTAGTATTTACTATCTCCTGCGCCCGTCGAATCGCCCCACTCATTCCTTCCATTCCAGGAGTCAGTTCTAATTCTGCACCATAAGCCCGTAACATGGCTCGCCGTTCACCACTCATGGTTTCTGGCATAGTTAAAATTAAGCGATAACCCTTAGCCGCCGCTCCCATTGCTAAAGCTATACCTGTATTTCCCGATGTCGGTTCTACTAATACCGTTTTTCCAGGCGCAATTAACCCCTCTTCTTCCGCCGCATTAATCATGCTTATGCCAATTCTGTCTTTCACAGACGAAGAGGGATTCATACTTTCCAATTTGACTACAATTTGTGCCACACATCCCTCAGCTTGGGGGACACGATTTAACTGCACTAAGGGTGTCCGCCCAATCAGTTCCGTAATATTACCCGCAATCCGCATAATTATTCCTTATTCCTTATTTATTAACCTAACTATTTATAGTCTCAGCATTCATAGTCAATAGTCCACAGTCTTAAATCATGACTGTTGACTATTGACTAATGACTATTGACTAATGACTATTGACTAAATGTAGTACATAATATCCAACTGCCGCCGAGAATCTCTCTTCTCGCATAAATCCTGAAGAGTGTAGTTCTTCAACACGGAATTAGCCGCTTGACAAGCTTCTTGCCAAATCTCTTCTATGACTGCGCTGTCTAATGTTTTGGTGCTGATATTATCTTCACCAGTCTTAACATCTAAGCCTTCTAAACATTCCAGTATTTCAAATAGGGTGATTTTGCGCGGTTCTCGCGCCAGAAGATAGCCACCTTTAGAGCCGCGTTGACTTTTGAGGATACCTCCCCGTCTTAAGGTCGCTAGTAACTGTTCTAAATAGCGATCAGGGATGTTTTGTTGGGCGGCGATTTGTCGAATTTGCATTGGTTCGCCGTTTTCGTAATGAGTTGCCATTTCTAGTAAGGCAAGAATTGCGTATTCTGATTTACACGATAGTTCCACAAGCAAAATAATTAAGTGATAAATGAATTTAGGCGCGAGTTAAGGAATCAACTCTATCTTCTTCTAGTATACTCCGGTTCATCACTAGGGTTTCTGCCTTATGACTTAGCCAAATAAAAAACCCCGCTACCAAGCGGGGTTAAATTCAGTTTAAAGTTTTGAGTTTCTGGTTTTGCAAACCGAGAACGATTTTAGAAGGTGAAAGTAGTTCTCAAGGTACCGATAATCGCATCATCACTGTTACCTTGGTTAACATTGGTCAACCAGATGACACCAGGGGTGACGGAGATATTGTCAGAAACGCGATACTTGTAGAAACCTTCAATTTGGTAAGGAACTTCGTTTTGTCCGGGGTTGAGTCGGCCGAGTGAGTAGGGTTGCGCGCCTGCGAAGATACCGAGAACGTTACCTTGCTTACCAAAGTCAGGTAAAGCTACGCCAACGCCGTAACTCCAAACTTCTTTATCGTTGTTTGCGCCTGTAACTGTCACATCGGTGTAAGAAACGAAGCCGCTAACGGATAATTTGTCGCTAGGTCTGAAGGCTGCGGATAAACCGAAGGAGTTGCTGGAGGCTGAGTTGTTGAGAGTGTTGGCTTGGGAAGTGCCTACGAGGATGTTACCGTCTTCATCTCCGAACAGACTGCTACCTGCACCGGTGTAACCATGAACGTAGGTTGCAGCTAATGCCAAGCGATCGCCTACACTGAAGTTCAATTGACCTAATGCAGCGTAGTTACCGTTAAATAAGCCTGCACTGTCGTTGGGGTTGTTAGCTTCTGATGCCAAGTAACCTACAGTCAAGGAACTTGGTCTGAAGATACCGCCACCTTTACCAAAGGGAAGAGTGAAAGCTACACCAGCACCACTACCAATCCGGTAGATGGGGCTTTCGGAGGATAGGGTGGATAAAGAACCGTTACCACCATCTGTTTTGTCGAAGAAGTAGGGGTTGTTAACAGCTGCATAGTGGCTGTGTCGTCCACCTGTGGCTGCTAAGTAAGCTCTAGCTGGCCCAAAGTCTGTTTCGTAGGTCAGTTTGTCGATTTCTACACCATTGTTACCGGTGCTACCAACTTGGAAGGTTTGTAAGCCCTCACCACTACCATCAGCAGTACCTACAAAGGCTTGAGCGTTACCAGAAGATAAGCGGGTGGTTAATAGGTCTTTCCCTGTGAAACTGGTATTTAAGGTGAGACGGACTCTGTTTTGGAATACAGTGTTATTTCTATCACCCAAATCATCACCAAATACATCGGTAACAGCAAAGATTGCTTCCCCGGCTAGTTTGGTGGTGGTGGAGAATTGGTTAGCTTCCAATTCCGCAGTCCGAGCTTCTAGAGCATCTACACGACCACGCAAGGTTGCTAATTCAGCAGAGAATTCTTCTTGCAGGCGTTGTAAAGTTGCTAAGTCTTGTTTTGTTACTAAATCAGCTGTAGCTGTGGCAATCAGTTCGTTGACACGATCTAAACAAGCATTTAAACCAGCTGCGAATTCATAACGGGTTAAGGATCTGTTACCGCGATAAGTGAGGTTGGGATAACCAGCGATACAACCGTAACGCTCAACCAAGGATTGTAATGCTTGGAATGCCCAGTCGGTTGGTTGTACGTCAGAGAACTGAGAAACAGAGGTAACTTGACCTTGGCTGTTGTTAGTTCTACCTTCGTTGCTGTAGCGGTTAACTTGGTCGATTACTTTTGTATCTTCAGTTGTTGGGGCTGCTTGTGCCACAATCGCTGGTTGTTGAGCAACTGCCGGTAATACGGTTTCTGTAGTTGCTACTTCAGTTGTAGGAACTTCGGTTGTTGCTACTTCTGGGGTTGTGCTGGGTGCGGCGATCGCTGTTGCTGAAACTAACAGCGTTGCTCCTAATACCGCAGGGCTAACCACTAGGGATTTCCACAATATGTTAGACATTTCTACTTTTCTCCTCACACCTTGTTATAGGTAATTGTTTTCGCTGCACCTAATTTTCAAAATGCGCCATCTTCACTAAAAGCTGTTGATGAGGCCTAGTTGCCACTACTACAATTTTAGTTTTCGCCAAGCTAACGACTGATTAACGCAATGTTAAAAATTGATGTAATTAACTTATGCAAAAACATAGCTATATAGCTTGTTATTATAGAATATTTCAGCTATATGGCAAGTAACGGGCGTTCGCCTCATTAACTGTCACAATTGCTCATCCATATATAAAAAGAAAGAGTAGGGTTTTAAAAGTTCCCCACTCTATAGATGATGTTCACAAGTAATACAGGCCTGCGAGTGGCTGTACACCTAGTATTTAACTAATTTGAGAAATGATCGCAGCTAAATCAAAATCTTTTTGAGTTAAGCCGCCCGCATCATGTGTTGTTAATGTAATGTGGACTTTGTTATAAGAAATCTCTATATCTGGATGATGTCCAGCTGATTCAGCTGGTTCTACGAGCTGGTTGACAAAAGCGATCGCTGTCACAAAATCTGGAAATATTCGGGTAGTCTGTAGTTTCGCGTCTGTTACTCCCCACCCTGAAAGACTGGTGGCTTGTGCTTGAATCTCTGCATCCGTTAGTAGTTGCGCCATATTAATTCAAAATTCAAAATTCAAAATTCAAAAACCGCTTCGGAGTAGATAACTAGAAAACGAAGAATTATTTTTCAGTGTTACCATAGCCCCTCTACTCGAAAGCTTTGAGTTCTTTACATATAGATGGTAAGTCTGAATGCTGGTTTAGACCCGCCGTTACAGACATTACCTGTTCTCTGTTAACGGCATCTCAATAAATCTCACAATACCTATAAAAAACTATCCGCTCTGATTTTAGGTCAGATGAACTAAATCAGAGCGGTCTAGCGGGTCTTCAGGTTGCAACCAGACTGCCGGAAGGAACTCCGTGCTTTAGCCTAGCTACTTGTAGCTAACTTAATCTGACTAGCAGATCAAGGCTAACTTTTAGAGAACAGCCCCGGCGCACAGCCGGCTAACTGCAACCTGATGACCCATGCGTTTACTACTTTCTATCATGGGCATCACCTCCTTGTTGCCTAATCGGTCTTATTCTCAAAAAGGCAGAGTGTTTAGCTCTGGGTGTTAACCTTCGACTAATATAGCATATCAATTCCGAGATGCTAACCATTCCTCAAGAAAAAACCCCGCATTTTTGCGGGGGCTTTGACAATTCAGACAAAAGATGAATGTTAAATCATCAACCTTAGAGAGCGTTACCGCGAGGTAATACTTCTTCGGGGAATACAAATTTTTCGTGAGGCTGGTCTTGAGGAGCCATCCAAGCGCGGATACCCTCGTTCAGCAAAATGTTCTTGGTATAGAAAGTTTCAAATTCTGGGTCTTCAGCCGCCCGCAACTCTTGGGATACGAAGTCATACGCCCGCAAGTTGAGTGCTAAACCAACGATACCCACAGCCGCCATCCACAATCCTGTAACGGGTACGAATAGCATGAAGAAGTGTAACCAACGTTTGTTGGAGAAGGCAATCCCGAATATCTGTGACCAGAATCGGTTGGCTGTCACCATGGAGTAGGTTTCTTCTGATTGGGTGGGGTTGAAGGCGCGGAAGGTGTTTGCGCCTTCGCCGTCTTCAAATAGGGTGTTTTCTACTGTGGCTCCATGAATCGCACACAGTAGCGCACCACCTAATACACCTGCTACTCCCATCATGTGGAAGGGGTTGAGGGTGAAGTTGTGGAACCCTTGTACGAATAGGATGAATCGGAAGATTCCTGCTACTCCAAGGCTGGGTGCAAAAAACCAACTAGATTGTCCCAAGGGGTACATCAAGAAGACGCTGACGAATACCGCGATGGGGGCTGAGAATGCTAGGGCGTTGTATGGTCTAATTCCTACTAGCCGCGCAATCTCGAATTGACGTAGCATGAATCCGATTAAGCCGAAGGCTCCGTGTAATGCTACGAATGGCCACAGTCCACCTAGTTGACACCAACGGGTGAAGTCGCCTTGGGCTTCTGGCCCCCACAGCAGCAATAGGGAATGTCCTAAGCTGTCTGCTGGTGTGGATACTGCTACTGTTAGGAAGTTACATCCTTCTAGGTAGGATGATGCTAGTCCGTGGGTGTACCAGGATGTGACGAAGGTTGTTCCGGTTAGCCAACCGCCTAATGCTAGGAAGGCGCAGGGGAATAATAATATCCCTGACCACCCTACGAATACGAAGCGATCGCGCTTTAACCAGTCGTCTAGTACGTCAAACCACCCTCTACTGGGGGCGCGTCCTACTGCGATGGTCATGAAAGGAAAACTCCAAATATTATAATTACGGGTTTACCTGTAGGCTGGCATGATTTAGCTACCTACAAGAGTATTACCAGGTTGTCAACCTAGTTTACAATTTTTTACTGACTCTAATAATTCTAGGCGCAAATCGTTAATTTTTCCAGGTATGTTTGTGAGAAATTTATTTTTGATACAGAAATTTATTTATGGGATATGGGGAGTACAAGAGGAATTGGTGCAGGGTGCGGGGGGCAAGGGGGAGAAGAATTTCCCCATTTCTCCCTGACCCCTGCACCAATTCCTCCTATTTCCCATTCCCGATTCCCTAACGCTAAAATGAGTCCTACAGTTATATGTAGTTACTTGCTAAATGTTTACCATTGACTTAAGCATCAGAAATACTGCTTTCCCTGTATCAGTGCAACGGAAGACAGCAGAGGACGCAGAGGCGGTTTATCAGCTGATTTTGGCGGCTATGCGTTCTGGTAATCCTGACATTGTAGAACTCAAGTGTGAAGGGAAAACAGAGAAGAAAATAGCTGTGCGTGCTAGTGAGATTTCTGGAGTCCAGATTACAGAAAAAGATGGCGCGACTACCAGTAGCGGTAAACCACCAGGCTTTTTTGCCTTAGCTGCTGAGTAAGCCAAACAGGGGTATTCATGGCAGAAGCGGGCATTATTGTTAAAGATTTAAAGTTCAATTGGCCGAATGGTGACACAGCAATTGCATCTTGCTCTTTGGAAGTTCCCAGGGGTGAGTTTTGGATGCTGTTGGGTACAAATGGTAGTGGTAAATCTACGCTACTTCGTTTGTTGGCGGGGCTTCTCGCTCCCACTTCTGGAGAAATTCAGGTTTTGCATCCTGTTGGCTTTGTTTTTCAAAATCCTGATCATCAATTAGTAATGCCAACGGTTGGTGCAGATGTGGCTTTTGGTTTGGTGGAGGAAAAACTGCCAATTGCAACGGTGAAAGCTAGAGTCAAAGACGCGTTGGGGGCAGTAAATTTAAGTGCTTTCCAGTTACGCCCGATTTATGCCCTTAGTGGTGGACAAAAACAACGGGTAGCAATAGCGGGTGCGATCGCCCGTCACTGCGAAGTCCTATTATTAGATGAACCCACAGCTTTACTCGATCCAGATAGCCAATTGGACTTAGTCGCTAGTGTCCGCACCCTAGTTAAAAGTAGGGGAATCACTGCTTTATGGGTGACACACCGACTAGACGAATTGAATTACTGCGATGGTGCTTTTTTACTAGAAAAGGGTCAACTCGTAGATAGTGGTGAACCTCAGCGACTTAAACAACGCTTGATGGAACATCGATAGTAGGAACAATTCAAAATTCAAAATTCAAAATTCAAAATAAAAGAATTTTAGTCTTTTGAATTTTGAGTTTTTTCTGTTCATTACCTAAATAGAACGTTAACGATTATCCTGTTGTTGGTCTTGAAGTAAAAAATAGAGGATAAATTTTGTGGAATCTCGTCTAGAAGTTGAACAAGTAATTAAAATTCTGCAACAGGATCTACCAACTTTGTTTGAGAAAGATATCTCTTATGATATCTATACACAAGATATTTACTTCCAAGATCCTGTAAATAAATTTAAATATAAGTTTAATTACCGTATTATATTTTGGACTTTACGATTTCATGCACGTTTATTTTTTACGGAAATATATTTCGATGTACATGAGGTCTATCAATCAGCTACAGATATCATTACGGCGAAATGGACAGTCCGTGGGGTTTTGCGTGTTCCCTGGAAAGCGCGAATGTTTTTCAATGGTTATTCAACCTACAAGCTCAATGCCAATAATTTAATTTACGAGCATATTGACACTTGGGACAGGAAACCTAGTGAAATTCTCCAGCAGTTTTGGCAAAAAGGAGAAAAATCAACGTGGAAGTCTGAAGCGTAAGAAGGTGTGGGTGAATTCGTCGTCAATTAACGTTGAGAAGTTAAGTAGTTTTGTAAAATTTAATACTTTTTTAAGCAAAGTCAAAAATACTAAAACTTAGCTATTTTCAGGATATAGGCAAATGTAACGGTTAATTTAGGAATTAACTATGTATAATTTATGCCGTTATAATAACAACTGAATACTAGTCAAAAATACGAGCAAAGTCAGAAAATTGGTTAAAAACCTTAGATTTTAGAACTCTTTGTAATAAAGTTACCTCAAAATCTAGATAAATAGTGAAGAAAACAGCGATAGAAATACTGTTGTTTACTTTGATGTTTTACTCGTCCTTAGGCTAGAAAATCCCTAAGAAATTAAATCAATAACCAAAAGAAAAGGAGACGCATCTATGCCAGATACTGCCGTAGAATTTCCTAATTTAGAAAAATTTCAATCTGCTAATACCACAGTCAAATTTGCGGAAGCTGATCCTGAAATTATTAAAGAGATTCAAACTTTACTCACTACCAAAGGATTATATACAGGGAAAGTTGATGGTATTGTTGGCGAACTAAGCCAAAAAGCTTTTGCCGAATTTAAAGAAAGTGTTTGGTTAGATTCTCCTGATATGTTGGGGCCAACTACGGCATCGGCTCTATTAGAAATAGCAGAAAATCATCAAACTATTGAAGAACAAACCCAACAATTAAAGCCTTTACCAGCATCAACTGTAGGTACTAAAACCGGACGTTCTTTGAAGTTAGTTACAGGGGAATTAGTTTACGAAAACGAATTGATAGTTGCTGGCATTCCTTTAACTTGGGGGGAAGTTACAAAAGGATGTGATCCAGAACGCAACCCAGAATCAAAAACAATTATTAACAACATTATCAAGGCAGCTAAAGGCTTTGGCAAAATCCGCGATAAATACGACAGTCCTATTGCTATCAATTCTGCTTATCGCACGGCATCTGTAAATCGTCGCATAGGAGGTGCGCGTTATTCTCAACATATTAATGGTTTAGCTTTGGATATTTGTCCTGTAGATGGTAACTTTAAAAGGCTATTAGAAATTTGCCGCGCATCTGATTGTACGGGATTAGGTAGAGGAATGCACCGAGGTTTTATTCATTGTGATTGGCGGCCGGGTGGTCGTGTAGTTTTTGACTATCCCTAATTATTCATAGTATGGAGTATAGAGGTGTAGGTGTTTAAAATACTTACACCTTTATTTATTGAGTAAAGAACTAACAAATATACAATACCTGAGTGCGATCGCCTCCGGTGGAGTATCGTCCATTGCACTTGTTGGTATTTTACAAGCGTTGTCTAAGTTAAGCTACACATCGGCAAAATTTCGGTAGGTCAAATCCTATCCGCTATATTTAAGGTATATCGCTCGATTTTTCCATTTAGTTTGGTTAACATGGAAGTTACAAAAAATTGACTTTATGCAAACTATTACTGATATTGGTACATTAATTGTCCGCACACCTGGAACTCTTGGTGGTCGTCCCCACATAGCAGGAACTAGAGTATCTATACAGAGAGTTGCTGCATGGTACAAAATGGGTCTTAATGCAGAAGAAATTGTAGAACGAATGGGAAATTTGACTTTAGTGCAAGTGTATGCTTCTTTGACTTACTACCATGCTAATCGAGAAGAGATAGAAGCTTATCTGAGTGTGGAGAAGTTAAGTTATGAACAACTTGCGACTCAAATGAATCAATTGATATGAGTGAAATACGATTATTAATTGATGAGGATGCAATGGATCATCGATTAGTTGGAGCATTAAGAGCCAGAGGGGTAGATGTGACAACTGCTGGGGAACTAGGCACAACAGGCTTTAGTGATGAAGAACAGTTGATTATTGCTAATCAACAGCAAAGAGTATTCTACACGTTTAATGTTGGGGATTTTTGTCAGTTACATAGCCTCTACATGGCTGAGAAAATAACTCATTCCGGTATTATTATTTCGTCGCAAGATTATTCAATTGGTGAGCAGATGCGGCGGATTTTAAAATTAATGGCAACTAAATCTGCTCAAGATATGGGAAATCAGCTAGTGTTCCTCAGTGCTTATTTAGGAGAATAAATTGGCTCAATTGGAGTGCGATCGCACTTGTTGGTATTTTACAGGCGATCACTTCTCTACGAGACACTTCGCTAAATTTTTAGCCAAAACTATTAAATGAGTTGGTTATTTTGGAGATAGAGATCGCCCACGAAAGGCAAATATACGATAAGAATAATTGTTTTTTCAGAATATTTACGTAACGACAGGTTAGTATAAATCGATTATGATTATTATTTTATGACCTAACTGTAAACAGCAGAGATATTCTATCTAAAACCTAAAACTAGTCCTAATTTTATGAGCAAAATTAGTTGGTTTCCTTCTTGGCTGCCTCATCCACATTCATGGATGATGGCAGTTAGGTTAGCAATACCAGCCTACTTCGGTGCAAATGTGATTTTTGCATTTGAATTTTGGCGTTATTCTTTAGTAGGTGTTCTTCTGACGGTAACAGGTAATAATGCTCTAATATTCTTCTTTGCAGTTTCTGCTGTTGCATTGTTGTTAGCTTTTATGTGGTTTTTGATTTTGACAAAACTATACACATTTTTGCTAAAACTTCTGTGGTCGAATCCACCGCAATGGCTCAGTTTGCCGAAATTTAGAATATTGATAGTTCGAGATTTTGGAATACTCGTGTTATCTGTTTTACCAATTATTGCTATTTTTGCAATTTATATTTTGCTTTTTACCAGTTTTAAACAAAGCTTTGCCGATTTAAAAACACCAAGGTTAACTTATGATATTTTCCTGCTAAGATTCTGGTGGCTTTGGTTTATTTCTGCGGCTTACCTTTACCAATTATCTATTAGGAAAATCATTGGTAATGACAAATGATAGGATCTTGGTAGAATGAATTGTTCTAAAGTCTATTACAATTTCTATCGGCAATTTTCAACCATGAAACATTAATGAGCTAATGACTAACTAAATCGTAACTAGCCATTAGCCACTCATTAATTAACAGCAAACTCTCCGCGTACCTCAGCACATACCTTTGCGCCACTTTGCGTTGAAATCTCTCAACTACGCAGTGCGAAAACGCGCCAATTCCTCGCCTGTCTTCGCATCATGGGCGTGAACAGTACACACCAGACAAGAATCAAACGATCGCGCTACGTGTCCTACTTCCACAGGATCGGTAGAATCTTCAATGGGTGTACCAATTAAAGCTTCCTCAATGGGGCCACGGATACCATTACTGTCACGGGGGCCGACGTTCCAAGAAGTAGCAGCAATCACTTGGTAATTCTTAATCTTGCCGTCTTCGATGTCTACCCAGTGACACAAAGAACCCCGTGAAGCTTCTGTTGCACCCCAACCACGGCCGTCTTTTTCCTTGGGTTTAATATACCAGGGGTCATTTAAAACGAACTCGCGCAAACATCTTTCGGCTTGGCGGTATAACTTGACAATTTCATGGACTCGTGCTAACTGACGCACATGAATACTAGCACCACCCATTTTTTTGAAGACATCTAGGATAAATCCATCATAGTGCTGCCAAGATTCTCCATGTTGACCAGCTGCAACTAACTGACGGGCGAGGGGGCCGACTTCCAAGCGGCCAAAGTCTTCATGTAATACCGCAGTCGCCCAAGAGTAAGCACTGTTGAAGTCTTTATGATTTTTCTGGGTGGGTGTAGTGGTGCGGTCAAAGGGGTGAACGTTGTTTGTTCCTTCGTCATACCAAGCATGGGTGGTATTTTCACGGGCGAAGGTGTGATCCATTAAAGTATGTGTATCGCTAAAGCTGTTGTACACACCACTTTTCATAATGACAGCAGCATTACGTCCTTCAATGGTGGGTTTTTGGTATTTATCTTCGTGAGGTAGATATCCCCAAGAAACGTATTTACCTACACCTGCACCATATCTATCTAAGCCGATATCTAAACCCATGCGCCAATAGAAACCTAAGTCTGACTCACGATGTTTGATATCTTCATCTAACCAATCCATGAAGTCGTCGTAAGTTTGGATTTCTTCATAGCGTTCTAAAGAACAACCCAACCACACTGGTTCTAGCCAATTGGTGCGGAAATATTCCAAAATTGCCCAAGCGCGGGTGATATCGGTCAAAGTGGGGGCGCACATCACACCACCAGGCACCATATAACTGCTGTGCGGCCATTGTCCACCGAATAGGGCGTAAATTTCTACGGGTTTACTGGAAATCGTCACACCCAATTCATAGGATTTACCTGTGAAAGCGGCAAAGCGACGGACGGCTTCATCATAGTAGCGGCTGCTACGGTATTTTTTATTAGTCAAGTCAATGGCAAACAATCCATAGAAGTAGCGGGGGATACTTTGGATTGTTTCGACAAGTTGACCGAGGTTTCTAGCTAAGATGGCATTGCGGGGGACTTCTGTACCCCAAGCTGTATCTAATGCCCAGGCGGCAGAGGTTAAATGTGAAGCACCGCAAATACCACAGATACGAGGTGTCACGATTAACCCGGCTTGGGGGTCTTTACCGCGTAAGATAATTTCAAAGCCGCGAAATAGTTCGGCGTGTGTCCAGGCGTTAACTACCTGACCATCGGCAATTTCTACACGAACGTCTAAATCGCCCTCGACTCTACCGACGGGCGAGATGTCTAATGTTTGTATTCCCATGATTATTAGTCCATAGTCAACGGTCAACGGTTAACGGTCAACAGTCAATAGTCAACAGTCAATAGTCAAAAACTGGGACTATGGACTAATGGCTATTGACTAATGACTAAACAGTAAAAAAGTCTTCATCTGCCCAGTCTGGGGCTGTATTTTTAGCGACCATTGTGAGTAAGGCGTAGTCTTTGGTTTTGACTCCTGGGGGTAATTCTTTGGGAACTCCCATGATGGTTTGAGTCTTAAAGACTGTACCTGGTTGCAGGTCAAAGAAGGGAAATTCCGGTTCTGTACAACCTAAACAGGGCATTCCGGCGCGAGTTTTGGAGGAAACGCGATTCCAGAGGATGCGGTTGCAAGAGGAATGAGTCATGGGGCCACGACAACCCAAGTCGTAGAATAAGCAGCCTTTACGTTGACCGAATTCGGCAGTGGTGGCTTTGTAGGCAAAGTGGACGTTACGAGTACAACCTGTTTGGGTGTAGGTGTTAAAGAAGGTTTGGGGACGGTGCAATTCATCGAGGGCGATGTCTGCGATGCGTCCGGTAGCGATCGCCACTAATATCTGCGTAATCCAGTCGGGGTGTGCTGGACATCCAGGAATATTAATTACTGGTAATCCTGATTTGGCGACGAAGTTTTTACCTAAAAAGCCGCCTTCCTGACGCTTGAGAAATTGCAAACCTTGGGATTCGCTGGGGTTGGGTGACATGGCGGGGATTCCTCCCCAAGTGGCGCAATCACCTACAGCGACAACGAAGCTAGCGACTTTTGATAAGTCAGCTAGCCAATCTTTCATCGGGCGATCGGCAAATCGATTCCATTCTCCTGTACCATTGGGGGCATTAACTACCGTCCCCTCAAATACTAAGATATCGAGGGGGATTTTACCGAGAATGCAATCCCACAGTAAGGTCTGGAGATTGTAACCTAATTCCAATCCCAGGGAAGGATGCCACAATACCTTAATGCCAAAATCAGCGATTAAATCGCAGACTGTCGGTTCTTCGGCATTAAGAAAAGACATGGTGTTGCCCGAACAAGCACCACCTTGCAGCCAGAGTACGTTAGTCATTGGCTATTAATTTGTCTATTGTTTACCACTGATGACGCAGGTGTGTACGCTTGTAGAGTTTCACCTGATATATTTATTTAGTTTTACTGTTTAGAATAATCTATCTTTTCAACTAATTTACTTTTATTAAATAAAAATTAATGTTTAACTAAAAATTAAGCCTATATCCTATTTCTAGGAAAAAGTAAATTAAGGTACTGATTTTGATGATAGATTATGGGTGTTCAAAATAGACATGGCAAATAGCAATTACCCTCTGGAATTTCAGAATTATAATGTTTTATATTACAGAATTGATGTCTGAAATTCTCAAGTCATCATTTTCTAATAACAGGGGAATTCCGCTTCATTAATTCCCACTCTGTGTAAATAAATATACTTTTTGAAGATGATACAAATGAATAGATTACGGAGAATCAGAAAACATGAATGAATTTTTCCATGACCCACAAGTGAGTGCATTTCTCACAAATATGGTAGCAGGTGACTTAACTTTAGTAACAGGATTATTGTGGTTAATTATTGCCACAATTATTTCGATGGTTGCTGGTGCAGTTGGCGGGATGATACTTGCTGGTAAGGAGATAGGGTATATATTTTCTGCCACATTAGGAGCATTATTTGCACCCACTGGGACAATTCCCGCCGTAGTTGTAGGGCTGGGTATTCTAAATTTCTTGAGTCACTTTTAGGAGATGAATATGTTTGAATTAGGCTGGTTTTCTGCTAAGTTGTTTTTTAAAGGCAAACTCATACGCGAACCTCTGTATTTTATTCAACAAGCATCAATTGGTGTAGGTTCTGGCTTACTTGTACTCGTTTTACTGGGTCAATTAGAAATTCCTTTGTGTTTACCAATTACTGCTTCTAGTTTAACTACAGGTGTGTTAATGCCTTTTTTGCTTAAGGATTTCAAAATGAAGTGATATTAATCTGAGTGTAGTAATTTTTCTGTGTGCGGATGCGCTAATTTTCCTCTGTTTTTAACACGGAGTTACGCTGACGTACACAGAGTTTTTTTTATGGCTATAGGTTCGTGAAAAAGGGAAAGTTTTTGTTAAAATAGCCTCATTTTTTT
Organism: Aliinostoc sp. HNIBRCY26; assembly: GCF_050235535.1. Lineage (GTDB taxonomy): Bacteria > Cyanobacteriota > Cyanobacteriia > Cyanobacteriales > Nostocaceae > Trichormus. The sequence continues at coordinate 2,883,705 of NZ_CP189852.1, forward strand.
GGGGAAGGGAGGGTTAAACTAATTCTCGTTCTATTGCTGAAGGAAGATAGTTACTATTTTCTAGCAGTTGTTGATTTTGAGTTTCGGATTTGGAGTAAAGTAACGTGACTCCCAGCATCACAGATTCCACAGTTAAAGCTGCCTTAGCAGCAATTACATCAGAATCAGCAACGACAGCAGAAAAAATTCAAATGCTGATTGAATTGGCGCAAGGTTTACAGAAAAAACCTAAAACTCCCCAAGATTTATGGAATGCGGTGGAGTTATATCAACAGGCTTATAAACTGTGTGATGACGATTATCCTCTGTGGAAAGCGCGATCGCAAGCTGGGATGGCGGGGGCTTTAAAGTCCATTCCTGATGGGGGTGTGGAATTATTACTGAAGGCGAAGGCTGGTTATGAGTCTGCATTGCCAATATTACAGCAATTAGCTGCACCGGTGGAAGTTGCAGAAGCACAGATGAATTTAGGACTGGTGTTACAGTCTTTAGTCCCGTTTAATTTGGCGAAGATCACAGATAGTATCGCCATTTATCAGGAAGCGATGGGGGTATTCACCAGCCAAGATTATCCTCAAGAATACGCGATTTTGGCGAATAATATTGCGATCGCCTATCTTTCTATGTCTGGAAATCCCGAACAGCAAAGTTTTTGTGAAGGGTTGGCTGTACAAACTTTTGAAGCTGCTTTAAAACAGATTAACTTAATTGAGCATCCCAGAGAATATGCGATGTTACAGAATAACTTGGGTAATGCTTTACAGTATTTACAAAGTTCCCATCCTATAGAGAACAATTTGCGAGCGATCGCAGCTTATAATGAAGCTCTCAAAGTGCGGAATTCTCAAGATAATCCCTTAGAATATGCTAACACAATTGCCAATAAAGCCAACGCCTTATTTAATTTACCCGATGACCCAGAAAAACCAGAGTTAGGTAATCCTCAAAATCTTTTACAAGCCAGAAATTACTATCAAGCAGCTTGGGAAATATTTAGTCAATATCAACAAACAGAACAAGCGGCGGTAGTTGCTCAGGCGTTACAAGATGTGAATGCAGAAATTCGGGTAACTATGAATAATTAGTATATTGAACAATGGCTAATTTAGAAGAATTGGTGACGGAGATTAATCGGTTTGAGGCGATTATCTCTCATTGGGATGAAAGTCAGCGTAGTGTGGCTGTTGGATTTAAAAGAGCGATTGAGGACTTACATAAAGAAGCTTTGACGCGGTTAATTAAAAGTGTGAAGCAGGAGTCTTTACCCGCACTACAAAATGCAGTAAAAGATGAAATCGTCTATGCTGTATTGCTATATCATGAGTTAGTTAAACCGCCACAACAGCCACTCTTACAACGTGTCCAAGCAGCCTTAGAAATAGTACGGACAGGCTTACAAAGCCATAACGGAGATGTAGAATTAGTAGCCCTCAAACCACCAGACACAGTAGAAATCAGGCTCATAGGAACTTGTAGTAATTGTCCCTCTTCTACCTTAACCTTATCCCAAGGAATAGAACAAACAATTAAAGAATATTGCCCAGAAATCACAAAAATAATTGCCGTAAAATAGAATCTTTACTTTTTTCCTCTTTGCGCCTTTGCGCCTTGGCGTGAGATAAAAAAACCTTTAACTCCACACCCCAACCTTGCACACAGACTTAACAAAAACTCCCCCCAATCTTCCCTTATTACCCCAAGGTGCAGAGGTAATTTTAGGTAATATTATTAATCCCGAATTCCTAGCAATTCCCCTAGCACCAACTCCCACCACAATGTTTGCCCCGCGTGGTGCTTGTTTAGTATCTGAAAATGGCTCATTATGGGTATCAGATACCGGACATCATCGCTTATTAGGATGGCGTAATTTACCCACAACAGATAATCAACCTGCTGACTGGGTAATTGGACAACCAGATTTTTATCATGAAGGACAAAATGCTAAAGGTACACCAGGAAGAAATACCTTCAGTGTACCGACAGGAATTTGTGTGTGTGGCGGAGGTTTAGCAGTAGCAGATGCTTGGAATCATCGGGTTTTAATTTGGCATAAGATACCAGAAGATAGTCATGTTCCGGCAGATTTAGTATTAGGACAAGCTAATTTTACTGATAATCAACCTAATAGGGGTAGTCACCAACCTACGGCTTATACCATGCACTGGCCTTATGGTATTTTCTATCATCAAGGTAAGTTATTTGTAGCAGACACAGGTAATAGACGATTGTTAATTTGGCAGCAGTTACCTACAGAAAATAGTCAACCTGCTGATATAGTTCTAGGACAGCCAGATATGACATCTCGCGATGAGAATGGCGGCGGTTCTCCCACGGCGGCGAGTATGCGTTGGTGTCATGATATTGCGATTTGGAATGAGAATTTAGTTGTCACCGATGCGGGTAATAATCGGGTGATGATTTGGCAAGGGATACCAACAGAAAATAATGCCCCTTGTGCGGTGGTTTTAGGACAGAAAAGTTTTGATATTGTAGAAATGAATCAGGGAGTTTATTTCCCTAGTGCGAGTAGTTTGAGTATGCCCTATGGCGTAGCTGTGGCTGGCGAATGGTTATTAGTAGCAGATACTGCTAATTCTCGATTGCTAGGATGGAAGCAGCCAGAGTCAATATTATCATTGCAAGGTGCTGTGGCAGATGGGATTGTCGGACAAGATACTTTTCAAAGTAAAAGCGAAAATCGTAACTTCGGAACACCCACACGCCACAGCTTAAATTGGTGTTACGGAATAAAAGTTTGTGGCAAAACGGCGGTAATCTCGGATTCTGGCAATAACCGAATTTTGCTATGGCGGTTGAACTATGGCGACTGAAGAAATTAGAGTTCGCGGTACTGTACAGGGGGTAGGATTTCGCCCTACAGTTTACCGTCTGGCTAAAGCCTGCGGTTTGCGGGGAGATGTTTGTAATGATGGGGAAGGTGTGTTAATTCGGGTAGCTGGTAGTGAAACTGAATTAGCAGAGTTTTTCACTAGATTACAGTCGGAATGTCCCCCTTTAGCAAAAATTACCGAACTCGTCAGAACTCCCTCTCCAAGTGAGTTAAATTTTGATGATTTTGTCATTTCAGGGAGTGTTAGCGGTGTTTCTAAAACTCAAATCTCCCCTGATGCGGCGACTTGTCCCCAATGTCAGCAAGAAATTTCTGACCCCTTTAGCCGCTTTTATCGTTATCCTTTTACCAACTGTACCCACTGTGGCCCCCGTTTAAGTATCATTCGCGCCATTCCTTACGACAGATGCAACACCAGTATGTCTGCGTTTGTCATGTGTCCCAACTGTGAGAGTGAATACCACGATGTCGAAAATCGTCGCTTTCATGCCCAACCTGTAGCCTGTCATGTATGTGGCCCCCAAGCTTGGTTAGAACGGGCTGATGGTAAGCCTGTGACAGCTTCCATGTTCTCCATGTTGGATGATGTAGACGCGGTTTGTACCTTGCTGCAAAAGGGTGAAATTGTTGCTATTAAGGGTATAGGCGGTATTCATCTGGCTTGTGATGCGACACAAGAGGCGGCTGTACAAAAATTACGTCAGCGTAAGCAGCGTTATGATAAACCCTTCGCTTTGATGGCGCGGGATATTGCAATTATTGAAGAATATTGTTTTGTTAACGATAAGGAACGAGAGTTATTAACAAGTCCAGCCGCGCCTATTGTATTGTTGCAGAGGAAGGGACTGGGGACTGGGGACTGGGGACTGGGGACTGAGGAAAACATAAACACTCTCAACTCACCCACTCAGCACCGGCTAAACGCCGCGCTACCGCTAACATCACTCAGCACTCAGCACTCATCACTCATCACTCAGCACTCATCACTCAGCACTCAGCACTCCATAGCCCCTTCTGTAGCACCAGGACAAAATACTCTGGGTTTCATGCTACCTTATACGCCTTTGCATCATTTAATTCTGCGGCGGATGAATCGCCCAATTGTGTTAACTAGTGGTAATCTTTCAGATGAACCGCAATGTATAGATAATGATGAAGCTAAAAAGAAATTAAGTCACATTGCTGATTATTTTCTCTTACATAATCGCGAGATTGTTAACAGAGTAGATGATTCAGTTGTCAGGGTTGTTGATAATAAATTACAAACAATTCGTCGGGCTAGAGGTTATGCGCCAGCACCGATAAAATTACCGCCAGGATTTGAGAATGTCCCGCCGATTTTAGCAATGGGGAGTGAGTTAAAAAATACCTTTTGCTTATTACGAGAAGGGGAAGCAATTCTCTCACAACATTTAGGCGATTTAGAAAATGCCGCAGCGTTGAATGCTTATCAAGATACACTCAATTTATATTTAAACTTATTTGAACATCAACCACAAGCGATCGCAGTTGATTTACACCCCGAATATCTCTCAACAAAACTCGGTAAAGAACTAGCCACAGCAAACAATCTTCCCATTTATTCTATCCAACATCATCACGCCCATATCGCCGCTTGCATGGCAGAAAATGGTATTCCCTTAGATACAAACCCAGTTTTAGGTATTGCTTGCGATGGTTTAGGTTATGGTACAGATGGTAAACTGTGGGGAGGAGAATTTCTACTAGCTGATTATCGCCAATTTCAACGCCTAGCCACCTTTAAACCAGTAGCAATGATTGGTGGCGAACAAGCAATTTACCAACCTTGGCGAAATACCTACGCCCATTTGCTCGCAGCGAATCTTTGGGATGATTGCCAACAAAAATATAGTGATTTAGAAATCTTAAAATTTTTAAATCAAAAGCCCATAAAACTGCTGAATCAGCTTGTGGAAAAAGGTATTAATGCCCCCTTAGCCTCCTCAGTCGGCAGACTATTTGACGCTGTAGCGGCGGCTATTGGCATTTGTACCGCAGAATGTAGCTATGAAGGACAAGCTGCGATCGCACTTGAAGCCATAGCCGATATTCACACATTAAATAATCCTAAAGAAACCGGAATTTACCCTTTTAATGTAAGCTTTTCCGATAGTATTTATTGTATAGAGTCCAGCCCCATGTGGCAGTGCTTACTTAATGATATTAAGCAGCAAACACCCCAGTCAATCATAGCTGCTAAATTTCATCAAAGTTTAGCTAATGTCATTGTAGAAATGGTTAACCGCCTACATCAAGAACAAACATTTAATCAAGTTGTATTAACCGGAGGCGTATTTCAAAACACAATCTTATTAAACATCTTAAAAAACCAATTAAAAAACCTACAAATAAACATTCTCACCCACAGCCTAATTCCCACAAACGACGGTGGTTTATCACTAGGACAAGCCCTAATCACAGCAGCCCTCAAAAAATTTTAAATCTCCACCAAAAACCCCCTCTTATACTCTCTGCGCCTCTGCGCCTCTGCGTGATAAAAATAATTCTATTCCACCCCACCAAGGAACATAAAAATGTGTTTAGGAATCCCCGGACAAATAGTAGAAATCAGCGACGCTAACCAAAAACTAGCCATAGTAAACATTGGTGGAGTCAAACGCCAAGTAAACATAGCCTGCATAGTAGACGAACAACATCCCCCCGAATCATGCGTAGGAGACTGGGTATTAGTTCACGTTGGTTTCGCCATGAATAGAATCAACGAACAAGAAGCAGCAGAGACACTGAAACTATTAGAAGAAATCGCTTTAGCCCAAGCAGAAATTAGTAATTAATATCTCCCAGTCCCCAGTCCCCAATACCCAGTCCCCAACCATGAAATACGTAGACGAATTTAGAGAACCAGAAAAAGCCGAAGCATTACGCCGAGAAATAGAAAAACTCAGCTATCAAATAAATAAACATATAAAAATTATGGAAGTATGCGGCGGGCATACCCATTCTATTTTTAAATACGGTATCGAAGAAATCTTACCAAACAATATCGAACTAATTCACGGGCCTGGCTGTCCAGTGTGCGTCATGCCCAAGGGTAGATTAGATGATGCGATCGCAATTGCTCAAAATCCCAATGTCATTTTAACAACCTTTGGTGACACCATGCGCGTCCCCGGCTCTAAATATAGCCTACTACAAGCCAGAGCCGCAGGCGCAGATATTCGTATGGTTTACTCACCTCTAGATAGCCTAAAAATTGCTAAAAATAACCCTGATAAAGAGGTAGTATTTTTTGGTATTGGCTTTGAAACTACAGCACCTAGCACCGCCTTTACCATCCTCCAAGCAGCCGAGGAAAATATTCAAAACTTTAGTATGTTTACGAATCACGTTTTAGTGATTCCAGCTTTAGAAGCATTATTAGATAACCCAGATTTACAACTAGATGGATTTGTTGGGCCTGGTCATGTCAGTATGGTAATTGGCACTGCACCCTATGAAGTTATTTCCCAAAAATATCATAAACCCATAGTTGTCTCAGGTTTTGAACCTTTAGATATTCTCCAATCAATTTGGATGTTATTACAGCAACTAGTAGAAAATCGCTGTGAAGTCGAAAATCAATACAATCGATTAGTCCAAAAAGAGGGGAATCAAATAGCACTAAAAGCCATGAATCAAGTATTTGCAGTCCGCGAAACTTTTGAATGGCGAGGCTTAAATGAAATCCCCAACTCCGGTTTAAAAATTCGCCCGGAATATGCCCAATTTGATGCTGAATTAAAATTTACCATTCCTAACCAAAAAGTTGCTGACCACAAAGCTTGCCAATGCGGTGAAATTCTCAAGGGAGTGCTGAAACCTTGGCAATGTAAAGTTTTTGGAACAGCTTGCACTCCCGAAACACCAATTGGGACTTGTATGGTTTCTTCTGAAGGTGCTTGTGCAGCATACTATAAATATGGCAGATTTTCGACTGCAATGCCACAACCCGCAGTCACATCTCCATAACCTCCAAAAAGCAGCGACACACTCCACATAACAACACTGCGAGGAAAATTTGTATGCCATTTGTCACCGTGAAAATTGCCAGAGGACATTCCATCGAAAAAAAACGGCACTTAGTAGAAGCTATTACTAATGCGATGGTTGCAGCATTGGATACTAAGCCTGAATGGATTACAATTCACATCGATGAATTTGAGCGAGAAAACTGGGCTGTTAATGGTATTTTACACTGCGATCGCCACCGTGGTAGACACGATGAAACAGGTAGATAAAACTTACAAATAAATAGTAAGGTGTGTTACCAATTATGTAACTCACCTTACCAGATATTCCATATTAAAAACTGCGAATTATAAAAAATGGATGTTTCAAAAACCAACTCAATACCTAACCCACTATTACAAAAAATCACCCAAAACCGTCGTCGCCATCATCAACTCAAAGATACACAGATTACCCTCGCACATGGTAGCGGTGGTAAAGCCATGCGCGACTTAATTGATGATATTTTTGTCAGTAGTTTTGATAACCCCATTCTCTCGCAATTAGAAGACCAAGCTAGCTTTAATTTATCTCAACTGTTACTACATGGTGATAGACTCGCTTTTACTACCGATTCCTATGTTGTAGATCCCTTATTTTTTCCTGGTAGCGACATCGGAGAACTAGCAATTAACGGTACCATTAATGACTTAGCTGTGAGTGGTGCTAAACCTTTATATTTAACTTGCAGCGTCATTTTAGAAGAAGGATTACCGACAGAAACTTTGCGGCGTGTCGTAAATAGTATGAAAATTGCCGCGAAAACAGCAGGAGTGCAAATTGTCACTGGTGACACTAAAGTTGTGCATCGTGGTGCGGCTGATAAATTATTTATTAATACGACTGGAATTGGCGTTATCCCAGCAGGTGTTAACATTTCCGCCCATAATATTCAACCTGGTGATGCCATCATTATTAATGGTGAATTAGGAAATCATGGTGCAGCAATTTTAATTGCCCGTGGCGAATTAGCATTAGATACGAACATCGAAAGTGATTGTCAGCCACTACATGAATTAGTCGCCACCATCCTCAATGTTTGCCCCGAAATTCACGCCATGCGCGACGCAACCAGGGGAGGATTAGCCACAGTTTTAAATGAATTTGCCTTAACTTCTAATGTCGGTATTCGTATTAATGAAGTCTCTATACCTGTGCGCGAAGAAGTGAAAGGAATGTGTGAGATTTTGGGATTAGATCCTTTATATTTAGCCAATGAAGGCAAATTATTAGTAGTAGTTAAAAGCGAACAAGCCAAAACAGTTTTAACTGCTATGCAGTCTCATCCTTATGGAAAAAATGCTTGTATTATTGGTGAGGTTATTGATTCGCCTAACGGTGTAGTTTTATTAAAAACTGCCTTCGGCACAGAAAGAATTATTGATATGTTAGTTGGTGAACAATTACCCAGAATTTGTTAATTAAGAGTTGATATTTTCATGCACGAACTAGGAATTACACAAAATATCGTCGCCATTGTGAGTGAATATGCCAAAGGCTCAAAAGTTAGCAGAGTTGCTTTAGAAATTGGCAAACTTTCGGCAATTATGCCAGAGGCGATTAACTTTTGCTTTGATATTTGTACTCAAGGTACCTTGCTTGAAGGTGCAACCTTAGAAATTATTGAAATTCCTGGTTTAGCCAAATGTCGCCAATGCGGTGCAGAATTTACCATCGATAAACCATTTGGTCTATGTAAATGTGGTAGCGTTCACTTAGATATTCTCACTGGTGAAGAACTAAAAATTAAAGAAATAGAGGTTGAGGAAGTATGTGTGTAACTTGCGGTTGTTCTGATGATGCTGAGGGCAAAATTACTAACTTAGAAACAGGGGAAATAGAACACAATCACAATCCTCATCACCATACACATACTTTACCTGATGGTACAGTAATTACCCATGCCCATGATCATGAACATGAAGCATCTCACATCCATGCAAAAATTCATGGAACAACCATATCTTTAGAACAAGAAATCTTAGGTAAGAATAATTTAATAGCTGCCCAAAATCGGGGGTGGTTTAAAGGTCGTAATATTTTCGCATTAAATTTAATGAGTTCTCCTGGTGCGGGGAAAACCACACTGTTAACTCGTACAATTAATGATTTAAAAAATCAATTACCAATAAATGTCATTGAAGGTGATCAAGAAACAATTAATGATGCTCAAAAGATTAAAGAAACAGGCTGTAAAGTCGTTCAGATTAATACGGGTACAGGCTGTCATTTAGACGCATCAATGATTGAAAGAGGCCTACAACAACTAAAACCCCCATTAAACTCAGTCTTGATGATTGAAAATGTGGGGAATTTAGTTTGTCCAGCTTTATTTGACTTAGGAGAACAGGCAAAAGTTGTAATTCTTTCAGTGACAGAAGGCGAAGATAAACCGATTAAATACCCGCATATGTTCCGTGCCAGTGAGATTATGATTCTCACCAAAATTGACCTATTACCTTATGTTAATTTTGATGTACAGCGTTGTATAGAATATGCAAAACAAGTTAATCCTCAGATGCAAATTTTTCAAGTTTCTGCAACTACAGGTGCAGGTTTAGATAGTTGGTACAAATGGCTTCAGGAAAAAGTTTTGAACTGTGCAAATTTAGTGAATGCTTAAGTCAGCATATTTGAGCTAAGAAAATAGTTGAAGTTTTAAAAACCCTGATTTATGTCAAAAATCGGGGTTTTTATTTATACTTATCTGAACTTGTATCGGTTTAAAGGTCATTTATAAATTAAAAATAACATTCAAGATGATTACAAATACCTCTGGAGATTCATGAAAATTCTGATTAGCTTGCCAAAAATTGAGGTAAATATTTTCCTCTAGACTTGGCGTGTAAATATTAAACTAACAAAATCACCATGAATAATGTAATTAACTACAACAACGATAAAGGACTCCTCGCCTATATTGAATTTTTAGCCGCTAGCAGCCTCAAACCCAGAAATGGTAATACTGACCCAGTATTTGACTTTGAGAATGCTCTAGACCAAACAGAAATGGCACAGTTAGCAGTTGATGAATTAAAGAAAATTCCAGAAGTCAATACATTATTTCAGGAACGCTGGCTACCTGTACATTTGGATTTAGATGAATTAGCTAACTTTCCAGAGGGAACTTTAGGTCATATCTACGCCAGAGAGATGAAAGCTAGAGGTTTCGACCCTGATTTTTACAAAAAAGTCCCTGTAGTTGATGACATTTCCTATCTCAAAATGTTGTGGCGTTCTACCCATGATATTTATCATGTAGTTGCGGGATTTGATACTGATGTTATTGGAGAAATTGGACTCCAAGCATTCGTTTTAGCTCAGACTCCAATTCCTATCAGCGTGATGTTAGTAAGTTTTGGTATGGTAATGATCAGTCTTTATCAACCGACAAAGTTTAATGATTTAATGACAGAAATAGCTCGCGGCTATAGACTAGGTTCTCAGACTCAGGGTAAACTGATAGCCCAAAAATGGGATCAGTTTTGGGATGTACAAGTGAGTAAAATTCGTGCAAGTTTAGGAATGACAACCATAGACAGTGAGTTAGCCACAATTGTCTAGTAAATACCTAATTTAAAGTCAGCTATTCACTAAAAAACCACAACCAATCATGAAATGTTATGTTTCTTAGTCTCATTCCCTACTCCCTACTCTCTACTCCTTAGTTATTATTCAATTCAAGCGAATGTTTTTTGAGCCAATTTAGTAATAACTGATTTACCTGCTGTGGTTTCTCCAGCATAAACCAATGTCCTGCATCTGTAATCTTTTCATACTGCCAATCTGCTGAGATGTATTTTCCAGAATTTTGCATTTGTGACTCCCATAAAACCTCATCTTGATTACCCCAAATACCAAGGGTAGGAACTGGAATTATTACAGGTTCAGGTAATTCTCCAGCTAAAGCGGTTAGCAAATAATTAGGTACGGGATTGGCTTTTTCTAGTCGCTGCATATTTTCTAATGCACCTGGTTTGAGAGTATTGTCTAAAATCTCCTCTCTGTGGGGATGACTACGCAGAACTTCTCGAAGTAAGCAACCATTGTTGACTCGATATAGTTGAGGTGCGACATCATGAATATTTAAAAAGTAAATCCACAAAAATTGCACATTTTCAAGAGATGTTGTTAAAAACTCTGCCAAATGTCCTACAGACATAGCTGTAAATGTTTGCAATTTTTCTGTGTGTGCTGCTAGTTCCCAACCAATAACAGCACCATAATCATGAGCAATACAATGGACTTTTGTAACTGCTAATTTTTCTAACAGGGAAATCATATCATTGACTAAATTAGCCAACTGATATCGACTTATATCTGTAGGTGTTTCACTTAAACCGTAACCTAATAAATCTGGACAAATTACACGATATCCATGTTCTAATAAAGCGATGATTTGATGTTTCCATAAATTGCCGTCATCAGGCCAACCATGAATTAATAAAACAGTTTCTTCCCCCGTACCGGAATCTCTAACAAAGTATTCAACTCCATTTAGTTCTATCATCTTAGCTGGAAGATTATTCAGCATACAATTGAGTGAATTAGTGTGGAACAATCCACACTTTAGCGATATCCTTCAAATCAAGTCGCGCCTGTTTTTGCCAACACAGCACATTCTTGCTATAACTTTCTAAATTCACTAGGAGACATCCCAACTAAGCGGCGAAAATGGCGACTAAGATGAGTTGGATGGGCAAAACCACACTCTAAAGCAATTTCTGTAATGTTATATTCTGGCTTTTGAAGTAATTGTTTTGCTAATTCTATGCGTTGTCTAATAATATATTGATGTGGTGGTAGGTGCATTGATTTCTTAAACAATCTAGCAAAGTAAAATTGGCTGATTCCTGCAACTTCTGCTAAATTGTCTAAACTAATATCTTCAGCTAAATTGGCTTGAATATAATCCAAGACAATTTTAAGTTTATGTTTTGGTAATGTTCCAAAATTCTGAAAGCTATTGAGTTTTGATATGGTAAATTGTTTAATTAAATGAATCATCAAAGCTGTCGCAAAGGATTCACCATACAATCTACCTGCGGGACATCCTGCTTCCAAATCTGCTTTGAGTACGCTGGTGAGAGTCTGAACAATGGGATCAAATATTTGCCATTGTGGGAGAAATTCTACTTGCTGATCATCTAAGGTTTCACTAGCTAATTGTGCAAATAATTGGGGGTCAAATACTAACACTGTAAAGTTGAGTTGTTCTCGCCAACTTGTCCAATGCTGAGTATGAGCAGGACAGAAAAAGGTTTCATTGCCTCTCAGTTTATAAGATAAAAATTGATTATCTAAGCGGCGTTCATGGTCTGAACTAGAGTTAGAATCTATAATTTCTAATATATGAAACGGGATATTATGCTGATTAATTTCTGCCCCTGGATGTTGATAATAAGCCAAAAAAACATTTTGCCATCCAGATGCTTTACTTGTTAGTATCGGTGGTTTGGGAATGATTTGATGACTTAAATCTTCTAATAAATGGGGTTGCATACAGTAGATGTGTGAGTAAAGCCGCCACACGTCTCACTTTACATCAAATTATTCAACCTACCAAAGAACTCAAAATTGATAATGACCTGAGAACGTGCTTTTTCCGTATCAACAGCGATCGCCCAAGGTAAATCCTCTAAAATAGCTTGTAATCTGGGGCTAGGCTGGATAGTTTCGATTGTGCCAGGAAAAAAGCGCACTCCCTCTACTGTATTCAGTTGAAAATCTTGTTTTACTCGCTCAATTGTAAATTGACTGTAGGGCATGGTTAGATATTTTGTTCACTAGAAACGGTATTCATCGCTAATTGTCTGCTGATGTTTTAGCCCCCTTACGGGGAAATGGTTAATGGAAAGGCAAACCGTCAATTTAGCGGTGATTTATCAGTATTATCGTTTCAGTCCCCTTGCGGGGAAATGGTTGATAGAAACTTTACCAAGGTGACGTAGTAGTTAACACTATGGTTTACGGGTTTCAGTCCCCTTGCGGGGAAAAGGTGTTTGGAAACTTTTGGAACCGTTCCACCAGATGTTCAAACTGCCGTTGACAAGTTTCAGTCCCCTTGCGGGGAAAAGGTTTGTGGAAACCTTATATAAGATGCTATCCTAACTCTAACATCTTAGTTTCAGTCCCCTTGCGGGGAAAAGGTTTGTGGAAACTTTGCCATAAGTCGGGAATTCTAGGTAAAGCGGGAGTGTTTCAGTCCCCTTGCGGGGAAAAGGTTTGTGGAAACTTGTGGATTGGGGACGAAGTGAACACGGTTTTAAAGTTTGTTTCAGTCCCCTTGCGGGGAAAAGGTTTGTGGAAACGAAAGAGGCTTAGTGCCTTTGGGGATTCGTAAGCTGTTTCAGTCCCCTTGCGGGGAAAAGGTTTGTGGAAACTAAAATTAAATGCGTTATACCAATTTAATATGAAGCTGCATATAAAAGAGCTTCTAAAATAAAGTCATAAGAAGACACAGACATGACTTGTTCAAAAGTTAATTGGTCAAATAGCTGCTGAATGCGCTCACGTAAATCTTGTAAAGAAGAGAAAAGTACATTTTTGAGAGATTTTTTGAGAAATTGCCAAAGCCTCTCGATGGGATTAAGTTCGGGAGAATGAGATGGTTGTAGTAGAGGAATAATATTGTCTGGCCAACGAATCGTAGAACTAGTATGGGCAGGAGCTTGATCAATCTGTAAAATGGCGTAATCGGAGCCTAATTGTTCAGATAGCCAGTCTAAAAACTGCTGAAAATAGTCGCCATTGAGTTTGGGGTATTCATGCTGGAAATGCTTTCCAGTCAACGGTTCAATTGCACCATAAATCCAAAAATTTTCCCGCAGCCATTTCACCTCAACAGTAGGTTTAACTCCTCTAGCTGTAATTACTTTGCCTGTGAGGGTTTTGAGTCCCACTCTCGTTTCATCTTGACACAGGTAGCGCACAGTTTTACCTGGTGCTAGCAGTTGTTCGAGACTAACTATCAGCACACCGAGTTTTTTTTAAATTCGGCTCTGAGTTTTTCATCCTGCTGATAGCTTTGGGGTCGTGGTACTTTGAGTTTCGCTCCTAAACGATATCTCACCCAGTCATAGACTGTTCCATACTCGATATCCAATCCATGTTTGAGTTTCAACCACTCGACTATTGCTCCGTAACTGCTAAATCCTTCTCCTGTTTCCAACTCTTGCTTTAATGAAGCGATCGCCTCTTCAGTAATTTTTCGTTTTGCCCCTGGTGCTTTCTTCACTGCTAATAACTCAGACAATCCACCCCCTCTATACCTCTGTAACCATCTCGTCACCGTCGAAGTATCTCTGGCCAAGCGTTTTCCAATTTCTTGCTGCTCCTTTACCTGCCCACTCTTGAGCCACCACAACATCTGTAGCTTTTCTTTTTGGCTACCTTCACTGGCTGTTTGCAGGCGTTTTTTGAGTTCTTCTTCGCTCTCCACGATTTCTATCTTAAACGGGCGGCTCATAGGTCTGAGGACTTATCACATTTACCTCCCCCTATTATATGCAACTTCATATTAAATTGGTATTAGAAAGTTCTGATTATTGTTTCAGTCCCCTTGCGGGGAAAAGGTTTGTGGAAACTGCTCGGTACTGAAACTGAGATAGAGCAAGCTTCCTGGGAAGCATTTTGACGAATCGCAAAATTAGGTCGATTTCAGCCCATCTTATTGCGAATAATTCTCAACTTTTCCAATTATCGAAACGCTGTAATTATTATATTGTCAAGGTTCTGGCGATTTTGACGAATCCCCAGGGTTTTTGACCCCGCTTCGACTTGTCAAACATCAAGCTGATTACCCAATCATAAGATGACTATTTGCTACTGTCGAGGTTTTTATTAAAAATTAAGAATCAAACAGCAAATCTATGTGTATCAGGTTTCACGCGAAATGGAATTAAGATGCTAATTACATCCCAAAAAGTTTTAGACTGAAAAGTGCATCTAGTAGCGTTAAGAACTTGACTAAATCACCTGTGCGAAAAATCGTTATTGCCGGTAACTGGAAAATGTTCAAAACCCAGGCAGAAACACAAGAGTTTTTGACAGGGTTTCTGCCATCCTTACAAGAAACACCTTCCGAAAGGGAAGTGATTCTATGTCCTCCGTTCACTGATCTCAGCGTTTTATCCAAGAGTTTACACGGTAGCCTTGTACAATTGGGAGCGCAAAACGTCCATTGGGAAGAAAGTGGTGCGTACACTGGTGAAATTTCTGGCCCCATGTTGGTAGAACTTGGTGTACGTTATGTCATCGTCGGTCATAGCGAACGCCGACAATATTTTGGCGAAACAGACCAAACTGTGAATTTGCGCTTGAAAGCTGCCCAAAAACACGGTTTAACCCCCATTCTTTGTGTAGGCGAAACTAAGCAACAGCGAGACGCTGGCGAAACAGAATCATTGATCATCAGCCAACTAGAACAAGACCTAGTAAATGTTGATCAAGACAATTTAGTAATTGCTTACGAACCAATTTGGGCTATTGGTACTGGTGACACCTGTGAAGCCACAGAAGCTAACCGCGTCATTGGCTTGATTCGCAATCAGTTAAAGAATCCCAATGTTCCCATCCAATACGGTGGTTCAGTAAAACCAAACAACATTGATGAAATTATGGCACAACCAGAAATTGATGGTGTGCTGGTGGGTGGTGCAAGTCTAGAACCTGCGAGTTTTGCTCGTATTGTTAATTATCATCAGTAGTTGGGGACTGGGGATTGGGGATTGGGGATTGGGGATTGGGTAGTGTCAATAACTGCCGATTTCTGTTAGTCTAACGACTTCCAGAGAATAAACTATCCAATTTATCTCAAAACAACTGTACTTTCCCCCTGCTCCCTGCCCCCTTGCCATTAAGGTAATTGTATATTCTTTTAATTGGAAGTCCCCTAGCAGGACGATTCCATTGCGACTTGATTTATTTATGGGTTTAATCATACGCGATCGCTGTTTCGATTGGGGACAGCGTACCTATCTAATGGGAGTATTAAACATTACTCCTGATAGTTTTAGTGATGGTGGTGAATTTAATAATATTGCGGCGGCTTTATCCCAAGCCCAAGCAATGGTTTCAGCCGGTGCTGATATTATCGATGTCGGTGGACAATCCACCAGGCCTGGAGCAGAGCAAATTAGCCTAGAAGATGAACTCAACAGGGTGCTGCCAGTTATTGAGGCATTGCGACCAGAAATTTCTGTACCCATATCAGTAGATACAACTAGGGCTGATATTGCAAAAGCATCTGTAGAAGCTGGCGCAGATATTATTAATGATATTTCTGGCGGTACATTTGACGAGCAAATGTTACCCACAGCAGCCAGTTTAGGTGTACCCATTATCTTGATGCACATCCAAGGGACACCCCAGACAATGCAACAAATGACTAATTATCAGGATGTAGTCAAAGAAATTGCGAGTTTTTTGGCTAAACAGATAGCCATAGCCACCGATTTAGGCATTGATCCTACCAAAATCATCATTGATCCTGGTATTGGTTTTGCCAAGAACTATGAACAGAACTTAGAAATTTTGCGCCGCTTAGAAGAATTGCGATCGCTTAATTGTCCTATCTTAGTAGGAGTCTCCCGCAAAAGTTTTATCGGACGCATTTTAAATCAACCAGATCCAAAAGCCAGAGTCTGGGGAACAGCTGCGGCTTGTTGTGCAGCCATCTTCAATGGTGCTGATATCCTCCGCATTCATGATGTCAAAGAAATCAGCGATGTTTCCCTAGTTGCAGATGCCATATTTAGGGAAATTAGTTAGAAACTGAATCATACCCAATTTTGGATTTTGGATACTTCGACAAGCTCAGTACAAGTTTTGGATTTTGGATTAAAAACCCAGATTTGTAACCTCTTCCAGAATCATTTAAGCTGCATACAGCCAGGGCTAAAGCCCTTACTACAAGCGAATGAGTCTGGAAAAATGAATGGCGATTGGCTTACCGACACCCATTTAGTTTGGTGAATGATTCCCAACACTCAGCACTCAGCACTCAACACTCAGCACTCAGCACTCCCTAACCATGTTCAGAACTTTTCCCATTCCCTTCAGTGGTAGTTGATTCCGCAATTACTTCCTTCATCAATTCACCACTTTTACCAGGATCTACAAACACAACCTTGGCATTTGGGCTTTCTCCTAGCCTGTAGCTAGCATTAATATAATCTTGCGCCACCAAATACCGCAGAATTTCCTTACTTTCAGGATTACTACGTAAACCTTCCGCAATAATCTGCATGGAAGTCATAGTTCCTTCCGCTTTCTTAATTGCAGCTTGTCTTTCTGCCTCAGCTTCCGTAATCAACGCCCGTTTTTTAATTTCCGCAGCGCGTTCTTCTTCCATTGATTTACGCACACTCTCTGGTGGTGTAATTCTTTGAATGTCTAAGCGAATAATCTCAACACCCCAGTCAAGGGTTGTACTGTTCAACTGATCTAAGATGGCTTTATCCATCTCCGCCCTTGTCACATTAGTTTCTTCCACAGTATTCCGAGCAATAATTTCTCGTAGTGTGGTTGTAGCTAGCTGTGTCAGAGAACCTTGCAAATCTTCAATTGCGTAAAAGCTTTTCTCTATATCTTTGATGCGCCAGAACAACACAGCATCAACTTCTAAATAAATATTGTCTTTTGTAATGATGTTCTGGGGTTTAATGTCAATGAACTGCTCTCGTGTGGTATCTTCCATCACAATCTGATCCACCAAAGGCACCACAAAGTTTAAACCTGGTGTCAGTGTACGGTGTTTTCTGCCCAAACGTTCCACAAGGGCTGCATTACCTTCATTGATGATTTTGGCAGATCCCAAGGCATAGGCTATCAGTGCTAAGACTACAGCAATAATTGGCTCCATATATGCTCCTATTAGCTTTTAAGGAGATTTTAGTTTAAAGGACATGGTACTACCATGTTTTACACTTCAGTCTAATGTTTTGAGTTTTTAACTTGTAACTTTATAAACTGAGTAGTCAACAATTATAGTTATATCGACATCATCACCAGTAAACCACAAAATGTTGAGAGACTTTTGTTGAGCTTGGGGATTGGGGACTGGGGATTGGGGACTGGGGATTGGGGACTGGGGGCTGGGGACAAGGTAGACAAGGTGGAATTGATTACTAAACACTCATTACTCATTACTCATTACTCAGCACTCATTACTCTCAAAATAGCAATGGGGACGAAAGTAGTTAACTTCCGTCCCCAACTGCTCATACCAATTCATTAAAATTCTGATACAAATCCCAGTTCAGAAACCCTTGTCAAGTCAGGATGTCTCAATTGTGTTAGCGTAACGGGACAAATTCCATTGCTGTCTTCGTAGCGCGACGGGAGCATCGTTGCGAATTGCGAATTGCGAATTGCGAATTGCGAATTGGCATCAGTGTTTTTGAAATTAAATTCCGAAAAATCTCAACATATTAAAGATAATACCCAGAGGCCCTGCTACGATGTTGAGACCATCAGTAGTTCTGGCGAGACCAGAACGGTTAACTACAACCACATCATTATTGCGGAGAATAGGATTAGTTTGGTCATTAATTCCTTGACTGAAGTCAACTTTAATCTCACGCTTAGTTACTGAACCGTTGGGGTTCAAGCGAATCAACTCTACACTGCCCTTACGCGCTCTAGCATCGTTAAAACCACCAGCTGCTAGTAGAGCTTGGTTTAAGGAACTATTCGCTTGTAATTCCACTGCTCCCGGCTGTTTAACTTCACCCACTACCCCGACTTGAATTTTGGCAGGAGATAAAGTTGTTGTTGCTAATTGAGTAGCTTCTGCTGGACTAATTTCTTTGGCTGTCGGAATGACAATCGTGTCTCCATCCTGCACGATTACGTCTTGATTGACATCGCCATTTTTCAATAATTCCCAGAGATTAATATCTACAGTTTGTTCTGAACCTGTTCTGGTGGGGCGACGTAGCTTAATATTACGAATGTCAGCTTGGGATGTAATCCCACCCGCTAATTGAATAGCTCGTGACACATTGGGCAACCCAGAGCCAGCAGCAGTGCCATTTTGTCCATCTGTCGAACCTGCGGAAACTAGGTAAGAACCTGGACGGTAAACTTCACCAATGATGGCGATGGTGCGAGGTGCAGTTTGGCTGGCTGCAAAGTTGGCTGCAAATAAATTGCGCGCCTCTGCCACGTTAAAAGTAGTGGCTGTTGGCACAACTATCACATCGCCATCCCGTAGGGTGATATCTTGGGCAGTATTACCAGTTTGGATGAGTTCCTTGAGATTGAGCGTTACCAATTGCTCACCAGAACGTCCAGTTTTACGTTTAAGCTGCACTTTAGTAACATCGGCTGCTAAGGTAACTCCCTGTGCTGTCGTCAATGCAGCTAAGACCGTGGGATACTGTACCCCTGGATTGTTACCTGCACCACCTTGCAAACTGAGTGTATAAGCACCAGGACGGGTAACTTCTCCTGCAACCAAAATATTAATCGGGCGTGGAGATAAAAGATTAATAGAAATTTGGGGACGTTTCAGAAATTTACGATATTTTTCGGTAATAATATCAGCCGCTTGTTCGGTGGTTAAACCCAGAACAGAAACGCTACCAATTAGAGGTAAGTTAATTGCACCACCGGGCGGAATTTGATATTCACCCGTATATTCAGGCACTTCAAAAACATTGACACGGATGAGGTCTCCACCACCTAACAGATAATTTGTATCTGGTTGTTGGATAGGCGTGGATACGGGTTGGTTAATCCGAGGTACTGTTTGGGGATTGGGAAATACTGGCTGTCCCTGAGCTAAACTGGCAGACGGCAAAATGAGATGAACAGCTGTTAATAAAGCTGCACCCACAGCTGGCTGGGCTAGAAATTTCAGCGAACCTGCGTTAACCATATTTACCTTAGACTCTGAGACTACAAGTGTTAAAGTATTGTCTAAACATTTTAATCTTGACTATACTTAAGTATTTAGGTTTCCCGACAATCTCATTTTCCTAAAAAAGCCTTCTTTTCCGGAAGAATATTTTGACTAGGTTGTTGAATTTTTAATGAAGCACAATGGAATCTATGGATTTGATTGACGTTTTAAATGACCTGCTGGAGTAGGTAACAGTGAAATAGGAACGGAGATCAATCATTTTAGAAGCTAGTTTTGTCAAGTATTCAAGCGCAAATCTTATATGATCTCTAGTTTTGGTTAATGTAGCAAAAACAACTTATATATCTCCTAATTAATCAAAGCTATTAGTGTTTAAATGACAGCTAAATATTATGTCAACCAAGATGTAATCACTTGAGCAATTTATATTTTTAATTAGTTACTTGTAAACCCATCTAAGGTTATACATTTGAATAATTCAGGACAATAAATATACAGCAGATTTTTATCCCTAATATGTGATTTTAGTCAAAAAACACACAATAAGAGATTGATAAATTTTTCCCTGTTGTTTATTTTCTATTCCCTGTTCCCTGATTTTTGACTAATTTGTTGTATAAAAAACTCTTCTAAAGATTGGCGAGATAAATTAAGTGTAATAATCTTGCCATCCATCAAGCGCAAACTAGAGAGAAAATCATAGTAATCACCTTGTAAGACACCATGCCAAGAACCGTCAGGTTCAAAAACTATACTAGGTAGCCATTTTTTGAGAATTGCCCAATCGCCACCCTCACCTTTGACATGATATGTTTCATCTTGGCCTAATAGTTCCCCTAGAGAACCTACACAGACTAATTCACCTTGGGACAAAATAGCGATGCGATCGCAAATCTGTTCCACTTCACTCAAAATATGACTATTAAAGAATATCGTCTTACCGGCAGCTTTGAGCGACAAAATAATTTCCCGCATCCGGTAACGTCCTAAAGGATCTAGTCCTGACATTGGCTCATCTAGAAAGATTAATTCTGGGTCATTAATCAAAGCCTGCGCCATCCCCACCCGTTGTAACATTCCTTTCGAGTAGCGACGCATCTGTTTTTTGCGTGCATCAGTTTGAGATAAACCCACTAAATCCAGTAGTTCGGGAATGCGTTGACGTTGCACACTCGCAGGGATCTCAAATAAACCGGCGGCTAACTCTAAAAACTCCCAGCCTGTAAGATACTCATACAAATAAGGGTTTTCACTTAAATAGCCGATGTGTTGTTTAACTTGGCGATCGCCTAAAGGTTGACCCAACAGTAAACCTCTACCAGCACTAGGGCGGATAATTCCTAGTAGCAATTTTAACAGAGTAGTTTTCCCTGCTCCATTCGGCCCCAGTAAACCAAAAGTTTCACCCTGATAAACCGTCAAAGAACAGCCTTTGAGGGAGACAACCTGTTGATTCATCCAAAAGCCTGTACGATATACCTTTCTTAAACCGGAAGTGATAACTACTGGCGGAACATCTTCAGTAGTCAATTGAGCATCAGCAGTGTCTTTAACAGATTTCATCTCAGTTGAATTAACACAGCGTTGGTAACAAGTTACTCAATAGGATAACTGCGATCGGCTCCAAGTGGTTAATAGTCAATAGTCAATGGTCAATAGTCAATAGTCAATAGTCAATAGTCAATAGTCAATAGTCAATAGTCATTACTCATTACTCATTAGTATTTTTCCTCTGTTCCCCAATCCCCAATCCCCAATCCCCAATCCCCAGTCCCCAGTCCCCAATCTAAACCTTACTCTCTATGGGTTTTTGCACTGGGGCGATCGCAGCTAGTTTTCTGCCATAACCAATTGCCATAAACCCTGTAATGTTCATGAATAAACTGTAAACTGCTGCTGGGACTGCCATGTCGGGATTTTTGAGTAGTCCGGCGGTAATTGCTAGGGCAAGTGTCCCATTTTGCAGGCCGACTTCAATCGCAATGCAGATTTGTTGGGCAGGATTTAATTTTGAGAGTTTACTAGTATAAAATCCTGCTGCCATTGCAAGGGTATTTAAGAGAACAACGCCGACTCCAACTTGCACAATGAAGCCAGGGAGACGATTCCACTCGCGAATTACCAACAAGAGAATAATTGTTGCCAGTAAGGCGATCGCTAATTTACTGGTGACTTTTTCTAGACGACGGGCAACGTCTGGGAATATTTGTTTTAAAGTCATCCCCAAGACTACGGGTAAAATTGTCACCAGGAAAATTTGCGTGATGGTTGAGACAATGGGAAGCGCGATCGCGGCTGTTTGTCCCATGAAGTGCTGTAAGGCTAGGTTAGCCAAAACGGGAATTGTAAATACTGTAATCACACTGCTAGCCGCAGTCAGTGTCACGGAAAGAGCAACATCACCCTTAGCCAAATATGTAATAACGTTTGAGGAGGGGCCGCCAGGACATATTGCGACGATAATTAGTCCGACTGCGATCGCAGGTTCCATAGGGATCACTTTCGCAATCACAAAGCCAATCGCAGGTAAGAACACTAACTGACTAATTAAGCCAACTGACACAGCCTTGGGATATTTCCTGATCCGTTGAAAATCTTCCGGTACAAGAGATAAACCCATTCCCAACATCATGATAGCCAAGGCTATAGGTAAGATAACCGCAGTAAAAACGTTTGCTTCCATAGTTAATTATTGATGAATGGATTTAAAAAATTTTGGATTTTGGATTAAAGTTTTCAACTAAGGAATAATTGAAAATTACTTTAGTCAAAGCTAAAGTTTTAGGTTCAATTTATAAATAAAACATATAGGGGTGCAAAAATTTACACCCCAAAATTTGATTTTCTCTATTTAATTGATTCACATCATCAGAAACCTGATGAATCAGCCTCACAGCACACCCTTAGAACTAGGAATAGTCCCAGCACGACGGGGATCAACTTCCACAGCGATGCGTACTGCTCTAGCAAAGGCTTTAAATGTCGCTTCAATGATGTGATGGGAATTAATACCATCTAACTGACGAATGTGCAGCGTCATTTGACTGTGGTTGACTAATGCCACAAAAAATTCTCGCACCAATTGGGTGTCGTAAGTCCCCACCCGTTCGGTAGGAATGGTTAAACCATAGCTGAGGTGGGGACGACCAGAAAAATCTAGTGCTACTTGGACTAACGCCTCATCTAAAGGAGCTAAAAAATTACCAAAGCGGACAATACCTTTTCTATCACCCAAAGCTTTATGTAAAGCCTGACCCAAGGTAATACCCACATCTTCGTTAGTGTGGTGGTCATCAATTTCCCAGTCTCCTGTAGCTTTCACCTCCAAATCAATTAAGCCGTGGGAAGCAATCTGATGCAGCATATGATCCAAAAACGGAACACCCGTTTCGACTTTGCAAATACCACTACCATCTAAGTTGATGCTCACTTGTACATCAGTTTCACCAGTGGTGCGATGTACGGAAGCAATGCGAGGGACTGAAGAGAAATTAACTTGGGGATAATCGCTGATTTGCATAGAGATTAGGGACTGGGGATTGGGGATTGGGGATTGGGGATTGGGAATGGAAAAAATAAAAGTTAAAACACAGTTATCAGGTATCAATCACTTGATCAACGTTAACTGTTAAAAGATTCTTTTATTTTCTTTTTCCTTTCGCCTTTTTACTTTTGACTTTTTTTACATTCCCATGATTTCATATCCTGAATCAACGTAAATCACTTGTCCGGTGATCCCACTAGACAAGTCACTAGCTAAGAAAGCTGCTGTGTTACCGACTTCTGTTTGGGTAACGGTACGACGTAAGGGAGCAACTGCTTCTACATGGTGAATCATATCTAAAATTCCGCCCACAGCACTAGAGGCTAAAGTGCGAATAGGCCCGGCGGAAATGGCATTCACGCGAATATTTTGGGGGCCGAGTTCTGATGCTAAATACCGTACACTAGCTTCCAATCCAGCCTTAGCCACGCCCATAACGTTGTAATTGGGAACTGCTCTCACACCACCCAAATAGGTCAGAGTAATAATACTTCCTCCTTCCGTCATTAATGGTTTAGCTGCGCCGCTTAACTGTACTAGTGAATAGGTACTAATTTCTAAAGCCGTAGCGAAGCCAGTACGAGAAGTTTGACTAAAATCTCCGGTTAAATCATCTTTGTTAGCAAAAGCTAAACAATGAATCAAAATATCTAGTCTGCCCCACTGATCGCGAATGGTATCAAAGGTAGATTGAATCTGTTCCTCATTTTGGACATTACAGGGAAGGAATAAGCTGGGGTTGAGAGGTTCTACTAGTTCAGCAACTTTCTTCTCCATTTTGCCCTTGTCATCCGGTAGATAGGTAATGCCAAGATTTGCACCTGCGGCGTGTAGTTGTTGGGCAATTCCCCAAGCAATGGAGCGATTATTGGCAATACCTGTAACCAGAGCATTTTTTCCATTCAGATTCAGCATAGAAACCTTGGATGTGATCGGTTGATGAAATTAGGGATTGGGGACTGGGGACTGGGGACTAGGGATTGGGGACTGGGTATGATTTTTGATGATCCTTATTTCCCTTAACTTTCCGTCTCCTGTCTTCATGAGCATACTAGAATCTGGGGCTTGTTGGTCTTGTTTTTATACAGGATGGGCAAAAATGATGATTAGGAATGATGATTTTGAGGTTTAAAATACATATTATTCCTTAAGATATTTTCAAGATTACTTAAGTTTTTAGTTGAAAAACCTGATAGTTCTATTAAGCAGAAGTATCTATCAAGAATTGCTAGCTAAAAAATGCAAAAATTAGGTATCATTATAAACAAATAGCTATGAAGTTATGGGTTGGAGTATAGGAAAGTACAGTTGGGTTAACGGTGCTTTATTGAATTTTCAGGTGTATTCTTAGGTAATTAGTTTTTACTTTTTTGTTATTCCGGCATTGGGTAGGGGAAGGGAGATGATCGTGACACAAGATAAGGCCCTAGCAAATGTTTTTCGTCAAATGGCAACTGGAGCTTTTCCGCCAGTTGTCGAAACGTTTGAACGCAATAAAACGATCTTTTTTCCTGGAGATCCTGCCGAGCGAGTCTATTTCCTTTTGAAAGGCGCAGTGAAGCTTTCCAGGGTGTATGAGGCAGGAGAAGAAATTACAGTTGCACTACTGCGGGAAAATAGCGTTTTTGGAGTGCTGTCTTTATTGACAGGGAATAAATCTGATCGGTTTTACCATGCGGTGGCATTTACTCCTGTAGAATTGCTCTCTGCACCCATTGAACAAGTAGAGCAAGCACTCAAAGAGAATCCAGAATTATCAATGTTAATGCTGCGGGGTTTATCTTCGCGAATTTTGCAAACAGAAATGATGATTGAAACCTTAGCTCACCGAGATATGGGTTCAAGGTTGATTAGTTTTCTGTTAATTCTGTGTCGCGATTTCGGGATTCCTTGCGCTGATGGCATCACGATTGATTTAAAACTATCTCACCAAGCGATCGCAGAAGCCATTGGTTCAACTCGCGTCACCGTGACTAGATTACTAGGGGATCTACGTGAGAAAAAGATGATTTCCATTCACAAAAAGAAGATTACTGTGCATAAACCCGTGACTCTCAGCCGACAGTTCACATAACATGAAGAAGCAGGGGAGCAGGGAGCAGGGGAGAAAAACCACCCACAAGGGGTGTTAGCGAAGCGGAACGAAGTTCGTTTTGTACCTTTCCCCCTGCCCCCTGCCTCTTATCAAGGGGATTGGGGGGGAGATAGTCTTGTGCTATATTGCTCTATATCACACCTGTAGTTGGCAGTGAATCTCAGATATTGAGCAACTTTAGCCATTGCCGACTTCCCCATCCTCCACACACCAATGACCGCATTCCTATGGGTTGTACAGCCCACAAATTTATGCTGAAGGAAAATAATTAGACAATCTCAACAGTCTGTGAATACTGCTGGAGATAGATGATTAATCGTGAGAGTTTCATAGTTATGGGGAGTGTCAATGAAAGAAGTGGGCTGTATCTGGAAACATTTCGGTAGCTGAAGATGACCACCGGGTACATCCTGATTGCAGCAATTTTAATTTTGGGAGGCGTAATTGCCACCGTTGGCGATCGCATCGGCACCAGGGTTGGCAAAGCACGCCTCTCTCTATTTAAGCTGCGTCCCAAAAACACGGCTGTACTAGTAACGATTTTCAGTGGTGTGTTGACAGCAGCCACTACTCTCGCCATTCTATTTTTAGTTGATGATGGTTTGCGAAAGGGAGTTTTTGAGCTAGAAGATATCCTCAAAGACCTCAGACAGAAACGAGAACAACTTAAAGTCACAGAAGAACAGAAAACTCAAGCAGAAGTACAACGCAACCAAGCCAATCAAGCATTAGACATTACCAAAAAAGAGAAATTAACAGCGCAGCAAGACTTGGCGCAAACCCAAACAAAACTCCAGCGCACCCAAAACGAACTCAAAAGCCTGTACTCCCAAAGAAAAGGGTTACAAACAGTCGTCACTCAACTAGAGACAGAACGCAGACGCTTAATTGCTCAAATCGCTGAACGTCAAACAGCCATAGAAGAACGCGATCGCGAATTGAGTAACCGCAAACAAGCCATAGAAGAACGCGATCGCGAACTGAACAATCGTCTACAGGCTATTAAACAACGCGATATCAAAATTGATCAACTAGATAAACTCATCCAAAAACGCAACTTAGAAATTGCCCAAAGAGAACAAGTAATTGCTAAACGTGAATCTTTACTCAAAGAATTAGAAAAACAACAGGATTATCTAGAGCAAGAAGTGGCGAGATTGGAGAAGTATTACCAGTCATATCGCGACTTGCGCTTGGGTAAATTAGCCTTAGTGCGGGGTCAAGTGCTGGCGGCGGCGGTAGTGCGTATCAGTCGAGAAGTCACACCCCAGCAATTAGTTTCGCAACTACTCCAAGAAGCCAACCGCAATGCTAGCATCGAACTAGCCGAACCTGGAACTCCCGCCAATACACAATTATTGCGTGTGACTCCCGACAGGATAGAACCACTGATCAAGCAAATTAGTGATGGACGAGAATATGTAGTCAGAATTTTCTCTGCTGGTAATTATGTCAGGGGAGAAAAGCAAATAGAATTTTTCGCTGATGCCGCTAGAAATGTTTTAGTATTTTCTGAAGGTGAGGTACTGGCGACAACCACAGCCGACCTGAAAAACATGACCTCCTATGAGTTAAGGCAAAGATTAGATTTATTAATTTCAGCATCCCAATTTCGTGCCAGGAATGCGGGTATTGTCGAAAGCGTACAAATCGATGGGACTTTTATCCGTTTTGTTTCTCTATTACGACAATTAGAACAACCAATAGAAATTAAAGCCGTAGCAGCAGAAAATACTTATACATCCGGGCCATTAAGAGTAAAATTAGTAGCAATTCAAAATGGCAAAGTGGTTTTAAGCACTTAAAAGGGGATTGGGGACTGGGTATTAGGGACTGGGGACTGGGGAATAAAGTTTATGTTTTCTAATGAGTTTTCGCCAACACAACCAGTAATTTTAGGTTTTGACCCTGGTAAAGATAAATGTGGTGTAGCCATCATGGGATTAGATCGGCAACTACATTATCATCAGGTCGTACCCTCCCCAGAAGCGATCGCTACTATTAATATACTCAGACAAAGATTCCCTGTTTCCTTATTGGTCATGGGCAATCAAACCACAGCCAAACGCTGGAAACAGCAGCTACAACAAGAATTAGTCGAAGCTGTCAATATTGTTTTGGTGGATGAGCGTTATTCTACCTTAGAAGCACGCGATCGCTATTGGCAGATGTACCCACCCCAAGGACTCACAAAACTGATCCCACAAGGAATGCGCCAACCACCACGCCCCATAGACGACATAGTTGCAATTCTGTTAATCGAAAGATATTTAAGCCGACTTACGGAATAGAAAGGTAAAAGGTAAAAGGTAAAAGGCAAAAGGTAAAAAGAAAAATGCTTATTTGCTTAAGTTTTAGCTAAATGAACCAAAAAACATACGCCTATCTGTTCCCAATCCCCAGTCCCCAATCCCCAATCCCCAGTCCCCGATCCCCAATCCCCTCCTCACAATTGCGCGCGAATAGTAAACGCGTAATCTCCTCCTGGTTCTAGTTGATAATCTTGCTGTTCCAAAAATCGTCCTAGAGGTTCTTTGATTAAAGCACGACCCTGGGAAGGTTTAACGGAAAGTTCTCCCAGACGAAAATTCCATTGAAAATGCCACTCAAAATCACCTGCACTCACTTCACCTTCTAGGAAGCCGTGTTGCCAGGATTGGCGAGTGATTTTGACGTGGGCGGTAGTTTCGGGCAAACGTTTAGCACTCACAATGCTTGGTGTTAAGTATGGAACAAAAGCTAACCATTGCAGCTATCTTTTATTTACCAAACTTCGTCGCGATCGACAAACTCACAATCTGAGGATTTTGGTGAGAATGTGGCCTGATTTAGTCGCTGTATTTCAAGGTAATCAAAAACTTGGCGGCGATGCCTACCGAAAAGGCATCGCGGATTTTAGATATTATCTAAAATCCCCATCGATTTTAACGGTTTACTGCCGCAGCTTCCCGTGCTGCTGCTGCCTGGTCTGGGTGAATACCCAAGCGTGTGAGGTTAATCCTTCCTTTATTGTCAATTTCGCGCACTTTGACAATGACTTCATCGCCTACGGCTACCTCATCCTCTACCTTGCCTACACGATAATCAGCAAGTTGAGAAATATGGATCATTCCTTCCTTGCCAGGGAGGAATTCCACAAAAGCACCAATTGGTATAATCCGTGTCACACGTCCAGCATAAACATCGCCCTCATTCAATTTGCGAGTCATGCCTTGAACGATATTACGCGCCCGTTTAGCCTTATTTTCATCTACCGCAGAAATGGTAACTGTACCATCATCTTCGATGTCGATTTTAGCACCAGTCTCTTCAGTAATTCCCTTGATGGTTTTACCACCAGGCCCAATGACTAGACCAATCATGTCTGGATCAATCTTGATAGTCAACAGACGCGGCGCATAGGGTGAGGTTTCGCTGCGTGGTGTTTCTATGGTTTGCAGCATTTTTTCGAGAATGTGCAACCTAGCAGCTTTGGCTTGGTGAATAGCTTGGGCGATGACATCTAAAGATAAACCAGAGATTTTCATGTCCATTTGTAAGGCTGTAATCCCTGTATCTGTGCCGGCGACTTTAAAGTCCATATCACCCAAAAAGTCTTCAATGCCTTGAATATCGGTGAGGACTCGGACTTCATCGCCTTCTTTAATCAGACCCATCGCTGCACCGCTAACGGGTTTAATAATGGGTACACCTGCATCCATTAACGCTAGGGTAGAACCGCACACAGAACCCATTGAGGTAGAACCGTTAGAAGAAAGCACTTCCGACACTACGCGAATAACGTAGGGGAATTGTTCTTTGGGCGGTAATATTGGTAAAATTGCCCGTTCAGCTAATGCACCGTGACCAATTTCGCGTCTACCAGGGGCGCGTAATGGTTTGGTTTCCCCGACGGAGAAGGGGGGGAAATTATAGTGGTGTAGGTAGCGTTTAGATTGGTCGGTTTGGAGGTCGTCGTTAAGGTTTTGGGCATCGCCAGGAGTACCAAGGGTACAGGCGGATAGTACCTGGGTGAGTCCGCGATTAAATAAGCCGCTACCGTGGACGCGCTTGGGTAGGACATCAACTTGGCAGGAAACAGGACGAACTTCATCCAGTTTGCGACCATCCACACGCACGTTATCTTCAACGATTTGACGGCGCATGAAGTATTTAGTAATGTCTTTGAAAGTGTTACCCAAAGCTTTGCTATCAGCATGAGCAGCAACGCGGATGGGATCTTCTTCTGGTAGTTCAGCGATCGCTGTGGCAATATTTTCTTTAACGGCATCTAACGCGTTATCGCGTTCGGTTTTGCCTAAATCAAACTGAGCCAAAATTTTCTTAATTTCATCGCTGGCGCGATCGCGAATATAATTTGCCAAGGTTTGGTCTACCTCTGGTGGTGCTTCCTGCACAAATTCCAAACCGAGTTCCGCTACTAAATCTTGTTGCGCCTTAATTAAATCGCGCACGGCTTCGTAGCCAAAATCAATCGCTTCAATAATATCTCGCTCTGGCAGTTGATTCGCGCCTGCTTCCACCATGATCACACCATGTGGTGAACCAGCTACGATCAAATCCAAATCTCCCGCTTCGATTTCTGCATAGGTGGGGTTAATGATAAAATCATCACCTACCAAACCTACCCGTACTGCTGCCATCGGCCCATTGAAGGGAATTTTCGCAATCAAAGTGGCAATAGAAGCACCTGTCACGGCTAATACATCTGGTGGTACTAGTTCATCCATTGACATGGTGAACGCCACAACTTGCAAGTCATCCCGCAACCATGAAGGGAACAAAGGACGCAAGGGACGGTCAATCAAACGGCTGGTCAGAATGGCTTTTTCTGGTGGACGACCTTCCCGGCGCATGATCCCACCAGGAATTCTCCCAGCTGCATATAGTCTTTCTTCGTAATCTACTGTCAGGGGAAGGAAATCAATGCCCTCTCTGGCTGCTGATCGCGTAGCTGTTACCAAAACAGCTGTATCCCCTGATTCTATCAACACAGACCCACCGGCTTGCGGTGCTAGTAAGCCTACCTTCAGTCGAATATCCCTTCCATCGAAGGATATTGACTTCTCAAATTCTGCCATTCAGCTTTTTTTCCTTCTCTTTCTTTATTCTCTCTCTGTGGCAATCCTAACATTTATGCCCTCTGGCTGGCTTCTATTACATAACAAATAGCAACAAGTTGTCTAAAGCCAGGCCCAACACCTCTTGAGTGCTGTTAGCGGTAGCAGGGCGTTGAGCCAATTTTAGGTACTGAGTAAAAATAACTAGTACAGTACCACAAGAATAGAGCTATTATTTGGGATAGACAATAACTTTACTAATGTTGTGTGGCTGGAATTGAAGAAGCAGGGAATATTATCTTAACAATAATTTGTATTTTTACAGTATATATTACTGATTTCTTATATTAATTAAATATAGAGTTTAAACAATGATTAATAATATTAATTTTTTACTCAAAATAAATATATTAGTTTGGTAATAATGGCAATTCTTGAGAAAAACACCAAAAATCTTTCATAAATTTAATAATATTAAGGTCTGAGTAATTAAAAAATGGCGATTTTACATGGTAGTTGGTTATTAAAAGATCAGGAAAATTGTTTATTTATTTGGGGTGAAACTTGGCGATCGCCGCGAGTAAATGTAAATTTTAGTGAATTACCACTCCATCCTTTAGCGATGACAGCAGCAGAGTTAAGCGAGTGGTTGATTGCTGAAAAGTTCCCAATTGCAGACTTTAACACTCAAACAGCACAGAAATCAGGTACTAAAGCTGCAACTGCTAAAAAAATCAATTTACCAAGCCATTCTCAAATCATTAATCTCCCGACGCAGATTTTAGAAATCACCCAGGAGGAAACAGCATTAATTGCGCCTGTACACTCGGCGGCTGTAGAATCAACACCTGATACCAAACCATACTTGCAACCTTGGTTAGTCGAAGGTTTTTGTCTTTCACCTCTAACCGCAACTAACTTTCTCACCTCTTTACCTTTAAATATCGTCAATGGAGAAGATACATTTTTAGGTGGAGATTTACGTTTTTGGTCACAAATTGCCCGTTGGAGTTTAGATTTAATTTCCCGTTCTAAGTTTTTACCCATTATCCAACGACCAGTTAATGGGAATTTTACTGCTCAATGGCAAGTGCTTTTAGATAGTGCCATAGATGGAACGCGATTAGAAAAGTTTGCGGCAAAAATGCCGTTAGTTTGTCGGATTTATCGGGGACTGGGGACTGGGGGAGAAATTAGTCAGTCACCAATGTATGTGGACTTTCCTTGTCAACCACAGGAATTAATTTTATCGTTTCTCAACAGTGTAATTGATGCTCAAGTGCGAGAAATGATAGGAAATCAAACGCTACTTGAACCCAGGGTGATGGCGGCTTTACCATTACCTGTGCGTCAATGGTTGCAGGCTTTAACGGCTGCATCTGGTGCAGTCAATGCAGATGTAATTGGGGTAGAACGGCTAGAAGCAGCCTTAAAAGCTTGGACGATGCCGCTACAATATCAATTAGCCACTAAAAATCAATTTCGTGCTTGTTTTCAGTTGCTTGCGCCTGATGAGGGAAAAACTGATTGGACATTGGCGTATTTTTTGCAAGCAGCTGATAATCCAGAATATTTAGTAGATGCTGCGACAATTTGGCAACATCCCGTTGAGCAATTAGTTTATCAAAATCGTACCATTGACCAACCCCAGGAAGCGTTATTACGGGGTTTAGGGTTAGCTTCTCGATTGTATCCCGCGATCGCACCCAGTTTAGAAACAGAATCACCCCAATTTTGTCACCTCACCCCCATCCAAGCCTATGAATTTATCAAAGCCGTGGCTTGGCGATTTGAAGATAGTGGTTTGGGTGTGATTTTACCGCCAAGTTTAGCCAACCGCGAAGGCTGGGCGAACCGCTTGGGGTTAAAAATTTCCGCCGAAACTTCCAAGAAAAAACAGGGAAGACTAGGATTACAAAGTTTATTAAATTTTCAGTGGCAATTAGCGATCGGTGGACAGACAATTTCTAAAGCCGAATTTGATCGCTTAGTGGCGTTAAATAGTCCCTTAGTAGAAATTAACGGCGAATGGGTGGAATTGCGTCCCCAAGATATTAAAACAGCGCAAAATTTCTTTGCATCTCGAAAAGAACAAATGTCTTTATCTTTGGAAGATGCTTTACGTTTGAGTACGGGAGATACGCAAGTAATTGAAAAGTTACCAGTCGTTAGCTTTGAAGCATCTGGGGCTTTACAAGAATTAATTGGCGCGCTGACTAATAATCAAGCAGTTGCACCTTTACCCACACCAAAAGACTTCCAAGGACAGTTACGGCCTTATCAAGAAAGAGGCGCAGCTTGGTTAGCTTTTCTAGAACGTTGGGGTTTAGGTGCGTGTCTTGCAGACGACATGGGACTCGGTAAAACTGTTGAGTTCATAGCATTTCTTTTATACCTAAAAGAACAAGATATATTAGAAAAGCCCACATTACTTGTTTGTCCGACTTCTGTGTTAGGAAACTGGGAAAGGGAGGTGAAAAAATTTGCCCCAACTCTGAAAGTTATGCAATATCACGGTGATAAACGTCCCAAAGATAAGACATTTCAAGAAGCAGTCAAGAAGCATGATTTAGTGATTACTAGTTATTCATTAATTCACCGTGATTTAAAATCTTTACAGACAGTTGATTGGCAAATAATTGTGCTGGATGAAGCCCAAAATGTGAAAAATGCTGAAGCCAAACAATCCCAAGCAGTCAGACAACTAGAATCAACATTTCGTATTGCTTTAACGGGTACGCCCGTAGAAAATAGACTACAAGAATTATGGTCAATTTTAGATTTTCTCAACCCCGGATATTTAGGTAACAAGCAATTCTTTCAACGCCGCTTTGCTATGCCGATTGAAAAATACGGTGATGCAGCATCTTTAAATCAATTGCGTGCTTTGGTGCAGCCTTTTATTTTACGTCGGCTCAAAACAGACCGTGAAATTATTCAAGACTTGCCAGAAAAACAAGAAATGACAGTTTTTTGTGGTTTATCTCCAGAACAAGCCGCACTGTATCAAAAAGTAGTAGAAACATCATTAGCTGAAATTGAATCAGCCGAGGGATTGCAACGTCGGGGCATGATTTTAGCTTTATTAATTAAGCTCAAACAAATCTGCAATCATCCAGCCCAGTATTTAAAAGAAGCGGACTTAGCACAACACAATTCAGCCAAATTGCAACGGCTAGAAGAGATGTTAGAAGAGGCGTTAGAAGAAGGCGATCGCGCCCTCATTTTCACCCAATTTGCCGAATGGGGTAAACTCCTCAAACCCCACTTAGAAAAGCATCTTGGACGCGAAATCTTCTTTTTATATGGGAGTACCACCAAAAAGCAACGGGAAGAAATGATTGACCGTTTCCAACACGATCCCCAAGGGCCGCCAATCATGATTTTATCCCTCAAAGCTGGCGGTGTCGGCTTAAATTTAACTAGAGCCAATCATGTATTCCACTTTGATAGATGGTGGAATCCAGCCGTAGAAAATCAAGCCACAGACCGAGTATTTCGCATTGGTCAAACCCGTAATGTACAAGTACATAAGTTCGTTTGCACCGGCACATTAGAAGAAAAAATTCATGACATGATTGAAAGCAAAAAACAACTAGCAGAACAAGTAGTAGGTGCAGGCGAAGAATGGTTAACAGAACTAGACACAGACCAACTACGGAACTTATTAATATTAGACCGTAACGCAGTCATCGAAGAAGAGACAGAATAAAGAACAAAAATCATCGCCTCCTCTCTCCGCGCCCCTCCGCGTTTACCTTTGCGCCCCTTTGCGTTCAAAATATGCAATATTAGGGGAAAAACATCATACCCCTGTGCTATGCCATCAAACCACTTTGCTCACGGTTACGCCTTGTTAATTGGAGTTGGTAAAACAGCCGATTCTAGAGTGAGCCAATTGCCTGCAACAATTAAAGATGTACAAGCTTTAAAAAACGTGTTAATCGACCCAAACTATTGTGCTTACTTAGACGATGCAGAACATATTCGTTTATTGCAGAATGAGCAGACAACACGCACGGCAATTTTAGATGAATTAACGTGGCTACAAGAAAAAGCTGCTAGTGATCAAGACGCAACAATAGTAATTTATTACTCTGGGCATGGTTATTTAGACTTATCAACTCAGTCTTATTATTTGGTGCAATATGACATTAATTGCGATGACATTCCTAACACCGCGCTATCTGCCGAAGCATTAACTCAAGCCCTGCGGCAAATTCCAGCAAAACGGTTGTGGGTAGTCATTGACAGTTGTCATGCAGAAGGGATGGCTACATCCAAAGGAGGAGAATTACCTGCTGACTTTATCCCCACAGCCTTACCCAAGGGCGTAGTCGAAGCACTCAAGCAAGGTGAAGGCAGGGCAGTATTTACTTCCTCCAGGGGAAATCAAAGTTCTTACATACGTCCTGATGGCAGTATGAGCATTTACACTTATCATCTCATTGAGGCGTTAAAGGGAGCAGCGAATCAAGCAGGGGATGCCAAAGTTATGCTTTCCAACTTGATTAACCACTTAGGTAAAACCGTACGAGAGAGTGCCAGAAACTTATGTAAAAGAGAACAAACCCCGTTTTTTGATACAGCAATGGAAGATTTCCCCATAGCCATGTTGTGCGGAGGAAAGGGACTAGGGAAATTTACCACAACCCCAGACTTGCCTAAAATCATGACAGATGAACAACTGGTAACACCTGCACTAGCAATGGCACGTCGCTCACTACAAATTTTAGAAGAGCAAGCTGCTGGATTTGACAAACTGTCTATACCTGCTCATCTGCGGATTCAACTAGAAGAAAAACGTCAAGAAGTAGCAGAGTTAGAAGCTAGACTGAGAAAAACAGAGTAAGTAATTTCCGCAGGCTGCTATGGAAGAGCGCACAAACTTGGAACAAATGCTTTCTACTGCTCAGATGATATTACAAGTTTTGGAACAGCAGGGGGCAGGCTATACCAACTTGACTATTCCGGCTCACCTCAAGGTGCAACTAGAGGAGAAACGCCAGGAAGTCGCTAGCTTAAAAGCAAGATTAAGCCAATTACAAGGACATCAACCAGCCAATTTACCCGATAATCTACCCCGCTATAATGATGTATTTGTCGGACGCAAACCAGAGATGCAACGTTGCTTAGAAGCACTCTCACCAGAGGAACGGGGCTGGGGTGTGACCATCGATGGGATTGGGGGTATGGGCAAAACAGCATTGGCACTGGAGGTAGCACACCTTGCCCGTCAGCAAGCGATGTTTGACGCTTACCTGTTCGTGTCTGCTAAAACTACCTGGCTGACAGCCGAGGGAGTGCGGGAAGAAACCCTGGCCTTGTCTTCTCTGGATAGCTTTTGTCGAGAATTTGCTAGAGTGTTGGGACAGGCTGAGATTGTCAAAATGACTGATGCAACAGAACGCCGCCGCGCCCTTTTAGATGCCCTGCGAGGACGGCGCACACTGTTGATTTGGGACAACCTGGAAACACTGAACCCAGAAGAACGTGATATGATTGCCGAGTTTGTGCGGAAGTTACCCAACCCCAACAAAGCCATCATCACCAGCCGCCGCCGCACCGGAGAAAGCGCACTCACAATTCGTTTAGACCGACTTTCTGCGGCGGATGCTTTGGAATTAATGAGAGAAAAGGGTAGGAAAAACCCCCGTCTAGGTGAGCAACTAAAGGCTACGACACGACAGACTTTAATTGCTTTGTATGAAGCGGCTGGTGGCAACCCCCTAGCCCTAGATTGGACTTTGGGACAGGTGGCACACAAAGGCTACTCTATTAATCTTGCCCTGGAGCGGTTGCGGAATGCGGCTAAATCCCCTGATCTCTATGGGTTTCTGTTTGCTGATGCTGCCGAAACTCTCACTCCAAATGATCGCAAAGTTCTATCTGCCCTGTCTGTGTTCCTCACACCAGCCAAAACTGAAGTCCTGGCAGATGCTACAGGTTTAGCCAGCACCGAGATTCAAGTTTCTGTGGAGCGGTTAGTCACTTTATCGTTGGTAAATGACTTAGATGGAGAACGGTTTGCTCTGCACCCCCTCACCCGCACTTATGTCAAGGCAAATTTGGAAACAACAGATATCGTAGGGACGCTGCGCTACTGGGTGGACTATGCCCAGAAGTACGGGGGTAGATCAGAAAACTACAAAACATATGACAAGTTAGAAGCCGAATGGCAAAACCTAGAGGGTGTGGCAACAACCCTGCGAGAAATGGCAGGCATCCCTGGTACACTGAAAGACAAACAAGCTGCCCAAATGCTTATCGATTTGGAAAATGCTTTGTATAACTTCCTCTGGTTTCGCGGCTACTGGGATGAGCGGGTACGCTTGGGTGAGTGGCGATATCAGGCAGGAAAGGCACTAGGTCAGTGGAGTGATGCTGGTTGGGGTGCTTATAATGCTGCCTGGATTCACTACAATCGCGCAGAGACAGAACGGGCGGCAAGTTGGGCGGCTCAGATGACAGAGGTTATGGAGCGGGGCGGTAGCCGTCGTGATAAAGCTAATGCCATCCGCCTGCAAGGACTAATTGCAGCTCAACGCCAGGAATGGCTGGAGGCAGAGCGATTTTACCAAGAAGCATTAGCAATTTACCGGGAGTCTGGGGAAGAACAAACTGAGGCGATCTCTGTCAACTCTCTTGGAAATGTTGCGCGATTGCAAAAACACTATGACCGCGCCGAGTCCTACTACAAGGAAGCATTGGCGATCGCGCAAAAGTTAGGTAATAAAGAACTTCAGGCAAGTTTTTCCGGCAACTTGGGACTTCTAGCTCTTGACCGCAACCAACCTACAGAAGCCCGCTCCTGGTACGAACGTCAGTTAGCATTGGCGCAGGAAGTGGGACGGCAAGACTTGGTGGCTCAGGCTCAATCAGGACTGGCACAGGTTCTAGAAAAGGAGGGGCGTTATACAGAGGCACTACCCTTGGCACAGGCTGCCCTAGCAATCCGAGAACGCCTGCGCGATAGTGGTTTGGATTGGACACGCCAATTAGTTGAGCGGTTGCAACGCCAAGCAGGGATGAAATAATTGAACCAATTCGCAATTCGCAATTCGCAATTAATTATGACAAACACAACACTACAAGCAAGCCGGGAATGGTGGTCACAAAGATGGCTAGAACTACTCGATTCCTACCGCTTTAAAAAACGCTTAGAACGGGCGAGAAACTACGCGCGTCAAGGTAACGTTCTCAGCATTGAATTTAAAGGCGCGAAAGTATTAGCCAAAGTCCAAGGTAGCGAGGTCGAACCTTATAAAGTGTCCCTGTCTCTGGATTCTTTTAGCGATGAAGAATGGGGCTATATTATTGAAACCATGTCCAAAAAAGCTGTTTTCGCCGCTAAATTACTAGCAGGGGAAATGCCCCAAAATATTGAAGAAGTATTCACAGCTAATGGTTTGTCTCTATTTCCCTTCACTTTGGGTGATGTTCATAGTAAATGTTCTTGTCCTGATAAGGCTAACCCCTGTAAACATATCGGTGCAATTTACTATCAGTTAGGCGATAGATTCAGCGAAGACCCCTTTGTTTTATTCCAGTTGCGAGGCAGAACTAAAGAACAAATTATTAGCGATTTACGCCAATTACGGGGCGAAAAATTAGAAGTTAAAACAACTAAGAAAGATGATGGACAAAAACTAATTAATAGTCATCAATCTAGTGTCAGAATTGATGAATGCTGGCAATATAATGAGCCACTAGATTCTTCTTTAGTAGTGATTACACCATCAAGTAATGAAACTGTTTTAGATATGTTAGGTGCTATTCCTTTAGGCAAAACAGAGGATGATTCTATTAACTTAAATTCTAGCGACGTAGTGATGAAGTATTTAGAGACTCTATATAAAGATGTTAGCCAAAAAGCCATGTTAGCAGCAATGAATGTGGGTGGTAGTTAAGTTTTCTTTAGTCAACAGTCAACAAATTTTAGATTTTGGATACTTCGACAAGCTCAGTACAAGTTTTGGATTTTGGATTTTAGGGAACACCAAAAAATAAACTATACCAAATAAACAGCTTAGTAGGGTGCGTCAGTGCGAGAAAACCTAACTATACCAAGAGATTATTCATACTGACGCACCCTACAGTTTGGATATTTTTTTATCTAGAATTTCCCTAAAGAAAAAGGCTCTTGCTGTTACACAAGAGCCGCAAAAGCGTTCGATTGTCAGTGATGAATTAAAGTTTAGAACCTAGTCAAGATCATTCATGAACATTACTGGTTCATTCTCACGGTCAATACCTTTCTCGAAACCACCAGCAGCAGCACGAGCGCGACCAGCGTGCCACAAGTGACCTACGAGGAAGAAGAAACCTAAGACGAAGTGAGAAGTTGCCAACCACGCGCGAGGAGATACGTAGTTGAAGGAGTTAATTTCGGTAGCCACACCACCTACAGAGTTCAAAGAACCCAGAGGAGCGTGAGTCATGTATTCAGCAGCACGACGAGCTTGCCAAGGCTGAATATCATTCTTGATTTTTTCTAGGTCAAGACCGTTAGGCCCACGTAGAGGCTCTAACCAAGGGCCACGGAAATCCCAGAAGCGCATGGTTTCACCACCGAAGATGATTTCACCTGTAGGAGAGCGCATCAAGTATTTACCCAGACCTGTAGGGCCTTGAGCAGAACCGACGTTAGCACCTAAGCGTTGGTCACGAATCAAGAAGGTTAAAGCTTGAGCTTGAGAAGCTTCAGGGCCAGTAGGGCCGAAGAATTCGCTGGGGTAAACGGTGTTGTTGTACCAAACCATGCAAGAAGCAATGAAGCCCATTAAGGACAACGCGCCCAAGCTGTAGGATAGGTAAGCTTCACCAGACCAGATGAACGCACGACGCGCCCAACCAAAAGGCTTGGTGAAAATGTGCCAAATACCACCAGAGATACAGATTAAAGCAATCCAAATGTGACCACCGATAACATCTTCCATGTTATCTACGCTGACAATCCAGCCTTCGCCACCAAAAGGAGATTTGATTAAATAACCGAAGATGACAGCAGGGTTGAGGGTTGGATTGGTAATTACACGCACATCACCGCCACCAGGGGCCCAGGTATCGTAGACACCGCCAAAGAACATCGCCTTCAGCACTAACAGCAACGCACCACAACCCAAAATGATTAGGTGGAAACCGATGATGTTGGTCATCTTGTTTTTGTCTTTCCAGTCATAACCGAAGAAGGAAGAATACTCTTCTAAGGTTTCTGGGCCACGAACGGCGTGATAGATACCACCAAAGCCCAGGACTGCGGAAGAAATGAGGTGAAGTACACCAGCTACGAAGTAAGGGAAGGTGTCAAAAACTTCACCACCAGCACCCACACCCCAACCCAAAGTAGCGAGGTGAGGTAACAGGATTAAACCCTGTTCGTACATTGGTTTTTCTGGAACAAAGTGAGCGACTTCAAATAAAGTCATCGCTCCAGCCCAGAATACGATCAAACCAGCGTGAGCAACGTGTGCGCCCAGCAGTTTACCAGATAAGTTGATGAGGCGAGCATTACCAGACCACCAAGCAAAACCGGTGGATTCTTGGTCACGTCCGCCGCCCATGACGGCAGTTCTATTAGAGAGCGTTACCACGGGGTAGTACCTCTTCGGGGAATACAAATTTTTCGTGAGGCTGATCTTGAGGAGCCATCCAAGCGCGGATACCCTCGTTCAGCAAAATGTTCTTGGTATAGAAAGTTTCAAATTCTGGGTCTTCAGCCGCCCGCAACTCTTGGGATACGAAGTCATACGCCCGCAAGTTGAGTGCTAAACCAACGATACCCACAGCCGCCATCCACAATCCTGTAACGGGTACGAATAGCATGAAGAAGTGTAACCAACGTTTGTTGGAGAAGGCAATCCCGAATATCTGTGACCAGAATCGGTTGGCTGTCACCATGGAGTAGGTTTCTTCTGATTGGGTGGGGTTGAAGGCGCGGAAGGTGTTTGCGCCTTCGCCGTCTTCAAATAGGGTGTTTTCTACTGTGGCTCCATGAATCGCACACAGTAGCGCACCACCTAATACACCTGCTACTCCCATCATGTGGAAGGGGTTGAGGGTGAAGTTGTGGAACCCTTGTACGAATAGGATGAATCGGAAGATTCCTGCTACTCCAAGGCTGGGTGCAAAAAACCAACTAGATTGTCCCAAGGGGTACATCAAGAAGACGCTGACGAATACCGCGATGGGGGCTGAGAATGCTAGGGCGTTGTATGGTCTAATTCCTACTAGCCGCGCAATCTCGAATTGACGTAGCATGAATCCGATTAAGCCGAAGGCTCCGTGTAATGCTACGAATGGCCACAGTCCACCTAGTTGACACCAACGGGTGAAGTCGCCTTGGGCTTCTGGCCCCCACAGCAGCAATAGGGAATGTCCTAAGCTGTCTGCTGGTGTGGATACTGCTACTGTTAGGAAGTTACATCCTTCTAGGTAGGATGATGCTAGTCCGTGGGTGTACCAGGATGTGACGAAGGTTGTTCCGGTTAGCCAACCGCCTAATGCTAGGAAGGCGCAGGGGAATAATAATATCCCTGACCACCCTACGAATACGAAGCGATCGCGCTTTAACCAGTCGTCTAGTACGTCAAACCACCCTCTACTGGGGGCGCGTCCTACTGCGATGGTCATCTAACTAAATCCTCTTTTACTAAAATTGCAACGTTTCTAAGCAGAACCTTTGAGGAGTTTCATCCCGTAAGCGACTGCCGCGAGGAAATAACGTTTTTTTTGACAATTTCAGCAGTTTACCACTACTGAGTTTCTGAGATTCTGCTAATTATGAAAGTCAGCATTTCTCAGGCATATGTCGTTACACGTACCACAAGCTAGTTACCTAGCTTGTAGTAACTTAATGCTTCTTAACTTATCACATTGTTCGGGTTTTCGCTCAACCCACTTAGGGAAATCAAGTATTGATCACGATCCTACTAAATACTATCAATATCAGAAATTTTACAATCTGACACAACTTTTCTCAGAAATCTTATTTAGGGATTGGGGATTGGGGACTGGGGATTGGGGATTGGGGATTGGGGATTGGGCGAAGAGAGCAGGGGAAGCAGGGGAAGAAATATTAATGGCTGTTGACTATTGACTGTGGACTAATGACTAATGACTAATGACTAATGACTAATGACTAATGACTAAACATTAAACTTGCAAGACATCCTGTTAAAGTGGCAGACTTTTAGTGAAAGGGAAGCACTCACAGGCCAAGGTAGTTCAATGACTGGATCAACAACTGTTAACAAAGGCGATCGCCTTCTACATCAAAACGTCCTCGGTTCGCGTAGATTTAGTAACTACTGGTGGGCAACTATCGTGACAATGGGAGCTACAGGCTTTTTATTGGCAGGTCTATCCAGTTACCTAAAAGTCAATTTACTCATAGTTACCGACCCATCTCAATTAGTATTTGTCCCCCAGGGACTAGTCATGGGGCTTTATGGTACGGCAGGGCTGCTATTAGCATCGTATTTGTGGCTAGCTATCCTTTTGGATTTGGGCGGCGGCTACAACGATTTCAATAAGGAAACTGGTTACTTGAAAATCTTTCGCTGGGGTTTTCCTGGGAAAAATCGGCGGATTGAAATTGATTCCCGTATTCAAGATGTGCAATCTGTGCGGATAGAAATTAAAGAAGGGATAAATCCTCGGCGCGCGCTGTATTTGCGTGTTAAAGGCCGTCGTGACATTCCTTTGACACGGGTAGGACAACCATTACCATTATCAGAGTTAGAAACTCAAGGTGCAGAGTTAGCCAGATTTTTAGAAGTTCCATTAGAGGGACTTTAACTGAAAAAAGGCTCTCATGAAAAAGGCAAAGTGTTAAACCAATTCGCAATTCGCAATTCGCAATTCGCAACGATGCTCACGCCCCGCTCCGCTAACGCAATGGACTAACGTCCCGCTACGCTAACGCAATTATGTGTTGTAACGGAGATTTAAACCCCGCTACAACACTTGTGGCCTTATAGGAGAGGGGGATTTAAACCCCCAAATTTTGTTAATTCACATCAGGCGTAAATTAAAAATCGACACCTTTTGCCTTTTTCCTTTTGCCTTTTGCCTTTTTAATGGCTAAGATACACTGGTTGAGTCAGTAATGGCAATGCGGTTAAAAGTTTCACAATTTTTTGTTGCACTTGTGATAGTTGGTGCTTTGATGTTGGGGGGCTGTTCTACACAGCAGGCTAGTTCCACTACCTCCCAAACATCAACAACAGCCGAAACAACCACGAAAACAACCACTGAAGCAACCACTGTATCTAATAATACAAATGAGAGTGTTCCAGGTATGAAAGATTTACCCCGTCTTGAAGGTAAAGCTACCGTGGTGATGACGGTCAACGGCTCGCCGATTACTATCGAGGTAGACGGTACAAATGCTCCCATCACAGCTGGTAACTTCGTCGATTTAGTTCAAAAGGGCGTTTACGATGGTTTAGTGTTCCATCGTGTTGTACGTGATCCCCAGCCGTTCGTAGTGCAAGGTGGCGATCCTCAAAGTAAAGAAGGCTCAAATGTTCCTGCTAGCAGATGGGGAACAGGCGGTTACATTGACGCTGTAAGTAAGAAAGAACGTTATATACCCTTAGAAATCAAACCCGAAGGGGAAGCTAGCCCACTTTACAGTAAAACATTTGAGCAAGCACGCATTACTAAAGCACCTCAATTAAGACATAAACAAGGCGCGATAGCTATGGCGCGATCGCAAAACCCTGATTCTGCATCTTCTCAGTTCTATTTTGCGCTAGCAGATTTAGGATTTTTAGATGGTAACTATGCCGTATTCGGTTATGTCACCGATGGTTTTGACGTAGTTAACAAAATTCAGCAAGGCGATCGCATCACTTCTGCTAAAGTCACTCAAGGCGGCGAAAACTTGAAAGTTGGACAATAGGGATTGGGGACTGGTGACTGGGGATTGGGAATAGACACTACATCCCCTATACCCTTACACCCTTACACCCCTATACCCTTTTTGAAATGGTTGAAGTTGTGATC
Source organism: Aliinostoc sp. HNIBRCY26 (assembly GCF_050235535.1). Classification (GTDB taxonomy): domain Bacteria; phylum Cyanobacteriota; class Cyanobacteriia; order Cyanobacteriales; family Nostocaceae; genus Trichormus. The sequence continues at coordinate 2,927,163 of NZ_CP189852.1, forward strand.
ACTGGTATTGGTTTAGTTTCTGCCTTGGGTACAAGCCTAGAGGGGAGTTGGCAGAAATTAATTGCTGGTGAGTCTGGAATTAAGCTACATCAACCGTTTCTGGAGTTAGAACCACTACCTTTGGGTCTAATTGGTCAACAACCAGCTAGTTTAATAATGCTTACTCAGTTGGTTGTTGATGCCGCAATCAAGGATGCTGGTTTATTGACAAAATTACCAGATTGTGCAGTAGTAATTGGCTCTAGTCGTAGCCATCAAGCATCCTGGGAAAGATTGGCGAGGAATAGGTATACAAAATCTCTCAATCAAGAATCATTTGTAATCGGGGAAAGATTAGAGGATTGGTTAGAGACTTTACCTCACATGAATGCGATCGCATCTGCTAGAAAAATTGGTGCAAAGGGGATAGTTTTAGCACCGATGGCTGCTTGTTCTACGGGAATTTGGGCAATTTCGCAAGCCGCATTATTAATTAAAACAGGACAATGTGAAATAGCGATCGCAGGCGCAACGGAAGCACCTATTACACCCTTGACTATTTCAGGGTTTCAACAAATGGGTGCTTTAGCTAAAACTGGCGCGTATCCTTTTGACTTGCATCGAGAAGGGTTAGTTTTAGGCGAAGGAGGGGCTGTATTTGTTTTAGAATCAAAAGCATTAGCCCAAAAACGTCAAGCCAAGATTTATGGTGAAATTTTAGGTTTTGGGTTGACAGCAGACGCACATCATCCCAATCAACCAGACTTAGAAGGAAAAAGTGCGATCGCAGCTATTAAACAAGCTTTAGAACGCAGTCATCTAAACCCTCATGATATAGATTACATTCATGCTCATGGTACAGCTACCCAGCTAAATGACCAGATGGAAAGTAATGTGATCAAAAAATTATTTCCCTATACGGTAGCAGTTAGTTCCACTAAGGGAGCTACAGGCCATACACTAGGAGCATCGGGAGCTTTAGGATTAGCTTTTACGTTATTGGGGATGCAACACCAAATTTTGCCTCCAAACATAGGATTAAAGCAATCAGAATTTGACTTGAATGTTGTTCGCACCGCGTATCATTGTCAAATTCGCCAAGCATTATGTTTGAGTTTTGGTTTTGGTGGACAAAATGCGGTGATTGTGATTAAGAAAAATTATTCATTAGGGGTGTAAGGTTTTAAGTGTGTAAGGGTGTAGGGGTTGAAGGAAGCAAGCTACAGTCCTGATTCAAATAAATTCTATCTGTGAATTAGGAGAAAATCCATTAGGAAGATTTTCCAGCGTAGCAAATTTGTTGCCTTCAAAAAACAAACTACCAGTAGAGGCATCGTAGCTAAAATTATTAATATCAGTAGTGCCGAATATCACCTGATAAATCTGGATTTTATCACCTTCACTAATATTAAAGTCTTTAATAATATCTACCCCCTCAGCTACATTATTAAAGACAAATTTATCTTGACCTAAACCACCGGTGAGGATATCGTTACCATCACCACCCATTAAAGAGTCGTCACCATCACCACCAAGCAGAGTATCATTATCACCTTCTCCCATGAGAGTGTCGTTACCACTCCCGCCTGTTAAAGAATCATTGCCGAAGTAACCCCAAATGTAATCATCGCCACTACCACCATTGAGATTATCGTCGCCTTCATATCCATCTAGAAAATCATTACCACCGTTACCTATTAACAGGTTATTTTGATTGTCTCCGACGATATCATCACTTTGATTTGAGCCTTTGACAATATCAAAGTTTTCTACGGCAAATGATTTAATTCCAGAAAGACTAATAACATCGAAAAACTGATAGTTAAGATTCACATTAATTGATGTATTGGAGTCTGCTGTGGAAGCATCAATAATGTTACTACTGGCATTAGCGTTAACAACAACTCTTTCTATGTTGACTAGTTTATCTTCACCTAGACCGCCATCTTTTTGAATCACACCAGTTTGTAAGAAAGTGATATTTTTGGTGATTTGGCTATAGTCGGCGGTGTCATAGTCTCCTCCTCCATTTAAGGTATTGTTACCACTACCCCCATCAAGGCTGTCATTCCCATATCCCCCATTAATAATGTCATCGCCACCATAACCAAACAATTGATTATCTTGACTATCACCCGTGAGAAAATCAGCCTGATTTGTCCCTTTAACATCATCAAAATTCACCACAGTCCAAGATTGAGAACCATTGACAGTGATAATTTGATTAGCAAGATTGGCATTAATTGAGGTGATAGTAGTCAGTGAGGAAACATCAATAGTATTGTTAGCTGTCGTGGCATCAGCGATGATTGTCTGAATGTCAGTGAGTGTATCTGTTCCTAAAGCACCTTTCTTGATAGTGTTATTTGGAACAAAAGTAATACTTTGACCAAGTTGACTGTAATCAGCACGATTGTTACCAGTCCCACCATCGAGAGTGTCATTACCACCACTTCCTCGGATAGTGTCATCACCACCATTACCCAATAACTGATTATTGCCAGTATTGCCAGTGATGGTGTCATGACGACTTGTACCTCTAATATGATCAAAGTTGACCACGCTGAGAGTTTTCACACCACTGCTATCAGTCACAGTTAAAGTTTGAGTTTGCAAATTAGCATTGATGCTGGCGTTATCTCCCCATGTGGACGCATCGATGATGTCGTGTAAATAACTGCTGTTAGCAATAATCTTTTCGATGTTGAGGATTTGGTCTTGTCCTGATGTGCCTTTGTCGATGCGGTCAATGGCTGTGAGAATGATTTGTTGATAGCGTTGACTGTAATCTGCGGTATCTGTCCCACTTCCGCCATTGAGGATGTCGTTACCTGCACTCGCCTCTAAGATATCTTCGTTTGCACCACCGTCAAGGATATCATTGCCATCTTCACCATTGAGGATGTCTTTTCCATATCCCCCTTCTAGGATGTCGTCTCCACTTCCGCCTTTGAGGATGTCGTCGTTTTCTCCTCCCATGAGGCGATCGCTTTGCGCTCCTCCGTACAAGATATCATTGCCGTAACCGCCATCTAATATGTCTTCTCCTGTATCTCCGTAGAGGATGTCATCTCCATATCCTCCCTCTAGGATGTCGTTGCTGTAACTTCCTATTATTGTGTCGTTCCCATTTCCTCCATACAGACTGTCGTTCCCATATCCCCCATTAATAATGTCATCGCCACCATAACCAAACAATTGATTATCTTGACTATCACCAGTGAGAGAATCAGACTGATTGGTAGCCTTAACATCATTAAAATTCACCACAGTCCAAGATTGAGAACCATTGACAGTGATAATTTGATTAGCCAAATTGGCATTAATTGAGGTGATTGTATTCAGTGAGGAAACATCAATAGTATTGTTCGCTGTCGTAGCATCAGCGATGATTGTTTGAATGCCAATCAGTTGGTCTGTACCGAGATTAGATTTCTTGATAGTATTATTTGGCACAAAAGTAATACTTTGACCAAGTTGGCTGTAATCAGCACGATTATTACCAGTCCCACCATCGAGAGTGTCATTACCACCACTTCCTCGGATAGTGTCATCACCACCATTAGCAAATAACTGATTATTGCCAATATTACCAGTGATGGTGTCATTACGACTTGTACCTCTGACATGATCAAAGTTGACCACGCTGAGAGTTTTCACACCACTGCTATCAGTCACAGTTAAAGTTTGAGTTTGCAAATTAGCATTAATGCTGGCGTTGTTTCCCCATGTGGACGCATCAATGATGTCGTGTAAATAACTGCTGTTAGCAATAATCTTTTCGATGTTGAGGATTTGGTCTTGTCCTGATGTGCCTTTGTCGATGCGGTCAATGGCTGTGAGAATAATTTGTTGATAGCGTTGACTGTAATCTGCGGTATCTACTCCACTTCCACCATTGAGGATGTCGTTACCTGCACTCGCCTCTAAGATATCTTCGTTTGCACCACCATCAAGGCTATCATTGCCATCTTCACCATTGAGGATGTCTTTTCCATATCCCCCCTCTAGGATGTCGTCTCCACTTCCGCCTTTGAGGATATCGTCGTTTTCTCCTCCCATAAGGCGATCGCTTTGCGCTCCTCCGTACAGGCTATCATTGCCATAACCGCCATCTAATGTGTCTTCTCCTGTGTCTCCATAGAGGATGTCATCTCCATATCCTCCCTCTATGATGTCGTTGCTGTAACTCCCATTAATTGTGTCGTTTCCATTTTCTCCATACAGACTGTCATTCCCGTATCCCCCATTAATAATGTCGTCACCGTCATAACCGTAGATTTGGTCATCATCACTATTACCGATGAGAATGTTATTGAGAGAATTACCTTTAATTAGTCCCATGTTCAAAAATGGTGATTGTGTAACTTCTGATTTCAGCCAACTTTGTGAAGACAGATTTATGAAGTTTGATTAAAAATTAACAAATTCAACATGAAGTTAACATATGTGATATTCAATCAGCAAACATCACCGAATGTGCTAGCAACTAGTTAGCAAATACACCAACAATGAAAACATCTAAGAAAAATCCCCAATCCCAGACAAAGTAAAAAAAGAATCTTTTTCTTTTTTTACCTTTTGCCTTTTACCTTTTGCCTTTATCCCCAATCCCCCAGAAATCGATATGATATAAAAGTCGATAAAACTTCAAAAATATTCACCAAATGCTGATTCACTCCTCTGGCTTATCCAAGGTCAAGGACTCAGTTACAGAGAAAATCTTCTTCGGTAATGAACCCAGTGCTGAGTTAATCGCCATCCTGACTGTTTACTTTGTCCAAGGAATTTTAGGATTGGCACGTTTAGCCGTCAGTTTTTTCCTGAAAGATGAATTATCACTGAGTCCGGTTCAGGTATCGGCACTGTTGGGAGTTGTGGCCTTACCTTGGATTATTAAGCCAATATTTGGTTTCATCTCAGATGGTTTACCTATATTCGGCTATCGTCGCCGTCCCTACTTGATACTATCGGGGATACTAGGTGCTTTATCTTGGGTGAGTTTGGCGACCATAGTTAATGATAGATGGAGTGCTACAGTAGCGATCGCCCTTGGCTCTCTATCCGTAGCCGTTAGTGATGTAATTGTTGACTCATTAGTTGTAGAACGTGCCAGGGTAGAATCCCAAGCAGATGCCGGTTCACTACAGTCATTGTGTTGGGGTACTTCAGCATTAGGTGGCTTAATCACAGCTTACTTTAGCGGCTTACTACTAGAACACTTCACCACCCGCACTGTATTTTTGATTACAGCCACATTTCCCTTGATTGTTTCCTGTGTCGCTTGGTTAATTGCGGAATCGCCAGTTACTAAGGATAGAAGCGAAAACACAGACAATCTCAGCCTCAAAGAACAACTAGCACAGCTACGTCAAGCCATTACGCAAAAAAGCATCTGGCTACCAACAGCATTTGTCTTTATTTGGCAAGCTACACCCACCGCCGATGCAGCCTTTTTCTTCTTCACTACCAACGAACTTCACTTTGAACCAGAATTTTTAGGTAGGGTGAGGTTAGTAACCAGTTTTGCAGCTTTAATTGGGGTGTGGATTTTCCAACGCTTCCTCAAAAGTGTGCCATTTAGAGTTATTTTCGGCTGGAGTACAGTCATTTCCGCCGTTTTGGGTATGACAATGCTACTGTTAGTCACACACACTAACCGCGCATTAGGTATAGACGACCACTGGTTTAGTCTAGGTGATAGCCTAATTCTCACAGTCATGGGACAAATCGCCTATATGCCGGTGTTAGTCCTAGCAGCCAGATTATGTCCGCCTGGAGTAGAAGCGAGTCTATTTGCTTTATTAATGTCAGTGTCCAATTTAGCTGGAATGGTTGCCTACGAATTTGGCGCGATTATTATGCACTGGCTGGGAATTACTGAAAGCAATTTTGATTCATTATGGCTGTTAGTCCTAATTACTAATCTCAGCACTTTGCTACCATTACCCTTTCTAAATTGGCTACCAGCAGATGATGCAAAAATCGAGACAATCAACGCTGAAACAGCCAAATTAGTTCCCAGTTTAGTTTCTGAATTAAGCCTCAAGGAAATACAATCAGAAACCGTTGAGTAAGGAAAATTGCAATTTTACAATCTACCAGAGTTATTAACTCTAACTTTTATGAAAGTGCAGAGTGAATTTACAGATGTGATGTGTCGCATCTGTAAATTATTATGGAAAAATCGCTTAAAAATATATTCTTTGGAAATCTCCAACAACAATTAATAACTATCAAAATATGCAAGCTTTTCAAAATCCACAGTCAGAATTTTTAACTAGATCCTATAGATTAGAAGATTGGCAAGGCGGTTATGAATCTCTTCAAGAAGAGTTCGACTACTGGATTGATGATATAGAAGGAGAAATCCCGCCACAATTACAAGGGACATTATTTAGAAACGGCCCAGCATTGTTTGATATCAATGGTCAGAAAATCCATCATCCTTTTGATGGTGATGGGATGATTAGCCGCATCACCTTTACTAATGGTCGCGCTCATTTCCGCAATCGTTTTGTCAGGACAGAAGGATATTTAGCAGAACAAAAGGCAGGTAAAATTCTCCATCGTGGTGTATTTGGTACGCAAAAACCAGGAGGTTGGTTAGCTAATATCTTCGATTTTAAAATCAAAGAAATTGCTAACACTAATATTATTTACTGGGGTAATAAACTATTAGCTTTGTGGGAAGCCTCTGAGCCATATATTCTTGACCCATATACGTTGGAAACTTTGGGTAAAGAATACTTTGATGGAGTGTTATCTAAAGGTAAAACATTCAGCGCACATCCCCGATTAGACTCTAGTTGTATTCAAGATGATGGCGCACCTTGTTTAGTTAATTTTGCTATTAGACCAGGCCCATCAACGACAATCAAAATTTTTGAGTTAAATCCAGCAGCTAAAGTAATTAGAGAATATACTCATCAAGTTTCTGGATTTTGTTTTATTCATGATTTCGTCATTACTCCACATCACTGTATTTTCTTTCAAAATCCTGTTGTTTTTAATCCCTTACCTTTTGTTTTGGGTATACGTGCTGCTGGAGAATGTATTAAGTTTCAGCCTGAGCAGAAAACTAAAATTATAGTTATTCCTCGTTTTCCCGGACAAGAAAATTCCGAGTTAAAAATTTTAGAAACACAATCAGGTTTTGTCTTCCACCACGTTAATGCTTTTGCTCAAGGAGACGAAATTTTTATTGACTCAATTTGTTACGATACCTTAGCAGAAGTAAAGCCAAACAGCGATTTCCGCCAAGTTGATTTCGCAGCTAGTTCTCCTAGTCAAATTTGGCGATTTCATGTCAATCTTCAAGATGGGACAGTCCAACGTCATTTAATTGAGAGTCGCTGTTGTGAGTTTCCCAGCATACATCCTGATTACGTAGGACGCGAACACAGATATATTTATTTAGGTGCGGGTCATGCAGCTAATGTCAACGCACCACTACAAGCAATACTCAAGATAGATTTACAGTCTGGGGACAGACAACTTTGGAGTGCTGCTCCCCGTGGGTTCGTTGGTGAGCCAATTTTTGTACCGCGTCCAGACGCACAAACAGAGGACGATGGCTGGTTACTAGTGTTGGTTTATGATGCTGCTTACCATCGCTCAGATGTGGTGATTTTAGATGCTCGTGATTTGGAAAAAGGTGCAATCGCTAAACTACATCTCAAACATCATATCCCCTACGGTTTGCACGGCAACTTCACCTCACAAATTTTTACACCACATTGATCCCCTAATTGTTTCTCTCCATAGGTTCTAGTCAAAACCCACGTTTGGCTAGAACCTGTATTTTTTTAAACACAATATAAAAATGTAACAAAAACTACAAAATTCCCATATTTCTCCAAAACGCGAGATAGGCTAGGCATATATGTATCCGGTTCGCCAAAAACCGCGACTAGGAGAAAATCTTATGGTTTCAACCCCTATCAACCCGTTAGAAGCTGCTACCCCCGCGCATATTTGTCCATTTGACCAAGCTTGTAGTTATTTAGACGCAGCCGGGAAAGAATTAAGGTTAGATCAAGGTGTCTTAGAAATTCTCAGCCACCCCCGCAAGGTAGTAACAGTTTCTATCCCTGTGAAACTAGACAGTGGTGATATCCGAGTCCTAGCAGGACATCGAGTCCAACATTCTGATGTTTTAGGCCCCTACAAAGGCGGAACTCGCTACCATCCGGCTGTGACATTACGGGAAGTCTCAGCTTTAGCTATGCTGATGACTTGGAAATGCGCGCTGTTGGGTATACCTTATGGTGGCGCAAAAGGTGGTATTGCGATCGACCCAGAAAATTACAGTGTCGCTGAACTAGAGCGCATCACTCGCCGTTATACCAGCGAATTAATTAAAGATATTGGCCCTGCCGTAGATATCCCTGCGCCAGATATGGGAACTTCTGCCCGTGAAATGGCTTGGATGATGGATACTTATTCCGTGAACGTTGGTCATGCTGTACCTGGAGTTGTCACAGGTAAACCATTATCTATTGGTGGCTCACTGGGACGGGAAATGGCGACTGGACGGGGTGTGATGATTATCGTCCGAGAAGCTTTAGCCGATATGGGTAAATCCTTGGAGGGAATGCGCGTAGTTATCCAAGGTTTCGGGAATGTGGGAGGTGCAGCAGCCGAATTACTCCATCAAGCAGGCGCGAAAATTATTGCTGTTTCCACTGCTACAGGTGGTGTGTACTCATCTCACGGTTTGGATATTCCCGCACTCAAAGCTTATGCGGCGGAAAATCGCCGGAGTGTAGTAGGTTTCCCTAAAGCTTCCGCAATTAGCAATGCAGAATTACTCACCTTACGTTGTGATGTGTTAATTCCCGCCGCTTTAGAAAACCAAATCACAGAAGAAAATGCTCACGAAGTCAGAGCGCAAATCATCGCAGAAGCAGCCAACGGCCCGGTAACATTAGAAGCTAACCGCATCCTAGAAGGACGGGGGGTGACTGTATTACCCGATATCTTAGCCAATGCTGGAGGTGTAGTAGTCAGTTACTTAGAATGGGTGCAAGGTCTATCTTACCTATTTTGGGATGAAGTGCGCGTCAACCGCGAAATGGAACACTTAATGGTGCAAGCGTATCAACAAGTAGTCCAAAAGTCCAAGTCTCGGCAAGTTCCCCTCAGATTAGCAGCCTATACGCTAGGAGTAGGTAGAGTAGCTCAAGCCTTGCATGACAGAGGTTTGTATCCTTAAGTTCTTGGCTTGTAGTGAGGACTTTAGTCCTGATTGTCAGGACTAAAGTCATAATTTGGTTAATCACTAAGAATATTTTTCTTAAATGATGGCAGAAAAGTGTACGTAAATTCACTATATAGTTAAATAATACCTATACTTGATAATCTCAATTTAATGACTAACAACCCGTACATTTTATAGAGAAAAAATCAAGAAAAAATAAATAGATCGCATCTTCAGATCATGAAGATATGGCAAGCTGATCAGTAGACTTTTTTCAAGAATTGGGAATCTCTGCAAAAGCGTGATGACTAACGGTTAGTTCTGGACTGCTTAAATTTTGGAGTGACCTAGTTAAATCCTCTGTAAGTTGCTTGGCGTTTTGTTTGGCTTTGCCAATAGTATAATCCTTGACGTTAATCGCTGGGCCGATGTTGATAGTGACATCTGCACCCCAACTAGGATAAGGCTCACTGTAGTTAATCCCCACTGGAAGAATTTTTACCCCTAATCCTGGTTGATATGATTCTGCACTTAGAGCCAGACGGGAAATTCCTGGCTTGAGGGTATGAACCTTACCATCTCGAAATATATTGCCTTCAGGGTAAATGACTAACATTTTTCCTTGTTGTAGCACTTCCACTGCATGACGAAGAGTCGCAATAGCAGGACGTTTCGTATCTACAGGGAATCCACCCATACGACGCACAAACCAACCTTGTAACCCTTGACATTCATCAACTGTCACCATGAATTGTAAGTCTCTACCGGTAACGTAACGACCGGCAGCATATGCTAGTAGTAAGGCATCCCAACGAGCGCGATGGGTAGGGGCTAAAATTACAGGGCCAGTGGTGGGAATATGTTCTTGTCCGATGATTTGGATTTGTCCAAAAAAGAATGGTAAGAGGAAATGATATCCTAGAAAGTAAGCAGTAGAAGTCAGTAAAGGTGATATATTACCTTCATAGACGGCTATTTGGGGTTTTTGAGTCCCTTCTTGGGCTTGTAAAGGACAGTTATCAGAAGCAGAGTAAATTTCCATCATGTGGGTAGCTGCAAATTAACTGGTAAGATACGGCAAAAAATTCATGTAATGTAGTTACACCGTAAATTTTCTTCCTCAATTTGTGTGATCACAGCTGGACAGTTTTGTCTCTGTCTGCGACTGTTTTTGATTTCGCTTAGTAGCAAACCAATTTTGTAATTGTTGACGACAGGCTGATTCTAAGATACCTCCGATCACTTGCAGACGGTGATTAGAAGCAGCACTATCAGGAATATTGATCACAGTCCGAATTGCGCCAGTTTTAGTATCGTCCACTCCATAGACAAGTTTAGCCACACGCGCTTGTACGATCGCACCTGCACACATCGGACAAGGCTCTAAGGTGACATACAAAGTACAACCATGAAATCGCCAGCTTTGTAAATTTTTCCTAGCCGCACGTAAAGCCATAATTTCTGCATGGGCTGTAGGATCTTGATCCCGTTCTTTTCTATTTTCGCCTTCAGCAATCAAATTACCATCAGCATCAGTAATCACAGCCCCCACAGGAACTTCCCCCGCATCACCCGCATTTTGTGCTAATTCTAAGGCTCGGTTCATCCAGTGGCGGTAAGTTAAATATTCTGGGGACTGGGGATTGGGGACTGGGGACTGGGGATTGGGGACTGGGGATTGGGGACTGGGGATTGGGGACTGGGGACTGGGGACTGGGGACTGGGGACTGGGGACTGGGGACTGGGGATTGGAAAACAAGGGATGATTGCTAATCGCTAATGACTAATGACTAATGACTAATGACTAATGACTAATGACTAATGACTAATGACTATTGACTATTGACTATTGACTATTGACTATCAACTGTTCTAACAAGGGATCAAGTTGACCTTTGGTGTCTAACTCATAAAGGTCATCGCAACCGCCGATGTGTTGGTTATTGATGAAAATTTGTGGTACTGTGCGGCGACCGTTGGCGCGTTCTGCCATTTTTGCTCTCGCTGTCTCGTCTCCATCAATTTTATACTCGGTCAAATTTACGCCTTTCCACCAAAGTAATAGCTTGGCTCTAATGCAGTAAGGACAAGTTTGCCAAGTATATATCTCAACATCTGCTTTGATTCGTTCGGGATGACGACCAAGTAGGGGATTGAGAAAGTCCAACATAGTTTTAATGTGATACTTTTTTACAAATTATAAAGTGGACACCAAAGCAAGTTTTATTTCAATAGTCTCATTTGTCTGGAAATGTCAATATTTCTAGTTTTACTGAGTTTAAATTATTAGTCAATTTTTCAATAATTTTCAGAGTTTTTTTAGTTTTACTTTCTCAGCAACGATTATTTTTGTCTACATCAGCTCTACATCAAGAAATTTCATTTCTCCACTTGAGATAGAGATAGGATTTTACACACAATCTTAGATACTATGGATTTTAGCAGTAAAACTTAACACATCAGTAAATTATTTAGCTAATACTATTTCTTTTATTGGTTCACACACGTATCCGCCCTTTGGTAGACTTAAGAACTGAAATGGCCAGATGAAAAGACGCAAAAGTCAAGCAGTTGAGAGGGCGACTCTGTGGAAAATACACTTGGATTAGAAATTATTGAGGTAGTCGAACAAGCCGCGATCGCATCTGCGAAGTGGATGGGTAAAGGCGAAAAAAATACTGCTGACCAAGTAGCAGTAGAAGCAATGCGTGAGCGTATGAATAAGATTTATATGCGTGGTCGCATTGTGATTGGGGAAGGGGAACGTGATGACGCTCCTATGCTGTATATCGGCGAAGAAGTCGGTATCTGCGCTCGTTCAGATGCTAAAGATTTCTGTAACCCAGATGAATTAATTGAAATTGATATTGCGGTTGACCCCTGCGAAGGTACAAACTTAGTAGCCTACGGACAACCTGGCTCAATGGCTGTACTGGCAATTTCTGAAAAAGGTGGATTATTTGCTGCACCTGACTTTTACATGAAAAAATTAGCAGCACCTCCAGCCGCTAAGGGTAAAGTAGACATCAATAAGTCAGCTACAGAAAACCTCAAGATTCTGGCTGAGTGTTTAGACCGCGCAATTGACGAACTGGTAGTAGTAGTCATGAAGCGCGATCGCCACAACGATTTGATCAAGGAAATTCGGTCAGCAGGTGCGAGAGTACAGCTAATCGCCGACGGTGACGTAGGTGCAGCCATTTCTTGTGGTTTTGCTGGTACTAATATTCATGCCTTAATGGGTATTGGTGCAGCTCCTGAAGGTGTTATCTCCGCAGCCGCAATGCGCGCTTTGGGTGGACACTTCCAAGGTCAATTGATCTACGATCCAGAAGTCGTGAAGACAGGTTTGATTGGCGAAAGCAAAGAAGCTAACATCGAGCGTTTGCAATCTATGGGTATCACTGACCCCGATAAGGTCTACGATGCACATGAACTAGCCTCTGGAGAAAACGTACTGTTCGCAGCTTGCGGTATTACCTCCGGCAACCTCATGCAAGGTGTGCGCTTCTTCCACGGCGGTGCAAGAACTCAAAGTTTGGTTATTTCCAGCCAGTCTAAAACTGCTCGCTTTGTAGATACTATTCATATGTTTGAACAGCCCAAGATTGTTCAACTGCACTAAGAGTTAGGAACTAGGGACTGGGGACTGGGGACTGGGAAGAAGTAGCAGGGGGCAGAGGGCAGGGGACAGGGAAACAAGGGAAAAATTTTTACTCCAATCCCCAGTACCCAGTACCCAATCCCCAATCCCCAATCCCCAACCCCCAGTCCCTAATCCCCAAAATAATCCATTACTAAACTACCGATAAGAAATGAATATTGCAGTGGTGGGGTTAAGCCATAAAACAGCCCCAGTCGAAATTCGGGAAAAGCTGAGTATTCCAGAACCACAAACAGAAAGCGCGATCGCTCATCTTATCAGCTATCCCCATATTGATGAAGTTTCTATCCTCAGCACTTGTAACCGCCTAGAAATCTACATTGTGGCTGCGGAAACCGAACACGGTGTCCGAGAAGTGACTCAGTTTCTTTCTGAACACAGCAAATTACCTATAAATTCTTTGCGGCAACATTTATTTGTACTGCTCCATGAAGATGCTGTGATGCACGTTATGCGGGTAGCAGCTGGTTTAGATAGCTTAGTCCTGGGTGAAGGACAAATTCTGGCTCAGGTGAAAAATACTCACAAACTGGGACAGCAATATAACGGTATAAAAACAATTTTGAATCGATTATTTAAACAAGCAATTACAGCCGGTAAGCGTGTGAGAACAGAGACTAGCATCGGTACTGGTGCAGTATCTATTAGTTCGGCGGCTGTAGAACTAGCACAAATCAAAGTAGATAATTTAGCAGCCTGTCGTGTGGCAATTCTCGGTGCTGGGAAGATGTCGCGCTTGCTAGTACAACACTTGATTTCTAAAGGTGCTACACAAATCAGTATTGTCAATCGTTCCCGCGATCGCGCTCAAGAATTAGCACAACAGTTTTCAGAACAGCCCATCCGCATACACTTGCTCTCAGAAATGATGCAAGTAATTGCCGAAAGTGACATAGTATTTACTAGCACATCATCAACTGACCCCATTTTAGATAAAGCGAAATTAGAGATGGTTTTAGCCCCTAACCAACCTCTAATGCTATTTGATATTTCTGTACCACGTAACGTCCATACAGACGTAAATGAACTATCTCACGTAGAAGCATTTAACGTGGACGATTTAAAAGCAGTCGTCGCCCAAAACTATGAAAGCCGGAGAAAAATGGCTCAGGAAGCTGAACGGCTTTTAGAAGAAGAAGTTGATGCTTTTGATGTTTGGTGGCGCAGTCTCGAAACCGTTTCTACAATCAGTTCACTGCGAAATAAAATCGAAACCATTCGCGAACAAGAATTAGAGAAAGCTTTATCAAGATTGGGTTCGGAATTTGGCGATAAACATCAAGAAGTCATAGAAGCTTTAACACGAGGAATTGTTAATAAAATTTTACATGATCCGATGGTGCAATTGCGCGCCCAGCAAGATGTAGAAGCCAGAAGACGATGTATGCAAACTCTACAAATGCTCTTCAACTTGGATGTAGGTGAGCAGTTTAGTTAAATGAGGGGTGTAGGGGTATAGGGGTATAGGGGTAGACTTTTACACCAATACCCAGTTCCCAGTCCCCAGTCCCTAACCCCCACACCCTTTTCTGAAAAACTACAATTCCCTATCTGGACTAGAGGTAGGTGATTGAGGTTCAGGCTGGGAATTGGTAGGAGATGCTACAGATGGTGTGTCACTCTCACTATCTAAGCGGCTACTGACATCAATATAAGGAGCTGAAGCACTTTCATACAGTGAAGGTGTTCCTGTTTCGCCTTTGCGCCAAGCTAGGAGATTATCTAGTGTTGCGACTGCATCTTGTCCTGGCTTCAGAGTAAAAATAAGTCTTTCACAACGACCATTGATTTGACTAGCGGTGCAAACTACACGCTGACGATTCATCATACCCACAGTAATGAATCTTAGCCTTCTTTGTTGACGGTAAATTTCTAACCGCCCGCTAACTTCTCTGCATCTAGTGAAATTGTCATAACCACTATTTTGAAAAAAATTAGAAGTCCAGCGAATCCACGGTTCTCGCTCTCCGCTAGAGTTGCGATACATTGTGATCGGTTTGCCTGTGGACATATCACAGTAAAAACCTCTAGTGCGTTGTGTCCAACCAGGTTGTTGCGTGGTGATAACTGCACTAATGGCGATCGCACCTGTTGTGATCAATGTTCTTAAACAGAAAAATTTCATATAATCTTTGGGGATTAATTCATAAAAAATACTGAATTCCCCCAATTATAAAATACCGTCATATATAGGAATCATATTTGATTTCTGAAAAAATCTCAGTACACCTCTGTTACTTCTTTTCTTGTTCCCTGTTCCCTGTTCCCTGTTCCCTGTTCCCTATCTACGCAAATCATTTCAATAATCAAGTCGGATTCCCATACAGTAAGATTTTCTCCTGATTTGTTAAATATATAGGGGCGCACAACTAACTAGTTGCACGCCCCATTAAGATTTCTGCTGGACTCAATTACGAATAACTATGAAAGGTGCCTGATTCTTGCTCTATAATCTAGCAGCGCACCTTGGCTAACTACAGTGCGCCCGTTTCTTTTGTGCGTCGGTATCTGTCCTTTTTGCAGAGCCATGTACAGGGTACTTTGGTCTACACCTAAAAGTCTAGCGGCTTGCACCAGCGAAGTACCTGGTTTGGGCATACCTGGTTTCTGCTTTCTTCGACGGAATGATGATTGGAACATGGCGAAATGTGAAGAACTACTTAAGAAAACTCAACTTTTTTCACAACGAATCGCAAAATTAACATTAATTCAAAATTAACCAAAGCAGAGCTTGTGCTGCATCAGACGATTACAGCATTAGTAATTCGATCTACCTCTAATTAGATTGGGGTCGAATTAAGTATAACAAATTATGAACAAAGAACAATTTCAAACCCTGCTACAATTTTTCAAAGCGTTGGCCGACGAAAGCCGATTAAAGATTTTAGGAATCTTAGCTAATCAAGAGTGCAGTGTTGAAGAATTGGCAGCATTAATGCAACTCAAAGAGCCTACAGTTTCCCATCATTTGGCCAAGCTAAGAGAGTTAAATTTAGTGACAATGCGCCCAGAAGGCAACAGTCGCATATATCAATTGGATAGTGAAGTTTTACAACGCATCAGCAAGGAAATTTTCACGACTGAACAACTAGCATCTGTCATCGAGGATGTTGATACTGAAGCCTGGGAGAGCAAAGTCTTAAAAAACTACTTGGAATTAGAACAAACTAGTACGGAAGTGGTACAACGTCTCAAAGAAATTCCCGCTAGTCGCAAAAAGCGTTTAGTAATTCTCAAATGGTTAGCCAACAAATTTGAGTCGGGAGTTAACTATTCAGAACATGATGTGAATGACATTCTCAAAACCTATCATCCAGACTACGCCACCTTAAGACGAGAATTGGTTGGCTACCACCTAATGCAGCGAGAAAACGGGGTGTATTGGAGGTTGTGAGTAATAGGTAATAAGTAATAACGCCTAATGTGTATTAAAGACAGAAACCCTACATTTATCGTTGTAGAGACGTTGCATTACAACGTCTCTACCTCACTTAGCTTGAAATTCGACTCTGGGGTGGAATCGTTAACTCACTCGCATTCATCTCACGCCAGAATCTTTGATTTGGCGTGAGGCTTCTGCTGCTTCAGCTAAATTGCTATCAAGCCATCAAGCCATAACTCATACCAATCTAAAAACGTTGCTGATGATTCAAAAGTAGGTGAACCCCAATCACCTAGAAACCAACCAATTCGCCCTCTCAGCGATCCATTCAAGACCATAAACCCAAATGGTCCACATTGATCCTTAGAAACAGTAATTGTTCCAAATTGTGGTGACCAGAGTTCTTGCTCGTACTTCTGTTCCCAATGTTCGCCAGCGATCTCGACAAGCCATCGCTCCCATGCTTCATCACTTTGGTACTCTTCAAGCAAAAGGCAAGGCTGACTTGGAGCTATGAGTGCTTTGTCTTCATCACCGAAACACAGACCAATAGCCCAATCTTCTAGCCGCAGCATTTCCATGCCATGAACTTCCCCGCCCCCATTCCCAATTTGTTCAAGAAAACTTCGGTACTCTAGTGGAAGACAAGTGTTATACTTGGTCTCCCATGCGTCAATTTTATGCGAACTAAGTGGAGGATTGAATTTAAAGCTATACCTTGATGGATCGCTAGAGGGGTAAAAGTCTTGGTAAGGTTGATTCCGAACACTTTGAAGTTGTCTAGCTTTCTCAAGCTTTTCTTTGATGCGTTCAATCTGAATTGTAATTTTTGTACCTGGAGACCACTGCCAATTGTGCTTACACTTGGGACATTCCAGCCTTAGTTCACCTCGATCAATTGGAGTACGTAGTTTTTGAGAGCAGTTTGGACATATAACTATAACCTTTTCTGTATGTGATACCTGTTGTTCACCGGATGATCCTATATTCATCAAGCTCTTACCTAAAATCGGAGAACTATAACGTACAGCAGTTTGGCAAGTTGCAACTCTCTGTTATGCACCAAGTTTAGCGTATCAGAAGTATAGAGAAGCGATCGCCAAGGCGCAAGTGAATTGCTTCGGTTCTTGTCAAATAATAAGTAATAAGTAATGAGTGATTTTTTCTCCCCTGCTCCCTGCCCCCAATCCCCAGTCCCCAGTCCCCAATCTCATTGCCCTAAATAAGCTTCCAATACCTGGGTATTGTTTTGAATTTGGGCAGGTGTGCCATCGGCTAAATTTCTGCCTTCTGCTAGTACCCAGACGCGATCGCACAAGGACATAATTACGTCCATGTTGTGTTCAATAATTAGAAAGGTCATGCCGTCTTGACGATTCCAATTTTGAATGCGATCGCATATATCATCAATTAATCTAGGATTGACTCCGGCTGCTGGTTCATCCAGCAAAATCAATTTGGGGTTTGTCATTAAGGCTCTACCCATTTCTAGCAGTTTACGTTGTCCTCCAGACAAACCACCAGCATATTCATAAGCTTTATGGGCTAATCCCACAGATTCCAGTACCGTCATTGCTCTGGCTTTTAATTCCTTTTCTTCCTTCGCAACTACATGGGGTTGTAACTGTACCTGCCAAAAATTTTCCCCTGTTTGTTTTTGGGCTGCTAGTAGCATATTTTCTAACACTGACAGCCGAGAGAGTGTCCGCGCTACTTGGAAAGTGCGGACTAATCCCTGTTGGGCGATTTGGTGGGGTTGTAGGTTTTGGATGGGTTCACCGTCAAAAATTACGCGTCCCTTATCTGGACGGATGAAGTTAGAAAGTAAGTTAAATAAGGTAGTTTTACCAGCACCATTGGGGCCAATCAAACCAGTGATGCTACCTTGAGCAACTTCGATTTGGGCTTCATTGACAGCTTTAATCCCGCCGAAACTTTTACAAAGTCCGCTAGCAGCTAATAGGGGAAGGGGGGATGATTGGTTATTTACCAAGGGTAAGTTCCTCCTTTTTCCCTAAGATACCTTGAGGCCGCCAAATCATCAGCACCATTAAAATTAAACCAATCACCATAATCCGAAATGCACCTAAACGCGCTTCATCTAGGGGGATAATTTTTGGTAAAAGTTCACGGGTAATGGCATCGTAAGCAAAGTAAATGACTGCGCCTAAAATTGTGCCGACATTATTACCAGAACCACCCAAAATCACCATAATCCATGAGTCAAAAGTTAGCTGTGGCTGGAAGTTATCAGGGTAAATAGCACTGATTTGCCAAGCAAAGAAAGCACCAGCTACACCTGCGATCGCACCACCTAACATCAAGGATTGTAGCTTGTACCAAAACACATTTTTACCCATTGCTTTGGGTATTTCTTCATCTTCACGGATAGCTTTCAAGACTCTACCCCAAGGCGATCGCACTAAATATTCCAGTCGCCAAAATACCAGTGCTAACACTAACAGTGATAACAGCATTAAACCCGCCTTGGGGATGTAGTTATAAAGTGTGATCACCCCAGAAATATAGATGAGCAGTGCTAATAAACCTAAGATACTGCCCACCACCAACCGCGAAATAAATTCTTGCTTGTTACCAACTCTGTAACCTGAATCAGCAACCTGTGGTTTTTGAGCAACGCGAATCCACCGCCATAAAGAAAAAATCGTAATCGCCAGCAGCAGCGTTAAGACACCAATCATTCCCAAACGAAACACCAAATTTGGCTGTGTCGAAAAAGGTATAGGATAACTTTGTACACCAAACGCCCCAGATACCCAAGTATCACCCACAGGTAACTCCTGGTTATTCACCACCAACCGGATGAGTTCACCAGTCCCGATAGTAACGATGGCTAAATAATCTTCCCGCAGGCGCAGAGTAGCCAAACCGATAATTAAACCTAATAAAGCCGCCACAGCAGCCCCTATCAGGGCTGCGATGAATAGAGGCACACCCCTAAGACTTAATAGCACCGTAGTATAAGCACCCAAAGTCATAAAAGCGATATGACCAAAATTAATTAACCCTGTAAAACCCCACTGTAAATTGAGTCCTAAACTAAACAGGGCAAAGGTGGCTGTAGAAATTGCAAGAAAAATCAGGTATTCAATCATTAGTTATTAGTCAATAGTCAATAGTCAATAGTCATTAGTCATTAGTCATTAGCCATTGGGTAAAATTCTACCTTGTCTACCTTGTCCACCTTGTCCCCAATCCCCAGTCCCCAACCCCCAATCCCCAACCCGTTAAACATAGGCGATTTTTGGGAATAATACGTTTGTGTTTTGGTTAATATGAAGAATAGATGAACTTGTTGAGAATTAGAATCCATCATTTAATTGAACAGTTAGGGGATGAGGAACTGGAAAGCGTTTGGCATGATATCCATGCGCTGCACTGTGATTTTTATATGCTAAAAGCAATACAACAAGTCAAGCGATCGCAGCAACCGTGGGATATCTTAACCCATGATGAAGCCGTCCGAATGTTGATGTTTGTTTAGGACTGGGGATTGGGGACTGTGTATTGGTGTAAAAGTCTACCCCTAAACCCCTATATCCCTACACCCCTATACCCCTAAACCCCTACATCCTTACTAAGGTGAACGCGGTGAATCTAGAAATGCGTTATGCTAGGTCTTTTTTAGTAGACCTGAAAAGTTTAGAATCAGCTGCCTATCAGCGAGTATTCGATTTTGTGTTTTATGAGTTTGCTGACAAGTGGAATTTGCATTCTCTTCCAGATTTGCGACAGCTGGATGATGAGGGCATTTTTCACAGGTTTACCATTGATAATTATTTGGTTGGGATAGAAATCAGGGGTGAGATTGTTAAATTTCTGCGCGTCATACCTATGCCAGATGTTTAGGTCGATGAGTTTCTCAACACTAAAAACTGTATAAGGCAAAGCAGGGATGGGTCTACCGTTACATTACACTTGATTTTAAGGACACTTTACTAGAGATTTCCCTATGGATGCGAAGGCACTTTGGCAACGATACCAAGATTGGTTATATTTCCACGAGGGATTAGGACTGTATCTAGATGTAAGTCGGATGCGTTTTGATGATGCCTTCGTGAAGTCGTTGCAGCCGAAGTTTGACAAAGCGTTTGCGGAGATGGCTCAATTGGAGCAGGGTGCGATCGCCAATCCCGATGAAAACCGCATGGTGGGACACTACTGGCTGAGAAACCCAGATTTAGCCCCCACTCCAGAACTGACACAAGAAATTGTGCAAACCTTAGAACAAGTGGAAGCCTTTGCCGAAAAAGTTCACACAGGTGCGATTCATCCACCTAAAGCAAACCGCTTCACAGATGTTATTTCTATTGGCATAGGTGGTTCTGCCCTTGGCCCTCAATTTGTTGCTGAAGCCCTCGCCCCAGACTTTCCGCCCCTAAAAATTCATTTTATCGACAACACAGATCCCGCCGGTATTGATCGGGTTCTTACGCAACTAAGAAATCATCTTGCTAGCACCTTGGTACTAGTGATCTCCAAATCTGGAGGAACACCAGAACCTCGTAACGGCATGATTGAAGTCAAAAAAGCCTATGCTGGACAAAATTTAGATTTTGCTCAATATGCAGTAGCTATTACTAGTGCTGATAGTAATCTGGATAAATTAGCAAAAGCTGAAGGTTGGCTAGCTAGATTCCCTATGTATGATTGGGTAGGCGGACGGACTTCGGAAATGTCTACTGTTGGGTTAGTTCCCGCCGCTTTGCAAGGGATTGATGTTCGCACCATGCTAGAAGGTGCAAAAGAAATGGATGATGCTACCCGCGTCGGTGATGTGAAAAATAACCCGGCGGCGTTATTGGCGTTGTCTTGGTATTTTGCGGGTAACGGTAAGGGTGAAAAAGACATGGTTGTTTTACCCTACAAGGACAGTTTGCTGTTGTTTAGCCGCTACTTACAACAGCTCGTTATGGAATCCTTGGGTAAAGAAAAAGACTTAGATGGCAATGTTGTTTATCAAGGTATTGCCGTTTATGGTAACAAGGGTTCAACCGACCAACACGCCTATGTACAGCAATTGCGTGAAGGTGTACCCAATTTCTTTGCTACCTTAATCGAAGTTTTGGAAGACCGCAACGGCGCATCTCCAGAGATTGATCCTGGTGTAACTTCCGGTGACTATCTCTCTGGTTTCTTACAAGGAACTCGCCAAGCTTTGTATGAAAATCAGCGTGACTCCATCACTGTCACCATTCCCCAAGTTAATGCTAGGACTGTCGGCGCATTAGTCGCTTTGTATGAACGGGCTGTGGGTTTATACGCTAGCTTGGTTAACATTAACGCTTACCACCAGCCAGGGGTAGAAGCCGGTAAAAAAGCGGCTGCGGCTATTTTGGACTTGCAAGCCAAGGTAGTAGGCGTACTGCAAAAAGAAAAATCAGCCCTCTCTTTGGCAGAAATTGCAGATAAATTAGGTGCGGCTGATCAAGTTGAAGCTATTTACAAGATTCTGCGTCACCTGTACGCTAATCAACGCGGTGTAGTTTTTCAGGGAAATCTTGCCCAACCCAGCAGTTTAAAAGTTTCTCTAGGGTAATAAATTTTATACTGCTAAACAAAAGTTCAACCAGGAATAGTTCTATTAATTTTAACGTGAGTTCGACAAACAAAAAAACCCCTCTCCAAACCTCTCCCCTGCAAGGAGAGAGGCTTTAAAACCCACATTTTTCGTTGATATTTTAGCTCTTTACTCCCCTCTCCGTGTCGGAGAGGGGTTGGGGGAGAGGTCACAAAAGACTTATCGAACTCACGTTAATTTTAAAACCCGCCTTCTTAATGAAAGCGGGTTTTTTTGATGTGCAGAAAGTCAAAATTAATAAATTCATGTCTGTAAACTGTTTCGCCGCACACAAAAGGCAAATCTTTGAGTGTTGAGTGTCTATCTATGGCTAATTAAGTGCTGATTAAAGTAGCTTTTGGGCAAGAAACAGCGATCTGGCAAGAAAGGATTGTCACTATACTGAGACATAAAGTTTAGTGGCGGTTCTCTATGACAAAAAGGTGCTATGATTCCCCATTCTTCCGCTAACCAAATCCAATATCCTATTTCAATCTTGCCGTAGTTGGAGACAGTATCAACTTCTCCCACACTATTATCAATTGGTACTAATTCTGGTGATGATTTAATTTCTGTAAGCAGCCAGGCTAATTCATCAATAGTAAAGTGATAACCGTAGTTAGCCGCGATTTGGACAAATTGTTGAGGAGTTTTAGATGCTAATAGTTTGTCTTTGACAGATGGTGTTGTTTGTGCGAAATCAAGAAATGTCCAAATATGCTTTCTGGTGACAAGAAACCAAGCTAGTTCTTCTAAGGTTAAGTTATAGCCATTTTCAGTGGCAATGCTAATAAAATGCTCTTGATTTTTTGCCCTTCCCAATTGACTCTTTACAAGGAAGTTATCTTCTACAGAGGCGAAAAAATCATTGATTTTTTGCCATGTTAATCTATTATAATTATTATTAAGTTTTGTATTTTTTCTCCACTGCTGGTATTCGTCTTCTTGGAGAAAGAACGCCCAAAGTTGGTAATACATATTCCATTTTACCTCTGATTTTAAATTTACAAGGGTTTTCTTAACTATTAGTGTAATCAGTATATGCTTACTTATTCGACAGTATAAATTTAAAAGTTTTTGTAAAGTATACAACTCAGGATTTAGGTATAAAGTTAACGTAATATTCAAAACTAGTAGTTATATTTACGCATAAATCTCTCCAGCCAACAAAAAGGCGATCGCTGTTTTCCCATTACTTTGCTTAACATCTGAGGAATTGCGATCGCTATTGAGTTATTGTTACTTTTCTTTATCTAAAATTATCTCAACACTGGTACTCTTAAAACTAATCTTTAGTTAATTGGTAAGTCACGTAAATAGTAAAAGCGATCGCTTCTCCAATCACTACCTATAATTCGCCCTAAGTACCCTGTTAATGGCGATGAAAGTTCTATTAAAATTTCGTGCATTTCTACTGGTTTAATTGGTTGTGGTGGCTTTGAACCAAAATATGCACCATGTAAAGCGTCAACACCAGCAGATTCTGTACCTGAGTTTTGCAGATAGTTTTTAACAAGCTGAATAATGTGCGATCGCAATTGAAGATTTTGTCTAACTTTATCAATATAAAGATTAATTTTATCGTCAGCTATCCCAAAAGGAGCTTGTTGTAAATGCTCTTTTAGTTCTAATAGGTTGATAGAATTTTTGTGCTGTGCTTGCAATTCAACTAATTTTTGTAGTGTTTCAGGGCGAATAACATTCATATAGTGTTCAGTAGCTGTTCTTAAGGCATAATCATTTAATTCTCCAGCAGCAACAATTAATTTAATGGCTTGCTCATACTGGAATTTACCTAAATGGGTTACACCTATTTTTAGTAATTGTGCAGGTGTACCATCAGAAACTTTCTCTGTTTTAGTAGCTTTACACTCTCCTACAATTGGGAAAGGTGCTTCAGCATAAAAATCCATACCTCCTGCTCCGCCAGTTGCATCTGGATTTAAATGTGAACCTGTAAAGCCTAATTTTATTAATCCTCGACGTACTAATTTTTCAAATGCTTGTCCATCACTAGAATTTCCAATTTCAGCAATTTTATTAATCCATACCAAGTCTGAATCTAGAGTAATTTCTGAGCTATCGCTGCTCCAGCCAAGAATTTTTTTAATATCACTATCTAATTCTTTAGCTGCTGGACTAGTATTAGAGATTTGAGTTAAAGCATTTTGCAACTCTTCTAATTCAGGATGCTTTGGAGGTTCTAATTTTTCTAGTTGTTGTCTGCGTTGTGCGAAAGTGCGATCGTTTAATATTGGGTTGTCTTTACTTACAATCAGAGACTTTGGCAAAGCTAAAAAGTGGCTGCTTTGGTTTTGTATATCAATTTCTTGTGCTTCTGGTAGTAAATAAACGCGCAGGTAAGCCAAAAAAATATAAGGTCTTTGTGTGAGAATTTGTTGTAATGCTTCCTTTGTCCAGATAGTTAATTTGGACAAAGCATCAAATGAATCATGAGTATTGAGCATTTGACACAGTTCACATTTCGCCCAAGCTCTAATTAAAGTTGTTTCAGTACCTAAGTTTGCACTAACAGTTTGAGCAATAGGTAGAAAATTTGAACGGTAGTATTGATTCGGTAATAAGTTAATTGAAACATTAGCTGGATAAAGCGCAAAACTCTGCCCCGGATTGATGAATTTCCGAGGCATAGCTGCAATAATTCGCCCTTGTATTAATGCTTCGATGTCAGGAGCAGGTAAACATAGGGCGTTGTAAATCAAAACTGATTCGCTCATACTTAATTAAATAACTCAAGTAGCGCGTCTGAATCATCTGTTTCATCAGTAATGAAAGGGTTTAAGAAACTATTGAGTAGTTCTTCTCCT
Organism: Aliinostoc sp. HNIBRCY26; assembly: GCF_050235535.1. Taxonomy (GTDB): domain Bacteria; phylum Cyanobacteriota; class Cyanobacteriia; order Cyanobacteriales; family Nostocaceae; genus Trichormus. The sequence goes on from NZ_CP189852.1 coordinate 2,951,799, forward strand.
GCAATAGCTTCTTCATCAATTTGACCAGCCGGATCACTCAAAATTTCTAGTAACAGAGGATGTTCACGAGTTATCTTTCGTGAAAAATCGATTACTTGTTCTTCACTAAGTTGATAATTATTACGTTTTTGATAGACATAATATATATCAATAAGTGTTTTAACTTCTTCTGGTTTCAAATCAACCCATTCTCCACCTAAGTTTGACACGAGGTGTTCTAGTAACTTGTAGGCCTCTCCTTTTTTATCAATCCTTTTAGATTTAGAACGCAGTAAGCAACCACGACTTATATCAAATTTTGAATAGTCCGTTAATCGATTTAAGGCGGATAATATTGATTTGCCTGGTTGTGCTACAGCTACTCCAATTTTGATAATTTTCTCATTTTCTATGACAATAATTTTAAAGTTTATGAAGCCATTATTTGGTGATTTTTGTGATAACTCTTCAATTTCTTGTATGGTTAATCCGTTTAATTTTTCACCTGTAGAAGTCTCACCTTCCAATGTTTCACCTTTCAGTGTTTGAAAGCTAAAGAGCAAAGCATTAGCAATCAAAGAGTTGTCATCTAAATAATTGTCAATATCTGGTTCATACTCTCTTTTTAAAGCCAACTTAAAGCGTTCTAATGGGTCTGGTGGTAAAATTTCACCCTCAACTTTAAAGTTTTCTGCACACCATCTTAAAGCTTCTCTAATAGTTGGTTTGCCTTTACCAAAGTCTTGCAGGTCATTAATTTTAAATGGGTAGAGTAAATCTGGTGGAGTTAGATTTCTTGCGTTGTAAAAGTCTTTTAGCCAAATAGTGACTAATTCAACCAAAGAATTGCTATCAATATACCGTAATTCTATTGGTTTATTACCTGTATATTTTGAAACTCGATGTGGTGTACCACTACCACCTGGCATTACATTTATCTTGTGCGTCCAGATTTCAGGAAGCATGACTGTGATAATAACCACACCTCGACCGAGTTCATAATTTTCAAGAGTATCATGCAGAATTTTGACTAAATTAGCAATTACGATTTCTGTAGGTAAGCCATCATCGTTACAGTTTATTTTGACATCTATTTCGTCAAAACAAATAACTACTGGGTTGTAGTAACTAACCAAATTCAAAATCTGTTGAATATTTTTGAGGGCTTCAGCTTCTTTGTCTTGATTGCTTTTGCTAGGATTTGGCAATCCCAGAGCTTCTGCATCAGAGTTAGCTAACTCATCACCAGACAACCATTTGATTGCAAATGGTGATTTATTTTCTGAAAGAGTCCATAAAATAGCCCTAAGAATATAAGGATCTGCATTTGGTTTTGTTTTCAGAACTGGTGTGATTAATTTGTCCATCAAATTTTTGTTATTAGCTGAAAAACTTGCATCTACTTTGTCAAATTTATTCACCAGTTCTTGAGGAGAAAGGCTTGTAGCATTCGGATTGATAGCTTTAAAGCCTTCATTTGCAATCGCTGCTGCTACTTCCTGCCATTGCATCACCCCTTGACTACCAGTTTTGCTCAGACTATCTGCCAAGGTTTGCTGAAATTGGTATTTAACTAAATTTAAGTCCGTATAGTTATTGACTCCTGAATATATAAACAAAGCACCACCTTCAAGTTCCAGCCTATGACGAATACGACTGAGAAGGTGGGTTTTTCCAACTCCTCGTGCCGCAGTTATGGCAATTGATGTTACTTTGTCTTGACTCGATTGACTGTTACGCACCAAATCAAGGGCTTGAAAAACAATATTAGAAGCATGAGCATTTAATGTGGTTACGTCAAATCTCTTTTGCCAGACATCTGGTTCTGTATTAATTCCAGCGTTGATAAATGGATTATGGCTTTGAATAGCGGCGTTGACAGCTTCTATTGGAGAAACAGGATTATTTGTCATGGTAATTCTGTATAGTGTGAGGAACTACAAAATTTTTGTATCTATTCTGATTAGCTCAAGCGTTTGGCGTAAGAACGTAATTCTGCACCAGGAATAGTGATTGAATCTTCACGTTTATCAGGAGTGAAGTCTGGTATTTCTCCAGCAATTAGTTGAAAAATGTCATTAGCTTGTACTTCCAGCAACCATTCATTGAAACTTTCACGACTAACACGATCGCCTATTTCTCTCCTGATCCGATAAATTGGTACTAAATCATTAAAGTTGTAATTCTGGTTCAACTTGTCGTAAACTTCCAGCACTACTGACTTGAACTCTTCATAAGAAGCGATCAAACTGTTCCCATTAACTGGTGTAGATGTGCTAACCCCTGCAATATCAATTTGGCCAATCCACTTCACCAACGCATTCGCCGCCCAAGTGCCAACAATAGTGCCGTCAAACTTAAACTCACCACTTCTCAAACCGTCACTCAGTACCTTTAAACCCTTGGGCGATGTCAGAGAATATCCTGTTTTTGAAATCGATATCGTCCCTTGTTTCTGTAACTCCTCAAATACACCTTGATAATCTGCGGCTTTCTTGCCCTTCGATAAAATGCGCTTGTTGAGTTGGCCTTTCTTTATTTCCTGCTGTGTTCCTCCCAAATCCCATAAAGCCAGCAGAAGACGAGTTTTAGTTTTGGCACTCTGTAAGCTATCTTTGCCTAAACCCATGTGATGTAGCCTATTTAACTGATAATTCTGACAATATTATAAATTGCTTTTTATTGCATATACTATTTATGTAGCATTGAAAATTTTCTGGAAATTTTAGAAAAATAGCTATTTTATCAATAAATAAGGCACAAGCAACCAAATATAAATATGCTTCTTATGTTATTGAAAATACACTAATATAGATATTTTTGTTATGATATCACTGTAAATTATGCTACTAATTCCACAGTAGGTTTTACGTCAAGTTATTGTTTGTAAAGATCATTTCTAGAGAACACTTATTATTTCTCTGCACATATAATCCAACTAAAAGTATATTTCTCAAGAACGATCGCAAAGTATTTCAAAAGTAGGACGGAAGACTGAAAAAATCGGCTCATCATAACAGGGGTAACTACAAACTTTTGCAAAATAGGTGTTTATCCTACTGCAATATTTCAGCGAGGAAATCAATTATGGTGGGTGATTTTTTACGAAAAGCTCAAGATTTTATGAGTGGTTCAAGGCGCGAAGAACGTGAGGAAGAAGGAGATTATCGGGAATATCGGGGACGCAGAGAAAGAAGAGACGGCGAAGACCGTTATGATGATGAAGATGAAGAAAATTATGGTCGCCGCAGTTCCCGTGAAGACCGTTATGATGATGAAGATGATGAGGAAGATTCTGGTCGTCGCCGTTCTCGCCAAGACCGCTACGATGATGAGGACGACGACAAATAACTACTGAAAAATTTGATTTTATTAGGTGATGAATTGCGTGATTTTAAATTAGGCAGTAGCTTCTAAAACTACTGCCTTTTGTTTTGACTATATCGAACTTGTTGCAGCTAAAATTTCTTGCGATCGCTCAATATTTTTCCGTACAGCTTGAGCCGAAATATGCAAAGCTTCTTTTTCAGAATCACTCAGATTTAATTCCAAAATACTCTCAATTCCATGAGAACCCAAACGACAAGGTACACCAATCACCACATCTTTTAAACCATATTCACCTTGTAAATATGTAGCCACAGGTAACAACCGCGACTGATTCAATACAATCGATTCCACCATCAAACTAGTCGCGGAAGCTGGCGCGAAAAATGCACCGCCAGTCTGCATTAATTCCACAATTTCTGCGCCACCATTGCGAGTCCTTTCTACTAAGCGCGCAATTGTTTCTGCATCCAATAATTCTGTAATGGGGATACCATTAACCGTGGCGTAACGAGATAACGGAACCATCAAATCCCCGTGACTACCTAACACCATCGCCTTGACATCAGCAGGTAATACCCCCAATTCCAAAGCGATAAAAGCTTCAAACCGTGCTGAGTCTAATACCCCAGCCATCCCCATAATTCTATTTCGCGGTAAACCTGTAGCTTCCCAAGCTAGATAAGTCATCACATCTAGAGGATTGGTGACGACGATAAAAATAGCATTAGGAGAATAGGCGATCGCATTTTTAGCAGCTTCAACCACAATTTTGGCGTTGGTTTTGAGTAAATCATCCCGACTCATCCCAGTTTTGCGGGGAAATCCGGCGGTAATCACCACAATTTGCGAACCTGCTGTATCTGCGTAATTATTTGTGCCGATAATCTCACGATTATGTAATTCAATACCCCTAGCTTCTAGCAAATCCAGTGCTAAACCTTGAGGTATTCCCTCAACAATATCTAATAACACCACATCCGCTAGATTTTTTTCAGCAATGCGTTGGGCTAACGTACTACCCACCCTACCAGCACCGATAATAGCAACGCGCGGTAGACGACGGACAATTGGGGATTCAACAGGAGAAAACATAAATTTGCTTAGACAATGCAACCTGTATACCACCAAGGGTAACAGCTAAGATTGCGATCGCCAGTGACCAAGGTGAGAAAATCCCCTAATCGTTTGTAGTAAGGACTTTAGTCCTGAAATCCTTAAGCACTAAAGTGCTTACTACAAACTAATGTTGTTATGGGTAATTCCCCAGCAGATTATTCAAATTCTGCCAGTTGATCTAAACGTAACCAAATATTAGGGGTGGGGACTTGTCCAAACTTCACTAAGGCGTAATCACCTTTAATATCTACGACTTCACCTTGAGTATCAAACAAATACGCTGGAAAGCGAGTATCACTAGCTTTAGCTTCCAAACTATTTTCTAGCTTCTCACGCACAGCGCGCACCATATTTCCTTTCTTAATCGGCATACGTTCCCCTCTCAATTGATTACGTTGTTTTATAGAGAATTATAGGGGATTGGGGGGTTGGGGACTGGGGATTGGGGACTGGGGATAAATTCTACTTATACTGAATTGGGATAGGTATTATTGTTTCGAGATTCGGGTTTTGAATCCAAAATCCAAAATCCAAAATCCAAAATTGGTTACACCCTCACCCCCCTAACTTTGACACTGTGGACAAAAATGGCTGGATCTTCCTGCTAACTTAATGCGTTGAATTAACGTACCACAAACTCTACAGGGTTCGCCTGTGCGATTGTAAACCCACGCTACACCCCCATAGTTACCATTGATCCCCTTAACATTCAGGAAATTACTAAAAGTCGTACCGCCAGCTGCAATACTGGTTTCTAAGACTTGAATAATTGCCGTTCGCAAAGGCTCAATTTGCTCTAACTTTAAAGCTGTACACAGAGTTTCCGGTAATATGCCACTTTTAAATAAGGCTTCGTCAGCATAAATATTACCCAACCCAGCCACCACGGACTGATCTAATAGTGCAGTCTTAATTGGACGGCGACGATTATGTAATTTATCGGCTAAATACTTAACTGTGAACTCTGGCGAAAAGGGATCAGCTGCAAGTTTGGCTAAACCAGTAATCACACTTTCTACAGCTACCCCAGACTGTACCCACCACATTTGTCCGAAAGTGCGCTGGTCAACAAACCGCAATTCCTGTTGATTCTCAAAGAATATTCTGACTCGTGTGTGCTTATGCAGTGGTTCATCTTGCTTTAGCCATAGCAATTGACCAGTCATCCGCAAATGCACTCCTAGCCAACTAATAGAGGGAGATGGGGAAGATTGAGAAAGTTCAGCTAGGAGATACTTACCGCGACGTTGCCAATTAACTATGGTTTTGCTGGCGATCGCATTTACAAACTCATCTACAGAAAAAGGGTGGGCGACGGTGCGATTTAGCAACACATCTCCACCCGTGATTTTACAATTCAGGGTCAACTGATTCAGACCCCGACGGACTGTTTCAACTTCAGGCAGTTCAGGCATTTAAGCTGATTAAGCAAGGGATTGGATTTATTTATAGGGATCAGAAATGAGATTAATAATATAGATACAATGTCTGCCCAAACTCCGAAAAATGATCCGCAAATACCCGCAGGTAGGTACAGAGTTAGTAGGCTAGTCTGGGGTGAAGAATGAAATAATTATAATTTTCTTATAATTTTCATACTCCAGTATCTATACATCACCCTTCACTTCATCATCCCATTAAATAAATCCTTTCAGACTTGGCTGCTTAGTTATTTTTTGGCTTTAGCTGGGGGTGGTGCGACCTCTAGGAGTTCGTCAACAGCGAAGTTGTTGGTGTTGATACCGGAGTAATTTACCTTCTCAAAGCGGACAATTACAGGGTATTTGATACCGCTTTGGTCTACAGAAGCCACAGTACCTACTTCCTGAAACCAGTAGGATTCGGGGCGAAGAATACGAACTTTAGAACCACGTTGTACCATGATTATTTTCCCTTTTAGTTATGAATCGCCATTTATGTAGGGCTAATTGATTTCACTCTACAACTTGAAGGTCATTACTAGAGGTTTTGTTAAGTTATTTATCTGATTTGGTAATAGTCAATAGTCAATAGTCAATAGTCATTAGTTTTTCCTACCTTGTCTCCCAATCCCCAATCCCCAATCCCCAGTCCCCAGTCCCCAATCCCCAATCCCCAATCCCCAATCCCCAATCCCCAATCCCCAATCCCCAATCCCCAGTCCCCAGTCCCCAATCCCCAATCCCCAATCCCCAATCAACCAATCTCTACCTCCAGTTACTTTTATGTCCAACCTTGCCAACCTAGTATGGGGTCATGCCCTACTTGACAAAGTGGCAACAATAAAATAAGTTCGTTCGCAAACACATTTTTCAGAAAAATCTTATGTTTTGCTCAAGACAAACACGCTACCCTCGTTACCCCTGCCAATTCGTAAATTCTCGTCGATGTAGGTGATATCTAACCAACCCTGTTGTGTTTCGCTGTTGATAGGTACATCTAAAGCCGCAAATTTTTTACCCGCAACAATTTGTTGGATCAAATTCTCTGGGGAAGTGTATCCTATTAATCGTTGTAAACCAACGATAGAACGCTGGAATTTTACTTGGACGCGTCGTTCGGAAACTGGCTCAAATTTAGCGGCTACACTGACTAATCCTTCGAGATAAGGTAAGCCATAGATTTCAGCAATATTGTAAACACTGCTGGTTTCTACCCGAATACACTGATAAATTTGTCCAAGTTTATATATCGGTAGGCGATCTATGTTCAAGAGAGCCTTGCTAGTGGTATAAAGTAAACGCCAATTGCCTTCTAGCAGGTTGGCAGCCTCTACAGGACGCGGTGTCGGATTTAGGTCTTCTAAAGTGGCGATCGCAGCTAAGATAGCCTGCTTTTGCAGTTCACTAGCTAGTAAACCCCGATTTGTACCGGCGATCGCATTTAATAGAGCCGCTTTTTTCACCATCACCTATCCCTCAACAACTATCAGAATTTAAGCCTTATTATTTCGATGTTAATCCCTATGTATGACTTCAGAAAAAATACTCACAATCAATTGTTAATTGCTTTATCACTATTAAATAAAATATTTTTGTTAGCTTGCGGATTTATTCATCCCATAGTTGAAGAAATAACTAAATTATTGCGTATCAAGTGATAGACTTCTTAATGTCTAGTTACATAAGCTTTTTTGCCTATTAAATCGATATGTTGAATTCTCCCCTACGTGAAGAACCCCGAAATCAGCGTGCTGCTGTCATCCCTCTAAAGCAAGAATCTTCCTTATTAGATTGGCTACAAGCTAACGGACGCATTATCGCCAGGGATGTCCATGAGCCTGATTTTCAAGATGAAGAAGAAGAAATTTCAGAATTTCTGGGCGGAGATGATGGCATTGACTACCTTGATGATGATGACGACGATATCACTCTAGATGAAGATTAATCTTTTGAAAGACTGATATTTTTCCGAAAACTTATGCAGTTAAGCAGTTTTATTTAGTGTGGAGTGAAGGGAAGGTTTTGTGGACGCTAAATTATCTCCAAACCAAGGATTGAATTTTTCTGGCATCGGTCTAGCTTCTGGTTTAGCCACTGGACTAGGAATAGCAGCCGTAACTTTAGATTGGCTGGCAAACAGAACCCCCTGGCAGGGTATGTCTCTCACCTTGCCTTTGTTAGTGTCTGCCGTCATGTCAGCAGTGGTAGGTTACTTTGTAGTGCCAATGCTACAAAAATTAAAGGCTGGTCAGATCATCCGTGAAGATGGCCCCCAAGCACACCTCAAGAAAGCGGGGACACCAACTATGGGAGGAATCTTTTTCATTCCTGTAGCGGTGATTGTTGCTTGTGTTTGGTCTAATTTTGCTCCCCAAGTGCTTGCCGTCTCTGCTTTAACTCTTAGCTATGGTTTAATTGGCTGGCTTGACGACTGGCAAATTCTCCGCCGCAAGTCCAATAAAGGTATCTCACCTCGGATGAAACTGATGTTGCAAATCGGTTTTGCCGTTGCCTTTTGTGTCTGGCTGATGTTTAATCAACCCGCCAACATTACAAGTATCGCTTTACCTTGGGTGAGTTTTGCGCTACCTTTAGGATTTTTATTTTGGCCTTTAGCTGGTTTCGTGCTTGTAGCAGAGAGTAATGCTACTAACTTAACTGACGGTATTGACGGTTTAGCAGGTGGTACAGTAGCGATCGCCTTGTTAGCATTAGGTGCGATAGTCGCCCCCACATCTCCAGAATTAATGGTGTTCTGCACAGCTTTGAGTGGTAGCTGTCTAGGCTTTTTGGCACACAACCGCAACCCCGCCCGCGTATTCATGGGAGACACAGGTTCTCTAGCTTTGGGTGGTGCTTTAGCCGCCGTAGGATTGTTAACTAACACTTTAGTAGCCTTATTTATCCTCAGTGGCATCTTCTTTGTAGAAACCCTATCTGTGATGGCACAGGTAACTTATTACAAAGCCACAAAAGGCCCCGATGGCAAAGGCAAGCGTCTATTTAAAATGGCTCCTTTACATCATCACTTAGAATTATCTGGTTGGTCAGAATTACAAGTAGTTGGTGTTTTCTACATCATCGCCGCAATTTTAGCGACAATTTGTATAGCGATCGCTCCTTTTTAAAGCTTTTTAAATAACCATAAATATTAACCCCGCTTTCTGGAAGAAGGTGGGGTTATTCTGTTTGGGGGATTGGGGACTGGGGACTGGGAGACAAGGTAGACAAGGTAGCAAAAACTAATACCAATTCGCAATTCGCAATGGACTAACGTCCCGCTACGCTAACGCAATTCGCAATTGATAAATCCTGACTTGACAAGGGTTTCTGGGTTTGGATCTGTATCATAATTTTAGTGAATTGGTATAATGGCTATTGACTATTGACTATTGACTAACTTATTCAGAAATTATCTGTCAGCAAGTTGAATATATTTCAATACGGTTCAGTTAAGGTGGTGAGAGTTAATTTCTCAATCTTTGCTCTGTCTATTAGACAATGAGCAAGATTTGGGGGATTCTCCCCCAAGCCCCCGATTGGGGGACGGTTGCGTCCCCCAAACCCCCTCCAAAATCATTTTTTCGTTTTTTGTTGAGTGAACATTTGCTGGCTTGGTTGAAATTTATTTTTCTTATCTGAACTGTATTGGAATATATTTGTAGAGTTATTTAATGCAAATATGAAACGATTAATTGCACCTATATTATTAATGGGAATTAGTGCCAATTTATTAGCAAATACTCCCAGCAATGCCGACAATAGTAAATTGTTAGTTGCTCAAGCTAACAATCGAAATCGCGTTACAGAAGAGTTTATTGTTAGTGGCACAGAGCCATTTTGGAGTGTGACAGTTAGCAAAAAAGGTATTACTTATTCCACTCCAGAATCTCGCCAAAGTTTTCCCTATGTTGTGCCGTTACAAGCATCAGGTCGTCCTGTAGATTTAGTTAGAGTTTATCGATTAAGAGGTAAAAACAACTTAACTAATACTTTGGTAATCAAAAAGGTAGCATCCTGTAGTGATGGAATGTCTGATATCAAATATCCCTATTCAGCTATCTATATTAGCGGAAACACTGTTTTAGAAGGTTGCGCTAGACCAAAATAAGGGACTTCCAACTTAAAAAATATACTATCACTGTGTAGGCAGAGGGGCAGGGGGCAGGCTTCCGCCGTGAGCGTCAGCCGAACGGGGGCAGGGGGAAAATCATGATGTCTTCTCGCAGGAATTGGATAATTTATTTTCTGGAAGTCCCTAAATAAAGTCAAAAGTCAGAAGTTCATTACTCCCTATTTTCTTATTTGACTAACTAAATGGGTGATTTCTGGCAAGATTAGCTTTTCCATACCTAAGCGCACAGCATTGCTAGAACCAGGTAGGGAAAATATCAGTTTATCTTGATAAACACCGGCAACTGCACGAGAGGCGATCGCACGCGAGCCAATTTCTTGATAACTTAAGAATCTAAACAACTCCCCAAATCCTGGTAGGGTTTTTTCTAACAATTTTTCAATGGCATCATAGGTAGTATCTCTAGGTGCGATACCCGTACCACCATTGAAAATTACTGCATCGAGATTTGCTTTTTGACTGAATAATTCTATCTGCTGTTGAATTTGCTCTGGTTCATCGGGAATGATGGTGTATGCTCCGACAGTATGGTCAGCATCGATGAGTAATTGCTGGATAATTTGCCCACTCTTATCTGTGTCTGGGGTGCGTGTATCACTGACAGTCACAACTGCACAAGTTACAGTCATTCCTGGTGTATTGGGGTGAGGTTGTATTGTCATACCAATTCAAAATTCAAAATTCAAAATTCAAAATTAAGAAAGTGAGACTCAGCCTACCTTTTAGTGTTTACATCTGTATCAAGTTTTTTGTGAATTGGTATCACGTCGCTTCGCTCCGAATTCAAAATTCAAAATACCCAATGCTTGGTAACGCTACCGCGAACGGGAAGGCTTGTACCATCAAGAAATAATTGGTCATAAAAAAACTACTGCTTGCGGCGTACGTAGCTGATTCCATCGAGCCAAATGGCACTTTTGGGATCTTTGGGATCAGTAATTAAAATGCGGCGTTCTTGTGAACCATCGTCATAAGTGATATTTAAGGTTAACCCTTGTATCCGATAGCGACCGCGTTGATTTGGTGCGATGTTGTTGGTAACAACCGATGAATCGCCAAATTCGGACTGTCCACCTGCACCTCGACCGCGCACAACTCGGCCATCTGGTGAAAAGCGATAGTCTTGCCAAACTGCTACAGATTGGCTACCTCCAATTGCAACCGTTCCCGTACCAGAGAGTGAACGAAACAACCCATCGAGTTTGAAGTTATCTGGTAATTTGCCATAGGTTGTTTGAAAAGGTAAGTTTTCCCATCCGTCTTTAGTAGCAATTTGCAGTTTCCCGCCCTGATTGCGCCAACGCGTCCAGTCTTTGGGGTTTGCACGCTTATGGGCTGTCAAACCACCATTAAAAGACAATCCTTCCACGTCGGTCAGCACTTCTCCATTGCGAAAAAGAACAATAGGATAAATATCGAGAGCCACAAAACCACCAATACCTATTTTGGGTCGAGTATTGAAACCAAAACTATGGATTTGAGCCACGGTTTGTGAGCTTACACCAGAGGGTGCGATCGCATTTCTCGAAGCTGGTGGTTTAACGGTTTCCTGACGGTTTTGGGGTGGTTTGCTGACTGGGGCTAAAATTTCGGGTGATATTTTGGCAAACTGTGCTTCGGGTAGCCCAGAAAGTGACAACGCCGCCTGACAAGTATCAATACTATTACTTTGTTCTTCAACTTTGTTGGTAATAATAGCTAACGCCTGTTCGAGTTGACGCTTTTGGGTGGGATAACGCTCAAACTCACTCAAGCGCGATCTAATTTGCGCCACACCATTTGCTTTTTCCCAAGTGGCAATTTTGCCTGCATCATCAGGCTTAAACCCTCCACGCTGTTTGCATTTGGCGGCAAAATAATCAAACGTCATTACCGTCAGCGCAGCCCGCATAAAAGGCTGACTTGTGATGTCGATATTTCGCGCGGAAGCACTCTGCATTGCTACCATTGAAACAACTAGAGTGACTGCTATAGGATTGACTCGCATATTAAACTTTTTCTCTCCTAAAACTTTCACCGCTAACCCTTGGAGATTTAGCGGTGATATAGATTTTGGTGTTTATTTGATTGAAAGTACAGTAGATATATTTAGGGATTAACTAAAAATTTGACCACTTAGGATTTACTAAATCCTAAATCATTTTCTTTGGCGTATCGCTCCATAAAGCGCATAAAGCGATCCCATTCTTCGCTAGATTTCATCAAGTAAACAGCTTCTAAGCTTTCTGGTTTACCGTTGATGAACTTAGCTTTTACCTCACGGGTAATCAGTTCTCCCTCTTCATCAATTAAGTACATCCCAGTAATATCTTCAGTAGTAGCTTGGTCTAAAATCTTGGGATTATTAAAAATAAACGTTGCTGTACCAGTGTCACCACTGCGCGATCGCGTCAACCGTACCTCTGGAATTACGTCTTCGTCAAGTCCCCTGGAAAACTGGATTTTCGCCATGATGAATGAATTTAAAGTTTTGTAATCATTAGTTTAATATTCTCTCATCATTTGGTGGGAATTGAATACTGGGGACTGGGGACTTATCAATTCAAAATTCAAAATTCAAAATTCAAAATTAAAGAAGGATTGGGGACTTGTACTGAGCTTGTCGAAGTATTGGGGAAGAGGAGACAAGGTAGACAAGGGAGACAAGGGAGGAGAAAAACTAATGACTATTGACTAATGACTATTGACTAATGACTATTGACTAATGACTATTGACTAATGACTATTGACTAATGACTATTGACTAATGACTATTAACCATTGACTCTTTTTCCAACATCAAAGTTACTGGCCCATCATTTTCGATACTCACTTGCATCATTGCGCCGAATTTACCTGTTTCTACTAGCAAACCACTAGCTTTTAACTTCGCTACAAAACTGTTATACAATTCCTCAGCTTGGGAAGGGTTGGCTGAACGGTCGAAGGAGGGACGGCGACCTTTGCGACAGTCGCCGTAGAGGGTAAATTGGCTAACTACTAATAACTCACCACCAATTTCCTGTACAGATTTTTGCCATCTGTCGCCGTCTTCTGCATCGGGAAATAGGCGTAACTCTAGACATTTACGCACCATCCAATCAAGTTCTACATCTGTATCTGTGTCAGCAATACCCACGAGTAAATTCAAGCCTCGGCCAATTTTGCCAATGATTTCACCGTTAACACTAACTTGAGACGATTTCACTCGCTGGACAATTACACGCATAATAGTGATCTTTTTGGAACAGCCACTAGATATTATTTGCTCACAAGCCTAAATCTTGACACAGCTTTAACACACCCTACTTGATATTGACTTGATAAATTGGCTTTAAGTGATAGTTTCTTGATTTTTCCAACTTAGTTGGTATTAAGTCTTTAGCTTTTTGTGTCTCAAAAATGCTTCATTTATAAACTTTTTGTCAGCCAATACAGTTCATATGTATTACTGAATTAATCTTGAAATACCAACTAATAGTGTAAATACAACCAACTTTTTTGGTATTGTTGGAGTTGAGTTCTCATTTACGAGAAATTACGTAACTCACACTGCTGAGTACCATCTTGGTTTCGTCACCAATTAAATTCTTTAGGCTAATCCAACGCGAAAGTCTGGCGATCGCAAGGTAACAGTGCTTTCGATGCAGTCGAGTATACACACCAGTTATTGCAATCACGGTGTGTACATTCTCCTGTCTGCAATTGTCTTGACATTGGAAATCAGGAAGTAAATCCTCATGAAATCAACAAAAATAAAGCATTTTGTAACTGGTGTAACTAGTGCTGCGATCGGTGCTGTCATAGTTACTAGTATTGAAATCCCCCAAGCGCAGGCGGTAAATCTTGTGTTTAATGGTGATTTTGAACTGGATTCTAGTTACAATCCCAGCTACAGTCCCGATGACACTGCTACCTGGACTAATAACCCCAACATTACTGGCTGGACTAAAACTAGTGATAACCCTACATCTCAATGGATTAGCGTCATCAAGGGAAACTACGACGCAATTGTAGGTTACTATGATACATACGGTACTGGTAAAAGCACTCTGAGGGGTGGAGGATATTTAGACTTTGGTTACTTATCACAAAATCTAGCTACAACTCCTGGACAGGTATACAAATTAACATACAAACTGAAAACAGACGACTGGCCACAGTTTACAGATAACACCTTTCAAGCTTTTATCGGTGGTAGCAAAATTTATCAGCTCAATAATATTCCTTTTAAACCCTTTACCACTGATTCATATAACCCTTATACAGATTACACATACAACTTTCTGGCTACAGACACAACTACAGAACTCAAATTTGGCTACAGAAATCCCAACGGTTTCTTTTTCCTTGATAACGTTAGTGTTGAAGCTGTAGACGAAGCACCAACATCAGAGCAAACAATTACAATTACTGGTGTAAATCCTGGGGAGGTTCAACCATCAGTACCCGCAGTTGGTGGAAATATTGACTATCCAGATACCGATACATACTACATTCCCGACCCTAACGATAGTCCCGACTATTTTGTAGATCCTGAAAATATTGTCGTTAATAGTGGTTTTGAAGTAGACCCGCTTGTTAGTCCTGTTGATCCCACATTGCCTAATCCCTATATTACGGGATGGGTCAATGATAGTGACCCCACCGGATATGGTTGGTATGGTTTTCGAGAATCCAATTATCCTGACACCGGATTTCGCAGTTTAGAATTGCGTGGAATTGGCTTCATTTCACAGGTTTTGAACACAGTGGCGGGTCAGGAATACTTACTGAGTTACACCCTAGCATCGTCTGAAGAGTCCACACCAAACAACCCCTTACTCGGTAATATTTTGCGAACATATTTAGGTGGTAATGTCATCGATGAAAAAGTAGACACTACTTTTCAAGGATTCACCAAATATCAATATAAGTTTGTAGCTACATCATCTACTACAGAATTAAAATTCTTTGCTAGAGTTAACCATGATGGGCTAAATATAGATGATGTCAGCGTTACTTCTGTACCTGAACCATCTATCATCGGCGGAATCTTAGTTTTAGGAATGCTGGGAATCAACAGCCGCAGAAAACGGTTGCTGCAATAAGATTGAAGTCAACTTCAGACAAAATTAAAGACGCGATTCATCGCGTCTTTAATAATTAGCTATTTCCCAAAACCTTTACCTCTGTTGGTAGAAGGAAGACAAAGACAGTTTTCTAATTGAGAAAGTAAGGTTTCTTTGTCTAGATTTTGACCAATCAACACTAACTGATTTTTGGGTTCGCCTTTCCAGTCATCATCATCTAAGGTGAAACGCTTACCGCACAAGTGAAAAATGTGACGTTTAGGACTCTCATCAAACCACATGATCCCCTTGGCGCGGAAGATATTTGTCGGTAACTGGTTATCTAGAAAATATTGGAATTTGCGAATAGATAAAGGCTGATCACTTTGGAAGGATATGGAAGTAAAACCATCATTTTCTAAGTGGTTGGAATGATGATGGTGGTCATGGTCGTGATGGTCGTGATGGTCGTGACCGCAGTTTGAATGGTCGTGGTCGTGGTCGTGATGGTCGTGACCACAGGTTGAATGATCATGGTCATGATCATGATGGTCGTGATCATGCTCATCAACTGTGTCAAAATATTTGTCAGATTCAAACAGTCCCACACTCAGGATTAAAGGTAAAGCAACTTGCGATCGCGTCGTTCTTAAAATCCTTGCTCCTTCTTTGACTTCGTTGATTTTTCCTTCTAATTCCTCTAATGTAGCTTCATCAACTAAATCCGCTTTGTTCAAAATAATCACATCGCCGTAGGCAATTTGACTGTAAGCTGCTTGGGAGTTGAATAAATCTAAACTGTAATTAGCTGCATCTACCACAGTAATAATTGAATCTAGCCGGGTTAAATCCCGTAATTCTGTACCCAGAAAAGTTAAAGCTACTGGTAGAGGATCAGCTAGTCCTGTAGTTTCTACAACTAAATAATCTAGCTTTTCTTCCCGTTCTAAAACTTTATATACGGCATCAACTAAATCATTATTAATAGTGCAGCAAATACAACCGTTACTCAGTTCCACCATGTTCTCATCAGTGGAAACAATTAACTCGTTATCGATGCCGATTTCCCCAAATTCATTGACTAAAACGGCGGTTTTTAAACCCTGTTGATTGCTGAGGATATGGTTAAGTAAGGTGGTTTTACCACTACCCAGAAATCCAGTAATAATTGTTACTGGCATTCCTTGCTTGGGAGCGTCCATTGGTTGAGAATTGGTTGTAACTGCTGATTGCATAAGACTGTAATCAAAAAATTAGAAACTTCGAGAAAAGTTAAAAATGCTAGTAACGTCAAAAGTCTTAAGAGTTAAATTTCCGCCCTTTGCACTGTTTTTAAATGGTCGTTGTATTTCTGCCGTGATGTACTAGCATAGGGATGCTGGATAATTATTCTTGTTGTTTTATCCTATTATCGCGTATCTCTATTTCAAAGTTACTGTGTTATGACCCTAACTATTTACAATACACTCACACGTCGTCAAGAACCGTTTGAAACCGTAGAACCAAGCAAAGTTAAGATGTATTGCTGCGGTGTCACAGTTTATGACTACTGCCATTTGGGTCATGCACGTTCCTATATTGTGTGGGATACAATTCGCCGTTATTTAATATGGCGTGGCTTTGAACTCACCTATATCCAAAATTTTACGGATATCGATGATAAAATTCTTAACCGGGCTAAAGAACAAGGTTCAACAATGGAAGCGGTATCTAACCGCTTTATTGATGCCTATTTTGAAGATATCCGGCGTTTAAATGTCATGGACGCGGATGAGTATCCCCGTGTGACTGAGCATATTCCTGAAATTCATCAACTGATTCAAATTCTAGAAGAAAAAGGTCTAGCCTACGCCGTTGGTGGTGATGTTTATTACCGTGTAGAAAAATTTCCTGCTTATGGCAAGCTTTCCGGTAGAGAACTAGAGCAAATGCAAGCAGGTGCTAGCGGTCGGCTAGATGCAGAAGAATCAGAAGCGAAAAAGCAACACCCCTTTGATTTTGCTTTGTGGAAGGGAGCAAAACCAGGTGAACCTGCGTGGAGTTCGCCTTGGGGTGAAGGTCGTCCAGGATGGCACATTGAATGCTCGGCGATGATTCGGTCTAGATTAGGAGAGACAATCGATATTCATGGCGGTGGTGGTGATTTGATTTTTCCCCACCATGAAAATGAAATTGCTCAGTCGGAAGCCGCTATTAATAAACCACTGGCGCGTTACTGGACACATAACGGGATGGTCATGGTGAATGGTCAGAAAATGTCAAAATCCCTGGGTAATTTCATCACCATTCGAGAATTATTAGATGGGAACGGAAATTGGCATGGTGAACCAGTCAACCCAATGGCGGTAAGATTATTTGTTTTACAGGCACATTACCGCAAGCCTTTAGATTTTACCGACGAAGCGATCGCCACTGCGGAAAATAGCTGGAAAACCCTCAAGGAAGGCTTACTTTTTGGTTCACAATACGGTGCAAAACTGGGATGGGGTGAACAAGCTCTTGAGCAGGGGAGCAGGGGAGCAGGGGGGAATTTGATGATTCCTGAATTGGTTAGCCGCTTTCAAGAATTAGGCGATGATGACTTTAATTTCTCCGGTGGTTTAGCGGTGTTATTTGAATTAGCCAAAGAACTCCGCCGGGAAGGCAATATTTTGGTGCATGAAGGAAAAACCAAAACCCCTCCCGACGAACTCCACCGCCAATGGTACACCCTAATTACCTTGGCTAAAGTTTTGGGTTTAGAAGCCGCCCCAGATGATGAAACCATAACAAAAGATGGTTTAAGTGATGCCGACATTGAGGCTCTAATTCAGCAAAGACAAGACGCGCGCAAAGCCAAAAACTTTGCCGAAAGCGATCGCATCCGCAACGAATTACAAGCTCAAGGTATAACTTTAATTGATAGCCCGCAAGGTACGCGTTGGCATCGAAATTAGGGACTGGGGAATGGGGAATGGGGACTGGGGACTTGTACTGAGCTTGTCGAAGTATTGGGGATTGGGGACAAGGTAGACAAGGTAGAATTTATTTCTCTCTTAGCACTCAGCACTCAGCACTCATTACTCAGCACCGGCTAAACGCCGCGCTACCGCTAACAGCACTCAGCACTCACTACTTACTCAAGTCATTATGTGGTCAGAATTAACAAAAGCGATCGCTAGTTTTAAAATACCTGCTGATTGGATCGGTATCCGAGTTGTAAAGGAAACTGCTGCTAACCATTATGTACGTGATGGTTTGCCGCAAGCTAACGGCAAATCTACGACAATGGGAGCCATGCTAGAGGTTTTAGTTAATGGCTGTCTGGGTTACGCTGCAACTAATTCTCTAGAATTACCATCTTTACAAGCGGCGGCGGAAATAGCGTATAAACAAGCACTTGCTGCTAGTGAGTGGTGGATTTATCCTTTCCGAGTTACGGAACGTCCCAAAGTTGTGGGTGAATATAACTCGCCATTTTTACAACCCCTGGATGCTTTATGTCCAGGAGAAATTAATGATTTACTGGTGCGGATTTGTCACACTCTGAAAATAAACGACAACATTGTCCAAACTTCAGCTAACGTCAACACCAATCAAAAAGAGAGTTGGTTCGTCAGCAGTAATGGTTCTGAGGTGTATCAAAAGTTTATCTCTTTGGGAACTAATTATGGGGCGATCGCTCAAGATGGGGCAATAGTCCAACAACGCAGCAATAACGGTTGGCAGGCACACTGTTATCAGGGTGGGATGGAACTGTTACACCGAGAGAATTTATGGCAACAGGTGCAGCAAATCGGCGAACAAGCCATAGAACTGTTAACAGCCGAAGAATGTCCCACCACCCGCACCAATTTAGTTTTAGCCCCCGACCAAATGATGTTACAAATTCATGAAAGTGTCGGACATCCCCTAGAACTTGACCGGATTTTAGGAGATGAGCGCAACTACGCCGGCGGTAGTTTTGTCAAGACTAGTGATTTCGGTACATTGGTTTACGGCTCACCCTTGATGAATATTACCTTTGATCCCACCGTCGAGGGTGAATACGCTAGCTACGGCTTTGATGACACAGGCGCAGTCGCTACACGGGAATATTTAATCAAAGATGGTGTATTACAAAGGGGTTTAGGTAGTTTAGAAAGTCAAGCTAGAGCAGGTGTTCCAGGAGTCGCCTGTGCGCGCGCATCCTCTTGGAATCGCGCACCTATCGACCGCATGGCTAACCTCAATTTAGAACCAGGTAACGCCAGCTTTGACGAGATCATTAGTAATATCGAACACGGTGTTTACATGGAGTCTAACCGTTCTTGGTCAATAGACGATCGCCGTTATAAATTTCAATTTGGGTGTGAGTATGCCAAATTAATCGAAAATGGTAAACTTACCAAAACTCTCCGTAATCCTAACTACCGAGCCACAACCCCAGAGTTTTGGCACAGTTTAATTCAAGTTGGTAATGATTCCAACTGGGAAATGTACGGTACACCTTTTTGTGGTAAAGGCGAACCCAACCAAGCAATTTGGGTAGGACACGGTTCGCCAGTATGTGTATTTGCTGATGTCGAAGTTTTTGGCGGAGGAAGTTAGGAGGAGTGGTGAGTGCTGAGTGGTGAGTGCTGAGTAATGAGTGCTGAGTAATGAGTGCTGAGTAATGAGTGCTGAGTAATGAGTAATGAGTAATGAGTAATGAGTTTTGTTAGCGGTAGTGCGGCGTTTAGCCGGTGTTGAGTGTTGATGGAGAAATAAATTCTACTTTGTCTCTCCGAAGTTCTGCTCGGAGGAAACCTCCGCTCAGACTTCTCTCCTTGTCTACCTTGTCCACCTTCCCTTGTCTCCTTTTCCCAGTCCCCAGTCCCCAATCCCCAATCCTTCTTTCATTTTGAATTGTGAATTTTGAATTTTGAATTTATAAGTCCCCAATCCCCAGTCCCAATATGAAACAAGAAATCTCAAATTTAGAAGCAAGTTTTAATCAAATATTAGAAACTCTGTTGGCAAAAAAAGCAGAAAATGAGGAATTTACGATCAAATTAAACTGTGAACGCAGTCAATTTACTCGGTTGAATCATGCCAAAGTTCGGCAAACTGGTTATGTGGCTGATGGCTGGGTAGAATTAACCCTCATGACCAATAAGCGCAGCAGTTTTCGTCAATTTCCTTTTACTGGCAACGGGGAAATTGACTGGCAAGTAGCATACCATGCGTTACTGGAACTCAGGGATGAATTACCTGTATTGCCTGTTGATCCCTACTTGGTTTTACCATCAGGAAATAATGCCAGTCATGAGGTCAATATAGGTAATTTGCTGTCAGAAGATATATTAGTTGCCAATATTTTAGAAGAAGTTAAAGAATTAGATTTTACTGGTATATATGCTGGAGGAATTGTCATTAGAGCCTATGGGGATTCTAGTGGACAAAAACATTGGTTTGCCACTGATTCCTTTACATTAGACTATTCTTTATTTATCGAATCTGGACAAGCCGTTAAAGGGATATTCGCTGGTAGTAATTGGGATGCAACAGCCTATGCTGCTAAAATTAGCGAAGGTAAAAAACAACTGAAATTACTATCTAGTACACCGAAGGAATTACCAAGGGGACAATACAAAACTTACTTTGCGCCTGCGGCTGTTGCTGATTTATTAAGTATGCTTTCATGGGGTGCTGTAAGTGAAGCAGATATCCAGCAAGGAAACAGTGCTTTAGCAGGTTTATCGCGTCAAGAAAAAGAATTATCTCCTTTATTCAATTTAAAAGAAAATTTTCAACGGGGATTAGTACCGCGATTTAATGAATTAGGAGAAATCGCCAATCTCGAACTCCCAATCATTGCCAATGGTATTTTAATCAATACTTTGATTAATTCTCGCACTGCAAAAGAATATGAAAAAATCGCTAACGGTGCTAATAGTTCCGAAACTTTACGTGCGCCAGAAATTAGTCCAGGTAATTTAGAATATGACCAAATTTTACCTAGTTTAGATACAGGCTTATATGTATCTAATTTGCATTACTTAAACTGGAGCGATCGCCCTACGGGTAGAATTACAGGTATGACTCGTTATGCTTGTTTTTGGGTGGAAAACGGTGAAATTGTCGCGCCTATAGAAAACCTGCGCTTTGATGAAAGCCTCTATCGCTTCTGGGGAGAGAATTTAATTGACTTTACCAACTTTCAAGAACTCATTCCTGAAGTTGGTACATACGAAAGTCGTCAACTAGGCGGAAGTCTAGTCCCAGGAATGTTAGTCAATGATTTTACTTATACCTTGTAACGGCTTGATGAGTGATGATTTCCTATTAAAAATGGTGTAGCCAAAAACAAGCCCACAGCAAGAGAAGCTTGCTTGCGCCAGCCGCTAGTGTATTTTGAAACCACTGGGTTTCTCCATTAAAGTATAATTTTTGTTAGTGATAACGGTTATCATTTTATCGACTTGCTTGTCAATGAAGAATTTGTTAAAAAGTAGAAGCTTATCGGCTAATTGTGAATATTTATGAATATAGATAAATCTAGAAACAAAACATAGTAGTAATTGGCGTGAGCAATCATGGCAAATCCACGCAAAAATCTGAAAAGATTTATCATGGTGATAATGATTATCCATAAGGTGAGATAAGAGGTTTAAAAATATGGTGGCGGAAGTAATCACCAATTCAGTTCCCGTTACTGTTTTAACTGGCTATTTAGGGGCAGGAAAAACAACTTTACTTAATCACATCCTCACCTACGAACACGGTAAAAAAGTAGCTGTGATCGTCAATGAATTTGGGGAAGTAGGTATTGATAATCAATTAGTTATTAATGCCGACGAAGAAATATTTGAAATGAATAATGGCTGTATTTGTTGTACAGTTAGAGGTGATTTAATCCGCATTATTGGTAATTTAATGAAGCGGCGGGATAAATTTGACCATTTAGTGATAGAAACCACAGGATTAGCCGACCCTGCACCAGTTATTCAGACATTTTTTGTAGATGAAGATATGCAAGGTCAAATGTCATTAGATGCCGTAGTGACAGTAGTGGATGCTAAACATATTTGGCAACATTGGGATGCCGACGAAGCCCAAGAACAGATTGCATTTGCCGATGTCATTTTACTTAATAAAACAGATTTAGTGGCAGCAGCAGAATTAGATGAATTAGAAAAGCGGATTCGCGATATGAATGCGATCGCTAAAATTTATCGCACCCGTAACTCCGAATTATCAATGGATGCCTTGTTAGGTGTTAAAGCCTTTGACTTAAGCCGCGCCTTAGAAATAGATCCCAATTTCTTAGGAGAAGATGCCCACGAACACGATGAGACTGTTTTTTCTACCGCCTTAGTTCAGGATGGGGAAATTGATGGGGAAAAATTAAACGCTTGGCTATCACAATTATTGCAGACCAAAGGGCCAGACATCTTCCGCATGAAAGGCATTTTAAATATTGCTGGAGAAGATAATAGATTTGTCTTTCAAGGTGTGCATATGCTATTTGATGGTAGACCTGATAGACCGTGGAAAGCTGACGAAAAACGCAAAAATGAACTAGTTTTCATCGGTCGCAACCTTGATGAAGCACAATTAAAACAAGATTTTCTAGCTTGCTTTGTTTAATTTGGGCATAGGGCATGGGGCATGGGGCATGGGGCATAGAATTAAAATCTCCCTTGTCTTGCTTATTTTCCCATTCCCAATCCCCAGTCCCCAGTCCCCAATCCCCAGTCCCCAATCCCCAGTCCCCAATTTATGAACACAACAACCAGCAAATCTAAAGAATTTGAAGAACATTATTCAGGGACATTAGCAGATTATGTCACTGCGATCGCCTGGTCGCCCAAGGGTGATTCTCTGGCTGCTACTTCGGCGGCTGGGGAAGTGGTAATTTGGCGAGATGGTTTATTAACGACCCTGCAATCTGGTAATGGTCAATCAGTCGATTGTGTGGCTTTCTCCAGGGATGGTCAATTTCTGGCTGTGGGTGGACAAGATGGACGGGTAAAGATTTGGCGCGGACAAGAATTAATTGCCACTCTGGAAAATGCGCCAGCTTGGGTAGATAAATTAGCTTGGAATCATGTTAATAACCAGTTGGCATTTAGTTTAGGGCGTTATGTGCAAGTTTGGGATGCTGATACTAGTGAAGTTGTCGCTACTGTAAATTTTGCTGACTCTTCGGCTTTGAGTATCGATTGGCGCATTGATGGGGAATATCTCGCCATTGGGGGAAATCAAGGAGTTAAAATTTGGCACGCCCAAAACTGGGATGAAGAACCATATATTCTGAGTATGCCGACTGTTAGCGTAGCGATGGGTTGGTCTACTGATGGTAAATTTGTGGCTTCCGGTAACATGGATCGCAGCGTCACCGTTTTAGAGTGGAATAACCCCGATCCTTGGGTAATGCGTGGCTTTCCTGGGAAGATTCGCCAGATTGCTTGGTCAGAAGTTAAAACAAAAATCGGCGCGCCATTATTAGCTACTTCCAGCGTCGAAGGAATCGTGGTTTGGGAAAAGCTAGAGGATGAAAACTTGGGTTGGGAAGCGCGAGTGTTAACTAATCATGTAGGTGTGATAAATGCAATCGCTTTTGCACCCAATAGCTTGCTGCTTGCGTCTGCGGCTACAGATGGTTGGTTGTGCTTGTGGAACAAAGCCAAACAAGTATCCCAAATTCTCACAGGCGTTACTGATGGTTTTTCCACCTTAGCTTGGCATCCCCAAGGCAAATTTTTAGCCGCAGGTGGCGACCAAGGCGAAATCCTCATTTGGTCAAAAGTTTTACGCGCTCAAGGGTTTGGTCGTGGTTGAGTGCTGTTAGCGGTAGCGCGGCGTCTAGCCGGTGATGAGTGGTGATTGCTGAGTTAGGAGTGGTGAGTTAGTTGAAGCTAGCTAATAAAATTGGCTATGCTGTAGCAACAACCAACTAGAATATTGGTAACTATGAGACTACTGAAATTAATTTTATTAGCTTGTCCTGTATTTATAGCATCCATAATTATGGTAGCTAGTCCAGCTAATGCTAATCCAAAACCTACATTTGACTATCAAGGTATTGCGGTAGAATCTGTACAGTCTTTTGAAAATATAGTAGTTCCTCATTTAACTTCCACATCTAATCCGATTACGGAACAACTAGGTTGTAATTGTGCTAATTGCTTAAAGTCTAAATTTCAACTTTTACAAGGTAAATTGCCATCCGTAGATTTTTAATTGTTAAAATCAAAAAGTATCAGATCCCTAATTTCTACAAGAAGTTAGGGATCTTATTTTTCATGAATTGAACGGGGAAACAAGAAATAGAGAATAGGTAATACCAATTCGCAATGGACTAACTTCCCGCTTCTCTACGAGACCCTACCGCGAACGCTAACGCAATGGGCTAAACGCCCCGCTTCCGCTAACGCAATTCGCAATGGACTAACGTCCCGCTACGCTAACGCAATTGATAAATCCTGACTTGACAAGGGTTGTTGGGTTTGGCTCTGTATCAGAATTTTAGTGAATTGGTATAACAAACCTCTGTTAGTTCCCTTAGCCAAAGATTGGTGATAGTTTATGTTAAAAAAACTAATCAAAAATACTACTTCTCGACTGGGATTATTGTGCTTGACAATTGCCTGCTTTGGTTGCGGAAATCAAGCAGTAAATACATCATTTACTCAAACTTCTACAATAGATAATGAAAATCTGCCCCAAGTGGTAGCGACTACTAATGTACTCTGTGATTTAGTGAGGCAAGTTGCCGAAAATACCATTAATCTTACTTGTATAATACCTCCTAATACTAATGCTAGAAACTATCAACCAACACCAGAAGACCGGGCGGCGATCGCTCAAGCTAAATTAATCTTTTACAATGGCTACAATCTAGAACCACAATTAATTAAAACAATTAATAATAGTAATAATAAATCCCTGCAAGTTCCTGTTAGCCAAATTGCCGTTCCTAAACCGCAAAGATTTATAGTTAATGGTCGTTCAGTGGTCAATCCTTATATTTGGCATAATCCTAAAAATGCCGTGAGAATGGTAGATGTTATTAATAATAACTTAAAGAAAATTTCTCCTAATAACTCTGATATATATCAAGAAAATACTAAAAATCTTAAAAACCAAATTACTCAGTTAGATAAATGGGTTAAATCTAGAATTGCTAGTATTCCTAAAGATAAACTCAGAGTAATTACAACTAATAATGCTATAGACTATTACACCAAAAATTATGGTATTCCTGCTGCCAGTTTCGGGAATGAAAATCAAGCTACAGAGCAAAGAGTAAAGAATTTAGTCCGCTATATCCAAAAGTCAAAAGTACCTACTGTTTTTGTAGAGAATAATGTCCAAACTAGGCTAATAGAATCAGTAGCCGCAGCCGCAGATGTAAAACTATCAGAAAGGCAACTATATACTCAAGACTTAGGAGAAACGGGAAGTTATGCAGACACTTACCAAAATATGATCGCCGCCAATACGCGCACTATTGTAGAAGGCTTGGGCGGGACGTACTTAATTTTTCCTCCGAAAATACAGCAATCTCAAAAGTAGTATTTCACAAGATTGATTTTGAGAGGTTGCGGGTGTTCAGATACCCAACTTTTTTAAAAAAGTCGGTTATCTATGACTTGTCATAATTTATGTGGTGGACTACTAGCCATAAGTTAAGGTAATTTCCTAGTCTCAACGACAATCAAAGACTAAACTTTCCTTATGCGAAAAACTCTGACTTCAGTATAGGGACAAAATTTTGTTGATTTTATAGAGTAAACCCATCTGGTAAGGATGATTATCTCAGAAACCCATATCTTAGTAAAATCCAAAATTGGTATAAGTCCTAATTTTTACTTGGTGTTTAGCGAATTCCAACCAACGTTAGTATCAGAGGGATGGATATGAAACTAGAAGGAAAAGTGGCGTTGGTTACTGGTAGTAGCCAAGGGATAGGACAGGCGATCGCAATTCGGTTGGCACAGGAAGGAGCAAGTATTGTCATTAATTACCGTTCTCACCCCGAAGGCGCGGAAGCAACCTTAGCGCAGGTGAAAGAAGCTGGCGGTAAATGTCACATGGTAGACGGTTTAACAATTCAAGCCGATACAGGAATCGTTACCGACGTACAGCGTATGATTGCTGATAGTATTGCTCACTTCGGTAGGTTGGATATTTTAGTGAACAATGCCGGGATCGAAAAAAACGCTGATTTTTGGGATGTGACGGAAAAAGATTATGATGCCGTCATGAACGTGAATCTCAAGGGTGTATTTTTTGCGACACAAGCATTTGTTAAACATTTGCTAGACACCAAGCAACCAGGCAAAATCATTAATATTAGTTCCGTCCACGAAGAATTACCCTTTCCTCACTTTGCAGCTTACTGTGTGAGTAAAGGCGGTTTAAAAATGCTCACCCGTAACTTAGCCGTTGAACTAGCTCCTCACGGGATTACGATTAACAATGTTGCACCAGGAGCAATTGAAACACCCATTAATACCAAACTTTTAAACGATCCCGAAAAGTTGGGCGCACTTTTAAAGAACATTCCCTTGGGACGATTAGGACAACCAAAAGATGTTGCATCTCTTGTGGCCTTTTTAGCTTCTGCTGATTCGGATTATGTCACAGGCACAACATTCTTTGTTGATGGTGGCTTGCTGTGGAATTATCAGGAACAGTGAGGGGGTAAGAGGCAGGGAGGAAGAGGCAGGGGGGCAGGGGAGATAAGGAAGACAAGGGAGACAAGGGAGACAAGGGGGAATGATTTCAATGCCCCATGCCCTATGCCCAATTCCCCATGCCCCATGCCCCATAACAATTTTGCAGGTCTATTAGCCAGTATTAATAACTCATTAATGGAGTTCTCAGACTGATCGGCGAGTATTAATCATTCTTCAAGACGAATTTTGAATTGGTATGACTCCAGAAGAAATCAGATTACGGTTGGATCAAGAACGTGTCGCTTACTGGAAACGCTGGGGGCCTTATTTGAGCGATCGCCAGTGGGGTACGGTACGAGAAGATTATAGTGACAATGGGACGGCTTGGGATTATTTTCCCCATGATCAGGCGCGATCGCGTGTTTATCGTTGGGGTGAGGATGGAATTGCAGGGATTTCTGATAGTCGTCAGCGTTTGTGTTTTGCGATCGCTCTGTGGAATGGTAATGATGCGATTCTTAAAGAACGCCTATTTGGACTGACGGGAACAGAAGGCAATCACGGTGAGGATGTTAAAGAATATTACTTCTATCTTGACAACACGCCCACCCATTCCTATATGAAATGCTTGTATAAATATCCCCAACAGGCATTTCCCTATACGCAATTGGTGGAGGAAAATCAACGCCGTAGCAAGTATGAGCCGGAATTTGAGTTACTAGACACGGGTATTTTTGCTGATAACCGTTATTTTGATGTGTTTGTTGAGTATGCCAAAGCCACACCGGATGATATTTTAATTCAAATAGCGATCGCTAATCGTAGTTCCCATTCTCACAGTCTCCATCTTTTACCGACACTCTGGTTTCGCAATCTTTGGGCTTGGAATCCTGAAGCTGAAAAGCCTTTTATCAAAGTGGTGCAGTCAGACAGCAACTTCAGTTTAATTGAAGCTAATCATTCAACCTTGGGGACTCGCTGGTTGTATTGCCAAGGAGATGCTGAACTCCTATTTACTGAGAATGAAACTAACTACGAACGCCTGTTTGGTTTTGAAAATGGTTCACCCTATGTCAAAGATGGCATTAATGAATATGTAGTTAATGGCAAAACCACAGCCGTCAATCCCAACCGCATCGGTACAAAATTTGCGGCTCATTATCAATTAGACATCGCACCAGGGGAGACTAAAATTGTACGTCTGCGTTTGAGTGATGTGCAGACTTTAGCTGACCCCTTTGGCGCATATTTTGACACAACTTTCCAAACACGCATTGCGGAAGCAGATGAGTTTTATAATCGCCTTTGTCCCTTCCCCATCTCAGAGGATGAACGCAACATTCAGCGACAGGCTTTTGCTGGACTACTCTGGAGTAAGCAATATTATCACTATGTCGTCCATAATTGGTTAAATGGCGACCCTGGGCAACCTCCACCACCAGCCGCACGAAAAACAGGACGTAACCATGAATGGATTTCGTTATTTAGTGAAGATATTCTTTCCATGCCCGATAAATGGGAATATCCTTGGTTTGCTGCTTGGGATTTAGCCTTTCATCTGATTCCTTTAGCTGTCATCGATCCAGATTTTGCCAAGCTGCAATTAGACCGATTGACACGAGAATGGTATATGCAGCCTAATGGACAGATGCCTGCTTATGAATGGGCTTTTAGTGATGTTAACCCACCTGTGCAAGCTTGGGCTGCCTTGCGTGTTTATGAAATTGAACAGAAGATTTATCAAAGAAGCGATCGCGCTTTTTTACAAAAAGTCTTTCACAAATTATTGTTGAACTTTACTTGGTGGGTGAATCGCAAAGACGTAGAGGGTAGAAACGTCTTTCAGGGCGGATTTTTGGGATTAGATAATATTGGAGTATTTGACAGGAGCAAAGAACTACCCACAGGCGGACATCTCAACCAAGCCGACGGTACAAGCTGGATGGGAATGTACTGTTTAAATATGTTAGCGATCGCCTTGGAACTTGCCAAGGAGGATGCTACCTATGAAGATATTGCTAGCAAGTTCTTTGAACATTTCCTCTATATTGCCGATGCCATTGATGGTATTGGGAATGCAGATATTTCTCTTTGGAATGAAGAAGACGGCTTTTATTATGATGCCTTACATTTACCTGATGGCAGGCAACTACCTCTGAAAGTGCGTTCAATGGTGGGGTTAATTCCTCTCTATGCCGTTAACGTGTTGGAACTAGCCACATTAGAAAGGTTTCCCGGCTTTAAACGCCGCATGATGTGGTTTATTCGCAACCGTCCCGACTTAAAAAATAACGTTGCTTGTATGGAAACACCAGGAGTAGGGGCAAGAAGACTATTAGCGATCGCCTATCGGAGTAAACTGCAACGTATCCTGCAAAGAATGTTAGACGAAAGCGAATTCTTAAGTCCCTACGGAATCCGCGCAGTCTCTAAGTATCATCTTGAACATCCCTATATATTACACGAAGGGCAGAACGATTACTGCGTCCGCTACGAACCCGCCGAATCAACTACTAGTTTATTTGGGGGCAATTCCAACTGGCGCGGGCCGATTTGGTTTCCCGTCAACTACTTAATTATAGAAGCCCTATGGAAATTTTATGACTACTTTGGGGATGACCTACAAGTAGAATTCCCCACAGGTTCAGGGCAAAAAATGACACTTAAAGAAGTAGCGATCGCCCTATCTAATCGCCTCATCGACATTTTCAAGCAGGATACAGCCGGTCGTCGTCCAGTGTATGGTGGTCAAGAAACCTTGCAATCCGATCCCCATTGGCGCAACTATATCTTGTTCTACGAATACTTTCACGGCGATAACGGTGCAGGAATTGGAGCCAGTCATCAAACAGGTTGGACAGGATTAGTTGCAGCCATGATTCTCCAAAATGCTGAACACAAAGCACAGGAAAACTTTTGATTTTAGATTTTGGATTTCTTAATTTTGAATTTTGAATTTTGAATTTTGAATTGATATTACACCCCTATCTTGAAGCATGGAAACATTCAGAAAACACCTGCCGGAATACTTAATGGAAGCGGCAGAACTGGGGATATTTATGATTGCGGCTGGTGTGTTTACTTGTGTGTTTGAGTATCCTAGTTCTCCCATTCATCAAGCAATTCCCAATGGTGATATGCGGCGGTTTTTAACTGGTGTAGTCATGGGTTTAACAGCAATTTCCCTGATTTATTCCCCTTGGGGTCAACAATCTGGCGCACATATGAATCCCGCCGTCACCCTCACTTTCTATCGTTTAGGAAAAGTCAAACAACAAGACGCTATTTTCTACATCCTGTTTCAATGCTTGGGGGGATTGTTGGGTATTTATCTAGTAGCAATCTTGTTCGGTCAAGTATTCACCAAACCACCCATCAACTACATTGTCACCGTACCAGGGACACTAGGTTGGGTTGCAGCCCTATTCAGTGAAATCATCATTGCCTTTGTCATGATGATGACAGTCTTGATAGTTAGCAATAATCAAAAACTCAATCGCTTTACAGGATTATTTGCTGGATTACTGGTGATATTGTACATTTTTTTTGCTGCTCCCATCTCTGGCTTTGGCATGAACCCAGCCCGCAGCCTAGCCTCAGCCTTACCCGCCCAAATTTGGACAGCATTTTGGCTATATGTCATCGTTCCACCTTCAGGAATGTTACTAGCATCGGAAGTATACAAATATCTGTTTGGCAGCCGTGCCGTCAAATGTGCCAAACTACACCACGACAACCACAAACGCTGCATTTTTCGCTGTAACTACAACCGTAACGGCACTATCAACTTGAGCGACAGCCTACCCATGTCAAGAGAATAAGGGACTTCCAACTTAAAAAATATCCTATCACTGTGTAGGCAAGGGGGCAGGGAGCAGGGAGCAGGGGGAAAAAAGAAAATTAGTTACTAAACCTTACCAATATTGGATTAAAAGTCCAAATCCCTAGCCTATCCCAGAATCACAAAACAATACTACCTATCTCAATAATCTTCTGCGCCTTTCTTTGCGTCTTCTCTACGAGACGCTACGCGAATGCGCCTACCCTGCGGGTTCCGCTTTAGCGGTATGCGTGAGCCTTTCTCCTTCCCGCAACACCGAAATATCCAAGAGGCCTAAACAACCATGACAACCAACACACATTATGACGTAATTATCATCGGAACTGGTGCAGGTGGCGGGACTTTAGCCTACCACCTCGCGCCCAGTGGAAAAAAGATTTTAATCTTAGAACGAGGAAAATTTTTACCCAGAGAAAAAGAAAACTGGAGTGCCTTAGAAGTTTATCAACTAGAGCGATATCACACCCAAGAACATTGGTATGATGTCAACGATAAACCCTTCCGTCCAGGAATGAATTATTGGGTTGGAGGTAACACCAAAGTTTATGGTGCAGCTTTACTGCGATTACGGGAACGCGACTTTGAGGAAGTCAAACACCAAGACGGTATTTCCCCAGCATGGCCTCTAAAATATCCAGATTTTGAACCTTATTACACTCAAGCCGAGCAGCTTTACGATGTTCACGGTCAAGATGGTCTTGATCCTACCGAGCCACCCCGCAGCATACCTTATCCCCATCCCCCAGTAAACCATGAACCGCGAATGCAGGAATTAGTTAACAGTCTCAAGCGGGAGGCGGGATTAAGCCCTTTTCATCTCCCCTTGGGCTTAAAACTCAACGAAGTAGATAAAACTTTGGGGAACTGTATTCGGTGTAATACTTGCGATGGTTTTCCCTGCTTAACTCAAGGTAAAGCTGATGCTGAAGTGAATTGCATCCAGAATATCCGCTACCAGCCCAATATCACTTTACTCACCGACGCTAAAGTCACTCGTTTACACACAAGTCCTTCCGGGCGGGAAGTTACCAGGGTTGAAACTGAAGTTAATGGGGAAACCCAATTTTTTACAGGGGATATTGTTGTAGTGGCTTGTGGTGCAATTAACTCCGCCGCATTATTGCTGCATTCTGCTAATGACCAACATCCCCAAGGATTAGCCAACAGTTCTGATCAGGTGGGGCGCAACTTGATGAAGCATATTTGCACAGCAATGGTGCAACTCAATACAAAACTTAATCTTTCAGTATATCAAAAAACGATCGCCATTAGTGATTTTTACTGGGGTGAACCTGATTTTCCCTACCCGATGGGTTTAGTACAAAATACTGGCAATGTTCTAGCAGATATGCTCCCGGCTGAAGTGCCTAGCCTACTAGCCCCACTATTAAGACTCAGACCAGAAGCAGAATTGAGAACCATTGCTGATCATACCGTGGGTTGGTGGTTGCAGACAGAAGATTTACCACACCCGCAAAATCGAGTGCGAGTCAAAGGGGATAAAGTTTATTTAGAGTATCAAATCAACAACCGCGAGGCAAGCGATCGCCTGACTCAACGCTGGGTAAATGTCCTCAAACAAGTTGATCGGGCAGAACATTGTATTCCCTTTAGTTTATACCCCCGCAATCTCATGCCCCTCCAGTCTGTAGGGCATCAATGCGGAACTTGTCGCTTTGGGGAAGATCCCGCAACATCGGTACTGGATTTAAATTGTCGTACCCATGACATTGATAATCTCTATGTTGTCGATAGCAGTTTCTTTCCTTCTAGTGCGGCTGTGAATCCCACACTGACTATTATTGCTAATTCATTGCGGGTAGGCGACCATTTGTTAGCTAGATTATAGGGGAGTGATGAGTGCTGAGTGATGAGTGCTGAGTGGTGAGTAATGAGTAATGAGTGAAGTTTTCTCCCCCTGCACCCTGCACCCCTGCACCCTTGCCTCCCCTACACCCCTAACTCTGAGGCTCAAATTCTTGGACAAACTCTGTTAAGAATCTAAAGGCCTTGAGAATATAGGTAGCACAATCTCTGGGGGAAGTGTTGTAAAAATGTCGCCATGCGCTGGCTTTATCTTCATCATAGCGATCGCCGCGTTCGGGATGTCCATCTAGCCAAGCTAAACGCACCGCATGACCAATTAATACATCCAACACAATATATTCTTCAATTTGCAGGTTGGGGTTTTTAGCGGCGATCGCGGCTAGTTCCATGAGTGCTTCAATGTTAACGTGGCGATATTCTGGGGCTTCAATTTTATTTAATAGATGTTCCACTAATAAAGCAAAATTTTTCTCCCCGGCTGTCATCTCCGATAACATGACATCGCTTTCTAACCGATTGCGACGCTCTAATTTATCGCCAACCACTAAACCTTTACAATGGTGCATTAATAACCAAACTTGCTGAAAGAAGTTTTTGGGGACGCGGTTAAGTGCGCCTTCAGCTTGACGGAAGCGTCGCCAACCACCCACAGGAATTTCCTGTGCTTCTGTTTCTTCCGCAATCACGGGTAACACTACCCAATCAATATCACTTTCTTTTTGCTTAACGTGGAGTGATTCCTGCTGACGTAACAAACTACTCATTCCTGTGTATGCAGTCAATACTTGACGCAAACGGGTTTTCACTTCAAAGGGTGCAAGTTCCATTAACTTTTCATAGGCTTCATCTTGAGTTACGCGCAATTCTCGTGCTAGTTCGCTGGTAATTAATAAGATGAGATAACCTACTCTCAGGGTGAGTAATCCTTGAAATAATTCTGGCTCTGTTTTGATTAAGATCCCCAAGTAAATTAAAATTTCTTGAGTTAAGACGCGATCGCGGATATCCTCACGACAGAAATTGTTGATTTTATCGAAAATTTCATTATGAGGCATGGGGACTGTAATTAGCGAGGCTTCACTATAAGCCCTACCCACAGCAATTTGTTTACCTCTAACCAAAATACTTGTCACCGCATCTGATAAGCCAATGTCCACCATTTGCAATAAACCAGCCGCCCGACGAACTACCGCCCAATGACCGTAATCCCCAGCTTTGGTGTAGACTTCATTGAGTAAATAAGCCACCGTTACAGGGTGATCATTCCCCCCAAAGCCTGTATCAAATTCCAATCCTTGCAAACGAGTCAAAGTCTGCAATAATTCAATTTGCTCATAGAGATTTTCTGATGAACGCACAGATGACAATAGGAAACTCAAGTTAGTTTCACATTCCATCTGGAATTCTTGAGTATGACCTAAACGCCAGTTTTTACCAGGATGATATGCCAAATAATAACAATGTGGTACGGCATTTTGCATAGCTAACTGCGTAAGATCGCCTGCGGGTAGGAAGTCTATCCTTTGAATTCCCGCCGTTAGCATCAGTTGATTTAGCTTTCCTAGTTTAACTTTTACACCATTACAAACGCCTTCTTTTAACTCCTGCATCAGTTCTAATAAAGCTTGAGAACCAGTTTCTAAAATGGTGTGCGTCAACATTAAAGTTAAAGTTGGACGACCTAAATCACTCCAATATTTTTGAATATATGCCAATTCGCTTCTAATTTGATCTACCAAAAAATGATAATCCAGCGTTAAATAAAACTGCCGTGAATCTAGAAATGATGGCAAAAATACCACTGTTTCGCCTTGGATACGAAAAATTCGCGATGTAGTTAAACTCCGTAATCTTCTCGCTGGCCGACCAGTTAAACCCAGTTTATCATTACGCCCAATTTGAGTATAAATATGGGAAAGTTCCCCTGCTTTTCTAACTTGAATTGGTTCTACTTGTTTGGGTGTTTGAGTTTCAATCCCATGTACTTCTAACTCTAATTGTAAATCTTCATCTTCAGCTAATAGAGCAATCTGCACTAAAGCTTCCCGATTTTTACCAACACACAAATGTCTGCCCAATGGGTCAATATCACCGATGGCTAATAACCCATCACTCAACATTTGACCGAGAAAATATAAACTTTGCGCCCACACTAAGGGAATATTTTCATTCGGTAAACGCGGTTGACTTTGGGGGACTAATTTTTCAGCTTCGACGTTTTCCGCCGGCACATAATATAATTCTGGTAATAGCTGTAACCCATCCCGTTCAACTAATAAATTAGCTAAACTTTTTTGATAAAACTTCGCTCGTTTTTTATCGCCACAAAATAACCCATCCAGGGCTAAATAAGTGAAAAATAACGGCCACTCACATTCAATATGCTCAAATTGTTTCAATTCCCACGGTTCATAATGCAGCCGTTGATTATCTTCTAAAACCGTTTGATGTCCATCGCGCAAAAAGCGTTTGCAACCGTATTTTCCTTGGAGTTTATTAATAATATCGTTGAGTGTGCGTTCTCTTAACTGCACATCCTCGACAGCAAAAGCCGGATAGCTGATAATACTTAATAAAGCCGCATCAATTTCTTTTGATGCCGATTCTCTCGGTAATAATGATTCTAAAGTAATCCGAGCGCGAGCAATTTCGTCTGGTAATACGTGAATCACAGAAGCTTGACTTCCCCTGACACCAAATAAATCTAGTCCGTTGATAGCTTCTAGTGCAGCTTTCGCCATTCCCATCGAACTAGCGTTTAACTCTGCATTCCCATGATTGATTTTATTTCCCCGTTCCCAAATGCCATAATCGGGGGTGCGATAAGCGCGTCCAATATAGTAAACCAGGTTTTGGACAAAGTTAACTTCATCAATTGTATAAACGATTTGCAACCCAGAGGCGGTCATTTGTGCCAGCATCAATAAAAATATTGATGTCGCATCTAATTGCAGATGTCCCCATTCATCATCACCAACGACAATATCGCCGGTTGCTGTATTGTATTTGGCGTGTAAGCCATCTAGCAGTGATTGTGTGTGCTTAAATTGTTCGACTTTGTGGGCTTGTCGCATCATGGCAAACAATAATCCACGCATCAACTTAATTACACTGTGTTCTAATTCATAGGTGCGCCCTTTATCTTCATCTACCTTACGATATGCCAGGGCTAAACCCCAAACCGCCAAGATACTATAAACATTGTCTCTCACCCAAGCATCTGTATAGTCACCGTGGGCTGTTATCGCTGTGCTGGCTGGTAACAAACCGGTAATAGGGTTTTGACGCATCAAAATGATGCTTTTGATTTGCTGGTAGTAATACTCCAGACGGGCTTGTGATGTGTTGGCTGTTGTCATAATTTTATTGATAGCACCTTGCGGAATATCACCCTGTAGCCGTGAAGTCAATTATGTCAGCCAAGCCAAAACAAGTTCTGTCATGGTCAATGGTAGATGCTACAGCTGAGGGTGTGGAGAATTTATTATTATCTCGCGTTAATGAGCATTTGGTTGCAAAATTGTGAAGTAATTATAACTGAAATCTAAAAAATTTGTGAAATCTTTACGAATACCAATAAACATTGATACCAGATTTTTATATCTCTTTAGTTATATATAAAGTACCGACAGTTATTTTCCAGTATCCGCAAGCACAAAGTTGTTCAACAAGATTGTGAGTTGGGTGAGCTGTGTGTCAATAAATGATTCTAAGTATGAGGATATGAGTTATGTCTTTACGTTATAACCAAAATCAAGCTCCGCTACTCAAGGTAGTCTATTCCCAAGTGAAAGTCAACGGCAAGCTGGAGTTAGTACCTTTAGAACTTTATGCGGATGGTTCACTCAAGCGGTCTGTTATTTGATTTTGGGTGAATTCAAGGGAATGGGGAATGTGTGGTACTGTTCCCTATTCCCTAGCATCACTAATACCAATTATCCAAAATTAGGCAACAGATGCAAAGCTTGAAACCCAGATGGTATATGGATTTCTGAATTGCGAATTGCGTTAGCGTAGCGGGACGTTAGTCCATTGCGAATTGGTATAAGTTAAACTTCGATAAAATCAGCAGCAGTGATATTACTGGCATCTTCACCTAGTAAAACTGCTAACAACTTATTGTTATTACCATCATTCCAACTAATGAATGTCGTCTTGAGGAGACTATTGATAGTTAGTTGTCCGAAGGATATACCAGACAAGCCAATCAAGTCTTGACCATCATTAAAATCAATGATGGTGTCTTTACCAGTCAGAGGTGACAGGACAAAGATATCACTTCCCTGGCCACCAGTGAGGATATTTATCCCTGCGCCACCATTGAGAATATCGTCACCATTACCACCTACCAGTAAATCATTACCATTGCTTCCCAGTAAGGTATCATTGCCATTACCGCCAGAGACGCTATCTGAACCGACACCACCATTAAAGATGTCGTTACCGCCTCCTAAGTCAACGGCGGAATTGGCGTAACTACCTAACAGAGTGACGATATCGTTACCATCATTGGTATTGTTGCTAACAGGTTCGTCACCCTTCAAGTTAAGGAAGAAACGGGAATTGTTCATGGTGATGGTGATGATATCATCGCCGTAACCGCCAGTGATTTTACCGTCTGAACGGGGTGCATCTTGAGAATTGCTGTTGTTATCCCAAGTGGGGGCAAAATTTACATTAATAGTGTCGTTACCGAGTCCACCATGCGCCCCAAAAACGCCGTCGGGGTCAATTATTGTATCATTGCCATCGCCACCAAATAAGCGATCGCCATTT
The DNA here is from genome assembly GCF_050235535.1 of Aliinostoc sp. HNIBRCY26. Classification (GTDB taxonomy): domain Bacteria; phylum Cyanobacteriota; class Cyanobacteriia; order Cyanobacteriales; family Nostocaceae; genus Trichormus. The sequence goes on from NZ_CP189852.1 coordinate 2,988,881, forward strand.
CCTAAACCACCATTAATACTATCGTTACCACCTTGTCCAGCAATGAAGTCATTACCTGCTAAACCATTAATTACCTCATTGCGGTCAGTCCCAATTAAATTATCGGCGTTGGTTGTACCATTGATGATGATGGGTAAGTAAAAACGCGCTACTAAGGGGTCATGGTCGCTGACTTGGTTGGCAAATTCTGAGTTGACATGGACAATATCAAATTCTGCAACGGTGCTGAGGTTATTACTAACTAAAATGTGATCTAGTGTTTGGGCGTTACCATCAAAGTTGTAGCTGTAACGTTCATTAACTGGGAGACTATTCACCAAGTTAGTTAAACCTGCACTTTCTAGCACTGCTAAGGGTGCAGAGAATTGAAAATCATTTAAATCTCCAGCAACAACTATATTGGCATTGGGATCTACAGCCAGAATATCTGCAACAAAATTTTTTAATTCTTGTGCTTGTTGCAGCCTTTGTACTTCTGAAGTCAGGGTTGGTGGTTGGAAACGACCAAATAAGGGTTGATCCCCACCTTTGGAATTGAAATGATTGGCGATGACAAAGACTTTATTCCCGTTGAATAGAAACTCGCCCACCAAAGGTTTACGGCTATTGGCAAAGGCATTACCATCTGATAAATCAGTGTCGAGAATTCTTCCCGGACTGCTAGAAAGTTCGGGATTTCCATTAACATTATTGACTGTGGTGTCTGTAGTAGGACTACCGCCGGGGATATCCACAAAATCGACGCGATTGGGATTAAACAGGAAGCCAACGCGGATATTTCCCCCTGGTTCGCCGCCATCTTGGTTATTTTCTGGGTTAACTTGGCGAAATTCATAAGTGGGGCCACCAGCAGATGCGATCGCATTAATTAATGTCTGCAATGTGACATCAGCATCAACTACACCGTTATTAGTCGCCCCGTTATTGTCTTGAATTTCGACTAAGTTGATAATGTCGGGGGATTTAAGATTATTAACGATAATCTCTGCAATCGAGTTAAATCTTGCGCCGTCGCTGGGGTCGAGGTTTTCCACGTTGAAACTAGCAACGGTCAATTGGTCGGGATTGGTGCTAGTTAAATTCGTAACTTCCCGTTGTAAGGTGCTGGGGTTAGCGATGGTGATGGGTGATGTGGGGAGGACTTCATAGTTATTAAAGTTATAGCTAACTATCCCCGTGATGTTATTAAATTGTGTACCTGTGTCAACTGAGGGTGAAGTAGATGTTAGTAATGTGTCATCTATTTGGATACGTTCTGGGTTAAAGTCGCCTTCACTAATTGTAATACCACCTCTGGAATTGACTCCCGTAGCCCCTGCACCATTATTTGCCAAAACCCAAATTTCGCCAAAGTTATTGGTAGGACTAACTGCTACAGGATTGGGAATCTCTACTAACATTCCCTCTAAACTTTCGTAGAAGTCGATTCCTTCAACTGTGGGGTCGAAATCACCGCCTGTTTCTACATTCCCAGGTGTGGTGAAGTCGTTGTTAATGACTGTAGTGGGTGGAGTGCGATCGCTGCCAATAACGGTAGGATTAATGTTAGTGGTAGGTGCAGTAGTCCAAGGTGTGATGTTTAAGGACTGTACCGCCGAATCATTGAGGATTTGTGTAACTGTTAAGTTTACCTGGTTATTTCCAGGCCGAAACTCACTCACTGTTCCAGAAACAAGAATTGCTTCTCCGATAGTTCTAGCTGTACGCAAGGGGGAATTCTCACCAGTGAAAACAAAAATTCCCTCAGATGTGGCGATGTTATCATCAGGAGAAGGGTCTTGGAGATAGAAACCATTACTCGTGATGACTGTGACAATTCCTGGTACGTTAATCACTGCGACTCTATCAGTTGCAGAGGTTAACAAGGGAGAAATATGGGACGCGCCTTGAATGTCATGGATGCGAATGTTTCCAGGGGTAACATCATTATCTGTGATGTTGACGCTGAGATTAGGAATAGTCAGATTAGAGTAATTCGGATCACTACTATTAATAGTGTGGGTGATGACACCTGTATGGGGTGAAGCTTCGCTGTTAGCATCATCAATCGCCCTGACTGTAATTGTGGCAGGATTGGTGTTATTTAGGGAAATAGTGACAGAGTTAGAAAAGTCTATTCCATTAACGCTAACTTCCGTTTGACCATCAGCCGTAATCGTAATATCTACCGGACTAGTTGGCGCAGTCTTTAAAGCGATGGTGTAACTATCAGTCGTTTGTCCAGCTTCATTCACATCAGTGCTATTTCCCGACTGGGTAATTGTCACCCCAGCCGCAATCACCACAGAAGAACGTAGACTGTTAATGAAAGTTGTGTTATTGCCACCATTCGGTTGACCTGGTGTAGTGGAAGCAATGGGAATTCCTGTTATCCAGTTAGCGGTATTAGTTACGCCTGTTGCATCTGAATTGAGGGCATAGCCTGTATTGTTAGTGTTAGAACCGAAATTCACGTTAACTGCGTTGGTAAATGTCCCGTTAACAGTACCGATATCCACTGCAAAACCATCGGCGGAAATCGTTGCGCCAGTATTGGTAGTATCAACCCAAACAACATCATCACCTGCAATATCTCCGTTATTCCCACTGTTAGCATTGGGGAGAAACGCGCCGCCAGCATTCAGCCGGATATTCCAATCACCACCAGCTGGATTGTAGGATGTATCTTGAGTAAAAGCAGTTGTCCCGCCTATGGTAATAATCGTACCCGCTTGGAAAACTGGGGCAATAGAACCCATGTTAGTAAAATCATAGGCAGAAAACTTAGCTGCTTTGGTGGCGGTAGAATCACCCACAAAAAAAGACTCAAGCTGTGCAGCAGTTAAGTCTTCTAGTAACAAAAGTTCAATAAATTCATCCCCAGTGGTGAGATTGCCGCCACGGTAAAATTCATTAATGATAATTTTTGCCATACTTTTACCTTTAATTGTTAACTCATCCCCGTATTTTTAAGGAATTTTGCTTAACTCAAGGTAAAGATAAAGTAGGCATCTGTTTAAGCAACAAAAATCACAAAACCCCAACTTTCTTCACAAGTTGAGGATTCGGTTTTTCTCAATAGTTGAGACTTAATTAGCTAGCAAATTACACAAAAACACCAGCTGATTTAATTTGAGCCTCCCATCAGCACTGTTTCGTCATCGTCATCATCATCTAAATCTTCTTCCTCATCTGGTTCTTGGAAAGCCGCAATTACTTCTTCAATAATTTCCTGTGCTTCTTCCTCCTCCATTTTTAAAGCCTCCTGGAGTTTTTTCAGGTAAGGCTGTTTGGCGGTGGGGACTACTAGTTCCTCTTCGTCTATGAGTATAACTACAGCTGCTGCAAAACCATCCCAAACCATTTCTTCGGGTAAAGATTGAGTGGCTGTATTTAACAAAGTACCAACTCCTTCTTCTGTGGCAATTGCTAGGAGTCCATCCACAGTTTCAATGATTTCATCTTCAGAATATTCTGCAAATACCTCAAACTCCCAAAGAAGACCTGCTAAACCGTCAGCATCCACCTCTTCAATTGTAGAATCAGCGATCGCAGTTGCAACTGCGATCGCCGCTACAGCTTCCTCTGCATTCAATGGTTCTGCTGTGGCGTTTTTCGCCTCAAAAATCTGATCATAATTGCTCATAATTACTCCCTTTCACTCACAGAATTATACAAACATTTAACAAGCGATCGTACATAAAACCTGGGGTTATACAAAATTGGTATTTGTACGGTCATAGCAAATTATTACTACCATACCGCTTTGCCTTTATTCTCTAGCAGGTGAAATATTTCTTTGAGAATATTTAATCTCATTAGTCATGAGTTTTTTCCCTCCACTCAATCCCTTTTGAGTATATTTACTAAATAAATTTTTGAATTATATTTTTTGTTAAGTTTCCCTAGATTGGTTTAATATAGAGAAACGGTAGTTCACAACATAGCAATAGCACTCATCCAAGAGGCTCAGGAACGCTAACTGCCAAGTTAACGTTGCTCATGAAGTAGAAACCAAAATTAAACGTCAGCGTATATTTAAGTGGCTCGTCCACTGTCAATCTTAGCTCAGAGCTATCAACGCTTAATCTGGTTCAACTACTGACAAAACGGCAATTTTAGGCTAGTAGCGTCATTCTGGCTGTGGTTAATAGCTAGTCGTCCATAAGACTAGTGAAAACCCACATAGCTAGCCGTTCTCCTCAACAGAGTTGAGGAATATTAATCAATAAAGAAGTCAGAAGGAACAGCTTCCTGATTTTGCTCATCAAAACCAGAATTTTTCTTGAATTTTCTGGGGCTGGCGAATATTCATAGGAATATGTTCTTAGCGCATCTTGAGATTGATGATTTAGCAGGAGGGAATTACTTCCCGACATCCATGCTACAGCTACATCTATTTATCAGATCAATTAATGATCAGCTGTCACGCATCTAACTTACACAGCTTTTATTTTGATTATGAGCTGTTGACTGTTGAATGTTAATGGTTAATAGTCAACAAATTTCATGAGTAGTTGTGTAATTTAAAACGTCATAGCCGAAATATCCTCTGGAGTTAATGTCACTGCTATTAACTCTCAAAAAACGCTAATGAGAAAGAGTTTGACTTATTTCTTTCCCATTGTACTAGCGCATCACCGCACTAGGTTAAGGCGTAACCGAGGAACTAATTTAATTTATTGATCTCATTCTCTAAATTTCATCCCTAGCTAGGGATGACGGTTCGTGTTTGCGACATTTCTGTAGAGAAATGTCCTAAATTCACGCATCACTGTTTCCATTGCTGACTCCTCACACCCTCATCAAAACGCTATGAATGATTTTAAATTTATCTTGACTGTATGTATTTCGGCCGTAGCTTACCTAGTTAGTGTTTACCTATTGATTTCATTGTCACAAAACTCAAATGAGTACACTGACTGAGTGGATTATTAATATATAAATTAAGGTAATCATTGCTTTAATTTATAAATATCATGTTGGATTTATGAGTAACATAGTGATTTAAAACCGGCTTAAAAGCCGGTTTTATAATATGGAATAAGAAAATTGCCCAATCCAAAATCCAATACGGTTCAGATAAGAAAAATAAATTTCAACCAAGCCAGTAAATGATCACTCAACAAAAAACGAAAAAATGATTTTGGAGGGGGTTTGGGGGACGCAACCGTCCCCCAATCGGGGGCTTGGGGGAGAATCCCCCAAATCTTGCTCATTGTCTAATAGACAGAGCAAAAATTGAGAAATTAACTCTCACCACCTTAACTGAACCGTATTGATCCAAAATCGATATAATTAACCGTTGTCTTGAACTTCAGATTTCGCTGACGATGAAGGACGTTTACCAGAATTACGGACATTAATAAATCTACCAATTAACTCAAACCAAAAAGGCGCACCCATTGATATAGCAATTCCACTAATCAACCAGCCAGAAACTATTGTCAAATAGCTATTAATTAATGATGGATTTTTCTGGTCTTTTGTAGAGCCTAATTGTTGTTCTAAATTAACCCTGTTCCAGCCAATTGGTAAAGTAATTTCCTCTATAATCTTATTTGTTTGAGCTTGCAAACTCTTGATTTCGGCTGGTGAATTCACGCTATTAGACTGTATGACTTGTTCAGCATTATTCACGATCGCTGTACGAATAGCCGCATCTTGAGATAAAATGCTGACAATGTGAAATGTATCGACATTGGCAATAACAGCGATACTAATCCCAATTAACAGTGCTACACCTTTAGCATTACGTCGATAAACTCCAGACGCTCTTTCCATTGAATTATCAAAGGTAGTGGCGATTTCTTGACGGAGGATATTAATACCCTCTTCTGTAGATTTAGCCTTGATTTGAGCGCGTTTTGCAAATGAAGCCATGTTGTCAATCACTGACGGTGGTAGCTTTTGAGTGAAAGCTTCTAGTTTTTGACAGAGATATTGAAATGTTTGATAGGCTTCACTGTCTTTATCTTGAAATTCACTGATAAATTCTTGATGGATGGTACTACCTACATTCATTAGTTGTACCACTTCATGAATATTAGGACGTAATCCTTGTAAGCAAATAGTTGCTTCAATATCATCAAAGATATCTTTCCTAAATAGCTTTAATCGCTGGAGGGTTTTATTAACTAATGGATGTTCTGGTATATCTAGTTCAAAAATTCCAATGAATTTATCTAAACTTTTAGCCAGCCGATTGACACTAGTCGTTAAATCAGTTTTATTTTTTTGGTAGTCACTAATAATATTTTTGAATTCTCTTTCTAGTTCTCGAAAATCCTGGTCAATATTATCTAAGAATTTCTGTACTTGCTCATCCGCATCATAGGTTTGTTCTCGCAAACTGATTAAAATATTTTGTATGCTATTGAATTGTTGATGAGCAAAATTGATTAACCTTGATTCTGTCAGCTTATCTACCAGTTGAGGAATACCTAAAGTTTCCATAAGAGTGGTAGCAAAAGTATCAGCAGGAATGTATGAAGGCGCACTCCGTTTTTCAACTTTGGTTTTTCCTAGAGAATTTTTCGTATATCCAAAAATGCTATTAGTCCGCTTTTTTCCAGATAGCGATAATTTTACTGGAAGATTGGATATAAACCAAATTAGCTTCCGAGGTAAAACAGTGAGAAAGCCTTTAGCTTCTTGATTGACGCTCTTAATTAAAGGATGATCATATAATTCATTAACTAGTTCAATGATGCTGTCTTCTTCCGATTGATTGACATTACCGGCAATGAGAATTTCAATGGATTTTTTTAAATGTACTGCACGCCATTGCAATACAGTAGTAATCAGTTCTTGAATTTCTGATGCTAATAAACTTAAGATTAAGTAAATAAATACTAATCCAATGGTGATATCTAGTATCAAAGGTAGAGTCATGGATAGATGCCTCCAGGGGTAAGTAGCAAATTGTAGTACAGCCAATACCAATTCAAAATTCAAAATTCAAAATTAAGAAAACCATATTTTGCACGGGTTTCTGAATTTGGATCTGTTTCATGATTTTAGTGAAATGGTATAAGACATAAATAAAGGAACTAATAAAAATAGATGAAAAGCTTAATTCATAAATATTCTTTCTTTGGCCTTTTGATCCTAGTTGGCAATAGTTGTATCATTTTTAGCCTAAAATGAGTGTTAAATAAGTTGAATCAAATTTCTGGTATTTTTCCCAAAAAAATAATCGTTGCTCAGAGAAAATTAAGCTAATCTGGGAATTTAGATTTGTTCAGTACAGAGGTTCGGACTGGGTGGAAAAATTAGAGACGTTCTTGGCGAAGTCAGGATAAAGTGGTTTTTGGCTATGACAGTGCTGAACTCACGATGGTTTTTCACCCCTGAATTCTGAGTTCTGAATTCTTCTTCAACGAGCAAGCTAGTAAAATGATGATCTATAGAATATGCGAGAAGGAAGCTTTATTTGGGGTCATCTAGAAAGACAGCACCGCACGGCTGAAAAATGGATTGACTGGTTATGGTTAGTAGTGTTGCTAATGGCAGCATTGTTGCTATTCATCGTGAATTTAGGCAACTTGCCGTTGCGAGACTGGGATGAAGGAACTGTGGCACAGGTGGCTAAGGAAATTTGGCGCGCCTCTGCGGATGATTTGCGTTGGTTATACCCAACTTTGGGAGGACAGGCTTACCATCACAAGCCACCTTTAGTCCACATTCTGATTGCCGGTGCTTATTCTATAGGTGGCGTGAATGAATGGACGACACGCTTACCAGGAGCAATTTTAACTTCTTTATCAGTACCTTTACTGTATTGGTTAAGTCGTGAGATATTTCGCTATCGATGGGCAGCAGTTTATAGTGCTTTAGTATATTTGACGATGCTACCTGTGGTGCGTCATGGCAGGTTAGCCATTTTAGATGGGGTAGTAGTCAGTTTCTTTTTGGTGATGATGTTGTGCGTCTTGCGATCGCGCCGAGATTTACGCTATTGCTTGGGTATAGGCTGGAGTTTTGGGTTAATTTGTCTCACCCAAGGACTGATGGGTGTAGTTTTGGGTATTGTAGCGATCGCTTTTTTGTTTTGGGATACCCCCAGATTGCTCAACTGTCGCTATTTTTGGCTAGCCATCGGTTTCGGGACATTACCTGCACTGGGTTGGTATGCCGCACAAATACTACACTATGGTCAAGATTTTATTCGCAATGGCTTATTCTATCAACTCCTGAATTACAGTCCATTTGCCCCTAATCATTCCCCTGCACCTTGGTTTTATGTCCTAGAACTGCTCAAATGGACTTGGCCTTGGTTAATTTTTTTACCACAAACTGCCCGTCTAGTGTGGGAAAATCGCAACATGAGTTGGGCAAGACTAACTATAGTTTGGGGTGGCGTTTATTTACTGCTGATTTCTCTGATGGGTGCTAACTACTCTTGTTATGTCTTGCCGCTTTACCCTTGTTTAGCTTTGGCTTTCGGGACTCAGTTAGCAGAAGTCGAAAACATACCGTTATTTTCTCAATACCCCCGTGGTTGGGTAGTGGGGTTATCAATGTTGGCTGTCATCGCTTCTTTTGGCAGCATTTATTTTAGTTGGGGAACACATTTCAAAACTGACTTGCAGCTAATTTTTGCAGCTTTTGCTTTAACTATGACACTGGCGGCGATTTTGGCTGAACGGGGTGATGGACAATTTCTCAGAATTTTATTTTGGGGAACTTATATATCGCTATTACTGTTAATGAAATCTCATTACTGGGTGTGGGAATTGTGGGAAGCCTATCCAGTGAAACCAGTTGCACATATGATTAACCGCGTCAACCCAAATGTTAGTAAAATTTATACATCTTTTCCAGAACATCGTCCCTCATTAAACTTTTATAGCGATCGCACCATTATTCCGGCTTCCTTCTCAGAATTGCAAAATTATTGGCAAGACAACAAAAAACCCTACATTCTCATCCAAGAGTCTGATGTCAAAAAACTCCAGTTAGATTCTATGCAGTTAGTTGACGAAGTTGACGACTGGAAGTTGATCACTAAAGAGACAAAATTGAAGTAACTCGTAATTGAATGAGTTGGGGTTTGCATCCTCAACTCATTCAAAACCGCTAAACTGCAATTTTAGCGTGAATTCGATGACCTCTCCCCAAACCCCTCTCCGACGCGGCTATCCATTACCCGGATCTTTCTCAACAAAACTACAACTTACTTAAAAATAGCTAGAAAGCTTGGTAGGTATAGTGTTGAAATGAGAAAGTAATCAGGGTGGTGGATAATGGAAAAATGGGCTGCCTCAGAATTGAAACAAGCCGATTTAGGAGATGCAAGACGAAACAAACGTCTGGTGCGTATAGTAGAAGACTTGGCTTGCCAACCCACAAGTAGCGTATCTCATACCAATTCACAATTCGCAATGGGCTAAACGCCCCGCTTCCGCTAACGCAATGGACTAACGTCCCGCTACGCTAACGCAATTAAAAAACTTAGATGCAGCCAAGCTTCCGGGAGTCACTTCTGTATAAAATTTTTCGGGAAATGGTATCAAGCGTGCGGAAGTGTAGCAGCAACAACAGCAGCGTATGATTTTTGGAGTTCGCCCTACTTTGAGCCAGATGATATACGCAATGCTCATATCAAAAGTACAGTGGAAAGAATCAAAGAACATGAGATTGTGTTGATGATTCAGGACACAACAAATATAGATTTGACAAATCATCCAGCGACAAGTGGAATTGGTTATCTAGCTCATAGAAAAAGCTGCAAAAGCGATGGTGAACCTGGAGTTAAGACTATTTGGCGTGGATTGCGACGATTACATGATATCGCTGCTACTTGGAAATTAGCCCAGCAAACCCATTAGCCACATCAACAACATACCCTTGGGTATGTCAACAACAATCCATCTCCCCACCCCCTGACAGGTGTAGGTATTTTACAAACGTGGCTGAAATGGGGTTTTTCCGTTAGTTGAAAACTCAAATTTTAGTCTTTGATTTTTTACCTAAGAACCAAATTTCGTTATTTGAACCACGTTTAGAACTCTGTTTGAGAGTGTCCACTCATACCCACATCAAAAACCTACACCTGTCAGCCCCACCCCCCACATATTTTTCTCGCTCTGTCAACCCCAGCTAGGAATCATCAACGTCAAATTACTCCTATAAATGGCTTTCAGCTTTGTTAAGAAAGATGTGACTAATGGATAGAGAGGGGCTTAAATACCTTGAGACTTTGACGAGAAATGTGGGTTTTAAAGCCTCTATCCTTGCAGGGGCTACCGTGTACACACAAGTCTTGAAATCCTAGCTAACGTTTGGTTTCGTCGTCTAGTTTCCGGTCTTGCGATGGCGTACCCGCCCGCCGGAGGCGATCGCTCTGAAAACCTGTCATTGCGTTCGCATAGCGTCTCGCTCCAGAGGAGGAACGACGTAGGCGAAAGCCTTCTCGTTCGCGTAGCGTCTCCCTTTGGGAGAAAAGTAGCAATCGCCAAAACTACGGGATGATGCGATTACTTCGCTCCGTTATCACTGCGCTCGTAATGACAATTTAAGGAGTCTATAACGCCTGAAACCCTTGCAGATACCACTTGTGTGTACACCGTAGCCTACTAGGGAAGAGGTACTCTACGAGAAGAGCTTTGCTCTATGGAGAGGGGTTCTAGAAATTCATCAAACTCCAACGAAGGCACACATTAATTACGAATTACGAATTATGGGAATTATTCTGTCTGTTGTCTTTCTAGACAAAGTGGATGTCGCTGACGCTGTAGCTAGTGGAAAAGATGGAAATGACATCAAAACCAGCAAATATAGGAGAGGATGTCAAATCACTTTGACTAGAAGCATTGTAGGCACCATTGGCTTTGACAATCTGATTTGCAGTTGCAACTAACACAGAATCATCGAAGGCTTTACTGCTGTCTAGTGAGAATGGATTGGCGATCGCAATATAATTACTGCCGAAGATATAACCGTCTAGCTTTTTGAGTTGGATTTGATCCTGACCAGTTTGAAAATCAGTAATCAAAGCAAAGTCATTTAAGCCTGCAAAACCGCCACCACCTACATAGTAGGGCTTTGTGGCATCTCCTAAGACGAATTTATCAGGATCTGCGCCTCCGGTGAGGGTGTCTACTTCATTAATACCTGGTTGGCGACTGTTAGGATCAACGCCGATAATGGTATCTTTACCACCAAGACCAGAAATTTGATCATTGCCTCTACCACCAATCAATAAGTTACCTTGGTTATTACCAACTATGGTGTCAGCTTGGGAAGTACCAGTAACGTTAACAAAGTTTTGAACGTTAAAGTTCAGTGAGCCTAAGACTGGAACACCGTTAACGATGAGACTATTAGTAGAGAGATTGACGTTAAATGATGTGGTTGTACTAGTACCAGTAGAACCATCAATGGTGTTGGCTTGACGCGTTGCACCGATGATAGTTTCAATGTTGAGGATTTGATCTGTACCTGCTCCACCTTTATTGACAATACCAGTTGCTTGTAAGGTAATTGCAGTACCTAAATTACTATAATCGGCTGTATCCAGGTCAGCACCACCATCAAGGGTGTCATTACCAGTACCGCCGATCAGGACATCATTACCACCCTCGCCTTGTACGATATCGTTACCATCACCTAATCGGGAAGTTGCAAGACTACTTCTACTCCCTCCACCTATTACATCATCACCAGCACCACCTTGCACGGTGTCATTATCGTTGAGTCCAAAAATTTCGTCGTTACCTTGACCACCAATTAGCAGGTTACTGTTGTTATCACCGATGATGCTGTCATTTTGTGCAGTACCGATAACATTTACAAATCTCTGCACTGTAAAATTCAATGTGCCAATGGTGGGAATTCCATTCACTATCAGACTGTTAGCTGACAAATTAACGCTAACAAATGTAGTAGAACCTGTGGTGGTGGAAGCGTCTATTGTATTGACTTGTCCTTTCGCACCAATAATAGTTTCAATCCCATTGAGTGTGTCTGTTCCGGCTTTGCCTTTTTGAACAATACCGGTAGCTTGTAAAGTAACAGCTTGACCTAATTCACCGTAGTCAACAGTATCAATTCCTGTATCCCCAACTATGAAATCATTGCCTGTACTACCAATAATTTGATCATTTCCTTGCAAAGCAACTATAAGATCATCAAACGCAGTACCAATGAGCAGATCATTAGATGGCGTGCCGAGAATGGTGTTATACACGTCGCTATTTTTCCTTTAAATTCAGTTGAGGAACACAAATATCTGTGAATAGTGTTAAAGATATCAGAATTAGGTTAACAATTCGATACAATCTCGTTAAAAATCAAACCCACCATATAGTTTTTCTGATATTCAATGCTGTTGATTTCCTCGCGATCGCTTGATCATTAATGTTGCTCAAAATCACGAGATTGGGGTTGTAGAGGAGAAGATGGACGAGACGGAAGATGATTTCGCAACAGTAGCAAAGGAATACTTAGCAATCCTAAAATCATCACTATTCCAGTCATTAACCACACTCCCCAACGCTGGGGTTGATAATCACTGCGTTCGATTTGCCAAAATACTTGGTTGTAACGCCACGCAGCCAAGCCAATAGTAATCACACCAAAAACCACAAGAAAAATCCCTAAGTTTTCTGAATTAAACCAGGGATTGACGGGTGTTTCTTTTTGTGTAATTGCAAAATTCAATTGACGTAAAAATAACCCAAAACGAGCGATCGCAAACCCAAACCCAATTAAGGCGATAGAAGTGCGTAACCAAGCCAGAAAAGTCCGTTCGTTGGCTTGGTGTTCCCGTTGACGATCAACTTTTGGCGTTTTAATCATCGTTTAAGGGTGTGAGGGTGTGAGGGTGTGGGGGTGTAAGGGTATGAGGGTATGAGGGTTTGCTTTATATTCACCACTCACTACTCATTACTCATGACTTATTACTCATTACTCATGACTTATTACTCATTACTCATGACTTATTACTCATTACTCATTACTCATTACTCATTACTCATTACTCAGCACTCACCACTCAGCACTCACCACTCCTAAACTAATATCTCTCCCTTACTTGCACACGAATACGGGAGGTGGGACAACGCCAATCATCACCAGAGACATTTTGACAACCAGCTCTTTGCATAGCATCATAAGGTACACCAGGAGCAGAATAACGCCATCTTCCTTCCGGTGTCGGCCCAGAACGTGCGCGTAAGTCTATATATCTAACTCCACGGTTGCGATCGCGGGAATCTCTCCATTCATCTCGAATTTGCACACGGATGCGCCGACTAGAACAACGCCAATCATCACCAGAGACATTTTGACAACCAGCTCTTTGCATAGCTTCATAAGGTATACCAGGAGCAGAATAACGCCATCTTCCTTCCGGTGTCGGCCCGGAACGTGCGCGTAATTCTATATATCTTCCCCTACCTCTTCTATCTCGATTACCTTCCCAATCGTCCCTGTCGTAGACATCATAGCGATTATCTCTATCATTATCGTCGTCTCTGTCATATTGATCATCTCTGTCATATCGATCATCTCTATCGTCTCTATCTCTTCGATATCGACAAATTCTCGCCGCATCCCTTGTAGAAACACCACGGTCTCTGAGGTCTTGGATACAATCTCCTAATGATTCTCTGGCGAAGGCTGGCTGTTGTGGTAGCAATAACTCTGTAGATGCGATCGCACTCCCTAGTGAGGCTAGAGCAAAGATAGATGCGTTAGCAATATTTTTAAGTTTTAAGAACATAGTCTTACTCCTCACCACATGGAAATGTGGCGAATATTTGGTTGTTTCTAGAATCTACTTTGGGTCTGTTTTGAGACTTCCTACCAATGGATCGCCCGATTGGCTGATTTTGTTGCCAATTTTAATAACTTTTAATACTTACGTAAGTATCTCAAGCTGATTCCCTCAATTGTCGCTCTTGATTGCGTTGTTGTAGATTATACATATGATTAAATAAGTGCCAGCAATATTCTTCCGGTAGTCCGCAGGTAACTGCGCCACGCAGTACAACATTAAAGTACCAGTCATTAGGTGCGGCTTCTTCTGCTAGCTTGTCTACTACTGTGTAGGTGCGAACATCTTGATAAACTTGGCCTTGACAGTGAATATTGACTAATTCCTGACGGTAAAGACCTTGTGCTACGCCTTCCCGTTTATCTAAAAATTCACTGAGTCGCCAGGGTAGTTGATACAGTACACCCTTGACGCTGGCTTTCGGGTCTGGAACTATATCTAAAACACCACATTTGCGAGTTGGGGAATAGACATAAAACCCTAGTCTGTAACCTTGTAAGATGCTGGGGCCGATTACATAATGATGGGTGTTTTCTCCTAGCGATCGCTTCAAGTCCACTGGACACATACACGACCCATAGGCAAAATAGTAAAACGTCGGCTCTTTTGGTAGCTGTTGTGGCAATTTTGGCTCTAACTTTACAGGATGATGAGATTGTACCCAAATGTGGTGTTGATGTCCGCTTTGATGACTCATGTATCCCTAGAGGTATGTACTGCTAGTCAAGATTCTAGTATATAAGCATTTAAAATACAACTACATCCTGATAGACAAACCGTAGTTTGTTTAGCAATTTAGAATTGTAAAGCAATTTTGTATATCATTGCGTTGATGTGAAATCAACAGCACTGAGTAAAAAATTATATGATAAACAGATATTTTAGATATTGACAGAAATCATTTATTTCTGATTAAATTCCTAATTTCTAGGACTTGAATTTAAAAGCCTAACAACTTGATAAGCTTCGATTTATAAAACTTCAAAAATCAAGTTTACAGGAGAAAAAGCATTGATAGGCTGTTAGCAATGATAGATGTTTCATTGATTACCAATAACTATTTCTAAAGACATAATTCTGGTAGTTATGTCTAAAATCATGGGATTTAATACTTGCTTTTTAGGACTTAATTGCTAACAATAAAAGAGGGATTTAACAATCTCATAGTCAACTTAAGATCATTTGACCCTTCTACCCTAGTCCGCTAAAGCGGACTTTTTTTGTTTATTCAGCAATTTGAACTATTCACTAAAACAGTTCTGAGTGCTGTTAGCGGTAGCGCGGCTAACAGCACTAATCAACCTCAACACGACATATATATCAAGCTTTAATACAAGCTAAAGTTTTGTGAGAAAATATAGGCGATGAATGGAGCGATCGCCTAGAATTTTATGGATCATGATTTACTAGCCTTCTTTGCAGGTGTGGCTTTATTAATTACCTATCTGATTTTTTCAGCGTTAACAGAAATGGGGACTAAGTTCCCCTGGAAGAAATGAACAAAACTAGGTATGGACTTGTATCCAGAGTTTGTATTATGAATACAAGTCCCGTCTTCATCGTCTGATCAATGCTACTAACGCAGAGATTCAAACAAAACAGTGACAGTAATTAAGCACAAAAGTATCACGCCCAAAGGTACAAATAAATGCTGCAAAATAAAAACTAATGCAGGGATAATATGTAACACACCTAAAGCGTGAGAAAGAGCGTAAACAATAGCAAAGCCAAACAACATCAAAAGAAAGTATTTCAGTGATTTAGAAGTAAAACGGAAGAGAATAGTATCATGATGGGTATTCATAATTGCACTCCTGGAAAATTGTCGGGAAGAAACTGGAAATATTCAATTATTGCTGTTGAGATACTGCTGGTGTCTGTTGATTATCGTTGTTTTGCTTATCCAAAATTACAATCACCTGAAAAGCAATAAATAGAGATAACAACAGCATCAAGAATGAACCAAACCCAGAAGGATGTCTGTTAATTTCTCTCTCTACACCACATTTAAGACAAACATATCTGTTGGGATTCCTGGTATCTTGAGCAAAAGGGCAATAACTATGATTGCAATCTTGATGACAATCTTGATTCAACATTGTTGAAACTCCTGTAGGGTGAAGACTGACAGACTGTTTCAAAACACTCTCTACAGAATCTAGTTAGTTAATGCTGACTACCTAAAGCAATGTGCAACTTATTTTTGAAACCCCTCTCCAAACCTCTCCCCTGTAAGGAGAGAGGCTTTAAATCTTGCTCCCCTTCCCTTGTAGGGAAGGGGTTGGGGGTTAGGTTTGAGAGAAAGTTGCACACGGCATTATCTATTAAGTAAACGCTACTGTGATTGATTATTCAGTTGTGGTAGACAATATTGATTATTCAGTTGTGACTGCTCATGATTCAATTCAGACTAGTAGCGATTTGTATTTTTCCTCAACCACATTGGACACTTAACTTAACCTGCCTGTATTGATTACAAGCATAATACAAGTGGATATTGTTTTCAGTATGATTCGGTATGATTCAGTATATTCCACTAAGTAAGAAAAAGTAGTTTATGGTACGGAAACGGGAAAAGAATTAGTAAAAATATGAGTATAATAAACCAACAATGACACAGACAATGATCGATGGGTGCAGAAGAAGCCTTAGAGCTTTTGGATAAATTAGTTCTTGATCAAACCGGTAAACGACTCGACAATGTTCAAAGGGATATCCTGCGTTATGTATGGGAGGATAGAAGAAATACATATAAAAACATAGCTAAACTTTGTCGTTACACAGAAGGACACGTAAAAGCAGTTGGTGCAGAACTATGGCGAATGCTGTCCGAGATTTTGGGAGAACAAGTCACAAAATCAACTTTTTACACAGTTGTGCAGAGATTTTACAAATTGCAACTGTCCCAGAGAACGAAAACTATTTTAAATCCAGCTCTCAATAATGGCAAGTCACAAGAAATAGAAGAGCATTTTGTAGGTAGAGAACGTGAAATTACTGAACTTAACACCCGTGTCAATTGTGGCGCGAAAATTATTCTAATTCAGGGTAAAGGCGGTGTCGGTAAAACTACCCTAGCTCGTAAGTATCTCAAGTCTCAGGGTTTTTACTTACTGGAACTATGGATGGCGCAAGAAAGCCAAAATATCGTCACTGTCGAAAGTGTAGTAGAGGAATGGCTGCGGGGAGATTTTAACGAAGAACCAGGTAAAGAATTTGGGATTAATCTAGAAAGACTGAGGCGCAAACTTCGAGATCCTAACCGAAAAATCGGAGTTTTGATTGACAATTTAGAACCAGCCTTAGATCAAAACGGTTGTGTGATTCCTGAACATCGACCTTACGTAGAACTATTTAGAGTATTAGCAGATCCCACTGTACAATCACTCACCCTAATTACCAGTCGAGAACGCCTGTATGAATCTGGGGTAGATGTTGATTGTTATTTTCTCACAGGGTTAGACGAGTCAGCTTGGCAAGAATTTTTTGCTATTCGTCAAATTCAAGTCAGTGTAACTGCACTCAGGGAAATGTGTCAAGCCTTTGGCGGTAATGCTAAGGCGATGAAAATTATCACGGGTACAATTAGGACAGATTTTGAGGGAAATGCAGATATTTATTGGCGAGAAAATCGAGGTAATTTATTAATTGAGCGTGGGTTAGAAAACTTAGTATCTAGTCAGTTTAAACGATTGGAACAAATGGATAAAGCAGCTCATAAATTGCTTTGTCGCTTGGGTTGCTATCGTTATCAAGATATCAATCATGTTGATATATCAGGATTACAATGCTTGCTGTGGGATGTTTCTGAAATACAACATAGAAGAGTTATCAAGTCTTTATTTGATCGTTTATTGATAGAATGCCGTAAAGGGAAATACTGGTTACATCCTGTAATTTGTGCAGAAGCGATCGCTAGATTAAAGCAAAGTGGAGAATGGGAAATCGCTAACCGCAAAGCCGCAGAGTTTTGGACTAACAGCGTTACCACCGTCGCAGAACCGCAAAATGCGCTGATGGCACTAGAAGCTTATCACCATTATATGGAAATCGGGGATTTTGAAGCAGCCGCCAATGTGATTATTCAACGCCGACCGAATAGATGGGATAATAGCCTATCTTTGGGTGTATTGTTCAGTCGTCTTGGTCTTTTAGAAACTTTAATTGGTGCGATCGCTCCCCTAATTCCTCATTTAAAATCTGATTATCATCTGAGTGTTCTATACAATATTTTAGGCAGAGCGTATCACCAAGTTAGTAATATTTCCGCCGCACAAACAGGTAATATTTCTACAGCCATTGAGTTTCATCATAGAGCCTGCGAAATTGCTACTAGATGTAATTTTGTACAGGAAAAAATATCTAGTATGTTTAATTTAGGTTTGTGTTATATAGATTTGTGGGAGGTAGACAGAGCCACTCATATTTTGCATTCAGTCAAAAATATGGTAACTAAGGATGATGATTATTATCAATATGTAGTCTATTGTTTATGCTGTTTAGCTTATTTAGATTCATCTGCCGATTTTAATCACAATATCACCTCAATGTTAGAGGAGGTAAAAAAAGGCTTATCTAGTGAAAAATTAACCTCTTGGGGTAAAGGAGTCAGCCTATTATTTATCAGCTTAACCTACAAAAATTTAGGTATGATTGAAGCTGCCCTAGAAACCTGTAATCAAGCTATTCAACATTGTCAACATAATCAGTTTTCCGTTTTAGAAGCTAGGGCTACATCTTGTCTAGCCGCACTGTATCGAGAACAGGGAGAATTTATCATGGCGATAAGTAAACATCAAGAAGCTATCGCCAACATGAATAGGGTAGCTGATAAATGTAACTTAGCCAAAGCCTATTACCAGTTAGGTTTAACTTATCAAAGAATCGGTGAAACACAACAGAGCCTAGAGAATTTTAACAGAGCGATCGCTCTATTTAACGATATGCCGGCACCCAAACAAGTTGAGAAAGTGAGAAAGGTAATGGCAAGATAGTTATTAGTCAATAGTCAATAGTCAATAGTCAACAGTTGTCTTTATATATCCTTAACTTCAAAATGACTAAACCACCAGATAACCAAATTAAAATCGAAGCGGGGACGGTAGTTTTAATCATATCGGCTTTGATACTTTTACCACTGCTGTTTGCAGGGTTTTTCCTACAATAAAATCATGCCAAAATTCTTCTCAGGAAGCTTAGGGATTTGATAATAAAATCTATCCTTTCTTGAGTTTTAGCGGCGGTTTTAACTTCGCCTAGAATTTTCTGCATCTCCTGTAAGTTGTCTTGATTCTTTCCTATGAGAATCGGGCGTAAAATGGCAGATTGTACAATGTCTATGGCTTGTTTACACTCTTGTTCAGCGTCTCTGAGCTTGTCTGCTTCTCTCCATTTCTTATTTTTACGCGCATCTATCCTTTCAAATTGTAGCTGTGACCAAATATTTTCTAAATCAGATTTAATTTGACGCAGTTGTTCGATATCTATGTCCGCATCTGGCTTGATTTTATCTACGATAGTTTGCAATTTCTCAACGATTTCATCATTGGTAGACATACAAATTTTTATCCTATTTAACTAAGTATTTAAAATGTAGAAATACAGGGCTAAAGCCCTTACTACGAACTTTTATTTAACTATCCTAATTCTTGACATAATTTTGGCTGTGAAGTTGGTGTTAGTCTAGTTTTAATAGAAACGTCCCGTAAAAAATCTCGCAATGTTGGATCTGAATTAATTGTGGTTTCTAAAGTCTTCATTCTTGTTAACACGGAACTGTAATCTTTACCCGTCAGACTAGATGTCACGCCAACGATTTGAGTAATTCTAGTGGCGATAACCTCAAAATCTAAGTCGGAGTATTCATCAATTAATTTTGATAGTTTACTACCGGTATCCGCAGCTATGACTAATTGAGTAATAGAATCTTCAATCAATTTTTTCTCAGCCGCATTAATCTTTAACCACTCATCAATTTGTTCTGCAACTTGGCGTTTAATTTCTACGGTATTTGTGTTGCCAGATGACTTTGCATCAAGATATTGTTTTTGTAAATCTTGTAATTTCAAGCTAATTAACACCCGTCGCGGATTGCTCGGTTTTGGTGGGTTTGCTTGGATTTCTTTGGCTAAGAGTAACATTTTTACAGTTAAACATCTAGCAGGTTGTGTAGTTTTAGCAACTATTTGGGAACTGCCATAATCAATATTTTCTAAATTTTTAAATATCTCTAATGCTGTATCATATTCTGCTGTTAAGTCTTCTAAATCTCGTTCTACTGCTGACGGTGGTTGATCTGTTGTATCATCTTGAGTAATAATTTCATTGACTTGGTTAATATCGCTAAAATCAATTTCATTACTGTCCAACAATTGATCTGTAATTAATTTACGAGATTCGGAAGGTTCTAGAGGTACGTTACTTAATGTGTAAATTTCTTTAACTGATGTTATAGCTGCAATTACTTGTTCATGAAATTTTTCCGCCGTTATTCTCAGCATCGCTCGTCTTTTTGGTGTGCAGCTACTTAAAGTCAAGCTGACGCTAATAGTAATACCTAATGTAAAAATTCGGTGCAGAAATTTTTTTTTAACATGGGTTTGATTAATAAATCAGCTATTTTTAGCTATAAACATGAATAAAAACCAGCTTAATTTATTAATTGGGCATTTCACCTATTTTTGTCAATATTTCTGCTTAATAGCTTATTAATTTGTAATTATTTGGCGAATTTTAGTTAATATTTTTACCGTAATTATATTTTGCACCATTCTCGGTGTAGGGCGGGCTTTTTGTTCTCCTACACCCTACACCCTGGTGTCTTGTTCTATTGCTTGGGTAGAACTTGCTGCAATGCTTCTATGAGTCTATCAACGCTTTCGGGACGGCTGTTATAACCCATGAGTCCCACACGCCAAACTTGACCTGCTAACTCACCTAAACCGCCGCCAACTTCTATATTATGTTCGATGAGTAGTTGGCGTGCGATCGCCTTCCCATCGACACCAGCCGGAATGCGGACTGTAGTTAAAGTAGGCAAGCGATACTCTTTTTCTACGTGTAAACTCAGTCCTATTTCTTCTAAGCGTTGCCACAGATATTCTACGTTTTTCTGGTGGCGTTGCCAGCAATTCGCTAGTCCTTCCTCAGCAATTAAACGCAACGCTTCCCGCAACCCATAATATAAATTAATTGGGGCCGTGTGATGATAGACACGCTCGCTTCCCCAGTATTTAGCAAGTAAATTCATATCTAAATACCAGTTTGCTACCTTGGTGGGGCGTTTCTGCAATTTTTCCATTGCACGGGGACTCATAGTAAAAGGAGAAGCACCAGGGGAACAACCTAAGCCTTTTTGACTGCAACTATAGGCTAAATCTACTCCCCAAGCATCTAAAAAGATGGGAACACCGCCCAAACTGGTGACTGTATCTATTAATAAAAGTGTGCCGAATTCACGACACAATTCGCCCACCCCTTCTAATGGTTGGCGCGCACCGGTGGATGTTTCTGCATGAACTAAAGCCAAAATCGCCGGACGATGGGTTTCTAAAGCGGTGCGGAGTTCAGCGAGTGAAAAGACTTGTCCCCAAGGTTTGGTAATGGTGCGGACATCTGCGCCATATCTTCCGGCCATGTCAACTAAACGATTACCAAAATAACCAGCGACACCAATTAACACCACATCCCCAGGTTCTACAGCGTTGGCGATGGTTGCTTCCATTGCCGCCGAACCTGTACCACTCACAGCAATAGTCAGTTGATTTTCTGTCTGCCACACATAGCGTAGCAGAGATTGAATTTCATCCATCAGGGCTAAGAAAGCCGGGTCAAGATGTCCTAATGGTGAGGTATTCATAGCCTGTAAAACTGCGGGGTGAGCATTAGAAGGCCCAGGCCCCAATAACAGCCGGTTAGGAACTTCTAGGGGTTGCAGTTGTAAGCGTTGGCTGTCATTGATGGAAATTGTCTGCGTCATAATTTTCGCCTATACGATACTTACCGAATCATAGAGCGATCGCATGACCCTTGAATAAGTGAGTTGAAAAGTCCTTTCACTTTGGGAAGCAGGAGTGCAGGGGAGAAAAATCCCATACCCAGTCCCCAGTCCCCAGTCCCCAGTCCCCAATCCCCAATCACCTCTGCATAATCATCTGAGCTACCTTATCCATAACTTGACTAAAGGGGTGTTCTGGATGACGCAAACAAAAGAGATCACTACTTGCTAATTGAATTAGCTCCTCTGATAAAGGTAAAATACCTGCCACCTGCGCGTTATATGTCTTTTCTACTTGTTCGCGTAAGGCATCAAAATCTAATGCTGGTAGAGCTTTATTAATTAACAGTAACATTTTTGGTACTTCTAATTTGCGGGCTACTTCCACGGTGACGGCTGTACCTTGAAAATCTTGGCGGTCAGGTCTGAGAATCAACACTAAAATATCAGAAATAGCAATAGAAAGTAAGGTTTCTTCATTTAGTCCAGGGTGAGTATCAATAAATAAATAATCTAAATTTAAAGTAGTTAATAAATCTTGAAAGCCTTCATTGAGCAAATTAAAATCAAAGCCTTCTCTTAAAACTTTAGTGATATCTCTCGCTTTAATGCTGGAAGGTATTAAGTAAACTTTGCTATTTCTACCGACATTTTTTTGTAAAACTGATGTGACATCATAGGCCGTATCTTCTATAGAACAGCGTCCCCACAGATAATCATTGAGAGAATATTTCATTTTCTGTTCGTCAAAACCAAACAAAACATGAATACCTGGGGATTGAATATCAGTATCGACAATGCCGACTCGATGACCATAACGAGCGACGATTCCAGCTAAGTTCGCGGTAGAGTTTGATTTACCTGTACCACCTCGAAATGAGTGGATGGAGACAATTTTTGACATGATGGTTTAGGAATTGGGAATTGGGAATTGGGCATGGGGAATTGGGCATTGGGCATTGGGGTGAATTTAGGTGTCTAATTTATCCCAAATGTTTTGCGGTAGGCGGCTTTTTTTGGGGCTTTTGAAATGGGGTTGATAATAGACAGTTTCCTCTTCATTGATAACTTGAATCAACCCTTGGGAAATAAAATCATCAATATGCTTTTGTGCTACTTCCTGAGAAATATTCTGATTGTTGACAATCTCAGGTAAAGTAACTTTGTGTTGGCGAATTATCCAATTCATCAATTGCCGTTGTTCATCGGGTAATTCTGTTAAATCTAATATAGTTTTTGGTGTTGATGATACTTCAAAATCTGGGTCACTCATAATTCATCTACCGGTAAAGTATATATATTTCCCTTACACCCCTATTATTGAAAACTTACTTTTTGTTTTCTCTAAGTTTCTTCCCTCGATTTTGTAATTGTTGCCAATACTCTACATCTTCTTGTTCTTCTATGGGGTTTGATGTCGGTTCTACTGATTGATTATTCTGATCTTCAGTCTGTTCTGATGATTGATTTTTGTTACGGCGATCGCGCACTGCTTGTAAATAGTCAACTTCTAGAATATTGGGGGGTAATTCCAATTTAGGCTGGATTGTGGGAGCTAAATGTATATCTTCTGGGGGGTGCAAATCTGATGTTGGTGAATTTTCTCCTACAACATTAGATGTCTGTGGGTTATCTCTAACACGCAAATCCTTGGCTTTTTGCTGTAATTCTACAAAATAATCGCTTTCGGTAATTGCAGCTACCTCTTCATCTTTCTTTTCTTTGTCAATTTCAATGTTGATTTTTAAGAATCCTTTCACTGTCTTGACAATGGTGGCAGCGTATCTATCTATCAAAACTACACCAGCCGCCGTGGTTAAGAGTCCCAAGGCTGGTGGGACTAAGGGTATCCAACCGGCTTGGAGAAAGATGAGGTAAGTACCGCCGAGTAAGATAGCGATCGCCACGCCACCCCCTAAAATTAATAACCAGGGTTTGCGAATTCGCCACGCTAAAATCCCCCCCACCAACGACCAACCAAACACCCAAAAGCCTTCTTGTGCTTCGTTCCAGTACCAAAATAATGGTCGTTTATTTAAAACAGCACTCAATATCTGACTGGCGTTTTGGGCGTGAACTACGACCCCTGGCATTTTTTGGCTATCATCCGCACCGCCACTATAAGGTGTGTAGAAGGTATCTTTGACGATGGCTGCTGTATAACCAATCAGCACAATTTTGTCTTTAATCAAGTCTGCCTGAACTTTATCAGCTAACACATCACTCAGGGATACCTGTTTAACAGCATTTTTGGCAGAACGATAATTCAACAACATTTGATAATCGCCTGTATCCACTTTGTGATAACCGCCTGCATTCGGAGTTAAGCGTCTTAACACTGTGTTACGAAATTTGATTTCTCCCTTTGGGGTTTGTTCTGGTTCAATTCCATCCTCATTTAAGTAACGTGCAGCCACTTGAAAGCTGAGAGATGGTAGTTGATTTTCCGAGTTGGCATAATTGCAAATATGTTCGCTAGGGACTGGTAGTTTTGAGGCTTGGGGAATCGTTAAAATCATTCCCTGGCGCACAGTCCCACCCCTATCTACAGGAAAATCTGCTACTCCCACCCTATCTTCAGGAATTCCTGGGGCGGCGGCGATACCTGGAGAGTCAGCCTTGCTAATGGCACAAACAGCCACAATATTATCGTTATCGGTTAATATCTTCACTAATTCGGCTCTACCCTTAGCACTTCCTTGCTTGACATCCCTGAGAATATCTATACCAATGACTCGCGGTGCTTGCGCCTCTAATTTGGTTAACACCTGGGCTAATGTCCCATCTTCTATGGGGTATTCTTTGCGAGTTTGAATATCTGCATCATTGATACCCACCACCAAAAAGCGATTATCTACACCCTCATCAGGACGCGATCGCATTAACCAATCAAACGCCCCTAATTCCATTCCCGCCAAACTACCTAACCCCCGCAACCCTAAAATTCCACCAGTAATTGCTAAAGTTGTCAGCAATACTGTACTACCGAAGGTCAACACAGCTTGAGGGAAACCAGAGGGTTTTGAGTGAGGATTAGTCATAGCTGGGGTTTCTCCTGCTCCTACAATTAGGGCGTGAATCAATGGGATAGGCTTGGATTTTTCCCCCTTCCCTACTAGAGAAGGGGGTTAGGGGTTAGGTTTCACGTTGACTTTTCAAATTATGTGGAAAAGTCAGATGAGGACTATACGGATTGCCAAGATTCAGTATTTAAGTAATGTTAACTACTCAATTCCTGAGATTTGGGTAATTTTATAACATTTATTTGACAGTTTTTTCATAAATTACCGAAAGTTTTTATGGTATATCTACTGAGGTAACTGCAATATCGGAACTTTGTCGCTCATGATAAAGTCACCAGTAATTAATTGTTGTTAATAAAACTAATTAAATCTTTGAACAGCTTGGAGAAGTAACTTCACATAACAAGCTGTTTCTTCAGTTAACTATCATCAAAAAATTATGCTAAAAAAGACCCTACTATTAATCACATTAGGTCTAACTTTCTCTACAGAAGTATTGTTAACTACAACCGCAACAGCCACACCAGTAATTAACGATGCAAATTTAATTTCCCAAAATCCTCTGCCTAAATTTCCCTTTCGTCGTCGTTCCCTGTTAAAGTTTAAAGTCCCAGGAATTAGAGGTTCTCGGAATTTAGAAGCAGGAGCAGCACGGGGTCAATGTACACCCCAAGCCATTAGCGCAGTCTTACCAGCTAAACCTACAGGGATGTCAACCACACAAATTCCCGTTGAATTAACCTTGAGCGATCGCCCGACATTTTTCGTCAGTGTACCAGAAACTTCCGCCCAGCAAGCCACATTTCTACTCAGAAACGAAGCCGGAAACGAAATACTCTTAGAGAAAACCTTGCCCCTTAACGCTAACAAAGGCATCATGAGTTACACATTACCTGCTGATTTTCCTGGTTTAGAGGTAGGTAAAAAATATCGGTGGCGATTTTCCCTATTATGCGATCCCACAGGCGGCGATCGCAGTGGTGATCCCGTCGCCGGTGGTTGGATAGAACGAGTACAACCAAGCACCGCGCTAGCCACACAATTGCAGACATCCACACCCAAACAGCGAGTATTTATCTATGCAGACAACGGTTATTGGCACGATACCTTAAAAGCCCTAACTGATTTACGTGCCGAAAAACCCAGTGACTTTACCCTGATTCGTGATTGGATAGACTTAATGAATTCAGCAGGCTTGAGTGCGATCGCCAATCTTCCCTTAAATTCACTCAACACTACAACCACATCTCTAATCAATTCGCAATTCGCAATTCGCAATTCGCAATTAAGTGTTGTAACGGGGATTTAAACCCCCTAAATTTTGTTAAATATCACTTCTATTAACGTACAAAATTATCTGCGTCTATCTGCGTCCATCTGCGTTTAATTCTGACTGCTGTACCGCACTGGAATGGGAATTGCTATACTTCCCAACCAGAAATTCAAAGTCTCTCTCCTGCGAGGAGAGAGATTTAGAGAGAGGTTTTCCAGCTCCCCTGGAAAGTCAGAACTACTTACGACGACGGAATAACCACCCAAACAAAGGTACAATTCCCAATCCCAACATTGCACCAGGTTCAGGAACTAAAGTAGAACGAACTGCAAACGCTGTATCAGGATTATCACTAAATAAACCATCAATTCCAGTTGCGTAAAACTGTCTGTATTCTTCTTCTGGATTACCTTGCAAATTTGCAGGTAAGAAAACATTCTCATCGCGGAATGTCCAAGCATGAACCAACAAACCAGCCGCATGAGCATCATCAACTAGGCTAGTTGGTGACAACAGATTTCCGCTAGCATTTCTAGGTATAATCAAATTCTTGTTAGCACCAATCCCATTAGCATAGGTAGCAATTTCTGCCAAACCTCCAGGAGTAGCTAAATCAGCGTAAGTGCGAGAATCACCACTAACCGCAAAATCATAAGGTTTACCACTATTACTGAGCAGTTGGACTAGAGAAACATTAGTTAATGTGTTCAAGTCTTTCAGGTTAGCAACTTCAAAAGACTGAATGTAAACTGGAGCAGTTTCATCAGTATAGCCATTAGCATTTAACACACTCACCAAAATTTCTTCCATTGACAAACCAATAGAATCAAAATAAGTCGGGTGTTTAGTTTCAGGATAAATACCAATAGTCCGTCCCAGTAGTGAGCTTTTTTCCTTTGCTAAATCAATAACTTCCTGCAAAGTCGGAACTTCAAAAAGTCCATTAAAAGCTGTGTTACCAGGACGAATAGCTGGAATTCTTTCAATCGCACGCAGAGTTTTTAACTCAGCTAGGGTAAGGTCTTCTGTAAACCAACCTGTGATAGTACGTCCATCAATTACTTTAGTAGTTTTGCGATCAGCAAACTCTGGACGTAAGTAGATATCTGTACTGGTGTCTGTAGCATTTATCGTCCCATCAGAATTAAGAATTGCTAATGCGTTTTCGTGACGCGCTACTAAGACACCATCTTTAGTGGCGACTAAATCAGGCTCGATGTAATCAGCCCCCATCTCAATAGCCAGTTTATAGGCTTCTAAAGTATGTTCAGGACGATAACCGCTAGCACCTCTATGTCCGATGACAATGGGGGGTTGACCTGTCAATGTTCCCGCTAGGACTTTTTCTGTAGGCATAACAGCTATTGTAGCCATTCCCAGCAAAAATGCTCCCAAGAAATGCCGCATGATTTCTCCTCACAAGTATTTGGTTACAGGCAAATTACTTAAAGTCGCCAAGTTTCAGTAAAAACACTTGAATTAGGCTAGAAACCAAACGTTAACAGCAAATTAATTTCTAATTATGTAAGTTTTAAGTTTGCAATCACACATAAAAAAAACCCACCTTCACCAAGAAAGTAGGGTTATAAGTTCGTAGTGAGGACTTTAGTCCTATTAAATAAGGACTAAAGTCCTTACTACAAACTACAAAATTTAATCACCAGTGATTGATAAACCATCAACCCAAATTCTCGGAGCAACACCACCAGGAGTTAACTCAACTTCTTTTTCTACATAGATAATAGATTTCAGCAGTTCCAAGAAATCGCCAGCAACCGTTGCGGATTCAATACTGGTTTTTTCACCTTTGTTAATTAACCAACCATCAAACGGTAAAGAAAACGAACCTTGTAAAGCTCTTACACCAGCATGGAGAGCGTGCAAATCATCAATTAAAATCACATTTTCCGCAGTTTCTAAGCTCAACTCTTGTGCAGCATTTTGTGCGGCAAACACATGATAAAAATTCGGGCCGACGCTTACCTTGGCACCAATACTAGCATGACCAGTTGGTTGAGAGTTTAACCTTTTAGCAGTACCAGCACTGTGCAGAAAACTAGTTAAAACACCGTTTTCAATTAACTTAATTTGACGAGTAGGTGTACCTTCCCCATCAAAAGTTTCTGCACCTAAATTAGCCGGATGTAAGGCATCATCATACACCGAAAGCAGAGGTGAAGCGATTTGTTTACCCAAATCATCAGGAGTAGATAGACTTTGTTTATCTAGGATACTTTGGGCATTAAACAAATTAGAAAATGCACCCAAAATACTTAAAAAAGCTTCTGGTGAAAACACTACTTGATATTTACCAGTCTTAACTTTTTCGTAGTTCAAATGACTGATAGTTTTCTCAGCCGTTTCTTCGATGCAACCATTAATATCTAAATCTGCTACACTGCGGCTGACTCGATAAGCACCTGCACTGCGTGGTTTTTTACCTTCTTCCTCAGTTTTACTATAAAGATAAACCGAAGATAAAGACAGAGAATCTTTTCTCAAAGCCCCATCGCTATTGAGATAAAATCTGTCAATATCTTTTTGGGCTAAACCGTTGTAAGGTACTCCTTTAATAGCTGCATGAGACGCTAATAATTCTTTTTCAGCTATTAACAGTTTTTCGATTAGTTCTGATACAGGTGCTTGAGGTGATTTTTCATCCAGTGTTTTTGCTAGTGGTAAAGTAGCTTCAGGACTAAAATCTGGTACGTGTTCTTTCACACCGAAAAAGCTAGCTTCGTAAGCAGTTTTTAAAGCTAATTCTAATCCTTGGGGATCTACATCGGTGGTGCTAGTGACACCGATTGTGTTGTCTTCATTCCAAACGCGCACAGTTACGCCAGAGCGATTGGAAGCTTTGACTTGTTTGGGTTCACCTTGGTCAACTTGCACACTAGTTTCATCTACTGTTGAACCATAGATGTCAAATTTTTTGATGCCAAGTTTTTCTGCATTCTCTTTGGCGTAAGTTGCAATCTCATGAATATTCGGCATAATCAATTTTGGATTTTAGATTGGAGTTGATGCGTGTCTCAGATCCCCGACTTCTTTGAGAAGTCGGGGATCTATTTTTATTTTTGAAATTTAAAATCTAAAATTCTATCGTCCTCCGACGGTAATAGAATCAACTTTGATGTGGGGTTGTCCTACAGTGGTGTAAATACTGCCGCTTACCGAACCACAAAAACCAGGTGCAATTTCTAAATCTTGTGAACACATGGAAATTTTATTCATGATTTCCTTGGCTTCACCAATTAAAGTAGCACCCTTAAGTGGCTTGGTAACTTTGCCATTTTCGATTAAATAAGCTTCATCCACACTGAAGTTAAATTGACCAGTAGCACCTACGCTACCACCGCCCATTTTCTTACAGTAAATACCTTTATCGACTGAAGCAAATAAATTATCAAGTGTGTAGTCACCAGGCGCAATGTAAGTATTCCGCATCCGGCTAGCAGCAGCGAAAGTGTAATTTTGACGGCGACCACTACCTGTTCTGGGGTGTCCGGTGCGCCAAGAACCTGTTCTATCTGCTAAGAAGTTTTTCAGAACGCCTTTTTCAATTAACAGGGTTCTTTGCGCTGGCATTCCTTCGTCATCCATATCGATTGTCCCGAAGGCATTATCGGCGCGTCCTTCATCCCAAGCTGTGAGGCTTTCATGGGCAATTTTTTCGCCTTTCTTGTCAGCAAAGGGGGTGGTATTGCGTTCAACTTGGGTGGTTTCTAGCAGGTGTCCGCAAGCTTCATGGAAGATTACTCCACCGAAGTGGTTCGCCATGATGATGGGGTAGTTACCTGATTCTACATAATCAGCGTAGAGCATTTTGCCTGCTGATTCGGCAATGTGTTCGGCAGCTTGCTGGTAGTCCCAAGTTCTCAGGAAATTAGCATCACTGGTATTACCCGCACGTTCACCAATGGAGGAACGATTTGCACCGTCAGCACAGAGTATGTTAAACCCTACTGATTGCGTCAGGCGAATATCACGGGCAAAAGTACCATCGCTAGCTGCGACTAAAACTTCTTGCCAATCACGGAAATAACTAGCACGGCGGGACTGAACGTGGCTCGCTTTCTGATTGAGGTAAGCAGTACCATCTAGGAGGATTTCGCCCATTTCACGGATAGAACTGCACAGAGGTAGCCAGCCATCTTTACCTCGTTTGGTGGCGTAGTCTCTAAATAATTCCAGGTTAATTTCTGGAATAAAAGCGTTAGGGCCTGGTAGTTGTAAACCTAAGATAGATAAACCTTTTTCTAGGGCTGCTTTTAAGCCAGAAAATGATAAGTCATTGGTACTGACGTAGCAGTCGGCTTTGCCACGAAATACTCTAACTCCCGCACCTGTGGATAGGCTGGGTGAAATACTAGTAATAGTATCGTCTTCTGCAAGACTACTGATGTAGTTGCGACGTTCTAAGAAGAGTTCTATAAAGTCAGCACCAGCCGCGCGTCCTAAACCCAAGAGGGTAGCTAGGGGATCACCCCAGGTTTCATCGAAACGCTCTGGTGTAGAAGAATATTTTAGTGTGGGCAGTTGATTAGAAAGAAGTAAGGTATTTATAAGCATGAATAGCCTCGTCTGCTGGCATGATCAGAGATTTGACCGAAAAATCCTGGTGTGTTCAGGGTAACTGAAACCTCTATATATTCTAAGACCCTTCACACAAATGAAGGGTCAACAGCAGTCAATGGTCAATAGTCATTAGTCAATAGTCAATAGTCAATAGTCATTAGTCATTAGTCATTAGTCCAGGACTTACGCAACTGGCACAAGCAATGGTGAGCTTCGCGCACCGAGCGCCCAAAAACTACAGAGAAGACATAGCAATATCTGGACGTTTTAGTTGCTCAATTAAATAATTAGAAAGCAAATTGTGCTTGAGCTTGTAAATAGTTTGACCTGTTTGATAAGCTAAACTTTTCAGTCTTAGCCAAACTAACATAGCGCAAGCAATATGATTTCTTTGAAGACGGGCTTTACGGCATTGACATGATTCAATACCAGTTAGTTGCTTTATTTCTCGATGAAACTCCTCTATTTTCCAACGAATTTTACACACCTGTTGTGTAACATCCGTAGAACTTTGAGATAAATCGTTTGTTGCGACATAATCCGTCCTATCGGTAGAGATAGTAACCCGGAAAAGTTTCACTTTTTTCTCAGCAGGGAATCCTTTAATTTTTATGATTTTACCACATTTTAAATCTTCCTGACTCCATTCTAGAGATTCAATATTCTTATATTTTTCTCTACCAAAACTATCATCTACTAAACGATTAGTCTTTAAAGGACAATAATAAACTTTATCTAGACTATCGATATAAAGCATTAAATTATTGACCGCATACCAAGTATCCATTAAAACTGTATTGAAAGGTAGAATCTTTTGATATACAAGCCCTTGGAGCATATTTTTCACATGGTCAATCTTGCTGAAACCATCATTTTCTGGATTGAAAATTCGATAATCTATTACCCAGAAATTGAGAGTTTTAGGATTAACATATATGCAACTTACTATTCCTATCCCTCTAACAACACCATGTTCATTACCACTATACTGCCTTCGTACTATTTCTATTTCTTCAGAAAATCTTTTATCTAAAACTGTATCATCAAATATAATATAAGCATCCTCGTCAGTGACAATTAAATCTTTGACATTATCCCAAAGTAAACGAGGAGTTAATTTTTCATTTCTTAAATAATAATTAATTTTGTCATGACTAATATTTGACAAATGTTCTGCTAGATTAGTGATTGTATAGTTAATTTGACTGCTAAGTAAATATTGACAATAATTAAGTTTAGTAAATTTCATCACTAACCAACTTTTTGATGTACTTCTATCAATTTTCTCATAAAATTTTTAACAACAAGATACATCACTATTTATTGTTACTAATTCGAGTCAAACCAATCAAACACATTCTCGCTAAATCAATACCTATGTACTACTGGCTAGCGATCGCACTGTGCCAGTTGCGTAAGTCCTGTAGTCATTAGTCATTAGTATTTCTCCCCTGCCCCCTGCCCCCTGCCCCCTGCACCCCTGCCTCCTCTGCCCCCTGCACCCCTGCCTTATTGACGGAATAACCGACTATATTCAGGATTATATAGGCGCGATCGCCCTTTGGCTGTTGATAGTGCTGGACTAATCACATACAGCGTTGTCCGCATCAAATCTTCTTGCTGGGTACATTCTGCCATTTGCTCAAGGCTGACTAGCCTAATTTTTTCATCTGGCCAGCCAATGCGAAAACAAATCGCCACGGGAGTTTCTGGTGGATAGTGTTCTAGTAATTTAGCCTGGGCTTTTTCTACGTGACGCGCACTCAGATATAAGCACAAACTAGCTTGATGGGCTGCTAAAGAGGCTAACTCTTCTTTTTCGGGTACTTCTGTACGTCCGCTAATGCGCGTTAATATGATGGTCTGTACCACGCCAGGGACAGTTAACTCGATATTCAGTTTAGCTGCTGCGGCTTGAAAAGCACTAATTCCTGGGATGACTTCAAAAGGGATTTCGGCCTCAGCGAGAAGCTGCATTTGTTCGTGGGTTGCACTGTAGAGACTAGGATCACCTGATTGGAGACGAACTAAAGATTTTTGCTGCGATCGCACTCGTTCAATCATCAAAGGTAAAATCTCTTCCAAGGTTTTATCAGCCGTGGGAATAATTTCTGCATCTTCCCGACAAAATTGTAAAAGCTGTTCAGGAATTAAAGAGTCAGCAAATAAAATTACATCTGCCGCCGCTAGCAATTTTTGGGCTTTAAGCGTCAGTAAATCAGGATCTCCTGGGCCTGCTCCCACAATATAAACTTTCGATTCTAAAGAATTTTGATGAGCTTTCATACAAAAATTTTCATACAGCCTCAGTAATTACCAGGATAAATTTAGCCTCCCAAAAATTTTTTTGGAAATTTGCTCAGTATCTTTCCGGATTACCTCTATAGGAGTAGTAGAGAGAAATGGTAGATGCACCCTGGTTAAGCCCTGGAGAAAACTCTGGGGCATTTTTTATTTTTAGGCATTAGTCATTAGGGAACAGGGAACAGGGAACAGGGAACAGGGGACAAAATCTTGAATTTTGAATTGATCTGTCTCCAATCCCCAGTCCCCAGTCACCTAATCCCCAGTCACCTGTCCCCTTGGCTGCTCTTTCACGGGGGATACGACATCAGGTAAAGGGCGTTTCAGGAGATAAAGCCAAGCTAAACCGACTAATCCTAATGTCATTCCACTGAGGCTGACTACTTGTGCAATTCGTAGTGGCCCTAACATTAAGCTATCGGTGCGAAGTCCCTCAATCCAAAAGCGTCCCATGCTGTAGGCTACCAAGTAAACCATAAATAATGTTCCTAAGCGCAGACGTGGCTTACCTGATAAGCTTCGAAAGAATAAGGTTAAAAGCAAGCCAAATACCATTAAGTTCCACACAGATTCATAGAGGAACGTGGGATGAAAATATTCGTAATTGGCTAGACTTAAAGGGCGGCGTTCTGGTGGAATGTACAATTTCCACGGTAAATTGGTAGGACGACCAAAGGCTTCAGAGTTGAAGAAATTACCCCACCGTCCGATCGCCTGTCCTAAAATCAGCGAAGGCGCAACTAAATCTGCTAATTGCCAAAAAGGAACTCGTTTGAGTTTCGCAAAAATTAAAGCTGCCAAAACGCCACCAATAATCGCTCCATGAATGGCAATACCTCCCTCCCATATAGCGATAATCTTGCTAGGCTGTTTAGCATAATCTGACCATTTAAATAAAACATAATAAATGCGGGCAGCAGGAATTGCCGCAATTACCAGCCAAATTGACAAATCATTCAATAAATCTGGATCAATCTGACGACGTTTTGCAAGGTATTGGGAAAGGCTGACACCAATTAAGACAGCAATAGCGATTAGTAAGCCATACCAGCGAAGAGGCGTAGAGCCGATTTCCGGCCCTGGAGAAGTGAATACAAACGCCAGAGGTAAAGCAGCAAAATCCAGTACCATGTAAAGTTCCCCAAATCGTCAATAGTCAATAGTCAATAGTTATTAGTCAATAGTCAATAGTCATTAGGGAACAGGGAACAGGGAACAGGGAACAGTTTTTCTCATTTCCTACCTTGTCTACCTTGTCTACCTTGTCTACCTTGTCTACCTTGTTCCCAATCCCCAATCCCCAATCCCCAGTCCCCAATCCCCAATCCCCAATTCCTATATAATCTCCTCAGTAACTTCGATACCGTCAAAATTGTGATTGCTATTTATCCTGGTAGCTTTGATCCCATAACTCTCGGACACCTCGATATTATTCAGCGTGGTAGTCGTTTGTTTGATGGGGTAGTTGTGGCTGTATTGCGTAACCCCAATAAAGTACCACTATTTAGCGTACAGCAACGTGTAGAGCAGATTCGCCTGACAACAAAACATCTATCTAATGTAGAGGTAGATAGCTTTGATGGTTTAACTGTTAATTATGCCCAGCAACGAAAAGCACAAGTTTTGTTACGGGGTCTACGGGCTATTTCTGATTTTGAAGTAGAACTACAGATGGCGCATACTAATAAAACACTTTCTACTCAAATAGAGACAGTTTTTTTAGCGACATCAAATGAATATAGTTTTTTAAGTAGTAGTGTGGTAAAAGAGATCGCAAGATTTGGTGGTTCAGTCGATCATCTTGTCCCCCCTCAAATTGCCCTAGATATATACAAATGCTACAACCACAAGTATCCAATAGCGGCGAACCCAATCGCAACGGCAGCTACCCCCCAGAGTACACCAACGGAATCTCTCCCGGAGAAATTCCCGAAGCCGGAAACGTAGATATTCAGCAAGAACTCGATCGCCTAGAAGAGTTCATCCTCTCTAGTTTCCGCATCCCTCTGACGGGACGTACTATTATAGATGAGGAAAAATTATTAGAACAGCTAGATTACATCAGAGTTTCTTTACCTTCAGTGTTTCAGGAAGCAGCTGCCATCCTAGAACAGAAAGATGAAATTCTTTTAGAGGCTGAAGAATATGGACAACAGCTTGTTGATGCGGCTCAAGTCAAAAGATCGCAAATTTTAGCGGAAAGCGATATTGTCAGGCAAGCTCAACAAGAAGCAGAACAATTGCGGCGACAAGTGCAGCAAGAATGTGATGCAATGATGAAAGAAACTCTGAATGAAATTGAGTTAAAGCGGCGTGCTTGTCAACAAGAGTTAGAGGAAATGCGACAAACTGCGATCGCGCAGGCTCAAGAAATTGAAGGTGGTGCTGATGAATACGCTGATCATGTCTTAGAAGGTATCGAACAAGATTTAAAAGATATGTTGCGAATTATCACCAACGGACGACAACAGCTTAGATCCGACAGCCAGTCGCAGCGCAACTCACACTCCAACAGAAAAAAGTAACCTAGTAACTATACATAACTACTGCAAAGTGCAGATTTAAAAAGAAAGACTGCGGTTATAAGTTTTGTTTAAGTGTTTGTGACAAACATATAAGCATTTGCCACAAATGTTGTAATGTTTTGCCTTAATATTGTAATGTTTCGGGTTAACCTTTAAATGTTTTGTCTTAATGTTGTAATGTTTTGGGTTAACCTTTGAATGTTTTGTCTTAATGTTGTAATGTTTTGGGTTAACCTTTAAATGTTTTGTCTTAATGTCGTAATGTTTTGAGTTAACTTTTAAATGTTTTGCCTGAATGTTGTCATGTTGTGAACCAACGTAATGTGGCTGTCAGCTGCTCAGGAAAATCAAGTAAAAACACTATAATTTATCCTAAGCCTAATTTATCCTACTCCTGAGCGCAAAAATGGCAGAGGAATCTTTCAAGCTTTTCTTTTCTTACTCTCACAAAGATGAAACTCTACGGGATGAATTAGCTTACCACCTGAGTATATTGGAAAAGCAGGGTGTAATAGCCAGTTGGCATGACCGTGAGATACTAGCCGGAGAACAATGGCATGATCAGATTAGTGACAATTTAAACACAGCCGACATTATTTTGTTGCTTGTGAGTGCCTACTTTTTGGCTTCTAATTATTGTTGGGATGTGGAAGTTAAGAAAGCGATAGAACGCCATGATAAAGGCGAAGCTTGTGTAATTCCGGTGATTTTGCGGCCTGTTGATTGGACTGGCGCACCATTTGCTAAACTGCAAGCTTTGCCTAAGAATGCTGAACCTGTAGTGTCAAGATATTGGCATACTCAGGATGAGGCTTTCACGGATGTAGCTAAAGGTATTCGTGGTGCTGTGCAGAAACTCAAGCAGGAACGAGCAAAACGTCAACGCGAACTAGAAGAAGCTGAAGAAAGACAACAGGAAGCCGAAAGACTCAAAAGCGAACAAGAAGAAGCTGAGAAACTACGTCAGAAACTACGTCAAAATGAATTAGCCTCAGAAAAAGGTGTAGATTATAGTCGGTTGCGCGACTTACTAGCAGCAAAAAAATGGCAGGAAGCAGACAAGGAAACCTATCTGCTAATGCTTCAGGTAGTAGGGCGTGAAGATGGAGACTATATTAGAAGTGAAGAATTATTAAACTTCCCCTGTACTGACCTCCGTACCATTGACCGCCTGTGGGTAAAATATAGCAATGGACATTTTGGCTTCAGTGTTCAAAAGGAAATTTACTTAAGCGTCGGTGGTAAACTAAATGGTAAGTATTATCCAGAAGCCTGGGAAAAATTTGGCGATCACGTAGGATGGAGAGTGAATGGAAACTGGATTTGGTATTGTCATGTAACGTTTAACACGTCTTCCCCAAGGGGACATCTCCCTGGGGGAAGTATGACGGGGTATTGGGGTTTTTGGTGGGAGGTGGCGGAGAGGGGTGAGGAGTTGGGTTGGGGGGGGGAGGAAATATCTTCTCTCGCATCGAGACTTGTAAACTGTAACATCTAAGGTTTTCCGACATTTATTTCGTATCTGTCGCTGTAATTCCACAGAAATATAAACCTCACGCCACTTTGGTTTTACCTTCTAATCTATTTATTAAAGTTGGTAATAAGCACTTTACTCTTAGGTTGTAGGTTAACTCACAATTAAATGTGTTTGAGACTGTTCTTGAACAGCATAGACATTAATGAGTGCTTTAGCTTCAGGCGATCGCAAAATTTCATTTACCATAAATTGAATCATGGGTTTGGCGATCATACACTGGAGTTTGCCGACTTCATCATAAGAACGTTCACTAGAAATTGCTTCTACAAGATGTAATTGATCACACTTTTGATCAAACTCACATTGACGACAGGTTGCTGCTCTCTCTAGGCGAATTTTTGTAGCGTTTGCATAGGCTGAAGAAGTAAAAATTTCATTCAGGGATTGTTGGAAAACATTTCCCATAAAACCCTCTGGTGAATAAGCATCACCATGAGAGTAAGTATCCCCATTTGTGTTAATAATTAAAGCCCATTCTTTTTGAGATGGATCATAAATAGGAAATTTGCGCCCTGTTAAATATCTCACGGCTGCCTCAAAATAATCTTTGAGAGGTAAAATATCAATCTTTGATGAAGCTGCTAATTGTGCTACTGCTATTTTTTTTAAAGCTGTGACAATTTCTTCATGAGAAATTAGTAAATGCTTCATTCTCTCTGGAGACTCTTGGTGATTAAAAATTGGCAGCACTCTAAAATTGATATTTAATTCGTTGTAAAATTGATATATTTTCTCTACGTGATTAACGTTCAAAGCATGAAGAACAACTATCCCTGCAACAGCAATACCTCTGTCTAACAAACGTTGCAGATTACTTAAAACTTTTTCTTGTGAAACTCTCCCAGCAATATCAACTCGTTGATCACCGAAAACATCTAGTGAAAAACCCAAGGCAATGTTTAATTCTTGTAGTAAATCTATAGTTTTATTAGATATTTTAAATAAATTGCTCTGTACTGTTGTGCGATGAAATATGCCCTGTTCCGTAAAATATTGATCACATAATTGACAAATTGTTCGTAAATAATCATGAGGTAGAAGTAGGGCTTCTCCACCATGAAAAATAATTTCTATTGGTAAAGTTTCCTTTTGATTCAGAATGTACTGAGCTAAATTTTTTAAAAAAAACTCAATCTTTTCTATGGGCATTTTTTCCTGATGAGATAACTCATCATACTCATAGCAATAAGTACATCTCAAGTTGCATAGTTTACTTAATTTCATTACCAGATTCATACTCTAGTAATTCCTTTACAAATTTTTGTTTTTATCTTAAAACTACAAGGAATAGATGATGTTAGCGACCCTGCGAATTTTAGATTTTGGATTTTAGATTTTGGATACTTCGACAGGCTCAGTACAAGTTTTGGATTATTTGGGGTACAAGCCCCACCTAAGAGTGGGTGGAAAAATCTGAAATACTCGCTGCGCTGCGTCCGCTACGCTCTAAGCGCAGCTATGCCGCAGGCTTTACGTCAATCCAAAAGATGCTCCTGCGTCGCTAACGCTGCGCTATCGCAAATCTAAAATCCAAAATTGATTGACTTAATTACATTTGGATGGAGGGTTGCAGTCTTTCCACTTCACCTCTGTTACAACTTTCGGATCGAAATCACTGACTGAACTGTAAGTGATTTTTCCTGATTCTATTTTGAGAATTGCACCAATAGAAAGCCGATAGTAGCCATCCGGTGCAAGTTTTTTTTCTCCGTCGTTATTCACGATTACAGCAGAACCACCTTCAATGTATAGTGTATATTCTTCAGGTAAAGACACAAATTCTTCAGGTGATTGAGCAATGGAGATAGGATTGCCCACATTAGCCTCAGCTACAGGTAACAAATATGTTTCCAGACTCTTGGCTAATTGACTCACTATTGCATTGCCAGCATTTAACGGAGCAAAACCAGTTAAAATAAAGGCTCCAGCTAAAAGTCCTTTAGCTAGATTTTGATTATTCTCAGGCATTTTCACCTTCCTATTAGGTAGAAATAATTACCTTCAGTGTAAAAATTAAATTAACACATAGTAATTATTCCGACAATAGGACTATTTTCTATACAAACTATAATAATGATTCAAATTGATCAGCTTGAAATGATGCTGATAAACTTGTCAAAATTTATAGGAATCCGCT
Organism: Aliinostoc sp. HNIBRCY26; assembly: GCF_050235535.1. Classification (GTDB taxonomy): domain Bacteria; phylum Cyanobacteriota; class Cyanobacteriia; order Cyanobacteriales; family Nostocaceae; genus Trichormus. Next base: position 3,028,016 of record NZ_CP189852.1, read on the forward strand.
TTGATTCCTGAAATCATTTGCGTAGTAAGGGAAAAGGGAACAGGGAACAGGGAACAGGAAAAGAAGTAACAGAGATGTACTTAGCCTTTTTCAGAAATCAAATATGATTCCTATACATTCGTATATTTTGTTTAGCCTTTACCTCTGACTACTTCCAACCTAACAAGACACCAATGAGATCGCCTTGTTGATTCGTAATATATTGCACTGATTCAGACATAGGTTGATTTGCCAATGTCGAGACATTTAATCATGGTCTATGAACAAATCAATTCTCACTGCATACTATGTTCTTTTAACATCCCCATTAATTTCCGTTTACGTCCGTGAATTTCCATTAACTGTTCACGATAACCTGCCCAATCTGCTTGTCTACCAGATGCGATGTAGGCGGCGCGGGTTTGCTTTAACCATGCGATCGCTTCACTATAATATTCTGCTTTCCCCTCATCCATAATTCTTTCAGCACGACGGCGAGAATTGGCAATCACCCAGTCGGGATTGTGAGGAATGGCGGCTTTCATGACACGTTGAACTAAGGACGCATGATAATGACTGATTTCACTGACGGTGGTAATGGCATCATCAATTAAGCCTTCGTGTAAAAGTATATCCACTTTGTCTGGTTGGATTGCCCAATTATCACAGTTGTGGACAACTTTTAATAAATCGGGTTTAATAACTTCCCAATTTTCCCCAGCTAATTCTGCAATTTTTTGATAATCAACAAAGTGGGGTTTGACTTCAAAAGCAGCTTTAAGTGCTAATAAAGCCGCTTCCTGATTATTCAACTCTAAAGCTAAATCACACGTCCAAATCCCTAAAGCATACTGACAATTACCCCATAGCCTAAAACCAGTTTGGGCAATTTCTAAGGCTTGCGGTAATGAACCTTGTTCAGCCAGAGTTTTAGCTAAAGCAAAGGCTTCTTCCATTGAACTCATTTCCGTTTGGGCAGCTTTCACCGCTTCTTCTATTCTGCCTAAACGTCCTAACATGGTGAGATAGGCTTGAGTTTGTCCTTCTGCTTGCGACAAATACAGGTATTCTTGATAACGTTCTTGCCGTTCCAGAATTTTCAAGCGAATCATGGCTAAATCATCGGCATAATAGGGAATTTCTTGACCCCAAACTCCCCTCGTACTGATATTGCCCTGAAGTACCTGGATGATTCGTGGTTCATCCCAGCCTTGACGTAAAGCTTCTAAAGCCATAGCAAAGTCAGTATTCCATTCATCTTGCCAAACTTCTAAATTCACTTGAATATCAACTTTTTCCTCTGGGGTAAGTTCAGCAGAAAGAATCACCTCACACCAAGCAATATTCAATTCCCAGGCGATTTCATCATTATCTGCACCGTATTCTGATACCTCTTCCCAATTTTCCGCACAGGTAGCAGTAATTACTTCCAAAACAGCGATCGCATTATCATTTTCGCCTCGTTCGTTAAACTCTAAAGCCCCCTGCACTAAGCTAAATAATTCTTCCGTCAGGGGATCTTCCTCATACCCCTCCTCAAAATAATTCACCGCTTCCCGCAGAATCTGCTTGATTTGCCCCCGTAACGCTGGCAAATTGACGGTAATGTGTCTTTCTGTGACTGTAGATAATGGCTTGGGTGCAGGGTTAGTCATCCAACTAACGTGCTGATCGATAATCTCAATCAGTTGGGGTGCTTCTGCGACTAACTCTTGAATTAACCTTTGAGTCTGCACATGATCCAAACGGTTGAGGAGTTTTTCGAGAGTAGGGCGTTGCTCAATGATATCTGGTTGACGAATCAATACAAGTGCCGTCGCCACCAAATGTTTACACCAACCATCAAAATTGTAGGCACAGGTACAGTCAGCCAAGGTTACAGTCTTGTCATCAAAATTCAAGCTAACGCGATAAGGCTTGGTTTCGTGACCTTCCACTTCAGCTTGAAACTGCTGTCCACGTTGAGTAACTTTAGTAACAGCACCCGATTCAAAGTAAGCCTCGCCACGTTGAAAAGACTTAGAGTTAGCATAGCGACGGACTGTAAATTCACTAATATTCGGAAAAGACATTAAGCGATCGCCTGGAAAAATCCTATAGGTGATTTTAAATCAAGATTACTGGTTCAGGGTTCAGTGTGCAAATACTTTCACGGTCATAAGAGGCAGGGGGGCAGGGGGCAGGGGGCAGGGGAAGGAAGACAAGGGAGACAAGGGGGAAATTTTTACCTATGCCCCATGCCCTAAGAGTGATTTAATTTTGAATTTTGAATTTTGAATTTTGAATTCACAATGGGGGGTTGCACTACGAGCAGGTGAGGTCGAGAATAGATAATGCGAAGCACACGGGGAAACTAACGTGAGTCATGAATTTGATTACGATTTAGTCATTATAGGAGCTGGTGTAGGGGGACACGGCGCAGCCCTACACGCCGTAGGTTGCGGCTTGAAAACAGCGATTATTGAAGCAGCTGATATGGGTGGCACTTGTGTCAACCGGGGCTGTATTCCATCTAAGGCGTTGTTAGCCGCATCTGGACGTGTGCGGGAATTGCGCGATGCCCATCACCTGAAATCCTTGGGAATTCAAATTGGCGGCGTGGAATTTGATCGGCAAGCGATCGCAGATCACGCCAATAATTTGGTTTCTAAAATCCAAGGGGATTTAACAAATAGCCTCAAACGTCTGGGAGTCGATATCATCAGAGGTTGGGGTAAAATCGCCGGCACACAAAAAGTGACGGTGACTGGCGATGGTGGCGAAAAAACCATCACTGCTAAGGATATTATTCTTTCTCCTGGTTCTGTACCTTTTGTACCACCAGGAATTGAAGTAGATGGTAAAACCGTTTTCACTAGTGATCAAGCTGTGAAACTCGAAACCCTACCACAATGGATTGCCATTATCGGTAGTGGCTACATCGGTTTAGAATTCTCGGATATTTACTCAGCTTTGGGCAGTGAAATCACTTTGATTGAAGCCCTCGACCAACTCATGCCAGGGTTTGACCGCGATATTGCTAAACTCGCGGAACGGGTATTAATTACACCCCGCGACATTGAAACCAAAGTGGGAATCTATGCCAAAAAAGTAATTCCTGGTTCGCCTGTAGTGATTGAATTGGCAGATTTCAAAACTAAAGAAGATGTCGATGTCATTGAAGTTGATGCTTGCTTAGTAGCTACAGGACGCATCCCCGCTACCAAGAATCTCGGTTTAGAATCTGTGGGTGTAGAACTTGACCGTCGGAATTTTATCCCGGTTGACGATCGCATGGCAGTATTATCAGCCGGGGAGGTCGTCCCCCATCTGTGGGCAATTGGCGATGCTAACGGCAAGATGATGCTAGCACACGCAGCTTCCGCCCAAGGTATCGTCGCTGTGGAAAACATCATGGGACGGGAAAGAACAGCCGATTATCGCAGTATTCCCGCCGCCGCATTTACCCATCCTGAAGTCAGCTATGTCGGCTTAACAGAAACAGCCGCCAAAGAATTAGGACAAACCGAAGGTTTTGAAGTCGCCACCAGCAGAAGTTACTTCAAAGGTAATTCCAAAGCCTTAGCTGAAAACGAAGCCGACGGTATCGCCAAAGTCATCTACCGCAAAGACACCGGCGAAGTTTTAGGCGTACATATTTTCGGTTTACACGCCTCCGACTTAATTCACGAAGCATCCGCCGCCGTAGCCAACCGGCAAACAGTCCAAACCCTAGCCCATTTAGTCCACGCCCACCCAACCCTATCAGAAGTGTTGGATGAAGCCTATAAACGGGCAGTTGTTTAAATAAGGGTGTAGGGGTGTAAGGGTGGAAAGATACTTATTCATACTAAGTTCTTTCCCCCTGCCCCCTGCCCAATCCCCAGTCCCCAATCCCCAGTCCCCAATCCCCAGTCCCCAGTCCCCAATCCCCAATCCCCAGTCCCCAGTCCCTAAATTATGCAAATCCGCCGTCTGCAACCAAATCCAGCCATAAATGTCGCCTTTTTACGTTATCAAACTGCTTTACCAGATGCCCAACCCCAGAACATCCTAGAGGAAATTGTCTGGCATAAGGAAATCGAAGTTGAGCAAATGCGCGACAGAGTGCCTTTGAGAGAATTGCAAAAGCAAGCACTCACAGCACCGCCAACTCTGGATTTTGTCGCAGCTTTAAAAGAGGGTAGAACTAAACCTGCATTGATTGCAGAAGTTAAGAAAGCTTCCCCCAGTAAAGGTGTATTTCGGGAAGATTTTGACCCTGTGGCGATCGCTTTATCCTACCAAAAAGGTGGCGCAAGTTGTCTTTCGGTTTTGACGGATAGCAAATTTTTCCAAGGTAGTTTTGATAACTTGGCTAAAGTCCGTGAAGCCGTAGATTTACCACTACTATGTAAGGATTTTGTCATTTATCCTTATCAAATGTATTTAGCCCGATTGCGGGGTGCAGATGCAGTGTTATTAATTGCTGCTATCTTGAGTGATCAAGACTTGCAATACTTCATCAAAATTGCCAAGTCACTGAAAATGGCGGCTTTGATTGAAGTCCACAGCCTGGAAGAACTCGACAGGGTATTGGCGTTAGATGATGTTGCTTTAGTAGGCATCAATAACCGCAATTTAGAAGATTTTTCCGTAGATTTACAAACCACCTGCGAAATTTTGGCGGCTAGGGGTAGTCAATTGCAGTCAAGAGATATCCTCGTCGTCAGTGAGTCGGGATTACATACCCCAGAAGATTTAACTCAAGTATCACAAGCTGGTGCGGCGGCTGTGTTAATTGGCGAATCTTTAGTAAAGCAACCAGATCCAGCATTAGCGATCGCCCGTTTATTTTCCCAGTCTCCTTGAATACATTGGAAGCCAACAAAGTCGTGTAAATAAATTTACAACTCAGTCCTAATTTTTAGGTGCTGAGTCTTATATCTTGAGTGCAACTCCCCATTCAGCAAATACTTCCGTCACGTTACACTAGGTATAACTCAAACCTCAAAACCCTAAAACTCCCTGAAACTAAATATCTCAGGGACTTCCAGATAAAAAAATATTCAAACTGTAGGGTGCGTCAGTGCGAGAAAACCTAACTATACCAAGAGACTATTCATACTGACACATCCTACTAAGCTGCTGATTTAGGATAATTTATTTTTTGGTATTCCCTAAAATCTTAGTTAAATCTGTGGTTATTGTGTCAAAATTGACTGGACAGCAATTAGACATTCAGAATAAAAAATTACCAAATTGATAACTACATGGAGCAAATTCCCCTACCTTCACCCATCCACTACGAACTTATACTGCAACTATTAGAAAGACAAACCATGTCAGCAGTCAGTAGTAACCCTGAACTGCGAAATCAAGTGAATCAACTAATTATTACTCTCCGTAAAGCCGCAGTCCAACAAAAGCAATTGGAAGAAGCTTGTCAAGGTTCTTCTGTATCTATAGAACATCGTTGGTCAATTAATCATCAAAAAAATTCCTAAATTATCTGTACAGAAATATACGTAATTGCTTCATACCACTATGCTAAGGTGAACATAATATTGTATAAGTCTATTTAAAAGATTTAGCGGGGAATTCAACAGCAATCAACAGTTTACATTCAGCAATTAACACTCTCAGTAGTAAGAAGCTAAATTTTTAAGATTTTATGTGGCAACCTGATCTTTTTAACCATAAAATCGAAGAAAAGGTAAAGTTCACTAGAGCAGAAGCCTAAAATCAAGATGTTCTTACAAAAATCAGGGTTAAAAGCTATCAGTACACCTCCAATGGTAGATCGGATTAACGATATCGCTTGGCAAGCTCATCAAGGAAGCGTTGCCGCGATTATTCAACTATTAAACGACAAACTCACCAAGTCTGGTGTGAGAATCCGGGCTATTTTTGTCGATGGTGTCTTACAACTGTTGTGTGAAGCGGCGAAAGCAGAACTACTAGAGCAATCTAGTCTAGTAGAGCAAATCCAGCAAATCCTTGAATCCATTGCACCACGTAATATTCGCCGCATCAGAATTAACAGTAGACTAGTGCGGGAACAGCAATTATTGTGGTTGACAGAACTAGAACGCGAAAATCAATTACTTTGGTCACAGGAAATTACCCTGGCTCAACCAAACATTGTGCAGCAGCTGATTAAAGATTTCCAAATTGCTCAAATTGAACTTGGACAAAATAATTTACCGGAATTTTCTTCACTGTCTCACAAAGATAAGTTGAGAAAATCACCGCAGGTAAAATGGCAGTCAGCAATCGGTTTATGCTTATTGTTATCACTAGGTTGGATTGTATATAGCCAATTTGGTGAACATTTGAAAAACTTTGCGAAGCTAGATAATAACAGTAATTTTGCGACTGCTAATAGTAACCAAACATCATCCGTAGATGACAAATCTGATGATTCTTTCGCCGCAGCCGTACGAATTGCTAATCAAGCCTCTGCAACTGGAAAAATAGCGACAACCTCAACACAATGGTTAGAGCTAGCAGCTATGTGGCAAAGAGCTTCTGATTTAATGGCCGCAGTCCCATCAGATCACAGTCGCTATCAAGAGGCAAAAATACGGACACAACTGTATAAAAAGTATAGTGAAACAGCACAAAAGGAAGCCGACAAGAGTAAGCTGTAATTTAACTTCACTGCCATACTTGTTTCGGAAATGTCAATAAAGTTTCCTTGCAATAACTTAAGTAACACACAATATTTTTGTGTGTAAAAAGCCTATATACTTAAATAAATCTGCTGCCTGAGCAGAATATAGATACTAAATATATAAAATCTCAGATTTGACCCATGAGTTATCTTACTTGTAGTAAAGGACATCAGAGTGTAGGCGGTTCTAACTTTTGTTCTACTTGTGGGGAGGCGTTACATAGCTCCGGTAATACCTTAGAGCCTACCTTAATTGGTATCCAACCAGGAACTAGATTACGCGATCGCTACATCATTCGAGAAATGCTCGGTCAAGGCGGCTTTGGGAGAACTTATATTGCAGAAGATACAGGTCGTTTTAATGAGAAAGTAGCCCTCAAAGAGTTTATCCCTTCCGTCCAAGGAACTGGCGCACTCAACAAAGCCGTCGAGTTATTTCAAAGAGAAGCCGTCACCCTTTATCAGCTACAACACCCACAAATACCCAGATTTTGGGAAGCTTTTCAAGAAAACTCCCGTTTGTTTCTAGTAGAAGACTTTATCGAAGGTCGCACCTATGAATCATTATTAAATGAACGTCTCAGACAAGGGGGACGCTTCAGTGAAGCAGAAATCCTCAAACTATTTCAGGATTTGCTTCCTGTGTTAAGTTACCTGCATCGTCAAGGCGTAATCCACCGAGATATTTCTCCCGACAACATTATTTTCAGCACCAAAACAGGACTTCCTGTATTAATTGACATGGGTGCGGTAAAACAAGTGACGTTTAATGTCGCTACTAATTTACAACCAACACCAACCCCTGGAGGTACAAGCATTGGGAAGGTGGGTTATGCACCTGATGAGCAAATTAGATTAGGAATGGTTTCACCCAATAGTGATTTATATGCTTTGGCTGTCACCGCAATTGTTTTGATGACTGGTAAACAACCGCAACAATTGTTAGATCAATACACATTAACTTGGAAATGGGACAGGGAAATCACCGTCAGTTCCCTGATGAGTCAAGCCTTAAATCGAATGTTAGCGCCAAGGGGTGATTACCGTTTCCAGACTGCGGATGAGGTCATATCATTCTTGAATTTGGGACAAGTAAATCAAGGCTACAGCACACCAAATTACCAAAATCCAGGATATTCTACGCCTAACCCGTCAGGAAACCCCCCACCGAATTACCAAAATCCAGGATATTCCACCCCAAACCCGTCAGGAAATCCCCCGCCCAATTACCAAAATCCAGGATATTCCACCCCAAACCCGTCAGGAAATCCCCCACCGAATTACCAAAATCCAGGATATTCCACCCCGAACCCGTCAGGAAATCCCCCACCGAATTACCAAAATCCAGATTATTCCACACCGATTTACTCTGGTAACTCTACATCCGAACCAGTCAATAATTCGGGTTGTGGTCGTATTTTTGATGAATCTATTCCTGTTCCTCCAGAAATCAAAGGTTGGAATTGGGGAGCTTTTCTATTAGGAGTGTTCTGGAGTATTGGTAACAAAGTTTGGATTGGTCTTTTGTGCTTCGTTCCCTACGTCGGTTTCATCATGGCAATTATTTTGGGAATAAAAGGTAATGAATGGGCATGGAAAAGCAAAAGATGGGCTAGTATTGAGGCATTTAAAGCCAATCAAAGAACATGGGCGATAGTTGCATTATGTTTAACTGCCTTCTTCTTTGTTGTAGGATTTTTAGTTGGTTTAAGTGGTAGCTAAGATTCCGTACAAAATTAAGGAGGTGTAGCAATTGTCTTGATTTGTCCGATTTCTCCACTACCAAATTTACTTTCCATTAAAGTCCGAAACTCCTCAGCTTTTTTGGGATTATCAAAGGAAGCAACTTGTATAACTTTCCGTCCACTTGGTTGCTTAGTTAAAGCATAAGCATCTCTACAGAAATTATTTTTAACCTCTGTTAAGTTACTTTCGCTAAAGTCAATAGAAACTGGATGAAAATCTAATGGATATGCTGAAGGATCTGTAGGTGGTACATCTCCACATGATGCTCTAGGAAAAGATGATTCGGGAAAAGAGCCTACAGAAAACGTTTCAACTGGAGAAGGTAAAGTTTCTTTGGGTGAAACGGAATTTGTTTCACTTTGAGAAGTTTGAGTCTGAGCAGTTTGAGTTTGAGAGCCACATTGAGGAACTTCAACAACTAATCGGGGAGCGTTAGCTTCCTTGATTTTGACACCACATTGAGCAGGTACAAAAACTTCAAAACCTGGAGCTAAAGTCACATAACGAACTTTATCTCCATGCACAACCACTAATTTTGTAATTCCCACAGATTTTTCTGGTGGTTTTGCAACACTGAATTCTCCCACTGGAGTAGCTATACTGGGATGGAATGCTAAGGAAAATTCCCAATTCCAATTTTGGGTGTTTACGTCAATTTGTACAGGGACTGCAACAGGTTTAAATTCGACTACTATACCACCCTCTTGTGAAAACTGTTTTGATCTATCAGCAAATTCTTTTTCAAACTCTTGATATGCTGTGAGAAAAGTCTTACTCTGTAATACTATTTCTTGGGGAGATTGAGCAGAGCTAATACCTTTTAATAACGCCAACCATTGAGCATGAAAATCTTCCATTGACTCAGGAGGTAAAACAGGAGTTAGGAGAGATATATTTTGTTCACTAATTTCCTTTAAATCATCAAATGCGGATTTTAATTTTTCTTTGTGTTCTTCTGCTTTTTCAGTTTGACTTATTTCGTTATTTACATTAACCAATGAATTTAGTTCAATGAGCAGGTGTGAATTATTAGCTGTAGATTCTAAAGCCTTCTCAAATTCTTGATAATATCCCAGTTCTTCAGGTTTTAAAGGTTTAACGTTGATCGTAGCATTGCTGTTTGAAGAACTTCCTTTACACCCAGTAGAAATAGAGGTTATTAGTAATAACAGGACTATTATGGGTAATTTACGTGAACACAATTTATCTAAAGCATTTATTAAAATATTCCTAAGCAGCATTTCTACCTTTCTTTTATAAATCGACAAAATGATAGGCAAAGGAAATTAGGTTACTCACAAAGTAGTAACTCTCAGCAAAATTTTAGGATGTTTACCTGTCAATTATTTATATATCTTCAACTTACTAACTATCATACATGGTTTTTACGTGTAAATACTTGAAAACTATAAAAAAAGAAGAAAATTTATGAATACTTTAAACTTGTGGATGTATGAATAAGTAGTCCTACTATATCATTCACTAAACGCAGATGTTAGAGATATGGGTGGACTGTTTCATCAGAGTAAGTGTAAATTCTTTGTTTATAGAATAAGATAGTAAGTGGCGAAATTAAAGTATTTTTGATAGATTTTGCAGGTAATTAAAAAATTGCTACATCTAGTCAATATCAATTTTTAAAGTTAGCCAGAAAGAAATTGAGAATTAGATGCAGCAACATACAAACTTGTGAAGTATTTACAGCAAACTTCTAAAGATAACTAAATACTCATCTCTAACATCCGTTGCATTGGTTTTAGTGCAGCAATGCGGATTTCCTCTGACATCGTAATTTCAGGAGTCCGATTTTTCATCGCCCAATAGAGTTTTTCTAAAGTATTTAACCGCATAAACGGACACTCGTTACAAGCACAGTTATTTACTGGTGGCGCAGGAATAAAGTGCTTGTGAGGAGCTAATTTTTGCATTTGGTGAATGATACCTGGCTCTGTAGCCACGATAAATTCTTGGCTGGGGCTGGTTTGACAATATTTGAGTAAAGCGGCTGTAGAGCCGATATAGCTGGCGTGACGCAAAACGCTACTTTCACATTCAGGGTGAGCGATCGCTTCTGCTTCAGGGTGAGTTATCTTTAACTGGACAATCTTCTTCTCTGAGAAGGTTTCATGCACTATACAGCTACCTTGCCATAACACCAAATCCCTTCCGGTTTGTTCCATGACATACCGCCCTAAATTCTTGTCTGGTGCAAAAATAATTGGTTGGTCTTTGGGGATTTGCTGCACAATCTTCACAGCATTGGAACTGGTGCAGATAATATCACTCATCGCCTTAATTTCGGCAGAGCAGTTAATATAAGAAACTACCAAATGATCAGGATGGGCGGCTTTAAAAGCCGCAAATTCGGCTGGGGGACAAGTATCAGCTAAAGAACAACCAGCATTTAAATCTGGTAATAGCACCAACTTGTCAGGATTGAGGATTTTAGCTGTCTCCGCCATAAAGTGAACCCCAGCAAAGACAATCACATCTGCGTTGGTTTTTTCTGCGGCTCTCGCTAGCTGTAAAGAATCACCAATAAAGTCTGCAATATCTTGAATATCCGGCTCTTGGTAATAATGCGCCAGAATCACCGCGTTGAGTTCTTTTTTGAGTTCTTCAATAGCAGCAAATAAATCTAGTGGTAGCCCACCTGGTTGAGTTTGTTGGCGTTGAGCAGTAGTAAACACAGTTAAAGATTAATGTTTTGTTACAAATTTTGCCTGTGCATTAATTATAGTAGTTTTTACCAAAAATAGTTGGGGGGTTAATCCCCCAAAATTGTGTCCAAATTTGGCTGAGTTGCCTATGCTGGAAATATACGGCAAGGATAAGTGGCATGACCAGTCAAAAATCGCAAGCAACAACTCTCAAAATTGCTGTAGTGGGAGATGTTCATGATCTGTGGGAAACAGAGGATGGCATTGCACTCAAGCATTTGGGTGTGGATTTAGTGTTATTTGTGGGGGATTTTGGTAACGAATCGGTGGAAGTGGTAAGAGCGATCGCCTCCCTCGATATTCCCAAAGCTGCTGTCATGGGCAATCATGATGCTTGGTACACCGCTACAGAATGGGGACGGAAGAAATGTCCCTATGACCGCACCAAGGAAGACAGGGTACAAGAACAGCTAGATTTATTAGGTGCAGCCCACGTTGGTTTCAGTAAGCTAGATTTCCCCGAATGGAATTTAACTGTCGTGGGGGGCCGTCCTTTTAGTTGGGGTGGTCATGAGTGGCGATTTGCTGACATCTGCAAAGAGCGTTATGGGGTGTCAACTTTAGAAGAGTCAGCAGCGAGAATCTTTGCATCCGTGAAAAGTGCAGCCTGTGACACGATTATTTTTATCGGTCATAACGGGCCGAGTGGCTTGGGCGATCGCCCCGAAGATCCCTGCGGTAAAGATTGGCATCCCATCGGAGGCGACTTTGGCGATCCTGATTTAGCTGAGGCGGTTTCTTTAACGATCAATGCGGGTAAACAAATAGCCTTGGTGACATTTGGACATATGCACCATGCTTTACGGCACACCAAGAAACAACTCAGAAAAGCCGTCTTTAGAAGCCCAGAGGGGATACTTTACCTCAATGCCGCCAGCGTACCCAGGATTGTCGAGCAAGACGGGGAGAAACTGCGGAATTTTTCTGTGGTTTCCCTAGAGGCGGGTGTAGTAACAAAAGCCGCACTGGTATGGGTTGGCAAGGATTTTCAGGTGGTGACAGAAGAAATTTTTTATGAGCGATCGCATTCAGTAGTACCATCTGCGTAGATGATAGGATATAGTAATATCTGTCAGCTTTATTGCTCACCACAAAACCCAGGTGCAGCCAAGCTAGACAGTTTATTTGGAGAGGTGGCAGAGTGGTCGATTGCGTCCGACTTGAAATCGGATGAGGCTAAAACCTCCGGGAGTTCGAATCTCCCCCTCTCCGTTGAATTGATATAGTGACAAAGTTTCACCGATGTTTTGCATCTAAAATGTATACAAAGTAGATGCACAAAAAGTATTTGCTTAGTCAGTAGACCCACCTTGAAAATAAAACTGTTGAAGCTGGACTAGCAGATAGCAACGCTGGTAATCTAATTTTTGTATAAGAAGTGCGGAAAAACTTTGGATTGCGACAGTGACAGCTTACTGGACAACTACACCTATAAAAAATTCTATTTTTTATTATTTTTAATCTCTCATAATTCTCTTCAAAGATATAAATAAGTATTAGTTTATAAAAAAAGACTCAGCATTGTTATTAGCTATTTAGAGTGGGGAATCATAGAGGTAAAGTACCTCAACTATTACTTTAAAACAATGCGAAAATCCTTAAAATATTCAGAGTATGAACACTGTTCACCTAAATATTGGATATGGACAGAAGAAAGTAGTTTAACTGGAGATTCAGGGTGGTTTTTTTCTGGAGTTCGTGCAATTGCCATTAGTTCTCAAGGAGATATGCTTGCTAGTGGAGGAGATGATACTATTATTAAAGTTTGGCATCTTAACACTAGACAAGAGGTGTTTAGTCTATCTGGACATTCTGGGGCTGTTCGTGATGTAACCTTTAGTCCCGATGGATACACTCTAGCTAGTGGTAGTGATGACAATACTATTAAACTCTGGGATTTGAAAACTGGTCAGGTCATTTCGACTTTATGTGGTCATTCTCAATCTATTACAACACTTGCTATAAATCCTGATGGTAAAATTCTAGCTAGTGGTAGTGATGACAACACTATTAAACTTTGGGACTTAGAAACTAGTCAAAAGTTCAGCTTGAATACAGCTTGTGAAATCTGCACTTTAAGAGGGCATACTAGTTATATTCAATCCATTGCTTTTAGCCCTGATGGTTTAACTCTTGCTAGTGGTAGTTGTGATCACAGCATAAAAATATGGGATGTAAATACCGCAAAAGAAACACTCAGCTTATCTGGACATTCTGGCTATATCCGTACAGTCAAATTTAGCCCAGATGGGTCAATACTGGCTAGTGGTAGTGATGACCAAACTATTAAATTATGGAATTTGCGTAAAACACAGATTCCTCATAGCTTATCTGGTCATTCAAGCAAAGTATATACAATTGCTTTTAGTCCTAATGGATTAGCCCTGGCTAGTGGTAGTGATGACCAAACCATAAAAATCTGGGATTTAAAAACTGGAAAAATAGCCCATACACTAACAGGCCATTCAAGTGGCGTTAGTTCAATAGTTTTTCAAGCTAATAGTGAAATTCTTGTCAGTGGTAGCTGGGATAAAACCATAAAAATTTGGCGATGTGAAAAACCTAAATTTTTTAAGAGGTTACTTACTAAAACTCATCAATCAATTAAGACACCTATTGAAGTTATGTCAATATTATTGATTGTGATTATATTTCTAATTACAATAAGAAGTTTCGGAGTAAATATAATTACATATTTATTTTTTAAAAATATTTATTTTTCATTATTTATAATAGTTGCAACAATAATATTGTTTATTGCTTTACTTCTATTTAGTGTGAGTTTAGTCTTTAAGTATTTGGCAAACTTTAATTTAAGTAATTCCAATTCATCTAATACTAGACTACCTGAGCGAAAACATCATGCAGATTGGTGGAAATCTATATCAGTAAATTCAAGAAATATAAGTTCAGATAAAGTTTATGTTCAGCCTCATCTTCGTAAAGATGGGACTAAAGTGAAAGGCCATTGGCGACGTAAGCCCAAATAAATCAAAAACTAATCATTGTGCTACCATTAGCAATAAAATAAATTCTCTTGGGAGGTCAAGCAATGGCTACCCTAAACATACCTGATGATTTATACGCACAGTTGCAAGAGTTAGCTAACGCTGAAAATAGCTCAGTTGAAGCTCAAGCTATTACAGTCTTGCAGAAGGGTTTGCAGACAAAGCCGCAACCAACGGTAGACGAAAGATACAAAAATGTCCCAAAACTTCTAGAAGAAATCCGTGTTCGTCGTAGTCGCTTGAATCCAGCAGACTTTGGATTACCTGATAGCACTGAGATGATTCGAGAAGACCGGAATAGATGAACACTCCCCTGAGATGCGTGGTAGATACCAGTGTGTGCATCAAGTATTTTATTGCTGATCCATTAACTACCAAAGTTAATCAACTATTCGGTCATCTTGCTAATCCACAGACCGAAATTTTTGTACCAGACTTGTTTTATATAGAGTCTGCCAATGTTATGTGGAAGTATGTTCGTGCAAAAATGTACACTGAGGCTGAGGTTCAAGTAGATTTAGCAACTCTGAAAAACTTTCCCTTGCGTGTTGTCTCGACTGCTGATTTGATGGCGGATGCAGTGATGATCGCTCTCAATCATAACATCTCTGCTTACGATGCTTGTTATGTTGCTCTTTCTGGGCAAGTCGGTGCGATTCTATTAACTCTCGATGCGAAATTAGTAAAAGTTTTAAACAATTCTGACTACAATATTTGCTTATTTAATGATTTTGAGCTTCCAGCATTACCATCAATATAAAAAAGCGATCGCTCTCTTCATGCAAACATAAAAAAGCGATCACAGTAAATTTCACAAAGTTTATTCAGCCGATTTATTAGCAGCACGATGAGCGCGTGCTTCTGCTGAACTCATTACTTCTTCTAAGTTTTCTACCACTTCACCAGGGAAGTTTTCTAACACTCTGGTAGAAATAGCAATCCGACCTTTACCTTCATCCAAGTCAATAATGACAGCTTTAATTTGTTGACCTACTTGGAAGACTTTTTCTAGGGATTCAATAAATCTTTGGCTGACTTGTTTGATATGCAATAAAGCACTTGTGCCATCTATATCAACAAACACACCAAAAGGTTTAATTCCTGTGACTTTACCTTCTACTAACTGACCAACTTCTAACAAGTTGAAGTTACTAGAACGAGTCGCTAAACGCTGAGAAAGAATCAGCTTTTTGTTGTTTCTATCTACTTCTAAAAAACCAACGGTGAGACTTTGACCTTTGAGTGCTTCTAAATTATCACGTTCTGTCAAGTGCGATCGCGGAATAAACCCTCGGATTGATTGTAAATCGACGGTGACACCACCTTTATTCACACCTGTCACCCTAACTTGCACTGTCTGAGAAGCTTCTTGCATATTGGCTAATTTTTCCCAGATGTGCTGAATTTCTAACTGTCTGCGAGAGAGAGTTACTTGACCTTCTGCATCCTGTTCACGGATAATCAAAAACTCTAATTCTTCATGTAACGGCAATACCTCCGATAAATCGGTAACACTTCTCAAAGAAGCCTCATCACGGGGGATATAAGCTGACGACTTACCGCCAATATCGACATAAGCCCCATCAGGGTCAAGTTGAAATACCTTACCGTGAACAACTTGACCTTTCTGAAACTGGTAGTCGTGTTTTTCTAATGCTTTGGCGAAATCGTCCATTGTAAAAGACGAGTTGGCTTTTTGAGTAAGTTTCGATTCGGAGTTCATGACAATTGACAATAAATTATTGTTATTTGATTTAAGACCAAGGGGTTTTGTAATTCGTAGTTTTAATTACAGCAGATTTCAGGTAAATTAGGTACAAAGTTTCAGAAGCAAACCAGATACTTTTAAGCTCGTTCCCTGCTGTAAGTAACAAATTAACAGTAGCCCTCACTTAGCCAGCACAGTCCCAAACAATTGCTGTACTTGTTCCCAAGCTGCGGCTGCTGCTTGAGGATTATAACTGGCGCGACGGTCACAGAAAAATCCGTGGTCAGCTCCATCGTAGCGGAACACACGATGGGAAATGTTGTATTTTTCTAACTCTGTTGTAATTTCGCCGATGTGTTCTGGGGGAATACTCGCATCTGCTTCACCAAAGAATGTATAGATTGTGCCTTGGATTTCTGCTGTGCGGGTAAGGGTGGGTGCGCCGCCTCCAGGTGTAGCAGTGGGAATCCGCGCCCCATAGAATGAAGCTGTGGCTGTAATATTTGGGAGAGTAGCAGCAAGATATGCTACATGACCACCAAAACAAAAACCAACACAACCACAGCCATCTTTTTTGACTGTTGGTAAGGTTTTGAGGTAGTCAATGGCGGCTTGAATATCGCTTAATAATTCTGATGCGGTGGTTTGTTCCCAAGCGTATTTTCTACCAACTTCGATATCTGCGGGGGTGTAACCGGTTTCAAAGCCAGGGGCGATGCGTTCAAATAGTGAGGGTGCGATCGCCACATATCCTAATTTAGCAATTCGTTCTGTAACATCCCGAATATGCTCATTTACACCAAAAATCTCTTGTAAAACTACGACTCCTGGGTAAGAGCCTGGTACTTGGGGTTGTGCTAAATATGCAGAGATTTGTAAACTGTTGTGGGGAATCTTCACCCTTTGAGTATCTAACGCTAGCTCAGTCATAATAATTTTTACCCATGCAACCTGATAAAGCTTTGTGATTATTTGATATAACTATGCCAGTATGTTTGGGTGATTTTTTCTGAAATATCCCATACGAAATACTTATACATAAAAAATTTACCCAAAAAAAATCTTCCATGTAAGATAACCAAAATTTGTAGTTCCCCTAGTTTTCTTTATTTTGAATTTTGAATTGCTCAGGAGGTTGGGTGATGATTCAATTCCGTATTCAGCCAGATAGTGAGATTCCCGCATCAACCCAGCTATTTAATCAAATGCGGTTTGCGATCGCTTCTCGACAATATTCACCAGGTTACAAGTTACCCAGTACACGGGCTTTAGCGATGCAAACGGGGTTACATCGTAATACTATCAGTAAAGTTTACCGTCAGCTAGAAGAAGACGGTTTTGTCGAAAGTCTAGCCGGTTCAGGAATTTACGTGCGCGCCCAAGGCCATGAAGGCGGAAGCAAGCTACAATCACCGATATCCCAAAAATATCCTGAAGCAGCAAAAATTCTGCAAAAAGCCCTAGATGAACTCATTAGCGAAGGATATTCACTCAATCAAGCACGAGAGATATTCTTAGCGGAAATTGACTGGCGTTTGCGTTGTAGTGCGCGGGTATTAGTAGCAGCACCCTCAGAAGATTTGGGCGTAGGGGAATTAATGGCTTATGAATTGGAAGAGTATCTAGAGATACCAGTGCAGATAGTAGCCATCAATGAATTAGCCGCCATCCTCGATAAGACCACCTCAGCCACAGTAGTGACTAGCCGCTATTTTATCAACGATGTGGAAGCGATCGCTGCACCTAAATCTGTGCGGGTGATTCCTCTAGATATCTATGACTACAGTAAAGAGATTAATTTCCTGAAGAATTTACCAAAAGACCAGTGTGTAGGGATAGTCAGTCTGAGTTCAGGAATCGGACATCAAGCCGAAGTGATTTTACACGGTTTGCGGGGTGATGATTTACTCATCATGACTGCCCAACCACAGGATAATTATAAATTGCAAGCAATTGTGAAACGAGCCGAAGTGATTATTTGCGATCAAGCTTGTTTTACGATAGTGCAGACAGCAGTCCACGCAGCATCTGAAGATATCATTCGTCCACCCAAACTGGTGAAAGTAGAAAATTACATCGGGACTAATTCTATTGACTTACTCAAACGAGAATTGGGTTTGGGTTGATTTTGGAAGAATTGGGTAGGCGAAGCCTACCGTAATTCTTGATGATTTCAGCAGGCGATCGCTTATCTTAGTTATGATTAAATTTATTGATTGGTAGTGTTTTGTTGTTGGCTTAACCAGAGTTCTAAATCTGCGACGGTGACAAAATCTAATAATTCTTCTCCTAAGATGTCTAGCTGCTCAATAGATAATTGTTGAATTCGTTCAATGAGCGAAGAATCAATGTTTCCCAGTCTCCGATTTAACTGGCGCACAATTAACTGTTGTTCTCCTTGTTGCAAACCTTGCTGTAAACCTTCTTGTCTGGCGCGCTCTCTATCTTCCTGGTACAGTGGTGCTAATCTCATCACTAACTCCCTATCTTCTGTTTCGATATTTTGATTGATTCGCAGATTTTGTTGCAGACTATAAAGTAATTCTAGCGTCACTCTTTGGAATGGGTGAGTGCTTGGAAGTGCGACTAATTCGTCAATCGCTCGCTGTTGGACTCTCCCACGTCCTAGTATTCTCAGCCATAGTGTTTCGGGAGTAGATGGTAACTGATGAATTACAACTATGGCTGTGCGGAAATATTTGGGTAAAAAGTACACTCCATCTCCCCAATCTGATTTTAGTTGCCCACCATACCCAGAAATAATATTTTTGGAGGCGGTGGGTGTGAGTATCCACAGTTGGGGAATTTCTGTTTCTGGTATTTTAGTTTTATTGCGCTTTCCTTCTCGTTGGATTGCGCTCTTGATTTCTAATAACTTAGAGATACAATCACCAATTTCGTCTACTGATGCGGGGTTGCGGAATGGTTCAAATATGGCTGGGATTGTAGCCATTCTACCTAATATTCCCAAGGTGTTTAAGTTGGCTGTTTGTGTGGGAATTGGTGTGAATAATACGTCTATTTCTTTGACTTCTGCTGCGACTCGGCTTGGTGCTTGGACTGTTCCGAATGGTTTGAGTAGTTCTTCTAGGTAGTCTTTGGAGAATTGGTCATGGATGAATCTGGTCATTCCTTTGGCTTTAGCAAGGATAATGGCTGCTATTGTACCAAAGTTATCGCCCTCCAAATCAACAGATAACGGAGGGCGATCGCACCAACAACTCGACTTATTTCAAAAGAGCGATCGCTCTCACTTATCTTTGCAGATTCAAAAGGCGATCGCTGATAGATTAAATTAAAATTATCAACGTTAATAATTTACTGATTGGTTGCATCTTGTTGTTGACTTAACCAAATTTCTAAATCTGCCACTGTAGCAAAATCTAATAATGATTCTCCCAGAGATTCTAATTGTTCAATAGATAATCCTTGAATTTGCTCGGTTAAAGATATATCGATTTCTCCTAAACGCCGATTTAACAGCCGCAGAATTAGCTGTTGTTCTCCTTGCTGTAAACCTTGTTGTAAGCCTTGTTGCACGCCTTCCTGTCTGGCGCGCTCTCTATCTTCCTGATACAGTGGTGCTAATCTCATCACTAACTCCCGATCGTCTGTTTCGATATTCTGGTTGATTCGCAAATTTTGTTGCAGGCTATAAAGTAATTCTAGCGTCACTCTTTGAAAGGGGTGATTTGCTGGTAGTGCTGTTAATTCATCAATTGCGCGTTGCTGCACTTTCCCACGTCCCAGAATTCTCAGCCATAGTGTTTCGGGAATATATGGTAACTGATGAATTACAACTATGGCTGTGCGGAAATATTCAGGTAAAAAGTACACTCCCTCTACCCAATCTGATTTGAGAACTGCACCAAAACCAGCAATGATTGTTTCTGATGCGGTGGGTGTGAGTATCCATTGTTGGGGAATTTCTGAGTCTGATATTTTGCTTTTGTTGCGATTTGCCTCTCGCTGAATTGCCTTGTTTACTTCTAATGATTTTGATAGACAATCTTTAATTTCTTCGATGGATGCAGGATTGCGGAATGGTTCAAATATGGCTGGGTTTGTAGCCATTCTACCTAATATTCCCAAGGTGTTTAAGTTGGTTGTTTGTGTGGGAATTGGTGTGAATAATACGTCTATTTCTTTGACTTCTGCTGCGACTCTACTTGGTGCTTGGACTGTTCCGAATGGTTTTAGGAGTTCTTCTAGGTAGTCTTTGGAGAATTGGTCATGGATGAATCTGGTCATTCCTTTGGCTTGGGCAAGGATATTTGCTGCTATTTTACCAAAGCGATCGCCTGCCAGATCAGTAAAGTCGGTGGGCGATCGCTCATCAACTAAGTGACAGTCATTAACATTAGTAACCGACTGTTTTTACCCTTATTCTTAGTAGCTTTAGGTATTTGATCAACCTCTTCACCAAAAAGACATATCTACCTTCTTTAAACCAGAATTTTTAACAGAAGAGGAGCGGAATTTTTCATTGATGTAACAAATTCTTGAAGATTAAAGTCTTGGATAGCTTTAAATGCCTCTTTCAAATCACTACCACCTTCAATCAGATCAAAACTTTCATAAAAAGCTTCTATGAAATTTCCATTTCTGACAGCAATAGCTGCCTCTGCTAAAGATTGACCATCCTGAAATCCTGCTAGTCTAAATGCAGTAGATAGTGCATCTAGATAGTTCTGTTTTTGTAGATTATCAATTATTTTTACCCAATCTTGAGTATTTTTAAAATTTCCTAAAGAAAGTACTCCAGATAAGGCATCAACATATTTCCCATCTTTAACAGCCCATATTACATCGACCCATTGTATCGCATTTTTAAAACCGAGTTCTGATAGACCTGTTTGAATTGCTTGGCGATCATTGACAGAATTGCCATCTCTTAAATCCTTGACCCAATTCCTCTGACTTATTTGTTGAGCATTACTGCCAGCTAGTGAAATAAGATAGTCAGCAGCTTTATTAAAATTACCATCTCGAATGGCAACAGTGATGTTGATAAAAGCGTTAGCTTTAGCCTGATCAATGCCAAGAGTATTGAAGCCAACTAACTCTAATCCTGTTTTTAGAACTCCTTGATAATTTTTGTCGATAATATCCCAGGCAATATCAACCAATTCTTTGCCGTTACCAAAGCCGACTTTGGTTAATGCAGTATTAACTGCTGTTTCCCAATTCCCTTTTTCCATTGCCCATGCAACAGAAACGAAAATCTCAGCCACTTTCTTCGGCAAGCCCAAATTATTTAATGTTTCAGATATAGCCCCTTGGTAATCCTTGTCTTTGAGTTCCCAAAATATGTCAACGGCAAAATCAACCATTGAAGGAGTAATAACAGTAGATACGCCATAAAAGGCAAGTGCGGAATCTATGGCAGACTTCAACGTATCCTTTTCATTTCCTTGTACTGCATTAATCACACCTTCCATAATACCTACAGCCGTACCAGCAACAGGTATTTTTTTAAGGGTATCAACTATTGGATCAACATTCCCCGATTCGATACTCTTAATGATAACTTTGGTTGCTTCTACAGAGATAACCAAAATTGGTGTCGCAACCCATAAAATTGACTTATTATCTTCGTAGAAAGTCTCTAATTTTTTTACTATGGGAGTAATTCGCTGATCTACATGATTAATGATGTCTTTAATCTCACCTTGGATTGTTACAAGTACTGCTTGTGCATAAGTTGTAGCCACAGCATCAACTGCTTCTACAGTCTCCCAAAAACCGGCACCCTCATCTCGCAGTAGTCTTGATAATCTGTAGTCAGAGAACTTGTATCCACTATTCCATAGACCGTCGGCAATATCTCTGTAGCTGAAAGTTGCTCCATCATCTAACGCATCAGCTATTACCTCTAATGAAGCACCAAGCTGGTAATGAAGTACCTGAGAAGTATCAACTGCATTTGCTCCAATATTTTGAAGTTCTCTGGCAATATCTCGTGTACTAACAGCTAAACCACTCTCCCACAAACCCAAAGCAATATCATAGTAGTTGAAACTCTTCCCATTGCTTAAAGTAACCCCATACTTCATGTCATTTGCAATCTGTGTTAGATTGCGACCAATCTCAAAGTTTAAAGCTTGAGCTATTTCACCTTGTGTTGCTCCTGTATCCCAGAGCAAATCAGCAAGGATTCTTGTATCCAGACTATATCCGCTATTCCACAGACCTCTTGCTATAGTGGTATAGTTAAGGTTCGTATTATCTATCTTGGTCACACCATAACGTAAAGCATCAGCTATGGTTTGTAAATCAAATCCTGGATAGTTGAAATTCTGATTACCATACTTCATAGCTTGAGCAATTTCAATTACTGTAGCACCTTCATCCCAGAGCAAGTCAGCGAGAATTCTTGTATCCAAACTATATCCACTATTCCACAGTCCGATTGCTACATCTATATAATTAAGACCAGTCCCATCACTCTTAGTTACCCCATCATCCAGTGCATCAGCTATTGTTTGTAAATTAAATCCCCGATAGTTTAAATCTGGGTTACTATACTTCATAGTTTGAGCAATTTGACTTTGTGTTGCTCCTATATCCCAGAGTATATCTGCCAAAACTCTTGAATCTATCTTTAACCCACTATTCCACAGACCAATAGCTACATCCGTGTAATTCAAGTAGCTTTTGCCATCGCTGAGAGTGACACCATATTTCATGTCACTGGCTATCTGCAACAAATTGCGCCCAATTCCATAATTGAGAGCTTGAGCAATTTGACTTTGTGTTGCTCCTGTATCCCAAAGTATATCTGCCAGAACTCTTGAATCTGTCTTTAACCCACTATTCCACAGACCAATAGCTACATCCGTGTAATTCAAGTAGCTTTTGCCATCGCTGAGAGTGACACCATATTTCATGTCACTGGCTATCTGCAACAAATTGCGCCCAATTCCATAATTGAGAGCTTGAGCAATTTGACTTTGTGTTGCTCCTGTATCCCAAAGTATATCTGCCAGAACTCTTGAATCTGTCTTTAACCCACTATTCCACAGACCAATAGCTACATCCGTGTAATTCAAGTAGCTTTTGCCATCGCTGAGAGTGACACCATATTTCATGTCACTGGCTATCTGCAACAAATTGCGCCCAATTCCATAATTGAGAGCTTGAGCAATTTGACTTTGTGTTGCTCCTGTATCCCAAAGTATATCTGCCAGAACTCTTGAATCTGTCTTTAACCCACTATTCCACAGACCAATAGCTACATCCGTGTAATTCAAGTAGCTTTTGCCATCGCTGAGAGTGACACCATATTTCATGTCACTGGCTATCTGCAACAAATTGCGCCCAATTCCATAATTGAGAGCTTGAGCAATTTGACTTTGTGTTGCTCCTGTATCCCAAAGTATATCTGCCAGAACTCTTGAATCTATCTTTAACCCACTATTCCACAGACCAATAGCTACGCTAGTGTAGTTCGGGCTACTCCCATCGGTTTTTGTTACACCATACCTAATATCACTTGCAATCTGTATTAGGCTTCGATTAATTCCATAATTTAGTGCCTGAGCAATATTAATTTCCGTCGCTCCTTCATCCCAGAGCAAGTCAGCGAGGATTCTTGTATCCAAACTGTGTCCACTATTCCATAAACCAATTGCTACATCTGTGTAGTTAAGACCAGTCCCATCACTCTTGGTTACACCATCATCCAGCGCATCAGCTATTGTTCGTAGGCTAAAGCCACGATTTTTTAAATTTACTCCAATTTGGCTAACTGTATTTCCTTTGTCCCAAAGAAAATCAGCAAGTCCCCTTGGATCTATATTAGCAATGGTAATAGTCGCTTTTTTTACTGTGCCGATAGTATAGCCTGTTCCATTTGCTAAGGTGAGAATAATCGTTTCCTTGCCTTCTAGTAAGTTGTCATCTATAGGTTTAACATTGACTACAGCTGTGGATGAACCTGGTGTAAAAGTAACTTTTCCATCCAATTTACTATAGTCTTTTCCATTAGTTGCTGTACCACCTAGAATATAGTTCAATGTTAAAGCTGCTGCTGTATTTCCGGTACGTACTAAAGTAAACTGTCCAAAATTAGCAGGTTGTCCTGTGGAAGTTTCTATAGCACTGTCATCGGTTGCCATAACCGTAATCACGGGTAATGTTACAGACTGTTCGACTGGGACTAGCTGATTGTTAATAGTAATGAAACTATGGTCATCTTCTAAATTAATCCGATACCTCTCCGCATTACTTAGTGGAAGTCCCATTAAAGTCGCAGCAAATAATTCTCCTTCATCTCCTGGAGTATCACTGCCTGGATTAATAACGGTATCAACAAAATGTCCGATCTCTTCTAACAATACACCAGTGACACCCCCCGTGAGAGGATCAGGATTACTGGAGTTTTGCGAAAGATAATCTGAAGACAAATAAATCGTGCCTGTCAATTCAGAAAAAGCACCATTTGCACCATTCATTAAATTGCCTGGAACAATTTGAATAGGAGGTATTTGACTGAAATTACCCGATATCCAAGTATCAGCTAATGCTTGCAGTTTATTTAAATCTTCACTTTCACCAAAGATTGCTGCCATTTGGGGAAGAAAATTTTCACTTTTTAGGAAACCCATGAGATTGCCGTAAGCACTTTCTAGAGACACGTCAAAACTAATGGCAGTGCCTACACTAAAGTTAGACTCATTTCCGTTAAACATAACACTAACCAATTTCTATAATTTAAGTAGGGACAATAACTAAAACAATGTCACTAATCAATATTTTATTAATTAGTGACATCAAAAATTAATCACAAATGTGACACTAAATACTTTGGCTGTCAATCAGAAGCTATATAAGCACAAGTAAGTATAAATACATTTAATTAAAGTAATACAACTTTAAACTCGCTATATTAATATCTTTATAAGTCTTGAAATCTTAAAACCCTGGGTAATCAGTATTTTCCACACAAGTGCTGTTTGTATCCCCCCATTACAGAGGATAGTAGGCGTTAACTTATATTAAGATAGTCACAAGCGTGAGTACAGTATGAGTTCCCTAAGCACAAGATATGAATCAGCAAAAGTTCGAGGTGATATTTGAGAAACTGACAAGCAGGCGCAAAGAGGTACTGCACAGGATACTGACTGGCGAGACAGATGCAGATATTGCAGCAGCGATGAATATCGGTGAGGCTAGTGTCCGCAAATTTATTGAGAGAATTTGTCAGGAATTTGGACTCAATAGTGAACACTCTGAGAGTCGGCGTTATAAACGTTCTGAACTTGTGACACTAGTCGCTAAATATAAGCCTGACTTATTGAGTGAAGATCAACCCCAAGTTACACATCAAGTAACCGTCGCTGAAAGTGATGAGGTTGATGATGCTAATGTGACGGACTTTATCTTGCAATTGCTATCAAATAAGCAAGCAATCAATGAGGAATTTAGCAAATTTCTACTGCGATTTAACTTCAATGAACAGGAGAAAAAGCAAATGCCTAAAGCTTTTAATAAAATTGGCTATGAACACTACTTAAATAGTGACTTTAATGCAGCTTTGTCTTATCTAAAAATTGCCGTGGAGTTGAAACCTGATTTTGGTGCTGCTCACTATAACTTGGGCGCAACCTATGAGAAATTAGATAATGTAACTCAGGCTTGTGAACATTATAAAATTGCCATGCAATATCAAAATCGGGCGGCTGATGCGGCGATTAATAATTTAGCCCGATTGGAAATTCTCCAAGGAAATAATATTGCAGCACTAGAACTGATTGAACCTATTTTATCAAGGGCTAAAGACCATACAGTTAAAGCTGCTTTACATAAAAATCTCGGCTGGGCATATTTTCAGCAAAACCTTTACCCACAAGCTAAACAACATTTGCTCATAGCTTTGGAATTGGAAATTGATTACGTGCCAGCTTATGCTTTATTAGCACAAGTCCAAGAAGCAGAGGGAGATAAACAAGGAGCTATTTTATCATGGCATAATTTCTTAGAATCTTACAGCCATGACCAAAAATTAAAAGGTGTGCGTTGTAAGTTACCAGAATTAGAAGTTTGGAAACTGAATGCTATGAGAACTGTTAACATCTCAAGTTGAAAAGATGGCACAAGCCCTAAAAAACCGGGTTTCTGAACGAAAGATTAAGGTTTCTAAGCTGAGGGATTTGGAAGAAACCCGGTTTTTAACCCAGGTGCAACAATTTAAGCTTGACTACAAACCTTTAACCTAGTTAATTGGGTGGAACTGTTGGAACATCATCTTCATCTTCGTCTTCGTCTTCATCTCCACCATAAACACTGCTTTCTATAATTGATGATGCTAATATCATGACTCGTTGCTCCATTCTCATCAATTGGTGGCTCAACCAAGAAGAAGCGAGGAAAGTCTCTGCGCTTGTTAAGTTTCTTGTTTAATTCCCCAGGTTTCATGTCGTCATTATGTCTGGATTTTTCATAAATCCAAACACGAAAAACTAGGGAATATTTTCAGGTAATTTCAGGTTTATGTAAGGAAAAGTAAGGAAAAGTAGGGAAAAGTAAGGTGTGATGGTCAGGTTTCCGAATTTTTACAGAAGTCTGGGTTATATAGCTTTTAAATTAGGGTAAAATCGTGAATATTTATTTTAGCTATATTACCTATGTACTCCGAAGAAAAAATTCCTTGGGAGGAAATTAAGCAATTAGTAGATACTATCGTATTTCAAGCTACGCAAAAGTATCTGACTGATATAGAAGTGCAGGTATTAAAAGGAAGTTGGGAGGGAAAAAAATATGATGATATCGCCAGAGAATTAAACTTGGCTAATACATATATTCAAAATGATGTGGGTGCGAAGTTATGGAAAAAACTGACGGAGATTATTGGAGAACCTATTAGTAAGAATAATTTTCGTCAAGCTCTAAATCGCGCCAGGGAAAAGCGCAAATCACCACCACCCCGCAGGTTAGAACTTCCCCATCATCCAGTTCCTCTCAATTCCTCTCTTTACATAGAACGCTATTATCTAGAATCTCTGCGTTATACTATAGAGTCTTTTTGCTATGAAGCGATCGCTCAAGAAGCTGCTCTCATCCGCATCAAAGCACCCAGACAAATGGGTAAAACTTCCCTCCTAGATAGAATTCTGGCGCAGGCGCGCAACTATGGCTATCGCACAGTGCGTTTAAACTTTCAGGATATAGACGAAGTAAATTATCGTAACTTGGATGATTTTTTGCGCTGGTTTTGTGCGTATATGAGTTTAGAGTTGAATATCCGCGATCGCATCCCAGATTTTTGGAATCATGCGATCGGTAGTAAAATCAGCTGTAAAACATACTTGCAAGACTATATATTTCAGCAAATAGACACTTCCCTAGTCTTGGCTTGTGATGAAGTAGATCGAGTTTTTAGTTATCCTGAAGTTTCTCAAGGCTTTTTCGGTATCCTCCGCACCTGTCATGAAGAAGCCAACAACAGAGATATTTGGAAACGACTACGACTAGTCGTAGTACATTCCACAGAAAATTATGGGACTTTAGATATCAATCATTCACCCTTTAACGTCGGAGAACCAATAGAATTAACAGAGTTCACCCCCACTCAGGTTAAAGATTTAGCACAAAGACATCAACTTGATTGGGACGATAACTTAGTACAACAATTGATGGGAATGGTGGGAGGACATCCATATTTAGTGAGGTTAGCTTTTTATCATCTCGCTCAGTCATCACCAGGAAAATGGGTGAACTTATCACAAATATTACAGGATGCGCCTAGTGATGTCGGGATTTATAGTCAACATTTGCGCCGACATTTGGGAATTATTCGAGAAAATGAAAAACTCTCAGCAGCTTTTAAGCAAGTAATCAGCACAAATAACTCAGTAGCATTAGACTCAACTTTAGGATATCAACTATATAGTATGGGACTGATTCAATGGCAAAATAATCAAGCCGTACCACGCTGCGAATTATACCGGAAATATTTTCAAGAACGCCTGTGATAACAATTCGTAATTCGTAATTCGCAATTCGTAATTCGTAATTGAGGTATCGTAACTTAACAAGGGTTTCTGGGTTTGTATCTGTATTAAAATTTGAGTGAATTGGGATGAAATATGAATTATGACACATCCTTAAAATCAATTTTCAACTATTACAAAGTTGGTGGTAGTTTATCAGCAGATCATCCCAGCTACGTCAAACGCAAAGCAGACGAAGAATTATATACAAGTCTCAAAAATGGCGATTTCTGTTGTGTATTTAATTCTCGCCAAATGGGAAAATCTAGTCTACGAGTCCAAATTAAAACAAAGCTAGAAGAAGAAGGTGTTAGGTGTACATCCATTGATATGACGACTATTGGTAGTGCTGATGATACTACCGAAAGCTTTTATGCAGGTATTACTTTCGAATTATGGTCTGGTTTTCTAGGTGATGTATCTAAATTTTATCAATGGTGGCAACAACATCAAGTTTTACCACCACTGCAACGATTGAGTCAGTTTATTGATAAAGTATTACTTACAGAATTATCTCAGAATATCGTAATTTTTATCGATGAAATTGATAATTTAATTAACAGAAAAGTTAAAGATGAATTTTTAGAATTTATTCGTGCTTGCTATAATCAACGGGCAGATAAACCAAAATATAAAGGATTAACATTTTGTCTTTTAGGTGTAGTCACTCCATCGGATTTCAAAGATAAACAAGGCATCCCTTTTAATATTGGTAAAACCATTGAGTTAGGTGGTTTTAGCTTAGAAGAAGCCAAGACATCCTTAACTAAAGGATTAGCACCAAAAGTAGAGGCACCAGAAGCAGTTTTATCCGAAATATTACTGTGGACTAGCGGACAACCATTCCTCACGCAGAAACTATGTAAGCTAATTCTGGAAAAAGAAGCCAGCCGCACTCCGAATCTAGAGATATTGATTCAAAATTATATTATCAAAAATTGGGAATTTTATGATGAGCCAGAACATTTAAGAACAATTAGAAACCGTCTACTTGTTGATCAAACACTAGCATATAAAAGGTTAAAGATTTATCATCAAATTTTAGAATATGGGCAAATTGATGCAAATGATGATGCTGAACAAATAGCATTACGTATATCTGGCTTAGTCGTCAAACGTCAAGGAAAGCTCAAAGTTTGTAATCAAGTATATCAAAATGTCTTCAATCACGATTGGGTAGAAAAAAATTTATCAGCACTTCCGCAACCGTTAGACACCAATTCTGAATCTAGAGGTGCGAAAATCTTAAATTATAGTTTGCTCGTACCTGTAGCAATTATTTTAGCTGTTATTAGCCTAATTTCATTAGGGTTCTCTTATATAGTTGTGGAAAATAAGCCTTGGAATCAGGCATATAATACTAGTAATGTCGGGGCGATACTTGAATGTATACGCGTTTGCTTTTTATTAACCCTAGAAGTTTACGTTATTTGTTCTGAATTCAGTGAAGAAACTCTTCAGTTTATCCTAGATAAGAGATTTTATTTAAGACGCAGAACCACCTTTGTTGTAGGATTGATATTTTTATTTATGTTGCTCTTCCATCATTTATGGTATGGGCCACACCAACTACTAGGAAATAATCAAGTTTCTGCTCAAGAATATTTTCAGCAATATCTACTACCTTATCTGTGGTATTTTCCTTACTCTTTTATCAATTTTATTATTATAGGCATTCCCTTATCTGGCTTAAGTATACACGTTGTGATTCAAGATTGTAATAAACTCAGTATCAAAATAAAAAAATATCAAGCTTACCTAAATAATATTACTAATAAACTTAAGCAAGCATCTACTCCAGCTAATGTTGCTGATAAAAATGAAATTATTCAGCAATTAAAACAAATATATTGGGACTTCCATGAAAAACTACAACGCCCGATTAGTTTACTTTTAGGGATTGTGATTCTCATTTACTTTGATGCAACTTTTAGTAGAAGCACATTATCAAATAGTGCCTACCTTTGGACACAATTATTTTGCATTTTCGGTTTTATGACTCCGGCAATTGTGTTGATTTTATGGGGTTTATTAGCGTACCAGAAAAATTTAGTAGAAACTCTGGGGGTTTTATTTAAACTGAATTTCGATTTTGCAGAAGTGGAAACGCAATATGATACATTTAATTTATTAAAGAAACCTTTAACATCTAATATCTTATTTCGGGTCATCTGTATAATCAGTGTTTTACATCTTAGCTATACAATATTTAGGTTTTTAATATAGTCTTTACTTAAATCATGGTCAAAATTATTAAAAGAAAAGTTACAACATCAGAAACCAAATTCCTCCTGAAAGCAATCAAACTCACGCCTAATATTATGGGTTATTCTTTCAGAGAGTGGATGGAAGCAGAACATATAATGGTGGCTGAAGATGAGGCAGGTAAAATATTAGGAGTTTGCTTAAACTATGACTTTCATGAATACTGGAATAAAATAGCTGCTTTATTTGTTTTAGAAGAATTTAGAGGGCAAGGTATTGGTAAACTCCTATTTTATGAATCATATCAAGATGCTGCAAGACGCAACAAGAATGTATTTACCATCAGTGCTAATCAAATTGTCATTAAAATGATGCAAGATTTAAACTTTGTTCTGTTTAATAATCTGCTAGATTTTCCTCAAGTAATTAGTCAATATAGATTCACATTTTATGGGCATTCTTTAGCATGGCTGATGAATTTTTACAGAATGCAGGAAATTATCAGAAAAACCATAGTCTACAGCGATCGCCAAAATTTTGTCTACGGCATTAATCTCACCCACAGATAGAGGAGATGAAGAAGATTAAAAGAAAACGCCGCGTCCCTGTGCGTGGAAAACCTAACCCGCTTGCAACTCCACCACGGGA
Source organism: Aliinostoc sp. HNIBRCY26 (assembly GCF_050235535.1). GTDB lineage: Bacteria > Cyanobacteriota > Cyanobacteriia > Cyanobacteriales > Nostocaceae > Trichormus. Next base: position 3,058,657 of record NZ_CP189852.1, read on the forward strand.
ACTTGCAAAAACTCCCGCACTCGCCGCAAGTAAGTTTCCGCATCCTCCAACATCGGGAAATGCGCTGTATTAGGAATTACCACAAACTCCACCTTGTCGCTTAACGCCGCCGCCTGTCGCCCCATTTCTGCTGGAATAATCTGGTCATACTCCCCAGAAATCATCAAAGTAGGCACTTGCAATTTAGCAAACTCCTGGGGCATTAATTCCGCCTGCGCCTTACTCACGGAAGTAAAAATAGTACCTAAAGCAGCATCATAATCAGCATCGAGAAAATCTTGTAAAAAAGCCTGACGCTCAAATGCTGGTATGGGACGATGTAAAAATCTCGCCATAAACATCTGGTCAACAAATGGTATTTTTCCTAACCACTTGGGACGAAACTTCACTACATAGCCACCAAATTTATGAAAAGCTGTAAAGGCTTTTTCGTCATACTCAAAAATGCCACTACAAGTCAAAATTCCCTTTTCGACTCGTTGGGGATAGCTATTAAAAAACAAAGTTGCTACGGAAGCACCCATTGAGTGAGCATTAATATAAACTCGCTGGAGGTGCAATTTATCTAATAAAACTGCCAAATCTTTGGCATATTCGGTTAACTCATAAGTTAACTCGTGAATTGCTTGGGTTTTTTCCTGACTAGTTTCTGACTCCACAACAGACTCACTAGCTTCAACCACTGTTGGTTTACCACCAGAACGACCAAACCCCCGCAAATCATAGAGTAGACAATCAAATTCGTCTAGTAAAGCATTGGCTGTACTTCTCCAGTACCTAGCAGAACCAGCCCAACCATGAATGAACACCATCACAGGTTTTTTCCTGTCACCAGATGGCTGTTTCACCCACTCGTAATAATGCTCAATACCACGAACACTAATGTAAGGCATTTTTCAATAGTCAAATAGTCAACAGTCCATAGTCAACAGTCAATAGTCAATAGTCAATAGTCTTTTAACTAATGACTATTGACTATTGACTAATAACTACTACGCTGATTCTGGTTTGGGTAGGGAAGATGGGTGTACTATGAGTTCGGCTGTAGAGCGTTTCTCTACCATTTCCCTAGTTACTGTGCAGCGCGTCACATCTTTTCGGGATGGTAATTCGTACATCACATCTAGCATGAGTTCTTCGACAATCCCCCGTAAGGCTCTCGCGCCAGTTTTCCGCCGATAGGCTTCTTGGGCGATCGCTTTTAAGGCTTCCGGTTTAAAATCTAGCTGGACGTTATCCATCTTCAGCAGTTTTTGGTACTGCTTAACTAAAGCACTGCGTGGCTGGGTGAGAATCGCCATTAAAGCTTCTTCGTCTAGGGGATCTACAACTGCTACCATTGGTACACGCCCGATAAATTCAGGAATCATCCCAAATTTCACTAAATCATCCGGTTCTAGATGTCTTAATACATCTGCTGCCCGTTTTTCTTTGGATTGTCCCTCTCCAGGTTGGACAAAGCCGATTGACTTTTTACCTGCTCTCTGCTCTACAACCTTTTCTAAACCAACAAAAGCTCCACCACAAATGAAGAGAATGTTGCTGGTATCAATCTGGATGCAATCTTGATAAGGGTGCTTGCGTCCGCCTTGGGGTGGTACATTGGCAATCGTGCCTTCTAGCATCTTCAGTAATGCCTGCTGTACACCTTCGCCGGAAACGTCGCGGGTAATTGAGGGGTTTTCACTCTTACGGGCGATTTTGTCGATTTCATCGATGTAGATAATGCCTCGCTGTGCTTCTTCTACGTCTAAATCAGCTACTTGCAACAGTCGCAGGAGAATATTTTCCACATCTTCCCCTACATATCCTGCTTCTGTGAGTGTGGTAGCATCAGCAACAGCAAAGGGGACATCGAGAATCTTCGCCAAAGTTTGGGCTAACAGCGTTTTACCGCAACCAGTGGGGCCGATTAAGAGAATGTTAGATTTTTGCAATTCTACGGCATCATCAGCACCGTTTTTACCACTGCCTTTTGATTGCAGGATTGCCAACCGCTTGTAGTGGTTGTAAACAGCGACGGATAAAACCTTTTTCGCTTCATCTTGCCCGATGACGTGTTCGTCTAGGTACTTTTTAATCTCTCTGGGTTTGGGTATTTGGCTTAAGGAGAGACTGGAAGAACGGGCGCGGCGTTTTTGAGCTGGTTCTGATTTAGGTGCTGGTTGTGCCGCCGCTCCGTTAGTATCTAGTAACTCCTCATCTAGTATTTCATTACACAAGTCAACGCATTCATCGCAGATGTAGACTCCCGGCCCTGCGATTAACTTACGCACCTGCTCTTGAGACTTGCCACAAAACGAACATTTTAAATGGGAGTCGTACTTAGACATACCAGCCTCTTATTTGACAACGGTGACATTTTCCCCTGCGGTGGGAAGATTTTGTCTGGAGATGACTTGATCAATCAAACCGTAACTCTTAGCCTCTTCTGCGGACATGAAGAAGTCGCGATCGGTATCTGTTTCGATTTTCTCTAGGGGTTGACCAGTATGTTTAGTTAATAACTGATTCAACATACCCTTAATGTAAAGAATTTCCCTGGCTTGGATTTCGATGTCAATTGCTTGACCTTGTGCGCCGCCCAGGGGTTGGTGGATCATGATGCGGGAATCTGGCAAAGACATACGTTTACCAGCCGTTCCGGCTGCTAGCAGAAATGCCCCCATGCTGGCGGCTAATCCAAAACATATAGTAACAACATCTGGCCGAATCTGCTGAATTGTATCATAGATTGCCATTCCTGCGTAGACGGAGCCACCAGGGGAGTTAATGTACAGTTGGATGTCTTTTTCTGCGTCTTCAGCGTCTAGAAACAATAACTGGGCAACGACTGTATTAGCTACCGCATCATCTATAGGGGTTCCCAGAAAGATAATTCGCTCTCGCAGTAGGCGGGAGTAAATGTCAAAGGCTCTTTCTCCCATCCCTGATTGTTCTACAACCGTAGGCAAAATGTTACTTGTGCCGTGGATATGGGAAGAAATTCCGCCGATTTGACCTAAACTGCTGATGGGATAGTTTGCCGACTGCGATACAAGCATAGGAGAACTTTTAAAGATAGGTTGATTACAGATATTTTGGCAGCGATCGCTGCTGGATATGGAATAGAGTAAATTTTGGTTTTACCTATGTGTATTATGCCTCATCTATATTCTTCTCGTGTAGCAGGGTATCAGGCAAGTAAGATCACAAATCTTATTTACTGGGGATTGGGGATTGGGGACTGGGGCATAGGATTATTGACTCAATGCCCTATTTAGCTGTTATAACCCAGGGTTTGCTGTGCTGTCTTTTTCGTGATACCTCTACAACACCACTCAGCACTCACCACGGGCTAAACGCCCCGCTTCCGCTAACACCACTCAGCACTCTTTTGCTGTGCTGTCTTTTCCCTGATACCCCTACACCCCCATACCCTTACACCCCTAATATATTTACTCTTCCGATTCTGTGGTAGATTCGGCGGTTTCTGCCTCAGTCTCAGGTGCAGTTGTTGCTGTTTCTTCTTCTTTGCTGGCTAGTGAACCTTCTGGTACGAGTTCAACGGTAGAATGCTCTAGTAGCCAATCGATAATTTTTTCGCTTAACATTTCGTTTTCGACGACGGCTTGCAATCTGTCTTCATCAACGTCCTCGTCTGGATACTGCGCCAGGAGTTCTGTAACTCTGGCTTGCACTTCTTCTGGTGTAACCTCGATTGATTCGCGTTGAGCAACTTCTTGTAGAACCAAAGACCGCTTCAGACGTTCAATGGCTTCAGGACGCGACCTTTCCCGTAATTGGGGGATAATATCTTCGGTAAATAACTTTCTGACATCTAGCCCTTGCTGTGACAGTTTGATTGCTGTTTGTGTCAGCATGGTGTCTATTTCTTTGTCAATCATCGTGGCTGGTAAATCTGCCTCTAGATGCTTGACTATTTCGTTTAATAGGGCTTCTTGTTTGTTGGCTTTGGTTTTATCCTCAGCTTCTTTTTGATATCGCTCCTCTAGGGATGCACGCAATGCTTCTATAGTCTCAAAGTCGCTGACTTCTTGGGCGAAGTCATCATCTAAGGCTGGTAATTCTTTTTCTTTGAGTTCTTTGAGTGTAATGGTGAATAATGCGGGTTTACCGGCTAATTCTTGATTCACGTAAGGATCAGGGAATTGTGCCGATACTTCTCTGGTTTCTCCAGGATTCATCCCGATCATGCCTGAAACGAAGCCAGGAATAAATTTATCTTCTTGTAACTCTACTTGAAAATCGGTCGCGTCACCACCAGGAATGGGTTCTGGTTCTGCTGCGGGGTCTGCGTCTTCGGCTTTAGCAATTACGCCTTTAAAGTCCACTACAGCCACATCCCCAATTTGGGCTGCTCTTCCTTCTACGGGAATTAATGTAGCCATCTGTTGACGTTCTTGTTCTAGAACTTCGTCTACTCGATTAGCATCATGCTTGATTTCTTCGGCTTGGACACTCAAACCAGTGTATTGCGTTAAATTCACTTCTGGTTCTACGTCCACTGTAGCCATGAATGTCAGGGGTTTTCCTGGTTCGTAGTTGTTGATTAAATCATCAAAAGAAGAGCGTAACCTTGGTTGACCAATAGCCGCAATCGATTCTTGCTTAACAGCTTTCTCAATCCCATCTTGAATGAGTTCTTCTAGAGCTGCTGCTTTAATCCGAATGCTGCCCAATTGCTGTAACAATATGTGCCTGGGTGCCTTGCCTTTACGAAACCCAGGAATATTAACGGTTTTAGCTAAGTTTTTAATAACTTGTTCGTAGGTTTGCTGAGTGCTTTCTGGTGTAATTTCTATCTCCAGCCCAATTTGACTGGCGGGAAGTTTTTCCTGGGTAACTTTCATGCTTTGTCTCTAAGTTTTTCTGGTGTTTGTGACTCCAAGTACACACAAGACGGGATTTACCGCTTTTGGATTTGATGTTTCTTGGTTAAATTTGGGAGGTTTCTACAAGGTGCATTTCCTGCCCCTGCTCGTAGATATCCAGTTTACTGCTAATGGCAAAAGACTTGACATTTTACCTCTATAACTTTACTCAAATCAATAGAGGCAACAGGTAGGAATATGGAGGCAGGGGGGCAAGGGAGCAGGGGGAGAAATTAAATCACGCCACTTGCGGGTGTTAGCGGGACTGTTAACTGAAATGACTGTTGATTTTCTTTCGTAGAGCAAATTTATTGTATAATGAACCCACATTGCTGGAATTTTAATGATAAATATCAACAAAAAATGCGCTAAACTTTGTCATCAACTTATACTATGTAACTAGTTAAAGATATTCTTATACGTAAAAAATATTTGGTTGAAATTAAAAAAATTAATTTTAGGCGCGATTATTGCTAATTTTTTAGAAATACTGTCAATTTTTGTAAAACATCTCAGTCATCCATGACCTCTTAGAAGGAGGAAATCAGTTTGTCAAAGTCGTATCGTGTAGCTATCTTGGGTGCAACTGGTGCTGTCGGCACAGAGTTGCTGGAGTTATTAGAAAGTCGGAATTTTCCAGTAGCAGAGTTAAAATTGTTAGCCTCTGCCAAAAGTGTGGGGCGATCGCTGTCATTTCAGGGAGAAAATATCCCAGTAGAGGCAGTGAGCGATCGCGCTTTAGAAAATGTGGATATAGTATTGGCTAGTGCTGGTGGTTCGACCTCAAAAACTTGGGCAAAGGTCGCAGTGGAAAAAGGCGCGGTAGTTATCGATAATTCCAGTGCCTTCCGCATGCACCCAGAAGTCCCTCTGGTTGTTCCAGAAGTGAATCCCCAGGCGGCTGCTACCCACCAAGGGATTATTGCCAACCCCAACTGCACCACAATTTTGATGACCTTGGCAGTCTGGCCTTTGCATCAAGTCAAACCAGTGCAACGCATCGTCGCCGCTACCTATCAATCAGCCAGTGGTGCAGGTGCGAAGGCAATGGAGGAAGTCAAAATCCAAAGTAGTGCTATCCTTCAAGGTGAATCACCAGTAGCCGAAGTTCTACCCTATCCGTTAGCATTTAACTTATTTCCCCATAATTCCCCCATGACCGATTCAGGGTATTGTGAGGAAGAAATGAAAATGGTTAACGAAACCCGCAAAATCTTCGGCACACAAGATATTAGAATTACCGCCACTTGTGTGCGAGTACCAGTCTTGCGGGCGCACTCCGAAGCCATTAACTTGGAGTTTGCTGAACCATTTTCCCCCGCAGCTGCCAAAGAAATTCTCTCACAAGCACCAGGAGTGAAATTAGTAGAAGACTGGGGCAAAAACTACTTCCCCATGCCCATCGAAGCCAGTGGTCGAGATGAGGTTTTAGTAGGTAGAATTCGTCAAGACATTTCTCATCCCTGTGGTTTAGAACTATGGCTGTGCGGCGACCAAATACGTAAAGGCGCAGCTTTAAATGCAGTCCAAATCGCTGAGTTGTTAGTAGAGAAAAATTTACTCCAACCGGCAAAAGTCTACGCTTCTTCGTAGTGAACAGAGAGGCAAAGAAGCAGGGGAGCAGGGAGCAGGGAGCAGGGGAGATAAAATCCCCCTCAGCACTCACAACTCAGCACTCACAAACTTAATTAAAATAAAAACCACCAAGAGATAAACACAAAAAAGGTAGTTAGGAGTAACAAGGGTGGGAGATTTTGGCAGAGTTTTAACCGCTATGATTACACCGTTTAAAGCAGACGGTAGTGTCAACTATGATGTCGCAGCTAAACTGGCGGCACATTTAGCTGATAACGGTACAGATACATTGGTAGTGTGTGGAACGACTGGAGAATCTCCTACTCTCAGTTGGGACGAAGAATACCAATTGTTTGTCGAAGTTTTGCAAGCCGTAGCAGGCAAAGCCAAAGTCATCGCAGGCTGTGGTTCTAATTCCACCAAAGAAGCGATCGCAGCGACACAAAAAGCAGCTAAAATAGGTGTACATGGTACTTTACAGGTTGTACCCTACTACAACAAACCTCCACAGGCAGGACTGTATCAGCACTTCCAAGCCATAGCAAACTCCTGCCCCGATTTACCAATACTGTTGTACAATATCCCCGGAAGGACAGGTCAAAATCTCTCCCCAGAGACAGTTGTACAATTAGCCGCAGTTGATAATATAGTCGGGATTAAAGAAGCTAGTGGCAACCTCGATCAAACCAGTGAAATTCGCAGGTTGACACCACCAGAGTTTCAGATTTACGCTGGAGATGATTCGTTAACCTTGCCCTTGTTAGCGGTCGGGGCCAAGGGAGTAGTGAGTGTAGCTTCTCATCTTGTAGGCAACCAACTACAGCAGATGATTCAAGCTTTTAATGCCGGACAAGTAACCCTGTCCAGTGAAATTCATCTGAGATTCTTCCCACTGTTTAAAGCATTATTTCTCTCTACAAATCCTATTCCTATTAAACAAGCACTCAAACTTCAAGGTTGGGAGGTAGGTTCGACTCGTCTGCCATTATGTGAAGCTGACCAGGATGTAACAGACAAGTTAGCAGCAGTCATGAAAAAGCTCGACTTAATTTAATCATAATTACCGTTATTGCAGCCGTTGTTAATTGCTATTAATTTTCAATTAAGTAGGCATGATTATAACTAATCTTGATGACAAACCGGACTAGGAAAATTGATAAAAAATATACAGTGAACTATTCAATGTAAAGCCCTTTTTATTAGCAAAAAACTACAGATATTAGAGAAATTTGGCGGCTGAGAATCAGCAGGCTAAAGTCGTCATTCCTACACGACTCGTAAGTTTGAATTTATTAAACCTAAAACTACAAACAACAACATCAGGAGAAAATGGCTAAAAACGAAGCTACATCTGCCCTAAAAATCATTCCTTTGGGCGGTTTACATGAAATTGGTAAGAATACCTGTGTTTTTGAATACGATGATGAAATCATCCTTTTAGATGCTGGACTGGCTTTTCCCACAGAGGCAATGCACGGAGTAAACATTGTATTGCCCGATACAACTTATCTCAGGGAAAATCGCCATAAGATTAAAGGAATGATTGTCACTCATGGTCATGAAGACCACATTGGCGGGATTGCCTTCCACTTGAAGCAATTTGACATTCCCGTGATTTACGGGCCGAGACTAGCAATGGCCATGTTGGAAGGAAAATTAGAAGAAGCGGGAGTCCGCGATCGCACAGAATTAAGAAAAGTCCAGCCCCGTGATGTCGTCAGAATTGGCAAACATTTCTTTGTGGAGTACATCCGCAACACCCACTCCATCGCCGATAGTTTCACCGTCGCCATTCACACCCCCTTGGGTGTCGTCATTCACACAGGTGATTTTAAAATTGACCACACCCCCATCGATGGGGAAAGGTTTGACCTCCAACGCCTCGCGGAACATGGCGAAAAAGGTGTACTTTGCTTATTAAGTGATTCTACTAACTCAGAAGTGCCAGGATTTACACCATCTGAAGCGGCAGTTTTACCCAACCTAGACCGAGTTTTTGGTCAAGCTACCGGACGATTATTCGTCACCACCTTTGCTTCTAGCGTCCATCGCATCAACATAGTGTTGCAACTGGCGAAAAAGCATAACCGTGTGGTGACAGTGGTGGGGCGTTCCATGTTGAACTTAATTGCCCATGCCCGTAATCTCGGCTATATCAAGTGTGAAGACAACCTATTTCAACCCCTGCACACAGTCCGCGGCCTACCTGATGAAAATGTCTTGATTCTCACTACAGGTTCTCAAGGTGAGACAATGGCAGCCATGACTCGTATTGCTAACCAAGAACACCCCCACATTAAAATTCGGGAAGGAGATACGGTTGTGTTCTCCGCTAATCCCATCCCTGGGAACACAATTGCAGTCGTCAACACCATCGATAAGTTGATGATTCAAGGGGCAAAAGTTCTCTACGGGCGAGAACAAGGACTACACGTTTCTGGACATGGTTGTCAAGAAGACCAAAAGCTGATGTTAGCCTTAACTCGTCCCAAATTCTTCGTTCCCGTCCACGGCGAACACCGGATGTTAGTTAAACACGCCGACACAGCTCGGAGAATGGGTGTACCAGCAGAAAATATGGTTATTATCCAGAATGGCGACGTAATTGAACTCACGGAAGACTCCATTCGAGTCGGTGGGAAAGTGCCATCAGGAATTGAACTGGTGGATACAACGAGTTCTGGGATGGTTAGTGCCAAAGTCTTACAAGAACGCCAACGCATGGCCGAAGAAGGGATTGTCACCATTGCGGCGGCGATTGATTGGCAGGGTAAACTCATGGCCAAGCCAGAAATTCATTTGCGGGGCGTTGTTACTAGTGTAGAGCGATCGCTGGTGCAGAAATGGGTACAACAGCGCATTGAAGAGATTCTCAGCGTCCGGTGGTCAGAGTTTTCCACAGGAACAGGGGAACAACCCCAAGTTGATTGGGGTGGATTGCATGATACTTTAGAACGGGAATTGCACCGTTCTATTAAGCGAGAATTGCAATGTCAGCCTTCAGTAACATTATTGATGCAGACTCCAGATGAAGCACCTGCACCTGTAAAGGTGAGTGATGGTAGAAGGCGGCGGACTCGCACGGCGGCTCAGGTAGCTTCTTAAGAATTAGCTCACACACCTAAAGTAGAGGCAAAGACGCAAGGGGTTGATTAGACTCTTTGCGCTTTGTCGTAAGTTATGATTTTAGGGGAGGCGATCGCTATGACTAAGACTCCATTCAAAGTTAATACTCTGGAAGAATATCTAAATTTTGATGATGGTACAGATCATCGCTACGAACTTGAGGATGGGGTGCTAGTAGAAATGCCTCCTGGAACTGGTAAGCATGAGGCGATTATTACTCTACTCTTGATTCGCTTCTTTCTAGAAAGTCAAAAGATGGGATTGCCTTTACAACCTCGTCCTAATGGTACAGAGGTGCTAACAAATAAACAACCCAGGCGGCCAGATGTTTGTTTGATTACCGATGAGCAAGCTAAAAGTATTGAGCGGACTTCCGCTATTCTTACAACTCCGCCACCACTATTAGTGGAAGTAGTCAGTCCTGAGTCTGTGGAACGGGACTATATCCAAAAAACTGCCGAGTATGCAGCTATTTGTGTAGGTGAATATTGGATTGTTGACCCCTTGGAAAATAAAGTTACTGTCTGTGTGTTAGACGCAGGTAGTTACAAGCAAAATGTCTTTATTGGGAATCAACAAATAATTTCTCCGTTATTTCCAGAACTAAATTTAACAGTCGAACAGTTACTTATAGCTTAGTTTGACGACCAGAAATTTTTAATGAATTAAGAAATAAGTAATAGTTACAGTTAACAAAGTTAGCGGTACACCAAAGCGGAGATGTTCCCAAAAGGTGAGTTTATATCCTAATTCTGCCGCCGCTTCCACAGTAATTAAATTAGCAACTGCACCGAATAAAGTTAAATTACCTGCTAAGGTTGAACCAGCCGCTAGCAGTAACCAAGATTTAGTATCACCTTGAGGAATTAATGGTTGTAATAGTAGGACAGCCGGAACGTTAGAAATTAAATTAGATAAAACAACTGTGAAACCTAATAAACTTGCGGCTGAATTAACTGTAGAGGTAAAAGTTTGGAGTAGGTTTAATTTTTGTGTGGCTTTGGTTAAAATAAATAGCCCAGAAAACATTACTAATAAATTCCAATCAACTTTTTTTAAAACTCTTTGGGGTTTAATTCTTCTAGTTATTAGTAATAAGCTAGCAGCAACTAAGGCTGATTCTGCTAAGGGAAAACCAAGGGCAAAAGCAATTAGTAGTGCTGTGGTAATAATTAACGTTTTCCGAAATAGAGGTTTGAATATTCTTTGATTATTAGGAAGAACAATTGAGCAAGGTTGGAGTGAGCGCACATCTGGATAAAGTAGGCACAGTAATGCTACCTGTATGAATAAGCCAATAATCGCTACTGGAGCTAGTGCTTGTAAAAAATCTATGTAGCCGATACCAGAAAATGAGCCAATCAGAATGTTTTGGGGATTACCGCTTAAAGTCGCTACAGAACCAATGTTAGTTGCACCAGCGATCGCTAGTAAATAGGGAATGGGATTTAAACTCAAAGCCTGCGCCAAACTCAAAGTTAAAGGCGTAAATACCAACGCCAAGGTATCATTCAGGAAAAAAGCCGAAAGCAACCCGCTACCAAAGGTTAACTCACATCTTGCACCTGGAAATATGAATGTCAAAACCACAACTACGTGCAAGAGGAGTGAGGCGTTCAATGTTAAGTAAAAGAAGATACACTACTAATTGAGGGAAAATAGATTCAAGAGCTAGTTGTGCAGCTTGACCCCAATCAGGTGGTGATGCTGACTGAGTATGCAGATAACTCCAATGGGCTATGAGATAAGCAGTGAGAGAAAGGATAAGCCAACGATACATACCCAGCAGAGTTCCTTGCCCAAAGCGATGTAAACCAAAACGGTGCTTGGCGGTTTTGAACCATCCCTCAATCTGCCATCGACGCTTACCCCACCATTTAAGAGTAGAAGCTTTAATCGGGCGAGTAGATAAAATAAAACGTTTTTCTAGTTTGCCATTATCGCGTTTTAAGTAATACCAAGAAACAGTAACAGGAAAGCTTAACCCAAACAGATAAACCTGTTGCCCTTGCTGATGTAAGCGTCTTAAAAGTCTACCATCTGCTAATTTACGGCTAATAGATACACCAGTAATAGCATGATATTTCAGACGACGTACACCCTCAAGAAATTCTATACTGCCAAAGGCCGTATCAGCTAAAATAATTGTCTGGAAATGTTGAGTTAAAGATTGCGGTAAACGTTTCACGAGTTTCAGTCCTAGCTTTGCAGGGGAAGGCGTTCCCTTACCTCTCCAAACCCTAAAATTCCAAGGGATACGGCATCTTCCAATTACCAAATAAACCACGACCAGATGCAAACCGCGTTTACCATTGTAGACTCTGATTAAATCACTAAACTCTTGAAATTTACCTCGTTTCTCTAAAGTCGTTAGGTCAATTATTACTTGTAAAAAGGGTTTTCTTCCTTTAGCAGATGATGCTAAAACCTTGAGTACTGTTTGTAATGCGGTGGAACGAACAACACGAATCATCTCCCTAGTTGACCAAGGATTGATATTGAGAAATCGGCTGATTGCACTTGGAGATTTTGTTTGACTGTGTTCGGGTAATGGGTGTCCTTGTGCCTCTAAAAATAATGCCAGCATAGCTTCTAAATTATCTTTCTGGTACTGCGTTGGCATCAGTTCTTTCAGGCTATAAACTAGTTTTTGGGCGTGGGCAAGCATTAATCAGTGCTTTGTTTAATTCAAGTATTTCACGCCTTTTCTCTCATGTTTTAAGTATCAAAGGCAAACATATCCATGTCTTCGGCGAAAAAGTAACCGCCGACGCGGAAATCTTACTTTCTACGCAATATTACGGCATTTACGTTCTATTTATAACTAAATTTACTTATCTATCCTTATTTGAATCTTGTTATAGTTTTGTGCTGTCTATTGGCTTTCTACGGGTATCTACGTTAGGTGCAAGAAGTGAGTTAAGGCGATTAATAAACCCAAGGGACTGCGAGTTAACTTTAATAGCACTGATAAAGCTTGCTGGAAAAACCCCGCATAGGATAAGTTGGCGTTAACTACCATCATGCTTAACAAAAACACGATAGTGTTAGCATCGATGGCTTGCCAAGCCTCTTGGACATTGAGGACACCCAACGCAATCAAAAACGCTGAACCGACTAAAGCAATGGTGGCGCGGTTCATCCGCAAGCCAGGAAGATAACCCAAAGCTAACCCTAGATAGGTTACACCCAATACTGCATAAACTCCAATTTGGATGATTTTCACTGGCTGAATGACTATCTGATGTTGATTAGTGACTCTAGATAGGACAATATACCGCTATCTCTGATATTCTTTATTGACGAAAATTACTATATTAACTTTTATGACAATTAACCTAAAACCTGTCCAATGAGGGATGTCTTCATTAGAATTTAAACTGTGTCAAGTTACCGAGAAGATTGAATAGTTACACTACCATTTACGGGAGAATTGCGATTAACTTGACGTAGTAATAAATAGTTTGCTGAACTCGGTGGCTAGTCACGAATGCCATTATATCTCGATTAGAACAAAGTTTTTCCCGATTCGGTAGGTTTCACGCTGTATATATTCACCGGAAGGGTGAACACCCTCACTTACACAGAGGCACAACCATGAAGGTATTTGATAATACCACAAAAAAGATTTTCTTGGCAAGTTGGGTTGCAATCAACCAAACAGAAGTAATTAAAAATGATCCCCAACAGTTGCCAGATTCAACTTCTTTTCGCAGATGGGATCTTCTCCAACCGCTCCGCCGATGGTTAGACAGCATTGAAGTACGCGATCGCCAATTTGCTCATCGCCTGTGTCAATTGATCCCCGCCCAATGTCCTTTTGAACGCGACATCAATTTATTTGGCAAGACACTATTTCACATTCCCCCACTATGCAAACTTAACCCTCTTTATGAAGAGGTGGTGAGTTTGCGCTTCCGTGCCATGTGCTATCTAGCAGATGAGTGCGGTGAAGATGTCACCAAGTATTGTTAGGCAATTCTCATACTGCTTGTCCTATTTAGGTATAAAAGGCAATTTACACTTAGAAAATTCGACAGCAAAACCCCAAATTTTATTAATAAAATTTGGGGTTTTAGCTATACTCAATTGCGATCATGATTAATTATCATTTAATTTGCGATAACTGTGGCGATCGCATCCAGCAGTTGTTGTGGTTCGATGGGCTTGGCGAGATGGGCTTGAAACCCAGCAGCGAGAATTTGGCGGTGATTCGCCTCACCAGCATAGGCAGTCAGAGCGATCGCTGGGATATCGCGGTTGAATTGAGGTGGTAGTTCGCGAACCTGACGAATGAATTTGTAGCCGTCCATCTCTGGCATTCCAATATCGCTGATCAGTAAATCGAATTGTGCTTGAGTCAGAACTGATAAAGCTTGATTAGCAGCAGAGAATCCTAAAATATCCGCGCCTTCCTGCTCTAGCATAAACTTTACCAGTTCTAGTGAATCTGCTTCATCATCTATTACGATCACGCGTAACTTGTCTAAATTCAGCCTGGGACTGTTGCGATCATCGGGAGTATGGGGATTTGCCACAGAGGTTAACGGCAACTGCACTGTAAAAGTTGCTCCCTGCCCTTCTCCAGCACTGACAACAGTAATTATACCCCCATGTGCTTCCACTAATTGACGAGCGATCGCCAACCCCAGTCCCAAACCGCCAAAGGTACGAGTTGTAGAACTTTCCTGTTGGCGGAATAATTCAAACACATAAGGTAAAAATTCTGGTTGGATACCTTTTCCGGTATCACTGACTTGAATTTGTGCAAGATGTGAGTCAACACGGCTGAGTTGCACCGTGATTTTTCCCCCTTTGGGGGTGAATTTAACTGCATTCGACAATATATTCCAGATTACCTGTTGTAATCTGCTTTTATCACCCTTTACCTGACCTAATGAGGGGTCAAGCAACATCTCAAAGCGAATTGCTTTTGCTTCTGCTGCTAAATGAACGGTTTCTAAAGCCGCCATAATTGGCTCTACTAAATCAATCGCTACAAAGTTAAGGGAGATTTGACCGCGAATGATGCGAGAGATATCTAGGAGATCATCGATTAGTTGCAGCTGTTGTTGAGCATTCCGTTCAATCGTACTTAACCCCTGCTGGAGCCTCTCAGAACTAACATTGGGTGATTGCAGTAGCCTTGACCAGCCTAAAATCGGTTGCAGTGGGGTTCGCAGTTCATGGGAGACAACCGCCAAAAATTCATCTTTCATTCGGTTGGCGCGTTCTGCGGCTTCTCGCGCCGCTTGCTCTTGCTGGAGTAACCTTTCTCGTTGAGTTTCAATGGCTTTACGCTCGGTAATCTCTTCGCAAACGGTATTAATACCAATCACGCGATCGCCATCTTTCAACGGTAAAAAGCTTTCTAACCAAACACGTTCTACTCCTGGTTGTGCTGGAGTTTCTCCCCGAATTTCCACGTTTAATAAGCCTTCTCCGGTTTCAAAGATGGGGCGCAGCAACTCTTCGGCTGTATCTGCGATACTAGGTAGTAACTCTCGAATTGTGCGCCCAATGTGTTCTTCTACAGAAAAGCCATTGATTTCTGCCAAACGCTGGTTAATTCTTAAAAAGCGCAGGTCGGAATCGAGTACATTCAACCCAATAGGGGCAGATTGGTAAATAGTTTCAATTTCAGTTAACTGGCGTTGTAAGGTCGTTCGGCTTTCATCTAATTCTGCTTCTAGTCGTTGACGCGTTGTGATATCCACCGTCATCCCAATCATTCTAGTTAACTGTCGGTGCTGATCAAATAGCGCACGGCCACTTTCCTCCAGGATGATGATTTGACCATCCGGGCGCACAACTCGATAGGTAGTTTTGTAAGTGCTGTTTTCTGGTGTTAGTGTCTGTAAGACTGCTATGAAGCGGTCACGATCATCAGTATGGATGCGCTGAAAAAAAACTGCACCTGTTTCATTTTGGGCTGATGGCAAACTTAAACCCAAAATACCAGCACAATGAGGCGATCGCTTCACAGCATCCGTGGCTACCTCCCACTCAAAGCTAAACATCCGCGCAATTTCCATTGCCAATTGGTGGCGTTCTTCGCTCTCTTGCAGTGACTTATTTACCTGCTCTAACTGGACAGTGCGTTGTTCTAATTCATGGTTGGCGCGTTTTAGGGCGGCTTCTGTCTCTTTTTGCTGAGTGACATCGCGAGCAACGCAATAGATGACTTCTTTGTCAATTTGCGGTGATGCTGTCCATTCCAGCCAACGATAGTCACCACGAATAGTTCGGTAACGGTTCTCAAATTTTCCTGTGAGTGTACCTGCTTTTAACCTCTCCATTTCTGCCAAAGTGACAAAGTAGTCATCTGGATGCACGAAGTCTAAAAAAGCACTGGCTAAGAACTCTGTTTGTGAATGACCAAAGATTTGAGTAAATAAAGGGTTGATCCGCTTAAAGTAGCCATCCCAGCCAATGACCGACAGCAGATCAAGCATTCGTTCAAAGAAAAAAGCTTCTTCGCCTAAAGGCAAGCCGTTCACAGGTGAATAAACCGGATATTGCTAACTTATAACGGATTACGGAGTTAATATAGCAAATTAATCACTAATTAGACCACATAAGTTAAGCTAACTTAGCATTTATACTGTTTTTGTCGTACCAATTCTAATTTAAAAATTGAAAATCAAGAGAACATTCTTTCTCCCCCTGCTCCCTGCCCCCTGCCCCCTGCCCTCTTCTCCCTGCCTCATACTATTCTAGTTAGAACTCCCCTTCCTACTGCGCCACTTTTGAATTACTTCTTGAGCATCTTCATGAATAGGTGTGACTTCTGGAACTAAAGTGGCTGTTTCTATGGCGGCGGGAAAATCGCCTTGTTCAGCACGGGCTTTTGCCAAGTCTAAAATCTTTTCACTCCATTGATTAATAGACTTTTTGGCTAATTCATAACCTGGTTGACCTTGGGGGACTCTTTTGGCGACTTCAATGGCGCGGTTATAGGTGGAGGCTTGTCCTGGCTTAATCAGACCACTAGCTGCATCTAATAGGGTGGTGTTAGCGAGATATTGTCTGGCTTCTGTACGCCATTGGGTAATTGCTGCTTGGGCTTGGGGGTAAAGGGTTTCACCTTTGGGGATCAATTGAGCAGCTGCGATCGCATTGTTATATTGTCTCTGTTTAGCTCGACCTTCTGCTAAATCCAGGATCATCTGACTCCAAATTTTAATATTCTCCTGGGCTTGGTCATAGAGGGGTTCACCAGGTTTGATTTTCTTAGCTGTAGCAATAGCTAAACTCAAATCGCTAGCTTGGGTTTGTCTGAGGGACTTCTTCGCTAAATCTAGTAAGGCTTGGTTGCGTTTTTGTGATTCGGAAATCACCGCAATTTGGGCAGTTGACGGATTTTTGGGAGGTTGAGGTCTGGGTTGAGAGATTTTGCGGGTAGTTGGGGAACTAGCAGCAGTTTGAATTACAGGTAATTCATGATTCATCGCTGTCGAGGCGGCCTCCCTGGCTTGCAAAATTCTCGCTTGATTACGCAGGAGAACTACTGTAATCAAGGTGACGACTAGCATTGTACCGCCGCCCCACATCAAAAATTGTCGCCATAAGGAAGAGTCTGGTTGATTTTCTGGTAGACGAGAGATATAAGGTTGGGGAGTTTCGGGAATAAATCTGCCACCCATTTCTTGATCGGGTGCAGTTTGGGGAACATATTGACTGTAACTGTCGAGATTTGGGACTTGATGCTCATTAAATGTCAAATTCGATAACGACTGGGATCTATCTTTAATAGCCGTTTGAGCATTTTGAGCATCCACCCACATATTCATCGGGTAAGGATTGACTGATGTATTGGGGGGTGTTTCGCCCAAGGGTGGCGCAGCTATGGCGACAGCAAAACTTTCCTCTGGAAAAATAATTGGTTCTGTAGCAGATGGTTCAATGGTGTTGGGAATGAATGTCGTGGGAATGATGGCGCGAAATTGTAATGTGTTGGTTGTGGTTTCTACTGGCGGTAAGATGACTGGCGGTTGAGAGGGGATGACAGCCACTGGGTTTTGAGTCGGTCGCCAGTAGTGTTGAGATAACTCTGGGGTGATAATACTGAGATGTTTGTCTAAATCTGCCAAGCTAATGCCGTAACCGGAACGTAAAGCAGCTAAGAGTGCGGCAGTAAATATACCGTGACCTAGTTCGCGACTTTCTTGGGCAAATTGTTCTGGTTGGCAAGAAAAAATTGTGGCGATTTGGAGTTCTGCGGCTAAATCTAAGGTTTCTTTACCGACGGGAGTATCACCAGCTACACCGCAAGCCCGGTTGATATCCAGTAGTAACAGGACATTGAGGTTAGCTATTTGCAGGCTTTGCATGAGCGATCGCAATTCGATGCCCGTTTCGGGGATGCGCTGAGGATCACCATCTACAGGCATGAGGTAATCTCTACCTCCATAGTTGACCCCATAACCGCTAAAAAATAGCCAAATATTGTCTTGGGGTTGCCAGCAGGCTGCTGCTAAATCCTCTAGTAGCAGCAAAATATTTTCTTTCGTCGGATGGGTGGATCGATCACCAATTGGTGGTGATGTATCGCTCATCAGCAGGCAACGTTGATTTAAAAAACCCGCCTGCTGTACTAAAAAATCTTTTAACGCCTCAGCATCAGCTTGAGCGCAACTTAAAGGTTGAAATAACTGATATTGATTGATGCCTATGGCGATCGCCCAGTAGTTTGCCATCCCGCCCTTTGTAGGTTGTTGTGTGCTTGCCTAAAATTGCGGTTGGCTTTGCTGAAAAAACAAAGCTAACCTATTGCTTATAGTTTTGGTGATTCTTTTGGATTCACCGAATTTATGTAATTAGAATTACATATATGTCAGGAAAAACCCTCAGCTTATTCAAAATATCGAACTTCACCAGGGAGCTATAAAGTTATGATCAAAATTGGTATGCACCAACTATCATCGATCATTCCCTTCTCATTTATTAGCCAATTTGACAAAAAAATCCGGACATTTCCCTTAGTATTTTTGCTCTTAGCACCTGTGTCTGTGTGGATAGTCACGGAAACCATCTCCCCCCAAATTGCCAGAGCCTACACAGCCAGAGTAGATTTAACTATTGATCGATTACCGGATGAAGGTTACGAAGCCATACTCAGACGCGCCGAAATGACAGCAAGAGCCGCAGCCCAACGCAGCTTTGATAAAGATATTCTAGTAACAGATGTTTCCGTAATTGTCTCCGTACAAAGTTATGGAGCAATCGCCCCGATTTTAACTTTAGGAGTCAGTCGTCAACAATGGCGGACTCGTCCCGATCCCAGAAGATGGGCTACCTATTATAAACACGCGCGATCGCTTCTCCGTTTTGACGAATCGACATCATCCAATCCCGCCGCCGCCGTCACCATTCCCCAACCAGTGGTAAACACTCCCGCCGCCACTCCACCAGCACCCCAGACAACACCTCAAGCCCCAGGAAATGCTCCCACACTTCCACCACCAGGAGAGAGGAAACCGTAATGAGTGCTGAGTGCTGAGTGCTGAGTGCTGAGTTATAAGTTATGAGTAATCGCTGTTTTCAGCCTATACCAATTCACTAAAATTCTGATGCGAATTGGTATTCTTACCTGTCTGTTTTCTTATCCCAAACTCAGATTATGTAACAAAACTGTCTCCGCTTAAAGTTTTAGCCTCCTAAAGATGGGAGGCTTTTTTATGGAAACTGCGGAAAATTCATATGACGAAAACAAACACAGAATAGAGGATAGCAACTGTTGAGTAATGAGTGCTGAGTGCTGTTAGCGGAAGCGGGGCGTTTAGCACGTGCTGAGTAATGAGTAATGAGTGTTGACTGTTGACTATTGACTATTGACTATTGACTATTGACTATTAACCAAACTAGCGATCGCTTCAATTAAAGCATCAGGATCTACAGGCTTGGATATGTGCATTTGAAATCCCGCCGTGATAGCTTGTTGTTGATTAATTTCTCCAGCATAAGCCGTCAGGGCGATCGCGGGAATAGTTCCGCCAAGTTCTGGTGGCTGTTGTCTTAATTGTCGCATCAGCATATAACCGTCTACTTCCGGCATTCCGATATCACTGATTAAAATATCTGGTAATGACTCAGATAGTGTTTCTAAAGCCTCTTGTGCTGACTTGACGGCAGTTACTTCAATGCCATAGTCTTCCAAAATAAAACTCACCAAATCTCTGATATCCGGTTCATCATCTACTACCAACACCTTTTTACCTTTCAGTGTGGAAGATTGATGGTGAGTTGATAACGGTTGTTCTTCTTCATAACTCATGGGTTCATGTTTGTGTATCAGTGGTAAGTTGACTCGAAAGGTAGCACCCATTCCTTCCCCTGGACTAAATGCTTGCACACTCCCTCTGTGTAATTCTACAACTTGACGCGCGATCGCTAGTCCTAAACCCAAACCACCAAATTTTCTCGTAGTTGTACTGTCAGCTTGGCGAAAGTAATCAAACACATGAGGAAGAAAAGCCGGTGCAATACCCTTACCTGTATCACTGACTTGAATTTGCACTTGGTGATTCACTTCTGTGAGGTGAATATTTACCCTACCACCAGGGGGTGTAAACTTCACAGCATTAGATAGTAAATTCCAGATTACCTGTTGCAGTCGATTGGGATCACCCATGACTTGACCTAAATTATGGTCAAGAACTTTCTCAATGATAATAGACTTAGCCTCTGCTGCTAGTCGCACTGTTTCCACCGCCGCTTCCACTACCATAACTACACTGACTGGACACAAATTCAATGTCAATTTACCTTGCAGGATGCGGGAAACATCTAATAAATCTTCAATTAATTGCGTTTGCAGTTTAGCATTGCGTTCAATGGTTTCTAGGGCTTGGTCAATAGTAGACTGATTAAATTGGCGGGAACGGAGTAATTTTGACCAACCTAAAATCGGGTTAAGTGGTGTTCTGAGTTCATGGGAGAGAACCGCTAAAAATTCATCTTTGATGCGGTTAGCAACCTCTGCTTCTTGGCGTGCTAATCTTTCTTGATGTAGTAGGCGATCGCGTTCTTGTTCTGCTTGTTTGCGTTGACTAATATCTAGCACAAACGCCACTCCCCTGTTTTGGGAGTCATTGAGTAAAGCTATCCCCAATACGACTGCTACCCGTTTACCGTTGCGGTGAATATATTCCTTTTCGTAAACTTGGGAAACACCATGAGTTTTAACTTGGGCGATCGCGCGATCGTCTAAATGATTATATTCAAGTGGGGTAAGTTCTCGCCAATCAATGCTACCCAAAGCGGCGAACTCTTCACGGGTATAGCCAGCCAATTTTAAATAAGCATCATTGGCCTCGGTAATCAAGCCATCAACAGTCCAAAAAGCTACCCCAATTAAATTAGATTCAAACAACCGCCGGAATCTAGCCTCACTATGACGTAAGGATTGTTCAATTTGCTTGTGTGCTGTAATGTTACGCGAAACCGTGATCACACCCTCAATACTTTGGTCAGGTTTACGTAGTGGAGTGAGAATATACTCATAGTATTGAATCCCGTTTGCTGTGACATAGGTACACTCATCTTTAATAGGTATACCTGTTGTGATGACCGTTTGAGATTGACTCTCTACTTTTTCTATGAATTCTGGTGGTAAATCTAAGTCTCTCACAGTCTTTCCCACCATCTCCTCTGGACGCAAACCCAATACCGCCGCACCACCATGACTGACGTACTGATATTCACCTGTACGATTAAAAATAAAAATGTGATCTACTGAAGTAGTGAGAATAGCATTTAATATATTGGCTTGTTCTTGAATTTTGTTCACTAAAATCTGTGTATTTGCTGCTACTTGTTTACTTTCAGTAATATCCATACAAGTTCCAATCATCCTGATCGCTTGTCCCTGGTGATCAAAGAAAAATTTTCCCTTAGATGCAATCCAATGTACCGTTTGATCAGGCCAAACTATACGAAATTCATCACTATAAGGTGTTTTTTCTGCTTGAGTTTGAACAATTTTCTGTATAACTCTTTGTCTATCTTCACTGTACAAACAAGCTAAAAAAGCCTCATAAGTCCCAGAAAAACTACCAGAAGTTAAACCAAACAAAAGCTCATAGTTCTCAGACCAGATGACTTTTTGAGTCGGTATATGCCAATCCCAAAATCCCATATTTGCAGCTTCTAAAGCTAGCCTCAGCCGTTCCTCACTTTCTGTTAAATTCTCACTTTCTGGTTGTACTTCCTGACTAGAAACTCCACCATTAATTAATTGTAAAGGTGGCTGAACTCCGGTGGCTTTTATTTGTGCCTCAAGTAATGCTTGTCTGCGTTGATATTGTTTTTCTAATTCTTTTAATCTAGTAATTTTTTCTCGTACAAATATCAATTCCTGAGATAATTTATAGCCAATTTGGTCAACATTGGGCATTGACATAGGAAAAATCCAAATCATAATGCGATATCCGTTTGGAGACATCACATAAATCTGATTGAGTATGATTTTTCTACTATTAAAAATCAATCTCTCATCAGATATATAAAAAATCATTACTCAGGTATTAGGATTCTACTGAGCAAGTATCTAAAGTTAGATAAGTAGAACAAGGTAAGTAATTAAACCAATTCGCAATTCGCAATTCGCAATTCGCAATGGACTTCATGCCACTACGCTAGCGCAATGACTTCTCTTAGAGATGCTTCGCGAACAAAAAAGGACTAAAGTCCTTACTACGAAATGAATTCATAGTATTTTTACATTAATTAACATGGTTTGGTGATTTTCAGTCGTTCTATTGAGTTATTCATTTTCTCTCCTGCTGACTCTGCCTTCCTCCCATGCCCAATATCTCAAACCTATGGCAAGATTGGAATCAGATTGCAATGCACTTGACTAGGTACACTGGATGCTAGGAAACACACTTGTGGGAAGATACCAAATTATTAGCCACTTGGGAGGAGGGGGATTTGGTGAAACTTTTGTGGCTTGTGATACCCATTTACCCGGTTCACCTAAGTGTGTTGTGAAAAAACTCCAACCCCAGTCGAAAGATCCTCATACTTTAGGAATTGCACGGCGATTATTTGATACAGAAGCGCAGGTACTCTATAAATTAGGCAAACACGATCGCATTCCGCAACTTTTGGCTTACTTTGAGGATAACGCGGAGTTTTATCTAGTACAGGAACTCATTCCAGGTTACAATCTCTCTCAAGAAATCACCACAGGACTTACCTATTCGCAGGCGGAAGTCACCGCACTGTTAGCAGAACTTCTGACTATCTTGGAATTTGTGCATGAGCAAAATGTCATTCACCGTGATATTAACCCCCGTAATATTTTACGGCGTGAGGATGGTAAGTTAGTTTTGATAGATTTTGGTGCGGTGAAACAAATTACAACCCAAATCATCAATACCGCAGGTGAACCAAAATCTACTGTAGTTATTGGCACACCTGGATATATTCCTGGTGAACAAGCACAAGGTAATCCCAAATTTAGCAGTGATATCTATGCAGTAGGGATACTTGCCATTCAAGCACTCACAGGTTTGTCAGCTTTGCAAATTGAGCAAGATCCTGAAACTAATGAAATTATCTGGCGCAATCAAGCTACAGTTTCCCCAGACTTTGCCAACTTAATTGACAAAATGGTTTGTTATGATTTTCGTCAACGTTATTCTACAGCTACGTCCGCTTTAAACGCACTTACGGAATTAACAAAATCGGTATCTAATACTTTACCTGTCACCCCTACTTTACCACCCCAGAAAACATCTTTTTTTTCGCATCGAAAAAGTATATTCTTGAAGATTTTATTTGCAATTTTATTAACGGGTTTAACTGGTGTAGCTGCAACCTACGTAATTAATAATGTCAATGTGAGCAATGCCATAGAACTTTCTAAACAAGGTAATACATTATTTGAATTGCAACGCTATCAAGACGCTCTGAATGCTTATCGCCAAGCCACCACAATGAAACCAGATTATCCACAAGCTTGGTATGGACAAGCTAGAACTCTGGCGAAATTAGAGAAATATCAAGAAGCATTGACAGCCTATGATAAAGCCATTCAAATTTTACCAGATTACCTAGAAGCTTGGAATGGTAGAGGTTTTGCCTTACAAAAATTACAGCGATACCAAGAAGCGATCGCCTCTTTTGATAAGGCTTTAAAACTTAATCAAAATTCTCCCGAAATCTGGAGTGCTAAAGGCGAAACATTCAGTATATTAAAACAGTATGATAATGCTATTAATGCTTATAATAAAGCTTTAGAATTAAAAGCAGACGATTATGTGACTTGGTATAATAAGGGTTTAGCCTTCCAAAATTTAAAACAATACGATGAAGCGATCACAGCTTATAATAAAGCCGTAGAAATCAAACCTAATTATGTTAGTGCTTGGTATAATTTAGGCAATTCTCAAGTTAACTTGAGACGTTATGAAGATGCCATCAAAGCCTATGATAAAGCGGTGCAATATAACCCCAATTATGAAGCAGCTTGGCTATCAAAAGGGAATAGCTTAATTACCTTACAACGTTATCCAGAAGCAATTGAAACATTCAACCAAATCTTGAAAACCAACTCTAATAATTATCAAGCCTGGTATGGTAAAGGCTGGTCATTACATCAAAACCAAAATTACACCGAAGCCATAGAAGCTTATAAGCGAGCCGCCAAACTTCAACCCAAGAATTATCAAGTTTGGTATAGTTTAGGCAACTCTCAATATAATTTACAAAAATACGAAGACGCGATCGCATCCTATAGCCAAGCAGTACGCTACAAACCCAATCATTACGAAAGCTGGTATAGTCGCGGTAATGCCTTGTATAGTTTACAACGCTACAAAGAAGCGATCGCATCCTATGATCAAGCCCTAAAATACAAGCCAAATGACCAACCTGCAATTAGAGCGCGCAATGAAGCACAATTACAACTAGATGCTGCCACACCCCAGCCTATAGTATTACCCACTATGCCGAGTCCGCAGTTTACCATGCCTACACCGGAGGGTTGAGGATGGGAGACAAGGTAGACGAAGTAATGAGTGCTGAGTGCTGAGTGCTGAGTGCTAACTAATGACTATTGACTATTGACTAATGACTAATGACTATTGACTATTCCACATTCAAAATTTTTGGTACTTTAAAGAAATCGCCTTCTTGCTCTGGTGCATTGTTGAGAATAGCTTCTCTTTCAGGATAGGGCTGTAATTCATCTTCTCTTGTCACGTTGCTGACATCAATAGCCCGTGTTGTAGGCTGAACATCGGTGACATCCAACTCACTCAACTGCTCTACATATTCCAAAATACTACCTAGCTGAGTAGTAAATTGTTGTTCTTCTTCTGGAGTTAATTCTAAACGTGCCAGCAAAGCAACTTTACGAACTTGTTCCTGATCAATCATGATTAATTTCAGCGTTGAGGGTGAATGGTCGATATGTAGTAGTCATATTAAAGCGAAAACCAGGGTAACGCCAACCGATCGCATAATTATTTCTCGGCAAAGTCAATATCATGCTTCCACCAGTGATTAAACTGCTCCCAGAACACTTACAAACTATTCAACGTCACGCTGAAAGCACTTACCCAGAGGAGTGTTGTGGGTTAATTTTAGGCTATGTCACTGGGAGTGTGAAAACTGTAGTCGAGGTAATACCCACAGCTAACGCTTGGAATAGTGAAGCAGAAAACTTCACAGAGAATAGTAATACCCACAGCACCGAACGAAGATATGCGATCACTCCCGAAATCATGTTAGAAGTACAAAAATCAGCACGGGATCGCGCCTTAAATATCATTAGTATCTATCATTCCCATCCCAATTATCCGGCTATTCCCTCAGAATGCGATCGCTTGTATGCTTGGCCAGGATACTCATACATCATAGTTTCCGTTCAAAACGGTGTAGCTAGTGAAATCAACAGTTGGACTCTTAACGAAAATCATCAATTTCAAACCGAAAAGATTTCCGTTCTCACAGCCAGAAACTAGAAAATCCCCAATCCCCAGTCCCCAATCCCCAGTCCCCACCTTTCCTGATAACATAATCTCAATACTTAAACTAAAACACAGACATCATTTTTCGATACAATCAATATTCCGCGCGTCCTCATTCAAACTGCTATGCTTAATCCCAATCTGGATGAGATCCAGTTGACCAAAGATGATTACGAACGCTACTCTCGTCACCTAATTTTGCCAGAGGTGGGAGTAGATGGGCAAAAACGCCTGAAAGCTGCCAGTGTATTATGTATCGGTACAGGTGGGCTAGGTTCACCACTACTGTTATATTTAGCAGCCGCAGGTATCGGTCGCATCGGTATTGTTGACTTCGATGTTGTAGATACTTCTAACCTACAGCGTCAAGTTATTCATGGTACATCCTGGGTAGGTAAACCCAAAATTGAATCCGCAAAAAACCGCATTCATGAGATTAACCCCTATTGTCAGGTGGATCTCTACGAAACCCGCTTAAGTTCCGAAAATGCCCTAGATATCGTTAAAGATTACGATATCGTGGTGGATGGCACAGATAATTTCCCCACTAGATATCTAGTCAACGATGCTTGCGTATTGTTAAACAAACCCAACGTTTACGGTTCAATCTTCCGCTTTGAAGGACAAGCAACAGTATTTAACTACGAAGGCGGGCCGAACTACCGCGACTTATACCCAGAACCACCACCACCAGGAATGGTTCCTTCCTGTGCAGAAGGTGGCGTATTAGGGATTCTGCCAGGGATTATTGGTGTCATTCAAGCCACAGAAACCGTCAAAATTATTCTGGGGAATGGCAATACATTGAGTGGCAGATTGTTGCTGTACAATGCCCTAGATATGAAATTCCGGGAGTTAAAACTGCGTCCCAACCCAGTGCGCCCAGTAATTGAAAAGCTGATAGACTACGAACAATTTTGCGGTATTCCTCAAGCCAAAGCAGCCGAGGCGCAACAGCAGCAAGATATTCAAGAAATGACTGTAACTCAGTTGAAGGAATTACTTGATAGTGGTGCAAAGGATTTTGTGCTGCTAGATGTGCGTAACCCCAACGAGTACGACATTGCCAAAATTCCTGGTTCAGTATTAGTACCTTTACCAGAAATTGAAAATGGTAATGGTGTAGCCAAAGTCAAAGAAATACTCAACGGTCATCGCTTAATTGCTCATTGTAAAATGGGCGGGCGATCGGCTAAAGCCTTATCTATCCTCAAGGATGCGGGAATTGTCGGTACAAATGTTAAAGGTGGTATCACCGCTTGGAGTCGGGAAGTAGATTCTTCCGTTCCTGAATACTAAATAGACATGGGGAATGGGGCATAGGGCATAGGGCATTGGAGTATAAATCTACCTTGTCCCCAGTCCCCAGTCCCCAGTCCCCAATCCCCAATCCCAGTCCCTACTGAATATCTAACAAACTGATTGCCCGTTCTAGGTGATCTTTAGCATTGTATAAGGCGATTAACTTTTGCTGACCGTACTTTTCAGGATGATTAATTGATTTACCTTCCAGGGAAATTCTGATGAGTGCGGACTGTTCTGTAGTGGGTGTTCCCATTTCTTCTAATGCGCTACCTACTGCTTGATAGCTAACAAACGTAGGGAATTTTAAGCCTCTGCCATCTTCTAGTTGCTTTAATGCTAGTGCAGGGAAAGCCATTAAGGTTGTGATGTATGCAGTCTTGTAACCTGGATTACCTGTTGGTTTTAATCCATAGCGGTTACAAAGCATTTTTAGTTGGGGAATGGTTAACAGTTCTAGTTCAGTGCGACTAAACAGCATAAAATAAGTATTGCCATTTGTAAAAGTGGTATCGGTGGTGTACCAGTTTCCAGCTTGTTACCACCACCGTTTAAAAACTCTATACCGTTGGTTTCATCGGATTCAAGCGTTATTTATATTTCTATACAATGTCAAACCGCAAAGGTAAACCAGAAAATTTCGGTAATCAACCAAGTAAAGAATTAACAGAACAATTAAGTTTCCGTGTCACTAAAGACATGAAAGATGCGGTGAAAGCACAAGAAGATCCTCCAGAATTTTGCAGGAGGGCAATACAGAAGGCTTTAGATGAAGAATCTGGTTAAAATTTATACTCAGTAAAATTTTCTCACTGGATTGCATTATTGATTAAATAATGTAGATTAATACGCGCATAGGTTTAGATTTATTTTTAAAATTCTTGGGATAATGTCAAACCCTAAAGGTAAACCAGAAAATTTTGGAAATCAGGAGAGTAGAGAGTTAACAGACAACCTAAGTTTTCGCGTCACTAAAGAGATGAAAGATGCAGTGAAGGCAAAAGATGATCCTTCGGAATTTTGCAGGAGGGCAATACAGAAGGCTTTAGATGAAGAATCTGGTTAAAATTTATACTAAATAAAATTTTTTCGGCTTGATTGCATTATTGCTCAGACCTAACCCCCAGCCCCTTCCCTACAAGGGAAGGGGAGCAAGAATTAACGATCAGTAGGTTGGGTTGACGTAAGGAAACCCAACACCGAGGTACTAGGTTGAGTTTTTCAGATCATTGTTGGGTTGCGCTACGCTTAACCCAACCTACTTTTCCATCAGATGCTCAGGGAAATTGGGCAAAAACACTATAATTTAACCTAAGCCTAATTTATCCTACTCCTGAGCGCGAAAATGTCAGAGGTATCTTTCAAGCTTTTCTTTTCTTACTCTCACAAGGATGAAACTCTACGGGATGAATTAGCTAAACACCTGACTATATTAGAATGGCAGGGTGTAATATCAAGCTGGCATGACCGCAAGATACTACCTGGGCAAGAATGGGATCATCAAATTAACGACAATTTAAATACAGCCGACATTATTCTGCTGCTTGTCAGTTCTGACTTCCTTTTTTCTAGGTATTGTTGGGATGTGGAAGTTAAAAGGGCAATAGAACGCCACAATACAGGTGAAGCTTGTGTAATTCCGGTGATTTTGCGGAGTGTTGATTGGGCTGGCGCGCCATTTGCTAGACTACAAGCTTTACCCAAGAATGCTAAACCTGTCAAATCTTGGACTGATCAAGATGAGGCTTTCACAGATGTAGCCAGAGGTATCCGTACTGCTGTGGAAGAACTCAAGCAGAAACGTCAACGCAAACAGGAAGAAGCTGAGAAGCAACGACAGGAAACTGAAGCTTTAAGAAGACAAAGAGAACAGGAAGAAGCAGAAAGGCTAAAACGAGAACTAGAGGCTGAAATACGACGACAACAGGAAGCCGAAACACTAAAACGCGAACAAGAAGAAGCTGAGAAACTACGTCAAAATGAATTAGCCTCAGAAAGAGGTGTAGATTATACGAAATTGCGCGACTTACTAGCAGCAAAAAAATGGAAGGAAGCAGACTATGAAACCTATCTGGTAATGTTTCAGGTAGTAGGGCGTGAAGAAGAAGACTGGATTAGAAGTGAAGAATTATTAAACTTTCCCTGTACTGACCTCCGTACCATTGACCGCCTGTGGGTAAAATATAGCAATGGACATTTTGGCTTCAGTGTTCAAAAAGAAATCTACTTAAGCGTCGGTGGTAAACCAGACGGTCAGTATTACAAAGAAGCCTGGGATAAATTTGGCGATCGCGTAGGATGGAGAGTGAAAGGAAACTGGATATACGGAGTAGATGTAACTTGGAAAGGAAACTGGATATACTATAGAGATTTAACTTTTAGCACATCTTCCCCTAAAGGACACTTACCCATGTGCGGTATGAGGTTTGGGGGTGTTGTGGGGTGGGTGGGTTGGGGGGTTGGTTGGGGGGATCTCTTCTCTCGCAT
Organism: Aliinostoc sp. HNIBRCY26; assembly: GCF_050235535.1. Taxonomy (GTDB): domain Bacteria; phylum Cyanobacteriota; class Cyanobacteriia; order Cyanobacteriales; family Nostocaceae; genus Trichormus. The sequence goes on from NZ_CP189852.1 coordinate 3,088,001, forward strand.
CCAGACTTGTAAACTGTAACATCTAAAACAATTCGCAATTCGCAGTTCGCAATTCGCAATTTTCTAAATTAAAATGAGTGACCAATTATTCCTTGATGGTACAAGCCCCTAAATTTATTGATGGATAGAAAAATTTTATACCTTGTTTTGTTCAAGCCTACGTATAAATCGGGGGGCATTAATTGCGAACTGCGAATTGCGAATTGCGAATTGTACTGACATTTAATGTGAGTAAGAATGTTATTAACTCAGATTAAAATGTATGAATCAAAATATTGGTATTAGCGATAGAACAAAAGCCTTAGCAATCAGGATAGTTAAAGCTTGTAGTTTTTTAGATGAAAAACCTGGAGTGTGTCGAACATTATCAAAACAACTGCTACGTAGCGGTACTTCCATTGGTGCAAATGTCAGAGAAGCCCAGTCTGCTCAATCTGATAAAGATTTTCTTCACAAATTAGAGATTGCACTTAAAGAAGAAAGAGAAACTGAATATTGGCTCGAAATATTAATCGAATCAGAATTAATTGAAAAAATAAATTTGAACCTCTTCTGCAAGAAACCAAAGAAATTGGCAAAATTCTAGTTGCTTCTACCAGAAAAATTAAAGATAAAATTAACGGTAAATTATCTATTTAATTACGTTAGCGTAGCGGGACGTTATACCAATTCGCAATTCGCAATTCGCAATTCGCAATTGATAAATCCTGACTTGACAGAGGTTTTTGGGTTTGTATCTTTATCAGAATTTTAGTGAATTGGTATTAGTCCATTACGAATTGTAAAAAAACTTCTATTTAATTTACAAATAAAGCCCCAAAATCTCTGTATCTTAGACTTAATACCAATTCACAAAAACCTTGATACAGACATAAACCCTAAAAGCTTTGCTGCATCTAAGTTTTTTAATTGCGAATTGCGAATTGCGAATTGCGAATTGGTATAGGGGAATTATTGATCACACTTTAAATGAATATTGCCAAGCCACAATTTAATATTTTATGGGTGCAAGTGTGGACATTAGCAGCATTGCAAGGAGCAATTACCCTCTGCTGGGTAATTTATAATGCTTACGTACCGCAACTTTTAACCCAATTTGGTTTTCCTGCATCCTTAGCATTGGTTATTTTAATTATCGAAAACGCCTTGGCCGTAATTTTAGAACCTCTCATGGGTGGACTGTCAGACAAAGCCAAGGAACGGGTAGGTAGTAGATTTTTGTTGATTTCGGCGGGTGTGATTATGTCCGCCACATTATTTATAGCAATTCCTAGTATTGTAACTTTTGTACCACCGACTGAGGTTTGGCGATCGCTCCTCCCTTTCACATTAATAGCATGGGCGATCGCTATGACTATCTTTCGTTCGCCGGCGATGGCTTTATTAATTAAATATTCTCTCCCCGCCGAGTTACCTTTAGCATTTAGTGTTGTCACTTTAGCAGGAGGAATAATTGGGGCGTTTCGGGGTGTGGTGAATCAGTTTATTTTGGGTTTAGGGCCGATTTGGACATTTGCGATCGCTTCCTTTGTATTATTAGCGGTAACAGCTGCACTACGTATAGTTACCCCTCCTGATAACCCAGTTGACGAACATCACACAGCAATCAACTCCATACCTTGGTCAGAACTCAGTTTAATATTGGGTGCTGGTTTTGGGATTGGTTGGGGTTCTCGCTTACTGATGGATGTTGTGAGTAAGAATTTACAAGCACAATTTGGTCAAAATGCTTGGTTAATGGTGGCGGTAGGAATTGCGATCGCTTTTGCTTCACTCCCTGCCGGTTGGTTTGCTGTTAAAATCGGTAACAGTCGCGCCATGTTAGTTGGGATTGGTGTCACTATTATTTCCCTATTGTTAATAGTTTTCGCAAATTTATCAATTCCTTGTTTATTACTAATAGTATTAGGCTTTAGTTTAATTATTAACGGCACAATTCCCTTTGCTTTAGAATTAATGCCTCAACGTTGGTCGGGTTTAGGAATAGGAATGTACTTCGGGGGATTTTCATTAGCCATGAGTTTATTCGGCGTATTCCTTCCCCAACCCCAAAGCATTACACCCGTTATAGGTGCAGTAGGCACGACTTTAGCTTTTCTACTAGCAGGCGGATGTGTAATGGCTAGTGGTAGCAATAAAATTGATTAAAATCCAAGTTTCTCAATGGTGGGCATCTATGTGCCTCATTCTGATTCCATTTCATCACTATCTACTAACAAACATATTGGAACTGTAATTATGGCAACTTTATTTGAAAAACTTGGCGGTGCTGCTGCTGTTGACTTAGCAGTTGACAAATTCTATGAGCGAGTTTTGCAGGATGACCGCATCAAGCACTTTTTTGCTGATGTGGATATGGTAACGCAACGCGCACATCAGAAAGCTTTTCTGACTTATGCCTTTGGTGGAACTGATGAATATAACGGTCGCTATATGCGGAAAGCTCACCAAGATTTGGTCGAAAAGCAAGGTTTAAGCAGCGAACATTTTGATGCGGTTGCAGAGGATTTGATGGAAACCTTGAAGGAGATGGGTGTTTCTCAGGAGCTAATAGCAGAAGTTGCTGCGGTAGCTGCTGCACCACAGCACAAAAAAGATGTCCTAAATCAATAAATCATTTTGCATTTACGCAACACCTGAAAAAAGCTTTTCCCAATCAATTACAGGCGGCCTTGTTCCCTTATTAACTAGTTCAAAAACTTGATTGGTAGTGGAGGGATAAAAAATAGATTCCACACAAGCAGCCGCTACATCAATTCTACTGGCATCACCGACTAGAGTATCACCCTTATCGATGACCACATCTAACTTACCGCCTGTAGTAGCCTTTAGCAAAGTATTGAGGTCATAGGAAGTATAAGGGCCATCAATCAAACGTCCAGGACGAATAATTGTATAAGGTAATCCTGAATTGATAATTGCTTGCTCACCCTTTTGTTTAGCATCCAGCACACCAAAGCCATTGAGAATGCTAAAAGGTACTTGATTTTTGCGAAGAATCCCCACAGATGAGACAAAAACAAACCTTTTCAGATTGCTTGGCGCAACATTAACTAAATTACTCACACCTTCAGCATCGACTTTTGTGGGTGTATTTTTCGCCGCAGTTTCTCTGTAGTCAGCATCTAGCAAAATTTTCACCCAGTCAATTAAATTAGGTTGGGGGTGAAACTCCCATCTTTCAGAAGGAAAAGCCGTAGTTCCAGTACAACAAATGATATGAGTGACATTCTCTACTGCGGCGGTAAGTGTGCTGGGGTTGCGGATATCTCCAACCACAATTTCCACCTTGTCATTAAACATATTTGTAGCTTTTTGGGTGTTTCTCGTCAGAATACGCACCCTCACACCTTTATGTAGCAGTTTTCCTACTACCATCTGTCCAACTCCACCAGTTGCACCCACAACCAACACCAAATCCTGATCTGTTACAAAAGTCATAATGTCCCCAAAGAGTACCTATTGTTAATCTACTCAAAATTGAGATGATGCGGTTTGCCACCATAGGAACATATTTAGGCTGAAATGCTGATATGTATCGCCAACTGGGTATCAAAATCAAAAGCCCGGCGTTAAACACCAGGCTTTTGACAATTGTAAAGGGGGTATATTCCCCAGGGGTTCAATATAAAGTTTCTGTATAAATCGTTGTACTTAGCTGTACTAATAGGTAATACCACTGCATTTTAGTCATTTCCGGAAAAATGGCAAAATTTTTTGAGAAAATCAATCCAGGAATCTACCGATAGTATAAGCCCGTAGATTAGAGAATAGAGAAGTATTTTAGTGATTTACCGCATTTTGACTGATGAATAATCTATCTGGTAGCTGGCAAGAGTGGTTAACTGTGTCTATTTATCTGAGTTTGACAGTGTTTGTTATGTGGTGCGTATTTACCACCCAGAGGAAATGAGGGGACTGGGGATTGGGGACTGGGGACTGGGGGATTGGGGACTGGGGACTGGGGACTGGGTATTGGGGATTGGGACAGGGACAGGGAAGAAAAACTAATGACTAATGACTAATGACTAATGACTAATGACTATTGACTATTGACCATTGACTATTGACTAATTTTTTTTTGTTAAAATACGAACTTGTTCAACGGAACTCTTTCAGCAATATCTTGTAATATTCACCCCCAGCAGTGAAAATACTCCATCCCAGTAGAGGTGATGGATTTTATCGAACAGGATATAACATCAAAATCAAAAATAAACAGCAATCAGTGTATTGGAAAATTATGTGAGGATGAACTCATGAAATATGGTATAGATATGGGTCACAATTGCCCACCAGATACAGGAGCTAGAGGTATCAGATTTGAAGATAATTTAACTATAGATGTTGGTACCAAAGTGGCCTCTAAGTTACAGGCTTTAGGTCATGAAGTAGTGTTATGTAAGCCGGATAGGGCAGCTTCAGTTAGAGATTCTCTATCACAAAGATGCAATAGAGCTAATGCTTCTAGAGTCGAAGTTTTTGTTTCTATCCATTTCAATGCCTTTAATGGACAGGCCAATGGTGTAGAAGTATTTGCAACTAGCGACTCAGGCAGAAGAATTGCTCAACCTGTATTAGATGAAATTGTTAAATTAGGATATTTTAATCGCGGGGTAAAAAACGGTTCTCACCTATTTGTTTTGCGAAATACTAATATGCCTGCAATTTTGGTGGAATGTTGCTTTATAGATTCTCAAAAAGATATGAATCTATTTAACTCTGAAGCAACAGCTAATGCTATTGTTAAAGGCTTGACCGGTAAATTACCTACTGTAGCTGTAAATGCTGTTCCAGATGAAGAACAAAATATAGATACTAGTGTAATGAGGCTACAAAGGTCTTTAAATAGGCTTAAAGTTACTGATAAAAATGGTAAAGCACTAGTAGAAAATAATCAACTCAATCCTGAAACTAAATTCGCGATCGAAAGATTTCAGGGGATTGTGGGTATAGAACAAACAGGAATTGTGGGAGAAACTACCTGGAACGTTATCAATCAAATTCTCGCCAAACGTATTCTTAGACCTAATCATGCTGGAGGCCCTGTAGTCAGATATTTACAACACCGTATAGGTGTTGAGATTGACGGCATTTTTGGCCCACAAACAGAAGCAGCTGTTAAGAAATTTCAAAGACAGTATGGTTTATTGGCTGATGCTATCGTTGGGCCAATGACTTGGCAGAAATTAATTGGTTAGATAACCAGGTTTAAAAAATTCAGTTAAAAGTCAAAAGCTAGTGTTTTGCTATCTTTTGACCTTTAACTATTAGCTGGATTCTATTAACCACGATTTTTTTCTAATAACAGCATCATCACTAAACTTAAGAGAATTTGCTGTTCTTCGCGATCGCTCATCTGATCAATGGTCTTAATGATAAACTTCCGAGAAAGGAACGTGGGGATTTTTTCTAAGCGCATCACCTGTGTACCATCAGCCCGACTGACTATATATACAGGGTTGAACACGTAACCTGTAAATAAACCTAAAACCGGAATTTCCGCAAACAGTGCATCCGCTACCTTTACCCAAGGGTTTTGTTCTTGGATATTTAAATTACTCTCCTCACCGTCAAAAATGTCATAACGGGCTTTCCATATGGATTTTAAACCACGGCGTTTGACTCCACCCACATAAGTGCCATCACTGTCAGTGAAATCATAACGAGCAGAGAAATCAATAATGCGATCGGCCTTGATATAGTACAGAGGGCGTGTCTGCTCCGCATCCGCAAAAATCGTAATAGCTTCCTTGAGTTTAAAGAGTTTCTGCTTGACATAGAAAGCCAAATTCCCTTGGGAATCAACAACAGATATTTGTGGTGCAAAAGCCCAAAGCTTAAACGTAAGTTCCAGTGGATACTGCATAGCGTCAGTGACAACAAAAAATTAATAGCTCCATTATTAAACCCATTTATGGCGAATGTATAACAAACTACTAATTAATTAATGTAAATAACGCTTAACTCTCAGTAGTGGGATAATTATGGCATTTTGGATTTTAGAATCCTTTACTCAGTTCTTCATCTCTACTTTCACCAAGCTTAAGTGCTAATTAGCACACATCTAGAGAGTTTCCCAAGAACAGTGACAGGGAGTTGCATAAACTTACAAAGCTCAACCTATTGATGAAGTGAAGGGGTTGAAACCCAAAGCACACATCAACACTGAAACTTGAGGTAAACATTATGAAATTACGCCACTTAACGGGTTCTCTACTCACCGCCACTGCACTGTTAACTAGCACACTTCCCGCTTTTGCAGGGCCATTTAATATTCAACCATCCGGTGTTTTCAAGCCAGGTAGTGTTCCCAGTGCCGTTGGTAATGTTACACCCAATACGCCCGCACCTAGTAATAACCCCGTAGGTAATAGTGAAATTCAAGGTTTAGGCGACCATCAGTCATGGGTTGACCCCAACACCTTAGCAAAAGACCCTCGTGCTTTATGTAGTGATGTCGGTTTAGGTAGCAACACCAGCAGCAGCACCACCAAAATAGCCTTAGCTACCTCTACTAGCACTCGTTCTAGTTCTGCTCGCAACCATAATGATGGCGGTGGTGGTGGTGTTAGTATCTTCGGTATAGGTGTTAACGGTAATGGTAGCAGCCAAGGTAGCCAAAATAGTAGCGAATCAAAAGACACCCGCAGCAACAGCACAGAAGAACGTAGCAGCAGTTCCTCCACAGTAGTTCAAGGCAAAAATTGCGATGCGTTCGTCAATTCCGCCGCAGCTAGAGATATGAACTATCAAGATAATTTAACTCGCCGCTACGAAATTAAAGTTGGTCGTCGTGGACAACAAGTAAACCAACTACTTGAAAATAAATAATTGGAATTTAATGTACAATTTTTAGTTCTGAATTGTTCAACCGCCGGGGTAATAACCCTGGCAATTGCTGTAAGTAAAGTGACTTGAAAAAGCCCATCTAAGTTAAGTAATGCAAAAATACTAGGATGGAGTTCGTAGTAAGGACTTTAGTCCTCCAAAAAGGACTAAAGTCCTTACTACAAACCTTGAGTTATTTACTCTGTTCTGCTTATTTAAGGAAAAACTATGAATACCAGATTCGGGTGGAGAATGATTCTTCTCTCCACAACTTTATTGTTGAGTGTTGCGCCTTTAGCTAGTGCTGAAACGCCTTCTCGCTCAATTCGCAATTCACAAATCTTACCCTATTTATTAGATCATCCCCAGGATAATTCTGTAGTCAGAGTGCGTTGTGTTCCCAAATTTAGACAACACTCAGATAGCCAACGCCGCGTGATTAGAGACAGTCTCTTAAACTCTCCTTTAGAACGCAATGATACTGTCACCATAGAAATAGAAGGTAACTGTCGTAATGTCAGAGTTCGTGTGCAGGATGACTCAAACTATTCTGATTATCCAGTCTACGATCCTTATTTAGATGATCATCACCCTAATGTTGAAGACCGTTGGTTAACTCGTCAAGGTTCAGGATGGCATTGGCTATTGCGAAATCAACGCTAGGGGACTACTAGAAAATAAATTATTCAATACTCAGCAACCAGCACTTTCCAACTAGAGTAGGGCTTGCTCTCCCATAGAAAGGAATTTAAAATTGTTTGTCTTAGCTTTGCAAACTGAGACACAAAGTAATCTACTTGCCAAAAACTCCAATACCATAACGACAAGGTGCATTTGAACATTTAGGCATTACAACCCTAATTTTAAACCGGGCGTTCCAACGGGGGCTGACTGTAACCACAGGATTGTCGTCTGTTTCAGTATCAGAAGCGATGAGATTACCATTGTCATCATAAAGTTTTAAGTCAATATCATTACAATCTTCATCACAAACGCCTACGATCGCATAACTAACTCCCTGTCTCAAATTCACAGTGATATCATCTTCTCCATTACCACCAAGATCCCCAACAAAGGGATCATGTGTGAGACGTAGTCCTCCCTGACCAGCCGCTTTTGCGGCTCGGACTAGTTGAACACCAATTTGTCTGGTATATCTGTCTGACTGCGCGATTTGAATCCCAGTATTGGAAGTAGGAATTTCAGCACGAGCAAAATCTGTTGTGGAAAAGATGCTACTACCTACAAAAACAACACTCAAAATCAGTTTTGAAGGAACTACTGGACTATTCAAGACACTCTTCATACTGACAGACTCCTTGAGAGTTAGAAGTGAAACCCTAGAATTTCGGCATCAATTCCAGTGGTAAATCTTCTTTAACGGTAGCCTTGAATACATCCGTAACCAGATAGAACGATTACCTAAATTAAGATGAATTTATATTAAAGAAAGCCTTGTAGAGACGTAGCAATACTACGTCTCTACATTTTTAATTTTGAATTGATTCATCAATGGTGATTTTTTCAGTAAGAGACTGCATAAATCTCAAATAACCAACCTATTCATGAAGTGAGGGGGTTAAACACCCAAAAACACTGAAATCAAAGGAAAATACAGCCATGAAATCCCAAACTTTGTTAAGTATCGCTTGTTCTTTATCCCTGTTAGGTTCTTTAACTCTACCAGCGACAGCTCAACCAGTTCCCACCGCAGCATCTCAACCCCCAGTAGTCAACTCAGAAACTAGTATTCCCCAAGATACAGCACTCGTCGTTTCATTCCCCGCAGCCGTAACAGTCGATGTTGGACAAAAAAAGGATTATCCCCTGACTGTTCCTTTAGCTAGTGCTATTAAAGATGCTCAAGGTAATATCGTCGCGCCAGAAAATACTCCTGTTACCATAGTTCTCAAACCCAGTGATGGCGGCGCAAAAATTATTGCTCAATCTATAGTTATTAACGGCCGCATCGTTACTATTAAAGCATCTAGTCAAGTTATTCCAGGTACAACCATTACTCAAAAGCGCGCCAATGACAAAGCTGTAGAAAGTGGTTCAATTTGGGGACGGATTGGTGGTAGCATCATGGGATTTAGCAGCAATGGTGATCCTGACCAGTTTGACAGAGGTGCAATGTTAGGTAGTGCATACGGTTTGATTTCTGGTTTGCGTTCTCCAGAAAATATCCGTGTGGTGCAGATTCCCCAAAGTAGTGTTTATGTTTTATCTTTGGAAGCTCCCATCACTTTGTCTGTTCGTTAGGTGACAGTGCTGAGTGCTGTTAGCGGTAGCGGGGCGTTTAGCCCGTGCTGAGTAAGAATTTTAGTCAAAAGTCAAGAGTCCTTTTTTCATGTTTGATTGTGAGTTTTTCTCATAAGTAGCTGATATGAAAAGGTAAACGGCAAAAGGTAAACGGCAAAAGATAAAAGAAAGTTTGAATTGTGAGTAGATTAATCTCTCGTCTCTATGACCTCATTGCCGATAGGATGCAAAATTGTGAGATGAAAGTTATGTCTATTTTCTACTTGCAGATATCTTTCCTGTAATGGTTGCCATTCTTGCCACCACTGGTAACGGTTAGAGGCTAACAAGCTAGTGAGTTTTGGTAATTTGGTGTTAACTTCAGATTTAAATATATCCGTCAACCATTCACCCATTACTACGCTATCTTGAATATTGCCCAATATGTCTTGAATATTTTTGACATCTGCAATATACGCCGCGTAGGACTCTCCATATAATTCAGTAAATAATTCCATTTGGTAGCGCAGACGCTTGGCTTGTTTTCGTAAATCGTGTATGGTTTCACCTTGATTTGTTAAGTATTTCTCTACAGTTTTAATAGACCATTCACGATGAATCTTGAGTTCATTATCTAAAATTTCAGTGCCTGCTAAGAAACCTGGATGCAGTAAAAATTGACTCAATTCAGGTAATAGTAAATCTGGTAATACCTGCTGAATTGGTAATGATGCTAGTGGTTTATAATCTGGTTTTTCTAACCAAGTTTGTAAGGTTTGCTTCAATGATTGATAAGAATCATTTTTTAGTGTTGCTATAGTTTTGTTTACGGCTTCTTCACGCTGTTTATTTAAATCATGAAAAGCTGTTTGTAGAGATTTCTGCTCTTTAGCAGGTAGGTTTGGTTGATAGAGAGTTTCTAAATTTTGTTTTAAAACGTCTAAGTCGCGAAGATTACCAAGACGACGCGCAATTTTACCGATGTTCTTACTATTAGCAGATTGGGGTAGGTCTAATACTATCTCAAACCGACTAACGGCTGTACGTAAACGTCGCATACCTACACGCATTTGATGTAGTGCTTCTGGGTCTTCATCTTTCTTAACAGGTTTTTCCCACTTCAAGATTTTATTAAAGTGTTTTTGAATCGCCTGATAAGCATAGTTCCCTAGTGTTTTGAGCGTGGATTCTGTAGCTATTTTCATAGTTTATAGCAATTATTTAAGCGGGTTATTGCATAATAGCATTAGTTAAAAATTTATATCTCTCGGCTTGAGAATTGTATTTTTAGAGGAGTAAACAATTTTAGTATAGGGATAATATTTATATACTGAACATAATTGTTTAAGTAGTCAAAAGGGAACAGGTAATAGGAAATAGGAAGGGATTTTAGAAAAATTCAATCTTAATCATGTGTTGTGATTTACACCCGAAAAATTTCAGATTTAATTATAAGTTGAAAATAGGTTGCATTTACTTATCAAAAGAATTGAAAATTATCCTGCATAATTGCCATTACATGATGACGCAGATGTCCAAAACCAGGAATAGAAGCAGCGATTTATATTGTTATTCAACATTTATCAATATTTGCTAACTATCATCAACAGCTTGCTTGATATTTTTGCGGTCAACTTTTAATTATTTCGTCCTGAATTAATGTTTCTAACGCTGTTTGTATATCTTCCGTTAGTTCGTTAACAGCACGTTTAACTGCTGGACGATCGCCTTGTACTTTTTCCCAGCATTGGGTGACAGAAATTGGTTCACCTACCTTAATGATGGCTTTGCGGAAACCTAGACGCGATCGCCCTGGTAATGTAGATGAGCGAATTCGCGATAACATATCAAACATTAGTAAAGCTGTTTCCGCTAATCTATCAGCCGTGGGTTGTTCCTGGAGATAATTAGCTTGCACCGCCACAAAACTTTCTACTAACCGCATATGCTGTACCCTTAAATCGGCTTCTTGGGCTACCCAGTCAGCAAGCCCTCTGTGCAGAGGTGGTAATGTATTGATATCTCCTAAGTCATCTCGATAAATCAAGTTCCAACTAGCTTCTTCTAAACGGCGACAACGGTCAATAAAATTACCCTGTGGTTGCACACCAAAATACTGCTCCGCAACTTGTAAACCCTTATCTAGTAATCGATGTAACCTATCTATTAATGCTTGATGGGCAGTAGCAACAGTTTCTGAGGAATTGGTTTTGGGAATATCTTGATGATAAAAGCGGCGATAAAACTCTTCCATTTCCGTAATTAGATATTCACCCAAGCGGCAAATTCGTTGATGATAGATTTCTGGCTGATTTTTATGATCACCAACAGATTGAACAGGTAAACCGCTATCAGCTTCTAGCTGACTGAGTAATTGATCTAATTTTGACCAAGGTGGTTGAATATATTGATATTGAATTGAAACCGGCACAATAATCACAGTTTCATTCCGGTTAGCCTTGTGCAGATCCTCCACACACCAAAACCCCATTTGCGCTGTCCCAGGTTCTAAAGGGCTAACAATGCCACTGTGACCATTATTACCACCTTCAGGAGCAACGGCGATGGGTAATTGAGCATTCGCAAATAAATTCCGTGCCATTTGAATCGCCTGCTTATCTAACCGCCTTCCGCGACGTACCGGCACACCCCCCAAGCGGGAAAACAACCACCCCAACCAATTACCAGCCCAGATAGTCATTCCTCGGTCATAGATAAAATGACTATGAAGAGGATATTTTAACTTGATGCCTTGCTCACGGGCGACCTGCGGCACAATTCGAGACAACACATAGAGAACACATAGGGGATCTTCTACCTCTGGATGACGAAAAGCCATCAACAGCCGAATTTTACCAGATTGGAATTGTGAGTATAGTTCTGCCAAAATTTCAGCATTTTTCGCTTCTACTTGCACAATTCCCGCAGGTAGCCAAGGACGAGTCCGAAATCTCAAGATAAACGGTAGCACCGCATGAAAAATTCGCACCACCAACGGATTGAAACTGTAGGGGATGAATTTGAGTGCAGGTTGGGTAGAGGTGATGAATTTAGGCAAAGGGTTCTCCGGAGGTTGGGGACTGGGGTGGGGATTGGGGATTGGGGACAATGAAGGAACACTAATAACTCATGACTATTGACTATTGATTAACTTGAAAAATTTGTGATGTGGTTAAATTGAGGTCGGGGAATATGTTTGAAATAAGGCGATCGCTATTTCTAAATTGACTCACTTGATACTCGCCTTCTACTAAAGTGTAAATAGAAATGGTTGGTTGTTTAGGATTACCAATAAATCGCTTACCCCCTAATCCTAAATAGTCAATAATCCAGTATTCGGGAATTCCCATTACTTCGTAATCGTTAGCTTTTTTGACATAATCATCCCGCCAGTTGGTACTCACTACTTCAATCACTAAGGGAACTGAAGCCGCTTGGCTGATTGTTGATGCCTTTTTCCACAGAGGTTCACTGACTAAATTGGGGCGATTTAATATCACTACATCTGGGGAGTATGCTGATTCATGTTCTAATGGTTTAATGAATGCTGTTTTGGGGATGAAGTAAGGTAGATTTAAACGTTTATATTCTATGACAATTTCTGCGACCAAAAATCCAATTATCTCTTCATGGTCTCCTGTAGCTGGTGGCATTTCAACGATGACTCCATCATGTAATTCGTAATGTTGCTGTGGATTGTCTGGATACCAAGCAATGAATTCATCGAATTTCATTAGCTGGTGTAAAGCTTGAGTCATAGTTTCATTCCCAAGACAAGATGAAAATAGGATAGGCGATCGCTGTTACCTTAATTATCAGATGAATATCCCAGGCAAACTATACCATCAGATGAATACATCACAAGACGCACGCAAATACGCCCCAGCTACACAGCGTAACCGTCAACCCATCTTAGAAATATTGCTGCAAGTATTACCTCCCAACGGCACTATTTTGGAAATAGCCAGTGGTACTGGTGAACACGCTATCTTTTTTGCGCCTCGTCTTAGTCCCCGTTGCTGGCTACCTTCTGACCCTAACCCTGAATTACGCGCTAGTATTGCAGCTTGGGCAGAACATTTCCCCTGTGATCATCTCTATCACCCTATAGAACTGGATGCAATCCAACCAAATTGGCCGGTAGAAACAGACCAAAGCCGTGACGACTCACCCATAGTTGCCATTGTGAACATTAATATGATTCACATTTCCCCTTGGTCAGCCTGTTTGGGACTAATGGCGGGTGCTGGGCGCATCTTACCACCAGGCGGTATTCTCTATTTATATGGGCCTTATAAACAGGGTGGAGAACATACCGCACCCAGTAATGTAGCCTTTGACGAATCTTTACGCGCCCAAAACCCCGAATGGGGTGTACGCAATTTAGAGGATGTGGTGGTAGTGGCTAACCAAGAAAATCTTCACCTAAAAGGTACTTACCAAATGCCAGCAAACAATCTTTCTGTAGTCTTCCAGCGTTCACTCTAACAACTGATCCACAAGCTTTTATCCTCTCTCCCTGCTTGCCTACAGACAAAAACTAAGTAAGATTACAGTAAAATGGAGGTTAGCGGACTCGAACCGCTGACATCCTGCTTGCAAAGCAGGCGCTCTACCAACTGAGCTAAACCCCCGTAAAATAAAAAAGCGTGTAATTTTATTCCACTTGCATAAGTATACCTGAAAGTTGTAATTTTGCCAAAGGGATGAACGAAAAAAATATTCAAATTGTTGCCACCTTTTATAAATTTGTGAGTTTGCCGGATTTTCAGGAGATGCAAGCCCCCTTATTGTCCTACTGCTTGACACAAGATATTAAGGGAACAATTTTGTTAGCCCAAGAAGGAATTAACGGCACGATCGCAGGTTCGCGTCCATCTATAGACGCGGTTCTCAGGCATCTGCGTGCTGATGCGCGATTTGCTGATTTAGAACACAAAGAATCAACGGCACAGACACCACCCTTTGAACGGATGAAAGTCCGCTTGAAAAAAGAAATCGTTACCTTGGGTTTGCCGGAAGTTGACCCGAATCAACAAGTGGGTATTTATGTTACACCCCAGGAATGGAATGATTTAATCTCTGATCCAGAAGTTACTGTTATTGATACCCGCAACGATTACGAAGTGCATATCGGAACTTTCAAAGGGGCGCAAAATCCTCAAACTAATTCTTTCAGTGAATTTCCTGAATATGTCAGTCAAAACCTTGACCCCAACCAACATAAAAAAGTAGCCATGTTTTGTACTGGGGGAATTCGTTGTGAAAAAGCCTCTGCTTTTATGCTTGCCCAAGGTTTTACGGAGGTTTATCACCTCAAAGGCGGTATTCTCAAATATTTAGCAGAAATACCCCCAGAAAACAGTCTATGGGAAGGGGAATGTTTTGTTTTTGACGAACGCATTGCTGTAGGTCATGGTTTAGCCACAGGTAATCATGAATTGTGCTTTTGTTGTGGACATCCTCTATCTGAAGAAGATAAAGCCTCACCTAAATATGAATTAGGGATGTCTTGTCCCCACTGTTTTGATCATCTCACCCCAGAAAAGAGAGTGCGTCAGCAGGAAAAATGGCGGCAATACCAGCTACAACACGAAAAGTAGGGTAATGGGGAAGCAGAGGAGAAAAATCACCTGCCAGGGTTGAAGTTTTAACTAAGAGAGCAAGAAAGCGAGGTTTTAGACTTTATTATTTGGATCAAAATAGTTAGGTTTGTAAGTAAAATCATGTTAACTGATATCTATGATGTTGTTATAGTCGGGGCCGGGCCAATTGGTCTAGCAACTGCTATTGGTTTACGCCAGCGAGGAATTAACAATATTTTGGTGTTAGATCAAACCCACGCATTTCGCCGAGTCGGTCAAACTTTGGATCTGCTCCCCAACGGCTTAAAATCTCTAAAGTATTTAGCAAATCATGCTTATGAAGCTGTTAAAAATACAGCCCTTGGTGCGTTGAATTCCCCATCATCAAATCCACAGGAAAAGTCTAATCAACCTGCTCGTAAGTGGTTTTACCGCAATTTGCAAGGGCAGGAAATACGCTCAATTCCTCTAAGTTTTGATGATTGGTTGCAAGAGTATGGTGAGGGACGTGTTTCACTAGCATGGTATGATTTACAAACAACTTTCAGACAACAATTACCATCAGAAATAGTCCTAGCTAATCACCGTTGTGTTAATGTCATCGATGAACCAGAAAATCATTGTGTGCGGATAGATTGTGTTTATGACACAACAATAGAAACCAATCCCTATGCACATTGGCAAGATAATAAACCCGACGAACTAGATAATAATTACCAACAATCAGTCACTAATACATCATTTCGAGCTAGGCTAGTCATTGCCGCAGACGGAATTAATTCTACAATTCGTCAGGTGATTTACAAAGATAGTCTTTATGAAAATTATGCCAAGCCAGAATATTCTGGATTTGCTGCTATATTTTGTCGAGAAACTGTTGATATTCATCAGGAGTTAGCCGCAGAAATTGAAGCGAAATTTTTGCAGAATTCACCGATTACTACTATTTGTCATGATGCGGTATCTAGAAAAAACGTAGGCGAAATGGAAGACACAAGAATGATGTTATTCCGCAGTCGTGTTACTAATCAATTTGGTTATGTTATTCATTGTGCTTCACCTCTAGTAGCTTTACAAAAGCAGTCTGGTAGTTCTTTAATTAACTTAGCAATACAAATATTTGAACAAGCTCAATTTCCCGATATTCTCCAGCGATTAGTCCGTTTGTCGCCTCCAGAAAACATGGTACAACGTCCTTATTATATTCATCGGGCAATTATTGCTGATTCTGAAAATCCACCCATTCAACCCACTTGGAATCTAGGACGTGTTGTTTTAGTTGGTGATGCGGCGCATGGAATGCCACCATTTATGGCTCAAGGTGCTAATCAGGGTTTAGAAGATGCTTTAGCGGTGGTAATATTAATTGCCCAAATTGCCCTAGATAATAACTGGAATAATACACAAGCTATAGCAGCAGCTTTCCAAAAATATGAACAATTACGTCGTCCGTGGATGGCTTATGTTCAGGAAGCAACTTTAAATCGAAATCCCTATTCTTCTGACAGTAGTTGGCAACAATATGGGCAGAAAATTTATGGGCGTAATATTGATCAAGTAATACAAGCATTAGCTTAGAGATGATTTATAAAGTAAATCTTAAATTGTAGGGTGCGTTCAAGCAACGCGTAACGCACCAGATATCAGACGGTGCGTTACGGCTAGATATCATTTGGTAAAATCCGCAAATCCTTACATAGCCGTAACACACCCTACTTAATATTTACTTTATAAATAGGCTCTAAGCTGAGAAATTTATCTATTAGATGCTAATTTATCGGCTATGCGGGTAGTTTCTGGTAGCCGATATTTTGGTGTACAACGTAACACATAATCAATTGCCGTCGGTAAACTAATTTTATGTCCACTAGAAACATACACAGGTTTAACTCCCGCACGAGTTCGTAAAACCGCACCAATGGTTTCACCTTTATGTATTAACGGTTGGTAACTACCTTTAGCTTCTGGTAATTCCTCGTGCTTACCAATTAGTAATGATTTAGCTACACCAATTGTTGGTGTATTGATGATCACTCCCAGGTGACTAGCTATACCCAATCTCCGAGGATGAGCAATTCCTTGTCCGTCACACAAAATAATATCTGGCGTGGTGTGGATTTTTTCTAAAGCATCAAGGATAGCGGGAATTTCGCGAAATGACAAAAAACCAGGGATGTAAGGAAAAGATGTAGGACGGTAGGCTAATTGTGTTTCAACGACTTGCAACTCAGGAAAACTCAGCACTGCTACGGCTGCGCGGCTAATAGTACCTTCCGCTTCAAAGCCCATATCAACCCCAGCAACATATTTGATTGTTGCTGGTATTTGATCCTGTGTAATTACTTGGTTGCGTAATTCTTCTTGAATAGTGATGGCTGCTTCTAAAGTTTGCGGCCAAGTATGGGGTTGATAAATCTTCATATTTTTAATTAGTAGTTAAAATCTTTTTTCGGAAACATAAGTAGAACGACTTGAAAAACCTTAACTAGCAATGATTTGTAAAAAATTGTAAAAATTCGTCTGTCAAGCAATATTTATGATGACTTGATGCCGATAGTCAATTAGTGCATCAGGAGAATAAAAATATGCGTAATACTTCTAATAATTATAACGGTAACTCTAGATATGGTTTCTACTTGGGTGGTGGGATATTGTTAGTATTTTTGGCTATCATATTTCGCCCTTTTACGATTGTAAACGCTGGTGAACGTGGTGTAGTCATGCAGTTTGGCAAAGTCCAAGATAGGGTTTTAGATGAAGGAATACATACTATTATGCCGGGTGTGACATCCGTACGCAGAATTAGTGTGCGTGTACAACAAAATACTTTTCAAGCTGATGCAGCTTCTAAAGACTTGCAACAACTGAAAACAGAATTGGCTGTTAACTGGCACGTTGACCCTAGTAAAGTTAATAAGGTATTCCAACAAGTTGGAGACCAACAACAAATAGTTACAGGTATCATTACACCAGCCGTATCGGAAGTTTTAAAAGCTGCGACTGCTAGAAAAACGGCTGAAGAAATTATTACAAGACGCACAGAATTAAAAGCAGAAATTGATAAGAATTTAAAAGATAGGTTACAGGCTTATGGTTTGATAGTTGATGATGTTTCTCTGGTGAATTTTGCTTTTTCACCAGAGTTTAGCAGGGCGATTGAATCTAAACAAATAGCAGAACAAGAAGCAAAGCAAGCAGAATTTATTGCCAAGAAAGCAACTCAAGAAGCTCAAGCTGAGGTTAACCGTGCCAAAGGTCAGGCTGAGGCACAACGCTTACAACGGCTAACTTTAACGCCGGAGTTATTACAAAAGCAAGCAATAGAAAAATGGGATGGTAAATTCCCAATGGTGATAAACGGTAATGGTTCTTTACCGTTGATTAATATCAATCCTGGTAGTTTATCTAGTAATAATAATTAATATTGCATAATGAAGCGATCGCCTATTTTCCATAAACACAAAATTAACTATATCAGAAATAACTGTAACCGCCGATGCACAATCATCTTAGACTATATACAAATATATCGGCGGTTCAACGTCACAAAATTACAATCATTCCTCAACTAAGCAATATGTAGCACTTTTCGCAAAATAGCTTGGTCTTCTAACTTGGCTTTTAAGCGACCATTTTCAACATCTCGAATCCAACTCTGGCTTTTACCTGTGAGTTTAGCTAACTCTCTTTGCGAGAGATTTAAATTTTTGCGTGCCTGCAAAATCTGCTCACCAACTAAGTCGCTTGCGCTTGATATTTTCCGTCTGACTCTGGCTGTACGCCGTTGTTTTTTCTCTGATTCCGAAATTTGTCTTTCCCATTCTGGCGGTAATTCAAAAGCTAAAATCCTCGCATTCATTAACAGATTCCATTTCCCACGGGGGCCAGTATCGGTGAGACGAGTTTCTCCACCAGCGTCATTAATCCAAAATTCTAAAGCCTCATCAGGGTCTTCAGGAATATCAACTAATTTCGCCCATAAAGGTTGAATTTCTAAGGGGTAGGTAATGGGATCAAATATGGGTTTAATCCCCAAATTATTGAGAACTTCTAAATCGTTTTCAAATGTTCTTAATAGGCGTTTGCGTTCTTCTCTGTGTCGGGAAGCTTGGGTAACTTTTTCTTCGCCATAGGCAATGCGGAGTAAGGTAGGAACTGTGATGCGTTGTTCCTTACCCATTTTGGTTTTAAACAACAACCACAACATTAATCTGACTGCACCTTCATGTTGCTGCCAAATACTCATAACTGTGGTTAAGACAGTTTTAGGCAGACTACCATACTGATAAAATGCACTACGTTCTTTACATCCTTGTTTATTTAAGAAGTATTGCGACCAAAGACCAGCACGAATTTTGAATGTTAGTCCGATGAGATATTTACAGCCAAGGTCATCTTCTTGAAAGTGATGTTGAATATTGACTAAGTGCCACAGGCGACTATTTTGGACAGTAAAACCTGGGACTCGGCCTTGCTGCGGCCAGTCAAGGGAAATCATCAGTGAACAAGCTTGCTGCACCAGATTCTTCATTAATGAGAGTTTGGCGGTTTTGCTGAGGTCTTTACGTTTTTCTAGTCCCAGGTATTTTTCTAGTTGTCGTTCATCAATGGCAAATTCTTGCTCCCAAGGTTGGTCTAAGACTGTGGCATGAGCTGCAAAAATCAGATGGAGACAAGTGGCGCGAATATCCAGGGTTTCAATTACACTAATATTTTTGGCACATTCGTTGACTTGAAATGGGTCTTGGATGTGAAAAGCGATCGCACCCCGTCCTTGGTTCACCTGTCTGCGATAACATAGATAGCCTGCGTCGTCGATTTCCCAATTCAGGGATGTACGCTGCGCTAGGAGATTGCACGCTTCCCAAATGGCGATCGCCGAAGCAAATGGGTTATTCTTGCCATTAGAAAATAAGTCTGAACTGGTAGCATCTCTTGGTTCAACTTTGCATCTCCCTTTCTTCGCCTGCCACGGTATGGGAGATTTAATCGGACAAGCTATTACACATTGCGGTTCAGGATAATAGCCTTCACAGTTATTACAAAGACAAGGATCTATCCAATACTCATCACCTTCTAATTTGATTGCACCCGTAGGACATTGGGGACGGCAGTTGTCACATCCAACGCAACTTTTGTTAGGAATTGTATAAGGCATATGGCTTCCCACTTGAATCGTTGAGATGTTCGGCTTAAGTCTCCCCTGGATGTGTCTGTACACAAGGTAAAGTTTAAAAAACAAAAATTACCAGTAGAAATTGGCAATTATTGCTTGATTTATGCCATGTTGTACTACTTATTTATTAAGTAAGAAAAGTTTAATTACTTAATAATTTATTCACATCCATATTTCGACTTTGCACCCAATTGCAAACTAATTCAGGCTATTAATTTGAACCTAATTTAGTTGCTTTCTTAGATAAAGATTTCATAAATATTTTTATGAATTTGTTCATGATGAGCTTAGAAAAGGTTCTTAAGAATTATAGAAATACTTAGGTTGCGAACAATTTTGTCTTGACCTCAAAAGTTTAACCAAAATGTTTTAATTGAGTTTTCGTGTACATAATTATTAGTTTTGACTGATTTATTAATAATTTTAATATTTGTGCTAAAGCCATCGTCTGTTATTACCATCACAAATCATTATTGTCATGATTTCCTAGCAATTTGCTTAAGTAAATCATTTATCATCATTTACCAGAAATTTTGAGCAAAAAAAGTATAGATTTACAAGTATCTGAAAAAGCGTTTTGTGGCGAAAGCTACAATTCTGTCGAGCAATTATGTAATTTTTGATAACTTGCTAATAAATAGCAATGAATTTGTAGGTAATTTAGAGGAAATAACTTGAATTAAGATGTAATTATTTATGCAAGTAATAACTATGATCTCTGAAGAGATTGTGCATAATAACTTATATTTAGTTTTTGAGCCAAACACTATCCAGTTGGTTATTCCTTATTTGCTTAACTACCTGAAGTAATCAAATGAGCTTTTTATATAGATAGATTTACAAAAGTATTGATATCGTTTATTCGATGAATAATTTTTATTGTGTATGTCGAGGGTAAGGGAATCACTAATAATAATAATTTTCATTTAAAGCGGAATACATTTTTGAGAAATATTTTGTATCTAATTAGCATTTAAATTCCCAACAAATTAATCTGTTGATTACAAAATAAGTAGATAAAATTAAAGTAAGATGAAGATTAAATTACCAACAAGTTTATTGGCAGAATAGCCAGGAGTTTAGCGATGGCAGTCCTCACAGGCGTAACCTTTGGTGGCAAAACTTGGACACCTAAATTTGCTCAAGCAATTGACAAAGACAAATGTATCGGATGTGGCAGATGTATTAAAGTATGTGGTTATTCTGTGCTGGATTTGAAAGCACTTAATGAAGAAGGTGAATTTGTTGAGGATGAAGAAGATGACGAAATCGAGCGCAAAGTCATGGTAGTCGCCCATCCAGAAAACTGCATTGGCTGTGAAGCTTGTTCTCGGATTTGTCCTAAAAATTGCTATAGCCACTCTACACTAGAGAACTAAGCTTGATGCCCCAAAAAACTGTTAGGAGCAGAATCAAATTATGCGGCAAGGTAAATTAGGGGAATATATAAAAGTTCATCAACAACAACTGCGTGAATTACTAATTGTTCATTATTAACAAAATCATCCTTGCTATGGCTACTAACAGTTTAAATGCTGGGAGGAATCGCTTGGATTAATCTCAAAGCTTTCTGTTTATCATATTTACAATACATTGTTAAGTTTTTGGGGGATAGATATGAAGATATCTGGAAAAAATCCCCCAATTTTTGTTGGCGTGGGTTAGAAATTGAATAAGCGAAAAAACATTATCAGGTGAAAATCTTCAAACCTATAGATGGGCATAGGTAATTTTGGATGTGAGATTTTGCGTTGAGTTCCAATCCCAAATCCCAAATCCCAAATTGGATAAGACCCTAACACCGCCAACTAAAAAGCAGGTACTATGCAACAAATTCCTGTTTCATTATGGACTCTAATTGCTGGCATAGTAATTGGAGTAATCAGTCTTTGGATGGGTCAAAATCACAATCTATTACCAGTAGAAGCATCAGAACAAGCACCGTTGGTAGACGGATTTTTTAATATTATGTTTACCATTGCTGTTGCCCTATTTTTGGTAGTGGAAGGCACGATTTTGATTTTTCTAGTCAAATATCGCCGTCGTCGGGGTGACAATACGGATGGTGTTCCGGTAGAAGGTAATGTTCCTTTAGAAATCTTTTGGACAGCCATTCCCTCACTGATTGTCATTTGCTTAGGTATTTACAGTGTAGATGTCTTTAACCGGATGGGAGGTTTAGAACCTGGAAGCCATCCCCACGCTGTATCCCATGCAGATCACAGTTCTGGAAGTGCTATTGCTGCAACCCTCGATGATGCTTTAACAGCTAAAACTGCACCTAGCATCGGGATTGGTACATCCCCTACCCATCAAGCTCAAGCGGCGGATTTGGTGGTGAATGTGACTGGTATGCAGTTTGCTTGGCTGTTTGACTATCCCAACAACGGGGTTTCGGCTGGAGAACTTCATGTTCCCGTAGGCGCAGCTGTGCAACTTAATCTCACCGCACAGGATGTAATTCACTCCTTTTGGGTTCCCCAATTCCGCATCAAACAAGACGCAATTCCTGGTATCCCGACACAATTGAGTTTTGTCGCCACTAAACCAGGTACATATCCGGTAGTGTGTACAGAATTATGTGGTGGTTATCATGGTTCGATGCGGACACAGGTGGTTGTCCACACACCAGCAGAGTTTGATAGCTGGTTGACGGAAAATCAAGTGGCTCAACAACATGATCTACAAACCGTTGTAGCTGCGAATCCGGCGAATTTGTCCAAATCAGAGTTTCTAGCACCCCTTAGCCACAATTTGGGGATTGATGCCGCAACTTTGTATCAACTACAGAAGTAAGGTTCAGTTGTCAATTTCCGACAAATGACAACTGAACACATTGTCTCAAAACACTTATGACACAAATAGAGTTTCCACGGAATTCACCAGATCAAAATCCATCGCAAAATCTGGTGATTAGCCACACCTTACAGTCTCCTGCTTGGAAATGGCACGACTATTTCAAATTTAACGTAGATCATAAGGTTATAGGCATCCAGTATCTGGTGACAGCCTTTGTTTTCTACTTGATTGGTGGGTTGATGGCGATCGCCATTCGCACTGAGTTAGCCACACCAGACGCGGACTTCATCGATCCCAATCTCTACAACGCCTTCATGACTAACCACGGGACAATCATGATTTTCCTGTGGATTGTTCCCAGTGCGATTGGGGGGTTTGGTAACTACCTCATCCCCTTGATGATTGGGGCGCGGGATATGGCGTTTCCCAAATTAAACGCGATCGCTTTTTGGTTAAACCCACCAGCCGGATTACTCCTATTACTGAGTTTCATCTTCGGTGGTTCACAATCTGGCTGGACTGCTTACCCACCTTTGAGTCTTGTTACCGCACCCATCGCCCAAAGTCTGTGGATTTTAGCGATTGTGTTGGTAGGGACTTCTTCCATTTTGGGTTCGGTGAATTTCGTCGTCACCATCTTGATGATGAAAGTTCCTAGCATGAAATGGGATCAATTACCCCTATTTTGCTGGGCAATTTTAGCCACTTCCGTACTTGCACTGCTGTCTACGCCTGTATTAGCAGCTGGTTTGGTACTGTTGCTGTTTGACCTCAACTTTGGTACTTCCTTTTTTAAACCAGATGCAGGCGGTAACGTCATTATTTACCAACATCTCTTCTGGTTCTATTCCCACCCGGCAGTATATTTAATGATTCTGCCCATCTTCGGCATTATGTCCGAAGTAATTCCCGTCCACGCACGCAAACCCATTTTCGGTTATAAAGCGATCGCATATTCTAGTGTCGCCATCTGCGTTGTCGGTTTGTTCGTCTGGGTACACCATATGTTTACCAGTGGTACACCAGGCTGGATGCGGATGTTCTTCACCATCTCGACTTTGATTGTGGCTGTTCCTACCGGCGTGAAAATTTTCGGTTGGGTAGCAACCTTGTGGGGTGGTAAGATTCGCTTTACTAGTGCCATGCTATTTGCGATCGGCTTGTTGTCGATGTTCGTCATGGGTGGCTTAAGCGGCGTGACAATGGGAACTGCGCCTTTTGATGTCCACGTCCACGATACTTATTATGTAGTGGCACACTTCCACTATGTGTTATTTGGTGGTTCTGTCTTTGGGATTTACGCAGGTATCTATCACTGGTTTCCCAAAATGACCGGACGCAAGTTAAATGAATTTTGGGGACGAGTGCATTTTCTCCTCACTTTAGTTGGTACTAACTTGACTTTCTTACCAATGCACAAGTTAGGCTTGCAAGGTATGCCTCGTAGAGTCGCCATGTATGACCCCCAATTTGTGGACTTAAATCAGTTGTGTACCATTGGGGCATTTATCTTGGGTTTATCAGTCATTCCCTTTGCCATCAACATTATTCTTAGTTGGAGTAAAGGAGAAGTAGCTGGTGATAATCCTTGGGAAGCTTTGAGTTTGGAATGGACTACTAGTTCTCCTCCTTTGGTAGAAAACTGGGAAGTTTTGCCTGTGGTGACTCATGGCCCTTATGAATATGGTCATTCTGCGGAAGTCAGTTCATCAACCTAACTCTTTGTAGGTTTTTGAAACTTTACTCAAAAAACACGGGTTTAGGGTATAGGGGTGTAAGGGTGTAGGGGTTGATAAAATAAAAAACCTACGCTTGTCAAAACTCCCAACCCCTTTCTCCGATTAGGAAAGGAATAAGTATATTTCCCGTCTCCTTGTAGGCTACCGTGTACACCTAAGTTAAATTACTTCCCTTCATCCCTTCAGTGCATTGAGGAAATTAAGAAAATTTAGTTTCCTCACGCCAATCTTTAAAACTACAGTGTATACACAAATTGCTGCATCGACGTTATTAATGTATCGCGTGACATTGTTAATGTATCGCCTGACATTGCGAATGTATCGCCTGACATTGTGAATGTATTAGCTGACATTGCAAATGTATCGACTCAATTATCTTGTGTATACACAGTAGCAAAGAAAGGAAGTTAATCACCAAAAATAAAAGAGAGGTAGGTATGACTGTTGTAACCGCGCATGATGAACATCATGAGGCGCATCCTGATTTACGGGTTTGGGGCTTGTTAACGTTCTTGATTTCCGAATCGTTGATGTTTGGTGGTTTTTTCGCTACTTATTTATTCTTTCGGGGAACTACCGATGTTTGGCCGCCAGAGGGAACAGAAGTAGAGTTATTTGTCCCAACGATTAACACTATTATTCTGGTATCTAGTAGCCTCGTCATCCACTTCGGGGATATGGCGATTAAGAAAAATAGTGTTTGGGGAATGCGGTTTTGGTATTTCGTCACCGCTATTATGGGGGCAGTATTTTTGGCAGGCCAGGTGTATGAGTACCAAAATTTGGGCTATGGTCTGACCACCAACGTTTTCGCTAACTGCTTCTACATCATGACCGGATTTCACGGTTTGCACGTATTTATCGGGCTGTTATTGATTTTAGGAGTATTGTGGCGATCGCGTCGTGCTGGCCATTATTCTGCTACTAAACACACTGGCATCGAAATGGCAGAAATTTACTGGCACTTCGTAGACATCATTTGGATCATTCTCTTCACTTTGATTTACATTCTCACACTGTTTTAAGGATGTAAGGACATGGGAGTGTAAGGGTGTAGGGAAGTACAAGGAAATTTGATTGCAATGTCCCATGCCCTATGCCCTATTCCCCATTCCCAAAAATAAAATTATGCAAACTAACACCAACCAATTCTCCTGGTTTCAAGTTCCTAAACAAGTCAAAGAGTTATTAATTTTAGCTGCACAAAATTGGGAAAATACTTCTGAATCAGAGAAATACATTCAGAAAGCTTTATCTCTAACTGGTGAAAATACCGATGTCTTGGTAGCAGCTTATAGATTTTTCTTTTATAAAAATAATTATTTCTTGGCATTGCAAATAACTAGCCAATTATTAGATAAAATTAAAAAATCAGAACAGTTTCCTGATGAGTGGGAACAACTTAAACCTATCTTGGTGAATCGGAGAGAAGAACCACCAATCAGGTTGTACTTAAATGCTTATGCCGCTACAGGATTGGTATTAGCAAAGTTAGGGGAAATCGAGCGTGCCAAGGAAATCAGTTTGCGTGTTCAAGAGATTGACGCAAAACATGATTTCGGAGCAGGAATCCTCATGGATGTTTTGACACGTCCAGCAGAAGAAGATGATTAATTAGTTAACCGTTAACAGTCAACAGTTATCAGCCATGAATAATTTTTCATTTTTCAGCGCATCTCCCTACACACCTTTATCTACATCTGCTAGTAATGACCTGTTTCCCTCTAAGGTGATTTCACCAACCTTTCCCCGTGAGGAATTACCTAACATAACTACACCAGTGTTTGTTTTTCCCCAAATATCTCAACTGAGAGTTTAAATATTATGCAAGGTAGGGATTGGCTCTTAACAGGAGACGGTCAATATCAAGCGTGTAAATCTGCGAGAAGCTGGGATTTATTAGAAGAGAATTATCGTCTATATCGGTTTTTAACTGAAATAGAAGACGTTCTCAATGGGGTAGAGAATGAATCTCTTTGTCTACCCAAAATCCGAATGCTAGTGCGCCGCTTGATTGTGAATTCTTATTGGGTGCGGAGTCAGTATTTAGAGCCTTCTCCTACAATCAAAACCTCAGTTCTGTTGTTATATGATGAGTTAGGTTTTCCTTTAACAGTGCAAACAGTAACATTTGCACCAGGAAGCATATCCAATATTCACAATCATGGAACATGGGGAGTAGTAGCAGTATTAAAAGGACAAGAAAAAAATACTGTTTGGCGACGTACTCAACACCCAGAATTCCCAGACAAAATTGAGCCGATGGGAGAAATTTTGCTATCTCCAGGAGATATTGTCAGCTTTACTCCTGATGCAATTCATAGTGTAGAAGCAGTAGGTGATGAACCAACTGTGACTTTTAATATTTATGGCGAAACTGATCCCAAACAACGCTTTGAGTTTGATGTGGTTACTCATAACGCGAAAAAGTTTTGAGTGCTGGTGAGTGGTAAGTGATGAGTGCTGAGTGCTGAGTAGTGAGTGCTGAGTAATATTAGCGCGGCGTTTAGCAGGTGATGAGTTGAGAAAAAAAACTCTACCTTGTCTACCTTGTCTACCTTGTCCACCTTCCAGTCCCCAGTCCCCAATCCCCAACTAAGAGGAGAAAATACAATGGCTAGAGTAATTTTCTATAGTAAACCTGGTTGTAAAGGTGGTACTCGTCAGAAAGTTTTGCTGACTGCGGCGGGACATGAAGTCATAGCTTATGATTTACTGACTGAACCTTGGACAACAGAACGTCTGCGGTCGTTTTTTGGCGATCGCCCTGTTAGTCAGTGGTTTAATCCTTCTTCACCCAAGATTAAGTCCGGTGAAATTGTTCCTGAAAAATTAGACGAACAAACCGCTTTATTCTTGATGTTACGCGATCCTCTATTGATTCGTCGTCCTTTAATTCAAGTAGGCGATCGCCGTGAAGTTGGTTTTGATGTAGAAACACTCGATGCGTGGATTGGCTTAAAACCTGTAGACGAATCTTTCCGGGCAATGGCTGAAAATCTCATGAGTCAAGATTTACAAGGCTGCGCCCACGGTGGTCACGGTCACAGTGATGCACATCACCACGATCATCAAGGTAATTGCAACCATCACTCCCAGCAAGAACATCACCACCAAAGTTCTCATCATTAAGTATTTCGTAACAACCAATGTAGAGACGTAGCAATGCTATGTCTCTACAAACGTTGCGAATAAATAACAAAATAAATCATTCCCAATACCCAATCCCCAGTCCCCAACCCCTAATCAATAGTCACATTTTGAAACATCGGTGTACTCAAATAGCGTTCACCAAAAGAAGGCTGAATCATCACGATCAGCTTTCCTTGATTTTCTGGACGTTTACCGACTTGAATAGCTGCACACAAAGCCGCACCAGAGGAAATACCGGAAAGTAAGCCTTCTTCTTTGGCTAAACGCCGTCCATAACTCATGGCTTGGTCGTCGCTGACTCTAATCACCTCATCTACCAATTCCAAACGCAAAACATCAGGAACAAAGCCTGCGCCAATCCCTTGAATTTTATGTGAACCTGCTTCACCACCGGAGAGGACAGGACTGTTGCTAGGTTCAACTGCGATCGCCTGAAAACTAGGTTTACGTTGTTTAATTACCTCTGCAATCCCCGTAATCGTTCCTCCAGTTCCCACCCCTGCAATTACTATATCTACTTCGCCGTCTGTATCCGTCCAAATTTCTTCGGCGGTAGTTTCTCTGTGAATTTTCGGGTTAGCTGGATTGCGG
This sequence comes from Aliinostoc sp. HNIBRCY26, assembly GCF_050235535.1. Lineage (GTDB taxonomy): Bacteria > Cyanobacteriota > Cyanobacteriia > Cyanobacteriales > Nostocaceae > Trichormus. The sequence goes on from NZ_CP189852.1 coordinate 3,116,116, forward strand.
AATTGTTGCAGCATATAAGCATTAGGTGTGTTGGCTGCAATCTCTTCGGCTTTGCGAATTGCACCTTTCATTCCTTCCGTACCTGGTGTTAATTCTAAAGTCGCACCATAGGCTTTGAGCATCGCCCGTCTTTCTTGACTCATGGTTTCTGGCATAGTCAAAATTAACTGATAACCACGGGCTGCCGCTACCATTGCCAAAGCAATTCCCGTGTTTCCCGAAGTCGGTTCTACTAAAATCGTTTTTCCTGGTGTAATTAAACCCTCTGCTTCCGCCGAAAGAATCATACTAACTCCAATTCGGTCTTTTACAGAAGCAGCCGGATTCATGCTTTCTAATTTGACCACTATTCTGGCCACTACTCCCTCAGTTTGAGGAATTTTATTTAATTGCACTAGAGGAGTTCTACCAATAAGTTCAGTTACATCCTGCGCGATTCGCATGAAATTACTCCCAAAAAATTATATTTAGAGATATTTACAATACTCAGCTTATAACAATGAGCTTAGATGTATTGAATTTATTGATAGGTCTATGTGTGAGTGTGAGGAATGTAATCTCACTAAAGCACAGTGTCAGTAAATAAAAAAGCTATTTAATGACATTTATTTAATAATTATTTTTTTAGGATTTTTTAGTGACTTAAGCTACATTTTTGTTCCAAAATATAATTAAGCCTATAGTCTCAAAGCAGATGATTTTACTAAATAAATCTCACAAACAATAATTTTTTAACCATATTTTTAATATTGATAATAAGTACAGATATCTTAACTTATTTGCTGAAAATTAATGTTATTTTATCCTTGGTTGATATATCATACTCACCAATTAAATAGATTTTGCTTGAGTACAATTTTTTGAGCTAAACTACTCAAGCTAAATTACCTTGAACTATCAGCCCAAGTAGCTTTGCATCTAATTATATAAATACCAGAACCCCATCTGCTTAATGCTAGTACCTCTTCCCGAAAATACTAGTACCCTTACCCCAAATTATTTTTGTGATCCTTACTGTGTAATCATTTGAGAACTTGAGTGCAAAATTAATAAATTTAATAATCTTGATCTGTTCCTCATAAACTATGGGCAGAAACTGCAACTGATATAAAACTTATAGGATTTACGCAGAGATTCCCCTCTACCCCCCGAAATTCAATGGGTAAAACCAGAGAACAAGGGGGGACTTCTTAATCACAATAAAGTGATTGAGTTAACTGCGATCGACAAATTAATCCATTTCTGATAAAGCTGAGACTTCATATGTAATCTCAGGTATTAGCAGCTTGCTCTTATGATTTTTCTGTATTTTTAGCATCTTTATTATCCAAATTATATCTCGATTTTATGACTATTAACGTATGAAATTATTACGATATTTAATTTTCTAGTGCTAACTACCTAGCAAGGGGAGCTTAGATGAAACCTAAACTGTTAAATGTTCTCACAGTTTGTCTAGTTGCTTTAGCAGTCATATCTCCTGGGCTAGTAGTATTGAGTTTAGTTTGGGAAAAACACACAGAGTTCGTTAGAACACAGAAATTCAGCCCTGACATTAATAAAATTAGTCCAATCAATTCTCAATCAAGTAGTGATCATAAATCATCTTTATCTCAAATTGTTACCCCACTACCTCCTCATCAAAATATGAATCAAGTGGTAACTATTATCGACACTTATAAACTTGCTATTATCATTCAATGGTTTATTGTCTTAATTCCTATTCTTGTCGGCTTGGGAATCACTATTCATGATCGATATATTGTGTACCGAGCATCGATTTTAAAAGAACAGGTGGAAATGTTAGAAAGACTTTGGCAGCAAAGTATAGAGCAATAAACTCTTTATCCAAAAATCATCAATTTTCAACTAGATGTTGAGTTTTTTCTAGACGTTAAGTTATTTACATCATTATTGAGGAAAAATTCCCATGAGCGAACTAACAGAATCACGTCAAACTTCCTACTTCAGCCTAATTGATGAATTGTTACAATGTCCCAATGGTCAAGAACCAGAAATTCTAGAAGCTCATAAGGATTTAATTGATGCTAATTTTGTAGAAACAATTGTACAAGTAGCAACTGCATTTGCCCATCAGGGTAATCAGGACGGCTCAAAGTTTTTGTTTTTTCTAGCTCGTCAATTAGCAAAGAATTTAGGGCTATATCCTGATCTTCAACAATCTGCAACAATTGATTCTGAAGCTGCAAATCAGGAGTAATTATGCTACTTACTGCAACTGATGCTGGACACATAGCATTAGAATTTTTGTTGGCAGACTGGAATATTTTAGAAGAATACAGGGATTGGTTTGCTATTTTAAATTCACGCCTAGTAGGTGAGACTTGGTATATTGTCGAATTAGCAGTACCTGGATTTCCTGACCGATGGTATATTCAAGTATACGACACAGGCGAGTGTGATCCTAATTATACTTTCAAGTCACCACTCAATGGTTCTGATGGATTTTTAGACTTAGGAAATGTCCCTGAAATTATAGCCGAGGTCTTAGTGTCAGAGCGGAAATCCAGATAGTAAATTTGCAGTGCATATCAGAAGTTTTTCGTCATTGAAAATCAAGAATAAATACTAATCTGTCAAGATTATTGAATTGTTGAGATGTAAGGAATGAAAATCACATCTCAATTTTTATATTTTAAGTACATTTTTATTTTAAATAAATTAACTATTGTTGTCATAATCATATAACAAATATGTGTTATATTAAATGCAGTGATGGACGCTACAAAAATATCAATTGCAATGATTGCGGAAGATATATTAGCTAAAGAATTCACAAGAGTTGTCACTCAATATTACCCAAAAATTGGGGAACTATTAGACGGGTGTTATGTGAAAGTCATCACCTGTTTTTGGGGACGACCTGCCAGACGCTTGCAATATATAGGCATTTATTGTTCTGATGATATGCTTCCTCATGTGCAAGCACACAAAGAAATACTGCGAGAACTAGCAGAAAATATGGGGTTAGTACAAGTAGTTTGCATGAATGCTAAACGATTATTGCGAGATCCGTTGTCAAAGCTTAGAGATAGTGACCCACGTTTATGGTTGGAGTTGCAAATGGTAGCGAGATAGAGGCATTTGGTATAAACAGTACCTGATGTTTCAGATTCTAGCTTGTCTGTACAACTCTGCTCACATATCCAAATTATGATGACCCAATAGCATCCGTCTCTAAGTATCCCTGTATCTTAATTGTCTATACATCTTCTGCTGTATGGACATGACAGAAGAAGAGCAGCAAAAATCGAGCCTCAAATAACTTAGTGGTGTGGAGAATTTCATTTTGACGCGCCTTCGTCTGTGTAGAAGAAAGCTACAATAAATCGTTCAGGTCAGCAAGGTCATTCTTTATCAGCTATAAATTCAGCCAGACATTACCAGCTAATTCAGTAAAATCCAGGCACAATGGTTCTACCGTCCATAAAGTCATTGCGTGGAACCAAGTTTAGGTAAAGACCAGTTAAATTGAAAACTTCATCATTTGGCGATGTAGTTAAATCTCAGAAGTAAAATCCTCAATTTCAAGACGAATTACATCTAGGTACATTAGCGTTAGAACCTACCTTATTGACTAATTAGAAGAATCATGAGAGTTGGCCGCGCTACAACCAAGAGGTTAGAAAATTATGTCTAAAATAAACCAGCTTCCTCCTGATGATTTGCCACCCACTGGGGTGACAAAAGAGGACGGAATGCTGCATCTAGAACTTGAACAGTCTATTGGCAGATGCTTTTATCTGGCTTGCGATCGCATAACTCAAGCACTATTATCCAGCTGCCAGTGGTATCTCACCAAAAAAGACACAATGTTAATGCTAGTGATTGACTGTCCTGATATCGTCTCCTACTGGCACATAGTCAGCAACATTCCACAACTAGGTAATAGGCTAGAAAGATTTACTACTAATGCCAAGATTCGCGTTTACCCTCCTTTCGGTAAGGGTGGCCCATTGGAAATTAGTGTCAACGAAATTTCTGCCTATCGAGATTGGTTATAGATTGCTAAATAATCTTGTTGGCATCATTACACCCAGTTTTTTAGGACAAGACTGGGTTTTTTGCTCTCTAAACTTTATAAACACAAGCAATTACTGCGGTTCAATAAGGATAACAAAATATTTTACTTAAGCCATAACTCTTGTCTGACACGCTTTTTAGCCACCTTAATAGTTTTAGCAAGCAGTCAAAGAAAAATTATTAGGCAAACCCCTTGACGGGGATAAAAAAGTTCGCTAACCTAGGTAAAGTGATGAGTCGAGAGCGACCGCACACTGAACCGAGAAAAAAGAATACTTTGAAAGCGAAGCACAAACCAATCCTCGTCAAACAAATTGGTTTTGGGACTTCCCAAAGACTTTAAAAATTATAGCAAGGAAAACTGAAGGTTAGACTTTCAGTGAAAAACTCCGAGAATAACAAAACGGAGAGTTTGATCCTGGCTCAGGATGAACGCTGGCGGTATGCTTAACACATGCAAGTCGAACGGTCACTTAGGTGATAGTGGCGGACGGGTGAGTAACGCGTGAGAATCTAGCTCTAGGTCGGGGACAACCACTGGAAACGGTGGCTAATACCGGATGTGCCGGAAGGTAAAAGATTTATTGCCTAGAGATGAGCTCGCGTCTGATTAGCTAGTTGGTGTGGTAAGAGCGCACCAAGGCGACGATCAGTAGCTGGTCTGAGAGGATGATCAGCCACACTGGGACTGAGACACGGCCCAGACTCCTACGGGAGGCAGCAGTGGGGAATTTTCCGCAATGGGCGAAAGCCTGACGGAGCAATACCGCGTGAGGGAGGAAGGCTCTTGGGTTGTAAACCTCTTTTCTCAAGGAATAAGAACTGAAGGTACTTGAGGAATAAGCATCGGCTAACTCCGTGCCAGCAGCCGCGGTAATACGGAGGATGCAAGCGTTATCCGGAATGATTGGGCGTAAAGGGTCCGCAGGTGGCATTGTGTGTCTGCTGTTAAAGAGTGAGGCTCAACCTCATAAAAGCAGTGGAAACTACAAAGCTAGAGTGCGTTCGGGGTAGCAGGAATTCCTGGTGTAGCGGTGAAATGCGTAGAGATCAGGAAGAACACCGGTGGCGAAAGCGTGCTACTAGGCCGTAACTGACACTGAGGGACGAAAGCTAGGGGAGCGAATGGGATTAGATACCCCAGTAGTCCTAGCCGTAAACGATGGATACTAGGCGTGGCTTGTATCGACCCGAGCCGTGCCGGAGCTAACGCGTTAAGTATCCCGCCTGGGGAGTACGCACGCAAGTGTGAAACTCAAAGGAATTGACGGGGGCCCGCACAAGCGGTGGAGTATGTGGTTTAATTCGATGCAACGCGAAGAACCTTACCAAGACTTGACATGTCGCGAATCCTTCTGAAAGGAAGGAGTGCCTTAGGGAGCGCGAACACAGGTGGTGCATGGCTGTCGTCAGCTCGTGTCGTGAGATGTTGGGTTAAGTCCCGCAACGAGCGCAACCCTCGTTTTTAGTTGCCAGCATTAAGTTGGGCACTCTAGAGAGACTGCCGGTGACAAACCGGAGGAAGGTGGGGATGACGTCAAGTCAGCATGCCCCTTACGTCTTGGGCTACACACGTACTACAATGCTACGGACAAAGGGCAGCTACACAGCGATGTGATGCAAATCCAAGAAACCGTAGCTCAGTTCAGATCGAAGGCTGCAACTCGCCTTCGTGAAGGAGGAATCGCTAGTAATTGCAGGTCAGCATACTGCAGTGAATTCGTTCCCGGGCCTTGTACACACCGCCCGTCACACCATGGAAGCTGGTCACGCCCGAAGTCATTACCTCAACCTTTCGAGGAGGGGGATGCCTAAGGTAGGACTGGTGACTGGGGTGAAGTCGTAACAAGGTAGCCGTACCGGAAGGTGTGGCTGGATCACCTCCTTTTAGGGAGACCTACCCAAATCAGAAATCGAAAGCCGAAAGCTGGAAGTGAAAGGCGAAAAACCAAAAGCGAAAAGCTAAAAGCAAATAGAGACTGAGATGGTCTACTCTAGGTCGGTCGAGATTGGTGAAAGCTTTCAAAGTATTACTATTCCGGTTTAAAAATAAAAAGAGAAAGAATCAGCAACTAACTCTTGTTAGACTGCTGAGGGAACTCAGCCAGAACCTTGAAAACTGCATAGAAACGCGATTAGAGCAGGCAGACACAAGTATTGGAAAGATATAAAGTGTTTGCAGGATAGAAACCAATTGTGAAGTGGTCAAGCGAATAAGAGCTAATGGTGGATACCTAGGCACACAGAGGCGAAGAAGGACGTGGTTACCGACGAAATACTCCGGGGAGTTGGAAGCAAACTATGAGCCGGAGGTGTCCGAATGGGGCAACCCTGAATACTACCTGTTGAATATATAGACAGGAAAGAGCCAACCCAGCGAACTGAAACATCTTAGTAGCTGGAGGAAAAGAAATCAAAAGAGATTCCCTAAGTAGTGGTGAGCGAAAGGGGAAGAGCCTAAACCAGTCGGTTTACTGACTGGGGTAGTGGGACAGCAAAAACGAATCGCTAAGGTTAGACGAAGCATTGAAAAGATGCACCAGAGAAAGTGAGAGTCTTGTAGTCGAAAACCAAAGGATAGGAGCTGAATCCCGAGTAGCATGGGGCACGAGGAATCCCATGTGAATCAGCGAGGACCATCTCGTAAGGCTAAATACTACTGTGTGACCGATAGAGAACAAGTACCGCGAGGGAAAGGTGAAAAGAACCCCGAAAGGGGAGTGAAATAGAACATGAAACCATAAGCTTACAAGCAGTGGGAGTCCGATTAAACGGATGACCGCGTGCCTGTTGAAGAATGAGCCGGCGAGTTATAGGTACTGGTAGGTTAAAGCGTTAGAAGCTGGAGCCAAAGGGAAACCGAGTCTGAAGAGGGCGATAATCAGTAGTTATAGACCCGAACCCTGGTGATCTAACCATGTCCAGGATGAAGCTTGGGTAACACCAAGTGGAGGTCCGAACCGACCGATGTTGAAAAATCGGCGGATGAGGTGTGGTTAGGGGTGAAATGCCAATCGAACCAGGAGCTAGCTGGTTCTCCCCGAAATGTGTTGAGGCGCAGCGGTAATGATTAAATCTAGGGGGTAAAGCACTGTTTCGGTGCGGGCTGGGAGACCGGTACCAAATCGAGACAAACTCAGAATACCTAGAGAACACATTGCCAGTGAGACAGTGGGGGATAAGCTTCATTGTCAAGAGGGAAACAGCCCAGACCACCAGCTAAGGTCCCCAAATCATTGCTAAGTGATAAAGGAGGTGAGATTGCAAAGACAACTAGGAGGTTTGCCTAGAAGCAGCCACCCTTGAAAGAGTGCGTAATAGCTCACTAGTCAAGCGATCTTGCGCCGAAAATGAACGGGGCTAAGCAATGTACCGAAGCTGTGGGATTACTAATAATAATCGGTAGGGGAGCGTTCTATATGGGGTGAAGCACTAGCGGCAAGCAGGTGTGGACTGTATAGAAGTGAGAATGTCGGCTTGAGTAGCGCAAACATTGGTGAGAATCCAATGCCCCGAAACCCTAAGGGTTCCAGAGCCAGGTTCGTCCACTCTGGGTTAGTCGGGACCTAAGGCGAGGCCGAAAGGCGTAGTCGATGGACACAGGGTCAACAATCCCTGACTAATGTACGGGAGCATTGCTAGGGACGCATGAAAGATAGCTACACCCTGATTGGTTTGGGAGGAGTTTACGAACTCCGAGTAGTGAAGGATAGTGCCAAGAAAAGCTAGTAATGTGATGAACGTAGATTACCCGTACCCGAAACCGACACAGGTAGGGAGGTTGAGAATACCAAGGGGCGCGAGATAACTCTCTCTAAGGAACTCGGCAAAATGGCCCCGTAACTTCGGAAGAAGGGGTGCCCACGAAAGTGGGTCGCAGTGAAGAGATCCAGGCGACTGTTTACCAAAAACACAGGTCTCCGCAAACTCGTAAGAGGAAGTATGGGGGCTGACGCCTGCCCAGTGCCGGAAGGTTAAGGAAGTTGGTCAGTGGTAACATGAAGCTGACGACCGAAGCCCCGGTGAACGGCGGCCGTAACTATAACGGTCCTAAGGTAGCGAAATTCCTTGTCGGGTAAGTTCCGACCCGCACGAAAGGCGTAACGATCTGGATGGTGTCTCAGAGAGAGACTCGGCGAAATAGGAATGTCTGTGAAGATACGGACTGCCTGCACCTGGACAGAAAGACCCTATGAAGCTTTACTGTAGCCTGGAATTGTGTCCGGGCTTCGCTTGCGCAGGATAGGTGGGAGACGATGAACTTTTCCTTGTGGGGAGAAGGGAGTCAACGGTGAGATACCACTCTGGCGAAGCTAGGATTCTAACTTACTACCGTTATCCGGTAGAAGGACAGTTTCAGGTGGGCAGTTTGACTGGGGCGGTCGCCTCCTAAAAGGTAACGGAGGCGCGCAAAGGTTCCCTCAGCACGCTTGGAAACCGTGCGGCGAGTGTAAAGGCATAAAGGGAGCTTGACTGCAAGACCGACAAGTCGAGCAGGTACGAAAGTAGGCCTTAGTGATCCGACGGCGCAGAGTGGAATGGCCGTCGCTCAACGGATAAAAGTTACTCTAGGGATAACAGGCTGATCTCCCCCAAGAGTCCACATCGACGGGGAGGTTTGGCACCTCGATGTCGGCTCATCGCAACCTGGGGCGGAAGTACGTCCCAAGGGTTGGGCTGTTCGCCCATTAAAGCGGTACGTGAGCTGGGTTCAGAACGTCGTGAGACAGTTCGGTCCATATCCGGTGCAGGCGTTAGAACATTGAGAGGAGCCTTCCTTAGTACGAGAGGACCGGGAAGGACGCACCGCTGGTGTACCAGTTATTGTACCAACAGTAGACGCTGGGTAGCCAAGTGCGGAGCGGATAACCGCTGAAAGCATCTAAGTGGGAAGCCCACCTCAAGATGAGTGTTCTCATCACTTTAAGTGAGTAAGGTCACGGGCAGAACACCCGTTCATAGGCGGTAGGTGGAAGTGCAGTAATGTATGTAGCCGAGCCGTGCTAATAGACCGAGGGCTTGACCTCTAAAATTGGTAAATCGCGTTTCTTGCAGTCTTCAGGGTCTCTGTACCCTCGAATTTAAACTTCTTGATTCTTTTTTGAATTTTGAATTTTGAATTTTGAATTCTTTCCTGGTGTCTATGGCGCGGTGGAACCACTCTGACCCCTTCCCGAACTCAGTTGTGAAACGCTGCTGCGGCTACGATAGTTTGAGGGTCGCCTCCTGCTACAATCGCTCGTCGCCAGGTTCTTTTATCCAAAAAAGCTCTTACACACCGTGTGTAGGGGCTTTTTTGTCCTGTCATAATCTCTAGTTCTTATAAATGAATTCAATCCCAATGGTTGCCTAATGCGGCTATTTGTTCGCGATATTCGATACGATTAACCCAATCTTCAGGCCAAGCTGACATCCCTAAATAAGCCCCAGAAAAAGCTCCAGTCAAACAAGCAATGGAATCAGAATCGCCTGCTGTGACGGCTGCACGATGCAGTGCGGCTAATGGTTGTTCGGGGAAGAATAAGAAACATAAAAGTCCTGTGGCGAATGCTTCCTCGGCTATCCAACCCTCACCTGTGGCTAAACAGGGGTCAGTTTCAAGGTTGGGGTTAACTAAGGCGGTGTTCAGTCTGTCTAAAATGGCTAAACATTCATCCCAACCACGACTAATAAATTCCTCTGGGGTATTGATATAGGGTTGTTGCCACAAATCACCCAACCACTCAGCATGGTAGATTAAGCGTTGACTTAAAGCATATTCATACAGTTGAGTGGGTAAATCTTGAGGTCTACATCCTTGAATGAGAAAAGCGATCGCAGTTGCAGTTAAATCTGAAGCCGCCAATGCTGTAGGATGACCGTGGGTAAGTGCAGCTTGAAATTGGGCAATAGCTGCTTGCTTTATTTTGTCTAGTTGCAACAAACCCACAGGTGCAACCCGCATATTTGCACCACAACCTTTAGAATTCTTTCTGGTGGCCTGTTGCCAAGGTATTTCTGTTTCTAGCTCTTGACAAGACCTTAAACAAGTTAGACCAGGGGCGCGATTATTATCGGAACTGTGTAACCATTCGATAAACGCATTTCTGAAGGTGGCTTCTAAATTAGATACATTCAAATTTGTTTCAGCTTTAATTAATGCCTGCCCTACTGCTAACATCATTTGAGTATCATCAGTCACCAGTGCGGGATTGCCTGAAATTTCTTGTGGCCCATGCGGTGGAAAGCGACGGCAAATTTCCTCTACTGTTAAAAATTCTGTAGCAGCACCCAAAGCATCGCCAAAAGCCAATCCGAACAAACATCCAGAAGCACGACGCATAATAAATTCAAAATTCAAAAAATTTAATACTACGTAGAATACTTGATAAAAATCAAACTATACAAAGGAGAACCAAACAGATAGTATCACTTTCCCCCTGCCCCCTGCTACCTGCTATCTTCCCAAGATTACCCGTAGATTCTCTGCCACAAGTAAGTAATTTACTGCTCAAGACGGCAAACACCACTTTAGCATTACGGTTCACCCTAATTACTCAAGGTATTAATTCTCATAAATTAGACAGAGTAAAAGCAGTTTAATCAATGAACCAACTAGAAACATACTTTAAAATTAACCGACCCATCCATTGTTCGGGAAACCACCCTTCATGGACTGGCTACATAAGCTCAGTATATATATCAGCGTAACTTGGGTTTGTAACTCCAAGAAAACCAACAAAAAGGTGAGCAATGCTGAACTAACTGCTTTTTCATCTAGTTGGTTCAAAGATTAAGTCCTTTATATTCCCATTCATTCATTTGTAGTTATACGGAGCCAGCACCTAAAATGGCAAAAGTAGTTGGAATTGACTTAGGTACAACTAACTCCTGCGTCGCAGTAATGGAAGGTGGTACACCCACGGTTATTGCTAACGCTGAAGGGTTTCGCACCACTCCCTCAGTAGTAGCGTTTGCGAAAAATGGCGACACCTTGGTAGGACAAATCGCCAAGCGTCAAGCAGTGATGAACCCAGAAAACACTTTCTATTCTGTAAAGCGTTTTATCGGTCGTCGCTTTGATGAAGTTACCAACGAAGCTACCGAGGTTTCTTACAAAGTCCTCAGCAGTGGTGGTAATGTCAAGTTAGATTCCTCTGGTAAACAGTTTGCTCCAGAAGAAATTTCTGCGAAAGTTCTCCGTAAATTAGTAGAAGACGCAAGCAAATATCTCGGCGAAACCGTTACCCAAGCAGTAATCACCGTTCCCGCCTACTTCAACGACTCCCAACGCCAAGCCACCAAGGACGCTGGTAAAATTGCTGGGATTGAAGTATTACGGATTATCAACGAACCGACAGCAGCTTCTCTAGCTTACGGTTTTGACAGAAAGAGCAATGAAACTATCCTAGTATTTGACTTGGGTGGTGGTACATTCGACGTATCTGTTCTGGAAGTAGGGGACGGCGTGTTTGAAGTATTGTCTACCTCTGGTGATACCCACCTTGGTGGTGACGACTTCGATAAAAAAATCGTTGATTACTTAGCTGAACAGTTCAGAAAAGACGAAGGTATCGACCTCCGCAAAGACAAGCAAGCTCTGCAACGTTTAACAGAAGCGGCTGAAAAAGCGAAAATTGAGCTTTCTAGCGTTACCCAAGCGGAAATTAACCTCCCCTTTATCACCGCTACCCAGGATGGGCCAAAACACCTGGATATGACCTTGACTCGCGCCAAGTTTGAAGAATTATGCTCAGACTTGATTGACCGTTGTCGTATTCCTGTGGAAAATGCGCTACGGGATGCTAAGTTAGGTAAAAATGATATTGATGAAGTTGTATTAGTGGGTGGTTCTACCCGTATCCCCGCAGTACAACAACTAGTGAAAAACCTACTTGGTAAAGACCCCAACCAAAGTGTTAACCCTGATGAAGTTGTAGCTGTCGGTGCAGCAATTCAAGCTGGGGTATTGTCTGGTGATGTTACAGGTATCTTGTTGTTAGACGTAACACCACTTTCCTTGGGTGTAGAAACCTTGGGTGGTGTAATGACCAAGATTATTCCTCGCAACACCACAATTCCTACCAAAAAATCAGAAGTCTTCTCTACAGCCGTGGATGGTCAAACCAACGTAGAAATTCACGTCCTCCAAGGTGAGAGAGAATTTGCTAACGATAACAAGAGTTTAGGCACTTTCCGTTTAGATGGTATTCCTCCTGCACCCCGTGGTGTACCTCAAATCGAAGTTACCTTCGATATTGACGCTAACGGTATCTTAAACGTCACCGCTAAAGATAAAGGTACTGGTAAGGAACAATCAATTAGTATTACTGGTGCTTCTACCTTAGATAAGAGCGACGTTGAGCGCATGGTGCGTGAAGCCGAACAAAATGCCTCTTCCGACAAAGAACGTCGTGAGAAGATTGAACGCAAGAATCAAGCTGATTCTTTAGCTTACCAAGCTGAAAAACAACTGCAAGAACTAGGTGATAAAGTTCCTGAAGCCGACAAGACTAAAGTTGAAGGTTTGGTGAAAGAACTGCGGGAAGCTGTGGCGAAGGAAGACGACGAGCAAATCAAGAAGCTGACACCAGAATTGCAACAGGCGTTGTTTGCAGTTGGTAGCAATATCTATCAACAAGCTGGTGGTGCTGCTCCTGGTGCTGCTCCTGGTGATGGTGGTGCTACTCCTCCTAGTGATGGTGGTGATGATGTCATCGATGCTGATTTCACTGAAAGCAAGTAAGTGCAGAATAGAAAGTCAGGATTAGTTTAGTATCAATATGAAAGACCCAGTTTAGATAATAGACTGGGTTTTTTCAATTGAAGGCGAACACGGTAGAGATATTTTCTTGTTTCGCCCAGAGGCGCATTCGTGTAGCGTCTCGTAGAGAAGACGCAAAGAAAGACGCGCTATGATTATGACTTTTGCAAGAGGTGAACCCAATTATCGGGAATCCTTTCTAAAAGTCCAGAACCAAAAACTTGATTCATGTTTAAGTAATCAAGATGGACATAACCAATATGACAATGACAAGTTTGGTTAGTACAAGATTGGTCAGATAAAGCTGTTTCCCACTCAGAATTGTAAATATTACCAATTGGTGATTTAATAAAATGACAACGACGCATTGTCCCATCGCCATCAACAGAAATTACTGATTTTCCAGCCCGACAAGAATGACCAAAGCTAGGATAATGTTTGGTATTTAATTCATATAATGGGTCGATAGATTGGAAAAACTCTCTGTCTGCTGGTGATAAATTGGGGATTTCAGCTTTGACAGCATTAATCCACAGATAAACTTGATTTGGTAATTCTTGACGTAAAGCGGCGATTTCTGATTTAAACTTGGGAAAGCCCACAACTCCGACGCTAAATTTAACATTTTGGTAGTTTAATTGAAGGCATTTGGATAAAAAGCGATCGCGTGATACCCATTCTGAGTGAAAAGTAGCCCAAAGTGCCAATTTATCTCGATTACATTCCTCTACCCAATCTAGCTGACAAGAGAGATTAGTTTGAATTGCTGCCTTATTAACATTGGGTAGATTAGTTAATTCTATCAATGCTTGCTGATACCAAGAATGGATTAAAGCTTCTCCCCAAGGAGTAAAGAGAATTGAAAATTGATGTTGGGGATGTTGGGAAATCCAATTGACAAACTTTTCTAAAGATTGTTTATCAATTGCTAATTCTGCGGCTGTTTGTTGGCGTTTAGCAAAGGGACAATATTCACAGCCGTAGTTGCAACTGATTAAAGAGCCGCGATAAAGGATGGTGAGGTGCATATTAGTTGAAAGATGAAAAATACCCGTTTTGAATTTCTAAATTATTCGGCTACTGTGCAGTAGCGATCGCCTATTATAAATTAAGTTGTTTTTAAGAATTATTTGTATTTATTCATTAGCTATTAATCTCCGTAATGGTAATCTATTGCTCCATATTCCTGGAGTGTATTGACAATTTCTTTATACAAATTTCGTCGTTTATTATTAAAAATAGAATTGTTATATTTGTTTAATGCAATGTGAAGAGGAGATTCACCTGAACGAGATATTTTATTGATATTTGCTCCGTTAATAACGAGTAACTCTACTACTTCTAAATTTCCCAACTCAATTGCTCTATGCAATGGTGCTTGTCCGAAAGAACTATCTAAAATATCTATTTCTGCACCATTTGATATCAAAAGTTCTGCAACTTCTCTACTGTTGTTTGCAGCCGCATGATGCAAAGGAGTTCCTGTATTTATTTGTGTATTTACATCTTCACTTCTTAATATCAAAAATTTTGCAACTTCTGTACTGTTATCAGATGCTGCATAATGTAGCAAGGCTATCTTTTCGTCAGCATTGAGAAAATCTTTTCCTCTATCAATCATGAATTCCACTACAGAACAGTGATCTCTCTTTACAGCCTTACGTAATGGAGTTTCACCCTTGCTATCTTTAACATTATGATCTGCATTATTTTCTATTAAAAATTCTACAGTATCTCTTTGTCCATTAAGTGATGCTAAATGGAGTAATGATAAACCCGAATTACATCTTTTGTGAATGTTACCTCCTTGAGATAAGTAGGCTCTGATTGTATCTATATCTCCATAAAAAGCCGCTAAATGAACTCCCACTATTGCACCATGCTGTATTAGTGCTTCTATGACATCGTGATGCTGGTTAATTGTTGCAGCTAGAAGAGGATTAAAAGTATCATCTTCTTCAATTCCTAGATTAACATCCGCACCATATCTAATTAAAATTTCTACAATTTCTCTGTGTCCTTGTGCAGCCGCATAATAAATTGGTGTGGGACTATTAATCATTTTACGTAAATTCGGATCTATACCCTTATCTAACAGCTTTTTAATTTTTTCAACATCTCCTTTTTCTGCTGCGTAGTGTATGCGTCCACGAGAATCTGTCAAAATCTCTAATAGCATACCCAGCATTAACCAAGTAATTGCAAAGTAACACCACCAATAGAAATATTTATCACTCAATTCTTCTCCACTAATCACAATTGCCAACATATAGATAATTTAAGAATCTACTATTTCAACTCATAACCTTGCATTAATTCCTGAACTTTCTCAGAAAATAACCACGCGCCGATAGTATCAGAACGTTCAATACCAAATTCAGTTAAGTGTAAACTATCTTCATCTTTTATCGCCAAATTTAAACTTAGCAATTCTGCAAGTTCGGGAAAATCAGCGTTTACTTCACTAGCAAATCGCTGGCGATAATTAACAAAATTTAATCCTTCATCAGAAAGTAAAGATAATAAAATATATCGCCGACGTTGTTCTTCTGCATCTAGTTGAAAACCATAGTGCGCGTATTCAAATAACTCATCGGGTGTTTGAATGTATGCTTGCAAAATCTCGCTGATTCCCTTTGCACCCACCGCATACTCATTAGAATAGTGCAGAGTATTGGTGTAAGAACGTGCGCCGCAACCTAAACCAATCATACCGTCGGCTTGACAGCAGTAGACGGGGGAGGGGGAGGGGAAAGTGTGGGGAGTGTGGGGAGATGGGGGAGAAAAATTGCTACCTTGTCCCCCTTCCACTCGTCGAAACATCCGCATGGAAACTTGAGTATACCCTTCAGACAACAGGGGCGATCGCCCTTCGCGGTAACAAGCTAAACGAATATCGTCCCATTCTTTATCTGTGCGTCCCAAACCTGTTAACGGCCGTACATACAAGGGATATAGATAAATTTCCTCTGGTTGAAAGCGCAAGGCACTATGTATTGATTGCAACCAAGTATTGACAGTTTGACCGGGTAAACCGTAAATCAAATCAATATTCAAAGTGGGAAATCCAGCTTGTTTTATCCTTGTCAATGCGGCTTCTACTTGAGTATTAGATTGACGACGCTGGGTTGCTAAGACTTCCGACTCAATGAAACTTTGGACACCAATACTAACACGATCTACAGAGTGCGATCGCAATAACTTTAACTTTTCCTCAGTTGCGGTTTCTGGTGAAACTTCCACAGAAATGGGAATTTCCTGTAACTTTGCACCCATCGTATTTTCAGCAATATCGAGAATAGTTGCGAGATGCTGAATGGGTAACTGAGTCGGAGTTCCCCCACCAATAGCGAACCTTGCAAATGACGCATCACCCAACACCGCTTTCATCCGTTGCGCCTGTCGCTGTAATGTGCGGACATATTGACTGATAAAATCTTCATTGTGGCTAACTGTGGTAAACAAATTGCAGAAACCACAACGCATTTCACAAAACGGTATATGTATATAGAGAAATAACGCTTGTCTATCTTGCTGCGTCCAAAGTTCGGGGAGATATATTGGTGGCGTGAAAGGACGATAAGCTGTTTTGTGGGGATAAGAATAAACGTATGCTTGATAGGGAGACTGAGAGATTTTAGATTTTAGATTTTGGATTTTAGATTGAGGATTTTCGGTTTTAATCATAAATTTCCAAGGTTTTTATAAAATAAACTCTGTATATGGAACAGTCCAAACAACGGGATGGCTGAGTCGATGTCCAGTGTAACCATCTTCACCATAAGTTGTCCCGTGGTCGGAACAGAGAATGCAAAATGTAGAATGTCTTTGGCGTATAATATTCCAGAGTTTTGCTAATTGACTATCTACATATTCCAAAGCTGCGGCGTGAGATTCAATGGTATCGATTTTATCCTTAGCATTGGGAAGGTAAAAGTAATTTGGTTGATGCAAAGCTGAAATATTTATAAATAAAAATAAGCGTTGATTATTTGGCGTTTTTTCTAAAATCTCTCGCGCCAGATTTACCTGATTTTCTGTAGATTTTGGGTGAGTAACACCTAACTCTGGACTCCAGTAACTTTCAGCAAACATCGAAGGAAATACATTACCTAAAGGATTACGTTTGTTAAAAAACCCTACACCACCAATGCAAACTGTATGATATCCCTTAGCAGCTAATCCGCTAACAATATTTGAGCCATCTAACACACAAGTTTTATCAGTTGTGGTGGTACTTCCTTCAAATCCTAATGCAAAAATTCGGGGGTGAATTCCCGGCGTTATCGGAGTAGGTAAAAAGCCAGCGAAAAAAGCATGATGCGCGGCGTAAGTGAAATTTCCTGGTGAATGTCGTTCTTCCCAACCTGTGTTTATAACTTTTTCTAAATTAGGAGTCCGTTTTTCAAGCAGTAATTTTTTAGCTACATCGTAACGCAGTGTATCTAGAGTAATAAATAAAATATCGTGATTTCCGACAATTTCATTCATATTAAACATATTAAAAATTTCTCTTTATTCTCTGTGTTCTATGCGCCTCTGCGGTTCGTTCCAAAACTGTCTTAACTTCACTCGTATAAGTATCCATCCCATTAAATGAAATTCCTGGTAATAAATCGCCAAAAGCATTAATCTCTAAAATCGCGTGAGTTTTCCAATCTGGTAAAATTAGTAAATCAACTCCGCCATACAAACTATCAGGAAATAACGCTGCTGCTTGTTCGCAAGTTCGCTTCATAATCTCCCAATTTTCTGCATCAATTTTTGCTAAAAATTCCTCCGTATCTCCCCGTTCATTTCCTAAATGTAAATTTGTCATCGGACTTTTACCCAGGCGAAAAACTATATGTTGTGCTTCACCATTAATCACCACTACACGCACATCAAAACCGCATCCTTGTAAATGTGCTTTGGGTAGCCATTCTTCAACTTGTACGCCTTCTGCTGTTAAGATATTGATGATATCGGCGATTTCTTCATGGCGAGTATAGTGACTAATTTTCCGGGAGTTGTAAAGTAGAGTTTCGCCATTTTCTCGCACTCGTTCGACGGTGGTAATAGCTGATTCAAAACGGGAATTTGCGCGATAAGCAACAACTCCAGAAGCGGCGGAACCGTGGGAAAGTTTGACGAATACTCTTTCTATTCCCTGGGTTTGCATTTGTTCGCGCAAGTGTTCGTAATTATGAATTTTTCCTAGAGAACGAGGAACGGGGATATTGTGAAGACTGAATCTTTCATGACAAGCTGGTTTGTCAAACATCACTGCGATGTCTTGGGGATGGTTCATGAAGTACCCCACCCCCAACCCCTCCCCGCAAGCGAGGAGGGGAGTAAAGAGGGTTTCCCATTTTTGCAGGAGATATCGCCAGCCTAAATACCACTGTCGCGGATAGAGGATGCGTCCTTTGTCGAATTCTAATTCCATAGCTTCGCCAGGACTGATGCGTTGATGTTCTCCGTTATCTGATACATTGAAACCTGCGGCGATGATGGCTTTATCGATATCAAAGTTTTTCTCAGGAGAATCGAAGCGGATAATCGTGTTGGGTGCGTTGAATTGTGCGAGGCTTTGTTTACCGGAAATTAAATCGGCGTAATCTACTACGGTTGCTGGTGGTAAGTTGAAATGAGTTAGTGCTTGTTGGAGAAAACCGACACGGCGATTTTCAGGGTTAGCGATGAGGATAAAGTTTAGCATTTTTTGATATATTTTTATTCATACAAAGCACAGTATCGTGATTCGCTACAACCCCTATCTACTTCACTTTCCTGTGCATCTGCAATTACCTGACAGTTAAGTTGTAACAATCGTTGAACCATACCTTCTGATACACAATTATTAGAAATATTGAGGGTATGAAGCTGATTGATTGCTGGACAGTTTAACAAAGCCTGTGCGCTGCTTAAATTACCCATTGATAAATCCAGCACTAAAAGGCGTTCCATAATTGGTGACTTCACTATTTCCTCTGCAAGTAAATCAGTAAATTCGCTGCTACGAAGTCCTAAATAAGCCAAGTTAGGGAATTTTTCACCACTTAAAATTGGTGCTAATACATCCATAACAAATGTTGAGTGACTTAGCTGTCTACCAAGCCATAATTCTAGGTATTCTAAATTTGGTAATTCTAAAGCACAAATTTGAGCAAAATTATCACAATTAATATCTGCTGTTTCTATAATCAGTGTTTTGAGATTTTCATGCTTACAAGATTCGCATTCTAAGAGGTACTGATAAAATTGACCTCTTACTTTTAGTAGTTGCAGGTTAGGAAATGCTTCTAAAATTGGGCGAATATCGAAAACTGCGAGTTTAGATTTGCGATATTCATGTTGTTCTGTATCTCCGATAAATAATGCTCGCAGATTTGGCAGTTGTTCACAAGCATCACAGATGGCTTCTAAGACAATTCCAAATGAGGTATTGTCATTAGAGTAACTATATCCTATGTGACAAATCAAGGCTTGAAGTTGACTAATTTGCGTATCTTGTAAGAGCCTATTAAAATGTTCTAAATTTAGACTTCGACTGCGATTTTCTGTTGGAAACTGAATTGCATACGCATAATTTTTAGGCTCGGTAATACCAAGTTGAGGATTAAATTCTTGATATTTCCAGTTTTCTAGTTGAATAAAAAACTGATTATAACTCTCTGACATTAAAACCTCCATACCTTGACTTTGTGATCTACACCACCGCTTACCAATGTTTGCCCATCGGGACTAAGTGCTAATGAACGAATCGCGCCTGTATGTGCTGGAAATGAAAATATTTTCTTACCTGAAGTTATATCCCAAACTTTAATATTTTGGTCGCCAGCAGTTAAAAAAGTTTGACTGTTGGGACTGAATACGATAGAACGCACCCAGTCAGCATGACCATAAAAAGAAAATAATTGTTTTCCAGTTTGCATATCCCAAATTTTGATTCTTTGGTCGCTACCACTAACCAAATAACGCCCATTGGGACTAATTGCTAGGGAACGAATTTGCTGTGAATGTCCTTGAATTTTCCAAATTTCACGTCTAGAATTTATGTCCCAAATTCTAATATTTTTATCTTCGCCTCCACTGATTAACAATTTGCCATCAGGAGATATACAAAGAGCATATATTGAGCGAGAATGCCCTTCTAAAGTAGCAATTTCCTCACTCCAATTCCACTGCCAAATTCTAATACTTCCATTACCATCAGCACTAAAAAAGTTTTCTCCGTTAGGGTGTATAGCTAGAGCATAAATTACAGTTGAATGTTTGCTTAATTTACCCAGATATTTACCCTTACTTATATCCCAAAGCATAATAGCTTTATCTGCACCAGCACTAACCATCTTTTGTCCATCAGGACTGATAGCTATCCAATTAATATCTCCAGCGTGATGATGATTAAAGCGCAAATCAAATTTTTCTTCTCCTGTTTCTAAATTCCAGACTTTTGGGGAATTGATACTTTGATGACGGTTATCACCAGCACCACATACCAAGGTTTTACTATCTGGGCTAATAGCTAAAGAATGAACTTGTGGATAATATGCTTGTAATGTCAAATCGCACCTAAAAAACTCGTAAATATTAAAGTCTTGCAGTGCTTTTTTGACGGATGGTTCAGGACGCAATCGCAAAATATTATAAGCTGATAATTTCACCTGTCCCGACTTATTTTTTAAGGCTTGAATCACTATCTCTAAACCCACATCGCCATAATTTAACGCTTCAGAAAGCGCAGAGATTTGCGCCTCAACTACCCCACTTTGCAACCGATTTTGCACCCCCTCAAGCCCTCCTAAAACTACACCACTGACAGGAGGCGGTAGTTCTCCACCAAGCACTGCATCAAATTCTCTGGGTTGATTTGGATTGTTATTCATCTTGGGTTTTACTGATTTTTAAAATATCTGCGACGCATCAAACCTATGTATGACCTCTGTATTTTTGTACTATTTTGAGGTATAGTTTATTCCCAGACTGAGTAATAGCGATCGCTAAACTGAGAATCAGCAATTACTCGACATTGCAAATCATCAGAAAGTTGTTCAATTGTATTTTTATGTAAACGATTTCCAGAAACATTGAGAGTATGGAGGTGATTAACTGCTGGAGAATTTAATAAAACATCTCCATTACTTAAATTTCCATCTGTTAATTCAAGTACCCTCAGATTTTCCATAATTGTGGAATTAACAATAGCCTTAGCCACCTCACTCATATTACCGCATTTTCTTATTGCTAAGTATGCTAAGTTAGGGAAAGATTTACCTGAAAGTATAGGGGTTAAACTATCAATATTGATATGGCTTAAATCGCTTCTATGTAGCCATAGCTCAAAGTATTCTAAAGAGGGTAAGTCTAAATTACAAACTTTCGCTAAATTATCATCAGATATACCATCAGCATCAACAATCAAAGTTTTTAAACTTTCATGTTTCAACGATTTGATAGGAATATTAGAACTATTTTGAGAATTCCTAACTTGTACTATCTTTAATTCAGGTTTTAAAATATCTTCCTTCACCATACACCCCCGTATGTGAAGTAATTCTAAATTAGGATAGGCTTTTAATATAGGGTGAATGCTCCAGACTATCATACTTGAATTTCTGTATCTATTATGTGTGATATTGTTGATATCACCAATTAATAAGGCTTTCAAATTTGTCAATAGCCCACTAGCATTAACAAGTCTGTTAGTGATTTTATTAAAAGCTGTTTGACAACTTTTAGGTTTGTAGTTAATTTCACATTTTATTGCTTCTATATATTTGGCTCTTGAATCACTCAATAAACGCAATAATTCATATTCGCCATATACACGATATGCTCTACCTATTGGGTCATCAATACTAACATGATGATTTACCCTCCAATCTTCAAATGTCGTTAAAACTAACCAAGGGTTATAATCTAGTAATGCTTGTTTGCCTTGAATACCAGCTTTTCGTAGTAACAAAATCGCACGCTTATGTATTTCTTCTGAAAGGTCATCTAACACCTTAATAATTAAATTAACACCCTCATCACCATATTGAAGCGCATCTTCAAGTGCCACAATTTTAATTTCTTCATCTTCGCTATCGAGACGCTTTTTAACTCCTTCAATTCCTCCCAAAACTACAGCATAATTTTGGGTTTGCGCCTCTCCACCAAGTACCGCGTCAAATTCTCCAGGTTGATTTGAATTGTTATTCATCTAAGATTTACTGATATTTCTTAATGTTGACTATTGACTAACCGAGAGTTGAACTTAATTAATTCCCAGGTGAGAAAAGAACAATGCTAGGTACTTGCTGCTGAGGTTTAAATAACTAATCACAAATGACAAATGAAAATTCTAAATTACTCAGCAACAGAACAATAGCGGCTGTGAATGTAACTATCATCCTCTTCTTCTTTCTGGTCATTTGCTATGACACACACATTCAAACTTGATAATTTCTCAATCATTTCCTCAGATAAAAAGTTTTCTGACACATTGAGAATATCTAGATAATTAATCGCCTCACAATTCAGTAACTCTTCCGCACCTGCATCACTTAACGTTCCCAGTGAAAGATCAAGGACGCTGATAGAGTTAAGAATTGGGGAAGTTACAATAGCACTGGCTATTTCATCGCTAAATTGACTATTACATAATCCTAAATAAGTTAATTTAGGAAACTTATCTGCAAAAATAATTGGGTGTACATCTTCAACCCAACAGTTTCCGCCATAATCTTCACAGCCAAACCATAATTCTAAATGTTCTAATGCTGGCAGATTTAAGTTACAAATCTGTGCGATGGTATCCCGACTTAATCCCCCAGTTTCTACAATTAATGCTTTGAGGTGGTTATGTTTGATTGGTGGGCTAAATTGTAAACCGTCTCCACCACGAACTTGTAAAATTTCGAGTTGAGGATATGCTTGCAAAATAGGACTTACATCACTTTGTCGAATCCAGGAAATCTCACATTCCTCACCTAGAATATCACCCAGAAAAATAGCTTTTAGGTTGGGCAAATATTCTTTGAAATCAACTAAAGTTTGAATAGTTCCACTTGCATCATGCTCATACGCATCTATCCATAAACCTAATACTAAAGCTTCCAACTTTTCGGCGTTGGGTGTTTGGGCAAGTTTACTAATTTTATCTGTTAAATTCTCTTCATCGTCATCATAGGTACATCGTAGGGCATAAGCTTGATTAACAGGTTCAACAATACCTCTATTTGCATTGAATTCTACCACTTGCCGATTAGCAAATTGAGTGGTATGACACCCTAAATACCGAGTTAATCTTTCTTCTAATTTCCAAGGTTTATATGTTTGCAAAGCTTGTTTAACTTGCGATTCTGTTCTTGGCTTTAATAGTCGATAAGCAAAACGTTCTACTAATCTTGATTCATCTTGCAAACCTTGAGTTAAAACATCTAACCCAGCGTCGCCATATTTCAAGGCTTCGCTAAGTGCTGCTATTCGCACATTAACCACAGGATTTGATAAACAACGCTTAATTCCCTCAATTCCTCCCAGCACAACCCCATCTATAGGCGGTGGTGATTGTCCTCCTAATACAGCATCATAATCCTGGGGTTGATTTTGATTGTTAGTCATGTTGCTTCACCTGTTGAATCTTAGTTAGAATTCCCAAAAACTGCTTGCTAAGATAGCGATCGCCTACAATATGTAATAAATAACACACTCATAATCTGGTTTAATTTTTCTGAGACTTGTGTAAAATTATAAAAAATAGTACATTTGTTTTATTGATTTAGTAAAGCTCCCACACTTCATGAGTTTTCTGCCTTCCACACAGCAATTGCCGTTTGCTGGTAAAAGTGATACAACAAATTAGCTGCGTATTGTCGGCAAACCTTGCAAATATAAATTATTTTAGTTATGGCTGAGTATCAAAAAATTGAGTATCGCATTGGCAAAGATGGCAAAATTACGGAGACAGTAATTGGTGCTACTGGTGCAAGTTGTACGAGTGCAACATCAGGAATTGAGGGTGCTTTAGGAGAGGTAGAAACTCAAGAACTGCTTCCTGAATATTACGAAGGAGAAGAAAACGTGACAGGAACAGAACAACAGTCTCTCAAGCAAAAATAGGAGAGACATCAATGTTTGCAGACATCCTATCAGATATTCAGGGTATAGGAATGTTTTCTTGGGAAAGCTTTGTAGTGATAGGGATTGGCATTTTCGTGCCGTTATTGGTGATTCCGAAAATTAGCAATGGGACAAGTTTAAAATTCGGTAAGCGCACTGATAAATCAAAGCAAATTCAATTACTAGAAGATGAGATCCAGTTATCTCATCAAAAACACTTAGAATTAGAGCAAAAAATACAGCAATTGCTCTCAGAAAAAGCCGCACTGCATCAAGAAGGTGTACGACTCCATGAGGAGTTACAACAGCAACGTCTACAACTAACAGAAGAATTTCGGACTACCACATTTGAGCAATTGCAGACATTGCTGACAAACTATCCCAGCATTCACCAGATGGTGACTATCAAGCCAGATTTGCCCGTGAAAAATCTGCTTTCTATGTTTACCCCTCTAGATAACCTCCTTGGTAAATGGGGTTACGAACAGATAGGCAAAGCCTGGGAACAAGTACCTTATAATTCCCAACTTCATCAACCAGACAAAGCTGATATTACTGAAGGTGAATTGGTTTACATCCGATTTGTCGGCTATCAGCATCAAGGGAGAATTCTTTGCCCTGCTAAGGTGAGTCGGACTTTGCCGGGGGGGAGGTGAGGGACGAGGGAGACAAGGGGACAAGGGGACAAGGTAGACAAGGTAGATAAATCTGTAAAAATGCCCAATTCCCAATGACTAATGACTAATGACTAATGACTAATGACTATTGACTATTGACTATTGACTATTGACTATTGACTAATAACTAATGACTACAGTAATAATTGACTTTGGTACGAGTAATACTGTTGTTTGTACCACGGATTTGATTACGCAAAGGCCTCGGACTTTGCGATTTGAGGGGATGTCGCGGCGGTTTGAGGTGGGGACGGAACAGGTAAGTGTTGTACCAAGTTTGGTGTTTGTTGAGGGACAAAATAGCATTTTGTTTGGTGAAGCGGTACGCGCTAAACGCTTGGGGTTTTCCCAGCCGGAACGCTGTTTTCGGGCTTTTAAACGAGACTTAGCGGCGGATTTTGTCCCGCCTCCGCGACTGTTGGATGGTAATAGTTATAGTGCAGAGATCATTTCAGAATTGTTTTTGAAGGAGATTTGGCAGCAAGTTGAACAGCAGTTGCAGCCAAGTCACGTTATTTTTACCGTTCCTGTAGGTGCATTTGAAAGATATCTTGACTGGTTTCGGGATTTGGGCGATAAACTCAATATGCCCACAGTGCAAATTGTGGATGAATCAACAGCCGCCGCCCTTGGTTATGCCGTCAAGTGTCCTGGTAGTGTGGTTTTGGTGGTGGATTTTGGTGGCGGAACTCTGGATTTAAGTTTAGTGCGGACTGTGAGTGTTGCAGCCGAACAGCAAGCAATACGCGCTGAAGTTCTTGCTAAATCCGATGCTTTTATTGGCGGTGTCGATATTGATACTTGGATTGTAGAACATTATTTACACAAAATCGGTTCCTCCCGTGAGGAAGTCGGGGAAATCGGTTTTATGAATTTATTGGAAGTAGCAGAAAGAGTAAAAATTCAACTTTCCACCACAGATTTAGCCAAGGAAGCTTGGTTTGATGATGAAAATTTTATGTCCCATGAATTGCAATTACATCGGGATGAGTTGGGCGAAATTTTAGAAAATCAACAATTATTAGAACAGTTAAGACAAGCCATCGATGAAGTATTAGCGATCGCACTTGCTAAAGGTATCAGTAAATCATCTATAGAACAAGTTTTACTCGTCGGCGGTACTTGTCAAATCCCCGCCATTCAACAATTAGTAATTTCTTATTTTGGTAGACAAAAAGTCAAATTAGATAAGCCCTTTGAAGCTGTCGCACATGGCGCATTAGCATTAAGCGAAATGACGGCTATTGATGATTACCTCCGCCACAGTTACGCGATTCGCCTTTGGGAACCCCACAGTAAAACTTATTCTTATTTGACTTTAATTGAAAAAGGAGCAAAATATCCAGGGGCGCGTTCTGAAGCTTTAACATTGCAAGTAGCTATTGAAGGACAGCGAGAAATTCGCCTTGACATCGGTGAAGTTGCCGAAGTTTCCCAAGCGGAAGTTGCTTATGATGAACAAGGCCGAATGACGAGTAGCCACTTAATCAAACAAGATAGCTATCGTTCTTTAGAAACCCATCATCAACAAGTATGTGTTGCTTATCTCGAACCACCAGGACAAACCGGAATCGACAGAATTCAAGCACAATTTGAAGTCAACGAACAACGGGTATTAGTAGTAACTGTTAAGGATTTATTAACAGGGAAAATGTTAGTAAATAGAGGTGCGATCGCTAAACTCAAATAATCTCCTCTCTGCGCCTTGGCGGTTCGCGTTAAAATTGAATAGTAATTTAATGTGTAGCTGCAAACAAAAAAATTATGACTCGTCCTCATCTTTTGCAAGAAGGGCAATCTTACACATTTCGCTCCTATTTTGAAATGCCTTATGAAGCAGACGAAATTTTAGCGGAATTGGGTTATAGTTTGCTAAAAACACGAATGGAGTTACCACGTAGCGATCGCAATTTAGAACGTTTGCCAGAATTACAACAGCGAATTGATGAATCTTTACCACTAGTTAGCTTGAGCAGCGAGACAGCACGACGTGAAACACTTGTAGCACCTACATTGCTGGAAGTTGCTCGTTATTGTCAATGTCAAATTCGGATTGAGTATTCATTGACAGTAAACAACTGGTTAAAAGGTAATTTAGATTATTACCTGAAAAGCAATCTAAGCTTATTGGTAGTTGAAGCGAAAAATGATGACTTAACTAGAGGCTTTACGCAGATGGCAGTAGAGTTAATTGCTATTTCTGAAGTAGAAGAAGGTGATATTTTTTATGGTGCAGTAACAATTGGTGATGCTTGGCGTTTTGGTCGTTTAGAAAAAACAAAGCAGCAGATTTTTCAGGATATTTCGCTGTATCGCATTCCCGATGATTTGCCAGATTTAATGAAGATTTTGGTAGGAATTTTAGAATCAAGTAGTAGCGTTTGATAAGATTCGTGCTTTTCCAGGAAAAAGTTGAATGAAAATTGCGATCGCCTGACCTTAGTAATGGGGAATACTAAGTAGTAGGCTTAATACTAAAAACTTGATGAAAGAAAATCATAATCGCCCCAGAGTGTATGATGCTGTGCTTGGCAGTCCAGAAAATGTGCCTCCTGGTGCTGTAGTCTTAGGGGGACTAGAAGGCGTTAAAAGACGGTTGGCACATCCGATAATTGAACAAAAAATTGCCGCACTAGAAGAAGCACTCAAGTATGGCGAAGCAGGTTTAGAATTAATCATTCAAACTTTGACAGATGTCTCAGCAGAATTACAGCAAACCGCAGAAAATTTGCTTTTCCCACACCGGACAAAACCAAGAGTAAAACAAGCACTGCACGAGTATAATCCTTGGTTACTATTTGAATGTTTACATACAATAAATGAAGACATACATAATGTTTATACCGTAGTGATCAGCCCCGATGGGGAAACCATTTTTAGTTGCAGTGCTGACGAAACAATTCGAGTATGGAGTTTATCCCAAAGACAGGAAATCTATACTTTGCAGGGACATTCCAGAGGAGTAAGTGCTATTGATATTCACCCTAATGGACGCATTCTTGCAAGCGGTAGTTATGATGAGACGATCAAACTTTGGGATATTCAGACAAGACAAGAACTAATGACAATTACAGCACATTCTGGTGGAGTTAGTGCGATCGCTATTAGTCCTGATGGTCAAAGTTTAATCAGTGGTGGTGAAGACAATACTGTTAAATTATGGGATTTGCAGACAGGGAATTTAATTCGTACCTTAACTGGTCATTCAGGAGTTATTTATGCAGTTACTTTTCATCCTGATGGGCGAACTATTGTAAGTCAAAGTGATGATCAAACTCTAAAAATATGGTGTTTTGAAACAGGAAGAGAACGTTGTACTCTTCCCACTAAATGTTCAGGTAGGCGTACATCTTTAGCTTTTAGCCCCGATGGGCAGATATTAGTTAGTGCTTGTGGTGAAAAACTAAAGCTATGGGATTGGTCAACAAGACAAGAAATTCATGTTTTACCAGGATATTTAGACAATATTAAATCTCTTACCTTAAGTCCTGGAGGAATTGATAGCTTTGCTATTAGTCCTGATGGTCAATTGCTTGCTTGTCATAGTAAAAATCAATGGATGACATTAATGTTTGACTTACAAGCAAAAGTGGACTTCAATACACTGCAAGAACCTCTTGATAATGCTTATAATCATTGCTTGGCACTGATACTAAATCAAAAAATTCTTGTCGATGCTAATCTTCATCTTCTTGATGTATGGAATTTGCATACAGGAAGACTAACGCGGACTCGAACAGGATATTCTGAGCATTTTCAGTCTATTGCAATTAGTTCCGATGGAGAAACTTTAGTTACTGGCGATAGCAAGAGTATAATTAGGGTTTGGATTTTGCCTACAAGAGAGGAAAAACTGACCATAGATGCACAATCAGGTAGTATTCTGTGTGTTGCTATCACTCCAGATGAACGGAATCTAATTAGTGGTTGTGAGGATGGCACTATGAAAGTATGGGACTTACAGACAGGACGAGGAAAAGCCATTTTCAAAGGACATACAGAAGGGGTTTATTTTGTCGCTATTAGCCCTGATGGGCAAACTCTTGTTAGCGGTAGTCTAGATGGGACTATGAAAATATGGAGGATGCTATGAGGGTAAAAAATGCGATCGCCTGACCTTAGTAATGGGGAATACTAAGTAGTAGGCTCAATCCTAAAAACTTGATGAAAGAAAATCATAATCGCCCCAGAGTGTATGATGCTGTGCTTGGCAGTCCAGAAAATGTGCCTCCTGGTGCTGTAGTCTTAGGGGGACTAGAAGGCGTTAAAAGACGGTTGGCACATCCGATAATTGAACAAAAAATTGCCGCACTAGAAGAAGCACTCAAGTATGGCGAAGCAGGTTTAGAACTGGTAATCTGGGCGTTAGACGATAAATTATGGAAAGTACGCCAAGCAGCTTATTCACTACTAGCTTCTCGACCAGAACCTATAGTACAAGAAATACTACAAGAATATAGCCATAAAATTGATAGATATGATGCTTTTGTGGCGATGGCGCGTGCTGGCGGCGTGTCTGATATCGATACGCTGATGGATAATTTAGAACATGATCGTAGTAGCGCAACCTGTAAATTAGTTGACTACACCCTGGGTTTGGTGAATACCCCTGAAGGTAAAGACCGAATTCGACATTATCTTTTCAACGGTACGCAGATACAGCGTAACTATGCAGCACTTTACTTTAAACGGCAGGGTATCACAGATATTTTACGAGCAGCAGTAAGCCAAGGCTGCATTGATAGAGTACAAGCATTTTCTAAATGAAAATCATACTTCAGGTATTTTTACTAGCTCAGATGCACCGAGTATTCTTAGTTAAGTTAAACAACTAATTTCAGGATAGCAAGTTACATAAAATACAAAATAATCAGCGCGATCGCATTTTCTCAATTGGGAACACTAGTATGAGTGTGAAGGAGAAAAATTATGCCGGAAAATCCCAATCAGCCACGAGAATATGATGCTGTACTAGGAGGACAAGCACCACCTCCTGTAAATGCTTTAGTTCTAGGTGGAATTGCAGGTATTCAACATCGTATTTTCGATCATAATCTAGAAATGAAAATCGCTGCCATGACCTCCGCGATCGCTTATGGTGATGCAGGTTTAGAGTTAGTCATTCAAAGTTTGCAAAATGAAACCTTAGACTTAAAACTAGTAGGATATAAGTTATTACATCAAAGAAAAAAAGTTACTGTTGAACAGATTATTACAGCGTTCAATCCATACCACTATAGATTTTTTGAATGTTTAACTACTTTCACCGGACACACATCCGATATCTATGGAATAGCATTGAGTCCCGATGGTGAAACTATTGCAAGTGGCAGCCATGATAAAACTATCAAATTATGGCACATTCCCACCAGCCAATTAATCTGCACATTAAGCGAAGGTTTATCAGCACCTTATGGGCTAGCATTTAGTCCAGATAGCAAGAATTTGTATGCCAATAATTGGAACGAAATCAAAGTTTTTAATTTAGAAACCCAGCAAGAAATTCAGACACTTCAAGGACATTTTGATGCTGTTTTATCTCTTGTTATTGCTCCTGATGGAACTTTGATTAGTGCTGGTCAAGATAAACTGATTTATGTTTGGGAATATTTTGATTCATGGCAATATGATGTTTTAGGAGAGCATCCTTGTTACCTCTGGGGAATGAATACTGTTAAAGTTGCTCTGAGTATTGATGGTAAAATTTTAATTAGTGGTAGTGCCATTGATAAGACAATTAAAATTTGGGACTGGAAGCAAAGACAACAAATTACAACGCTAGGAAATGAAACATTAGGTTTAAATAATGATGAGCCTGGACTTTCTTGTGTTGCTATTAGTCCAGATGGAAAAGTAGCTCTTGGTGGTGGAGGAAATCAAATTGATGTTTGGGATATAGAAACCAACCAGAAAATTTATACAATTACCCTAGAATTAGATAATGATATTCAGTCATTATGTGTTAGCAAAGATGCTAAATCTTTTTATGGTGGTTTAAAGAATGGCGTGATTAGAATTTGGAATTTACTTACAGGTGAAATAATTCACGATTTAGAAGGACACTTAGGCGTTGTGTGGTCTATGGCTTTGAGTCCTGATGGCAAAACTCTTGTGAGCAGCAGTCTTGATAGAACTATCAAAATTTGGGGGATATCAGAGTAACTTCAATATAAGTTAATTGTGTCTATCTTCCATCACTTCATTTGCTTCAATTTTAAACCCTTGCGCTTCAAATATCATCTTAACTGTCTTAACTTTCCTTGTCAGATTTCCCTATGAGGATTACTATAAAAAACTGATAAACAGTAAAGACCATTGCTTCTGTAATGAGTATAAAACGTGAATTACAACATGGAATTATGAAATTACGCTAATGTATCGTTCAGATTTATAAAAATAGTAAGGTTTTAGATACCCGAATTATCGAAGAAGTCGGGTATCTTGATGATCACGAATATAATTAAACCCAACGCCCAACTACTACCCGCACAGTGCCATCTGCTAATACTTCTTCATCTTCAACATTAAAACCTTGTTCTTGGACTGTTGCCATCAAGGTTTTATAAGCATATTTATGGCTGATTGAGTTAACAAACTGTTGTTGATTAATTTTTGCGCCCCAAAAGTCGGCTACTATTTCGTAATTTTCCCCATTGCGGCGAAAGCCCAAATCATAACCGTTTTGTTGGCGAATTACATACTCAGCTTGAATGGTATTTCCTTGATATCCACGAACTTGAGTATTGCACTCAACGTCATAACCTAATTCTTGCAAAACTTCATGCAGAATTTCACCGTGTTTGATTTGTACTTTGATAGTTGTGAAATGAGACATAATTCCAATTTGGGATTTTAGATTTGGGATTGTGGAGTAAAAAAACCGCAGATTTTTCTATTTTAATCAACCTCTAATGGGCCGATGCCTTTTTGGTTTGAGTATTGTTTTAATTCCTCCACTAATTGAATATCGTTGGAAGCTGCCCTGGCTCCGGCTTCTGCTGCCCATTGCTTTAGGGCTTCGATTTGGTCACGGGCGATCGCAGCTAAAGGTACTGTCTGCGCTATTGCCTGTAAAATATCTTCTGTATTGAAGTCTCGTCTTTGTCCTTCTATTCTTGTGGAAAATGCTTGGTGCATAGCATCAATAATGACTTGCTCAATTTCTGCACCACTGAAGTTTTGTGTTTGTTTCGCCAAGGCTGCTAAATTAAATTCTCGCAGCCGGTTGGGACGTAACCGTTGTAAATGCACTTTAAAAATTTCTTGGCGTTCTGTTTCTGTTGGTAAATTTAAAAAGAAAATCTCATCAAATCTGCCTTTGCGTAACAACTCGGCTGGTAATATCTGCACATTATTGGCAGTGGCGACAATAAAAACTGGGCTGGTTTTCTCCTGCATCCAAGTAATTAAACTGCCAAAAACCCGCCGCGATGTCCCCGAATCCCCATCAACACCACTGGTAATATTGCCAAAGGCTTTGTCAATTTCATCAATCCACAATACACAAGGGGCCATTGCTTCGGTTATCTGAATCATTTGGCGGACTCGGCTTTCACTTTCACCGACAATTCCACCAAATAACCGTCCAGAATCTAACCTTAGTAGGGGTAAACGCCATTCATGGGCAATAGTTTTCGCGGAAAGAGATTTACCCGTTCCCTGTATCCCTACCAGTAACATCCCCTTGGGATTAGGAATACCATAACGTCTGGCTTCTTCTGTAAAAGCATCTTGGCGCATCAATACCCATTGTTTGAGTTGATCTAATCCCCCAACGCGCTTGAGTGATTCTTGGGGTGTGAAAAACTCTAAAATGCCGGTTTGGCGAATTGCTTGTTTTTTCTCTTCTAATACACCATCAATATCAGACTCATTTACCTGCTGTTTGGCGGCTAAAGCTTTTGCCAAAACTCTAGAAATGCGAGTGCGGCTTAAACCTTGACAGGCTTTAATTAATTGTTCACGCGCCAAGCCAGCAATATTTAATTTATCTGGGACGACTAGCTGAGTAATTAAATAATCGATTTCGCTGACGCTGGGTAAGGGAAAATCAACAACTGTCACCTCTTGCAGTAGTTCATCGGGAAGTTCTAAAGTATGACTGGTGGTGATGATAGTTTTACGCGATCGCTTTAACTCTCGTGCTAAGTTTCGCAATTCCCTGACAATCGGTGCATTCTTCTCAGTGGTAGGATTTTTCACAAACGGATGCAAATCCCGCAGCACAAACATCGCTGCTGTTTGCGAGTCAGCTTTCGCAATGCGTAATAAAGCCGCCATCACAGAACCTTTATCTGCACCATTATCACTCCAACCCCGCACAATATCCCAAAATAACACCTGTCGCTGAGGCGCAGAACGCGCTGCAACTTGCAACAGCACTTCTTCTACAGGTTCTTCTTCCACAGAAATCACATACAGTAAGGGATACCGCGCCCGTATCATCAAATCAAGCTGTTCTATCAAAGAAGCGTATTGTTGATTCTCTCGGCTGTGAGTTGATTCTCCTTTTCCATTCAGGGGTGCGCCAGCCATCATAAGTAAGCCCTTATCCCTCAGTGATTTAGTTGTCTTATTTAATACTATAATTGCTTTTTTCTAAAGTAGTACAAATTCACTAAAAAAATAGCTGAAGAAAGCAATCCTAATAAACTCCTGAGAAACGTATTTTTCTTCCCTTATACCCCTATACCCCAATACGGTTCAGTTAAGGTGGTGAGAGTTGATTTCTCAATTTTTGCTCTACCTATTAGACAATGAGCAAGATTTGGGGGATTCTCCCCCAAGCCCCCGATTGGGGGACGGTTGCGTCCCCCAAACCCCCTCCAAAATCATTTTTTCGTTTTTTGTTGAGTGATCATTTGCTGGTTTTGTTGAAATCTATTTTTCTTATCTGAACCGTATTGCCCTATACCCCTGTGTGTCTTGAGAGTAAACAGGTGGTGGAGAGGATTTGAGTAATTATTGGAAATTCTAGTTGACGAATCCGATATATCGCAATATATTGAATATAACGATAACGATATATCGTGATACGTCAAACAAAAACAAGGAGTTACATATGTTTAGACAATTTCATCCACGTTTCCCTGTACCAGCCCATGCTGGAGAAGGAATTGGTAATCAATTCTTCATGAGTGGACGACATGGACACAGAAGAGGTGCATCTGGTGGTGGCTGGGGAGACGAACCCCGCAACCGTCGCGGTGACATCAAATTTATGTTGTTGGGGCTGTTATCGGAACGTCCCCAGCATGGTTATGAATTGATTAAAGAGCTAGAAAACCGTGGTGGGGGCTTTCGTCGTCTCAGCCCAGGTTCCGTCTATCCAACGCTTCAGATGTTGGAAGAAGGCGGTTATTTAACTAGTGAACAAGTCGAAGGTAAGCGTGTCTACACCATTACAGAAAATGGTAGACAACTACTGCGCGATCGCCAACAGCAGGCTGATTTCAGACACCCTCATGACAGGTTCACAGAGGAAAAACCTTCAGAATTGATAGAGTTGCGGCGTAGTTTTACGGAATTAAACGATGCTGTCATCCAAATCGCTCGGAGTGGGAATTTAGAACAAGCCTCGCGAGTAAAAGATTTACTGGTGCAGGTAAAGCGTGAGATTTACAAATTGCTTGCTGAATAGTGAATTAAAGAGGTAACAAAAAATATGTCAAATGTGGTGAATTGCCCAACTTGTGGCGCAGTCTGTCGTGTTGTGAGTCAAGATAATGAAGGTTCACCTCAACTGCAAGCATTTTCTCAAGCTGATGTAGAAAAGAAAATTGAGCAGCTAAAGAAAACTATCCAACATCTCCAAGAAACTCTCCGCACCGAACGAGCTAAGGGAATTCCAGATAAAAAAATATCCAAACTGTAGGGTGCGTCAGTGCGAGAAAACCTCACTATACCAAGAGATTATTCATACTGACGCACCCTACTAAGCTGTTTATTTGGGATAATTTATTTTTTGCTATCCCCTAAGACAAAAAGCCAAGATAGCGAACGATAAAACCAATTCGCAATTCGCAATTCGCAATTAATTCAGCCACCCACCAGGAGCCTTAGCGTAGCGGGATGCAAGTCCGGTTTTGAACCTATCTTTTTTCAATAAAATTTAATTACCCAACTTTTGAATAAGTTGGATAATTGAATTAAAAGACAGCAGTGATAATTTTGCGGTCAATGAGCAAACTTACAAGTATTTTTGCAACAATAAACCTAACTTTTCTTTTGTCGCCGCAGGTGCTTTAGCTAAGTTGGTCAAAATTGCATACTTCAAAGCAGAATGTGCTTCACTGTGGGGTGGATTTTCACTCAAACGACGCACGGTTTCTTGAATCACTTTTTGTGCGTTCACAGCGTTGCGTTGTAAATTACCAATCACCATTTCTACAGTGACGCTATCATGGTCGGGATGCCAACAATCGTAATCTGTAACTAGTGCTAATGTTGCATAGGCGATTTCGGCTTCCCTAGCTAATTTAGCTTCGGGTAAATTAGTCATCCCGATGATAGTTGCACCCCAACTGCGATAAAGATTGGATTCCGCCTTAGTGGAAAATGCTGGCCCCTCCATACAAACATAAGTACCGCCACGATGTAGGGTAACATCTGGTAGATTTAAAGAGGCGATCGCTTCTGCTAATACTGCCGCTAAATTTTGACAAATCGGATCACCGAAGGCTATATGCGCCACAATTCCCTCGCCAAAAAACGTGGAAATGCGGTTTTTAGTTCTATCAATAAACTGATCCGGAACTACCATATCTAGTGGTTTTGCTTGTGCTTGTAAAGAACCCACAGCACTAGCAGAAATTAGATACTCCACACCTAATTTTTTCATTGCATAGATATTGGCACGGAAGGGTAACTCAGAAGGTAATAAAGTATGATTACGTCCGTGGCGTGCTAAAAAAGCTAC
Source organism: Aliinostoc sp. HNIBRCY26 (assembly GCF_050235535.1). Lineage (GTDB taxonomy): Bacteria > Cyanobacteriota > Cyanobacteriia > Cyanobacteriales > Nostocaceae > Trichormus. Next base: position 3,151,589 of record NZ_CP189852.1, read on the forward strand.
CTTAACTCCATCTAAATTTCCCAAGATTAACGCATCAGAAGGCGAACCAAAAGGTGTATCAATGTGCATTTCCTCTACATCTTTCAAGGCTGCCATTTGATATAAACCGCTACCACCAATAATCCCAATTTTTGCGATCGCCATAAGTTCTAACCTATTGCTTGTTAATATGCCTAGTTATTCTACCGAAAAGGCGAGTATCACAGGAGGCATGAAAATCATAACTTCTGATTTCTCAGGATTCCGTATCGCCACCAATGTCAAACTTTATAAAAAATTGTTATTTTAATTTCATTAATAAAAACATTAAGTTTAAAACTTTGGTGGATGATATGCAAGCTACTGGTATCTCAACCCCCACATCATTAGAAACAGTGTTAGAACGCATATTTGCCATTGGCAGAATTACACGCTCTGATCAACAGGTACTTATGTCTACACTGCTCTCTAAAGAAGACCTCAACGAAAAAGAACTACAACAAATTAATCAAGTCTTTGACCGCATCAAAAGAGGATTACTCAAAGTAGTAGATTAGCGAGCTTTGACTTGAAAGCTTCCAAGCGACTATGCACCAGCAAAACAGAGAAGGAATACTATTTTCTTCCCTTACACCCCTGTATTTCTTAAAATTTTAATTGGAACTTACTGCTGACTCCTAAATAAGATATTGCTGTGCTTGAGTTGCAAACAAATAAGCATAAGTCCCGTTTATCTGCATGAGTTGGTCATGAGTCCCGCTTTCTACAATCATGCCATTGTCCATGACATAAATGCGATCGGCCATTTTCACTGTAGACAGACGATGACTAATTAAAATAGCTGATTGGTCTTTGATTAATTGGCGAAATTTTTCAAATACTTCATACTCAGCTTTAGCATCCATTGCGCTAGTAGGTTCATCCAAAACAATTAATTGGGAATCTCTTAAAAATGCTCTAGCTAAAGCAACTTTTTGCCATTGACCAATACTTAATTCTTCCCCTTGAGAAAATAGTTGCCCAAGGGTAGTATCATAACCTTGCGGTAACTTAGAAATTACATCATCAGCACCAGAAAGTCGCGCCGCCGCCATAATACTTTCTGCTGCCGGTGGTAAGTCAATATTACCAAACCAAATATTTTCCTGGGCAGTAAAATTATATTTAGCATAATCTTGGAAAATCACGCTAATTTCACGGCGTAATTCTGCAATTTTAAAATCTCTAATATCTACACCATCAATAGTAATTGACCCAGTAGTGGGGTCATATAATCGACACAGCAGTTTAATTAGTGTCGTTTTGCCTGAACCATTTTCACCCACTAAAGCCACAACTTCCCCTGGTTTAATAGTCAAGTTGACATTTTTAATAGCTTGACGACTACTATTAGCATATTTAAACCCCACATTCTGCACAATAATACCTGTTTTGATAGGTTGAGGAAAAGGCACAGGATGTATAGGGTCAGCTAACTTGGGTTCGAGTTCTAGAAATTCGTAGAGATTTGCTAAAAATAGATTATCTTCGTAGAGAGCCGACATACTACTCAACAAATTTTTAATATCGCTTTCTCCACGCTGTAATGCTTGGGAATATAACACTAAATCTCCTATTTTTAAGAAACCTTGAATAGTCTGAAAAATAATAAACGTAAATACACCTAAAACTACAACACCTGAGATAGTTTGAGCAATAAAATTACCAATTGCCTTTCTAGTATCAATAGCAATGCTTTCTTGATATATTTGTTTTCTAATGCGGAGATACCATTTACCAAAATAGTCTCCTAAGTTAAATAAACGAATTTCCTTAGCAAATTGCTCTGATGTTAGTATCCAACCTAAATATTCCGATAACCGTTCCATTGATGTTTTTTTGCGTCGCCAGTCATACACGACACGCGCATATTTCACCCGCACGAACATAGCCGGAAGAGAAATCACAATTAACACTCCAGCTATCAACCAATGTAAGGACAGTAATAAACCAATCATCCCCAACAAAGAAATACTACTTTGTCCTAATTGCGCCAAACGATTAATAATTAAAGGCGGACGATAACGAGCTTCTTGTTGCGCTCGTTGCATAGTGTCATAGTAGTGAGAATTTTCGTAGTATTCTAAGTCAGCCGCTATAGATTTAGTGTGGAGAATATCTTGAATATAATCTGTTACCTTCTGAGAGTGGGCATTATTAACCAACTCAGCCAAGGCATTACAGATAATTGTTGTAATAGTTACAACACCTGCAATGATAACTAGAAAGATAATCTGATTAATAATAGCGGCTTTATCAGCAGTGGTGAAACTAGCTGCTACCGTATCTATAATTAGCTTGGCTATATATATAGACACTAAAGGTAAAATACCCTGAATCACTAAAAGTAGTGTACGTGCGATCGCCCACTTCGGACTACTTTGCCAAACTAAACGCAACGCAGGCAAAACACGCAGCCTATCATATAACCTTCTCAAAACCCTCATGAAACCTCCGCGTCATTTGGCGTTGAAAACTCCCCATTCCACACCGCACATGATCCTCTACATACCTCGCTACCTCAGATAACAAAGGTAAAGAACGAGGTCTTTGTAACCGATAAATCGGCACACTCTTAAGTATTTCCACACACTGAGTCAAATGCTGTTCACGATTAATAGCTTCCTGTAGAGAACGAATCCCATAGGAATTAGTAATTAATTCTAGGATGGCCGCTTGCCTTTGCACTTCTTCAATTACCAATTCATCACTATCCACAAGCACATACAGACTATGCAACCGTTGCGGCTTGCAGTTAAAATCCTCCTCTCGGCGATAAGCGTACTCACCCAACAAAGGATGCAGATAAATCAACGATGCTAAATCATACCCGCAGGTAGTAGCCACTTCTGGACTCATCTTCATTTGCGGATAGCCAGGTAATACCTTAACTGGAGAATCTAAAATTACAGGAACAATATCATCAGAAACGATTTTGTGACCACGCGCCAGCATAGCGGCGGCGGCGGAAGACTTACCCGCACCAGAATATCCCAGAAAACAGATCACTTGGTCATCAACTGCCACCGCACTAGCGTGTAATAACAGTGAAAACCCCTGTTGATAAAGCGAAATCCCCATTGCACTCCCAGACAAACACAATTGCATCAATCTTTTGTCTCCATTGGGTGCGGGAGTCACAATCACTTCCTTACCGTTAATAATGTGGAATATACCCACACCCCTCATTGCAACTATTGTTTCCTGTGGGGACACTTGCAGATATTCTCTAGGCTGAGAAGGCTCAACATATCCCAAGCTACTATTTTTAACCGTAACAGTAATATCACAGTCTGTATCAGCTTCTAATAGCTCAGGTAAAACGATATTGGAATGTATGCCTAAACCATACGCCCAGTATTTATACATTGTGAAATTATTTTTGATATATGCAATGCAGCACCAAGAGACAACTGTAGATAAATCTTAGTTGCTCTTGGGTCTTGTGATAGCTATGATTGAAACACGTTCATACCAAACTCTCCAAAATCAAGCTACAGATGTAAGTCTGCACCACCAAACTACATCTGACGTGCTTAATTTTGGATAGGGAATCGGTATCAGTCTAGGAAGTTTGTCTGGGGATAAAATTAGTGAGTCATCCTCAGACAGAGTCCTCTAAGCGTCACTTACACCAGCAACGCCAAAGTCATCAGACGCGCCTAGTTTTTTAGGCTTTACTTGTTCTGTGATGGCTTCAACATTACCGTAGACAGTGACAGTAGGTGCTGTCCAAACTTTCTTATTCATGAACTCTACTCCTCTTTGTAAATTAAGTGAATTTGCACGCTAATTAGGGAAACACGCTCATCATCATAGGGATGTGCGATACCTTAGTCAAGCCATCCTAGTTAGATATAACTAGGGATCGCTCACACCGGGAACACCGAAATCGTCAGAACTGCCCAATTTTTTGGGTTTGACTTGCTCTGTAATGGCTTCGATGTTGCCATAAATTTTGACAGCAGGGGCTGTCCAAACTTTCTTATTCATTGCATCAGTTCCTCAAAAGTGAGTGACTTTGTTAATCACTAGAGGTTTTAGATAAAACCCCTAGTGGCTAATTCGTAATTTTTCATGTTTCTCCTGAGAGTGAATGTATGACTAGATTGCGGTCACTCCTGATTGCTTCATCCATAAAGCTAAGTTGACAGCAACGAAAATATCTACTGATTCTGCATCTGCGGTATTAGGTTCAGCAATATAACGAGAATATGCTGTTTTAAGGGCAGGTATATTTACATACTTTTCTATCAGATGGGATTCTTGAAAAATAACTTGCTCTAGAGTGGCTTTTTCATCTCCCAAAAGTCTCAGACGGAAGTTAGCACCGAGATTACCTTTACCTTGTCGCCACTGTACTTCCCTGGGTAAAATTCCTGCCATTGCTCTGCGTAAAATTGAGCGTGTCCAGCCTTTGTGTAGTTTTTGACTGGAGGGTATAGCTAGACAAAATTCGATCAAACGGCGATCGCAAAATGGATGACGAGCTTCTAAACCAAAGGCGGCGGCGGTTTTATCTAACCATTGCAAAGCATAGCGCACTGAACCATTATTCAGTGATAACCAATGGGCTTCCCTCGCAGAAATGGAAGATTTTTGATCCATTAAAGATTTAACTGTTTCGCTTTGAATACGTTCCGCCATCTTTACTTGTTGGGCAAAGTCTGGATTGAGTAAGCTAAGAGACTCTGTTAAATAATTATCTCCTTGGTAATTACCGCGTACTTTTTGGATGACTCCCACAACTGATTCTGGAACAACCGACTTCAAACCGTAGTTCCAAAAGACATGACGGGTTGATTTGCGCCATACCTTGGCTAAAGTCTTGCTTTCTTCGAGCAATTTCAGCCATTGAAAAGAAGCGGCTAACTCAGATAAGTATTGAAATCCATAGGTAATTGTTGTATCTCCATCAATACCTGTGAATAGGACTCGCACATTCTGCTCGGATGCAGCTTTAAATACAGCCCAATCCATATAGAAATTTGGTGCGGGGATGGGTTCTTCACCATACCAATAAACTTGGTCTACATCCATCAAAGGACTTAATTGATCTGCATGGATGTGGTGAGGTTGATAGCCACCTTGGGCTAAAACCGCCGCCATGTAAGGACGCTCATCAATTTTGGGTGAGATTTCCGCCAAACTCGGAAAAATAGCTGAGAAGGTATGTAATTTGTGTCTACCTCCAGGGGCTAATAATTGTCTGGCTGTACAAGCAATGGATGAGGAATCTAAACCACCACTGAGGGTTGAACCGATGGGGAAAGCACTCCGCAGTCTACAGTTGACGGCTTCAATAAAAATTTCTCGAAAAGCTTCTACATACTGCTCATCTGAAGATAATCGGATTTCATAGTTTAAATCAGGAGACCAATAGGACTTAATTTCACTCCGATGGGGATTGATAATTAAACTTTCTGCGGCTCTGAGTTCTCGAATCTCACTGTAGAATGAGTCTTCTTTGCGACCACAAAAGAGGATTTTGGCCAGATAATCTGCAACCATTGCTTCGTTAATCTGACAGGGGACACCAGGAAAGGTCAACAAAGCTTTAATTTCCGAGGCGAAGATCAATGTTTGCCCAAACCTATAGTAATAGAAGGGTTTAACCCCCATTGCATCCCTAGCACAAAATAGCTGCTGCTGATGCTGATCCCAAATTGCAAAAGCAAAATCACCAATGAGATATCTGGGACAATATTCACCCCATTTTTCATAGGCGGCTAATATTAAATAACTATCGGTGATTTTTTCGGCGGGATAATGCTGAATTTGCAATGCAGAGATTAATTCATCACGGTTATCAATTCTCACGTCGGCTGTGAGAACTAAATTTCCGGTGGAATTGAGCATGGGTAACTTCTCTTGCAAAGACTCAGGAGTAGTCCACAGCATTCGATGACCCAAACCGATAGACTCAGAAAACCAGATATCCGCCCCATCTAGACCACGATGAGCGATCGCATCTACCATGAGGGTAAGTTGTTCACGGTCTACTGGTTTTCCATTGAGATGGTAGATCCCCACAATCCCACTCATAATAAACTCCTTGGCAAAGTTGGCAAGGGTGTGTAGGATGACAGATTACTCAAAGAGCCTATGATCACTTTTCCTTGGTGTTCTAGCCAAGCATGAGCTTTGAGTTTTCCTTCCTCATCTTTGGTAACTCCTATGCGGAGTTCCGGCGCATCACCCCGTTGATTCATCAAAACTTGGCAAGTCAAAGCACGGGCTAAACATTTAGCTCCTGGTATAAAATTAGTGCTGACATCAACAGCCCAAATAATTTTATGCACAGGAGTTAGTGAAGCTTTAGGGTTTGGTTGACTTATCCGATCTAGAATCCGTCTTAGGATGCTAAATGGTAGTAACCACAATCCCCCATTGACTAACCCTAATAAAATCAAAGTCTTAATCAACAAATAACGATTGCAATGATTAAGGCGCAAAAACTTAAACAGGCGCGTCATTATGAATATTGATCAATCCCTTAGCAGCTAAATCTTCTAGTAGAACCCTAACTTCGCGATCGCATATTTCCGGTTCTACATCATACTCCACCAATAAAGCCGCTTGAATTTCCTTCACCGTTTTGGGAACTTGAATCAGATTCCAGACGCTAGCCCCTACTTGATTCAAACCATAATAAACTCCTGATTTGATATCCAGTATGACTGCTTCCCCCTGTAGTTCTGAGTAAACCTGCTCTTTACTCACCTCTACCCTGGAATGCTCAGATATTATTAGCTGTACTGACATTTTTATTCCAGTGAAATTACTTACATCTAGCCTTGATTAATCTCTCGATAATATATAACACCTCATAGTAAACACTGCTATGTCCAAACAGTATCTTTACTCATTGTTTTTATAAACTCTAGCTTTATGAAGTTGTCGTAAAGCTAATATCAAAAATCATATGTTTTTTGTAAGTAAGCGATGCCAAATCTGCCAACCATAAGTATTTGCAGCCAGAGTGTGTGGGTAAAAACTTATCGTTTTCGTCAATATATCTTATGGAGGATATTAGTATCAAACTCAACACACTGTTAGATATAAAAATACATTAGCAAGATTTAATTAATGTATATGAATAACATTACCTATATTAGCGAGATTGTGCGTTTTCAGACTCTTGTATACTATCTTGTTTATGTTTTTGGCAGGTATAGAGTGGGAAGCACATCCTAAGCTAATCGTCATTCATTTTTCCAGACTGATTCGCTTGTAGTAAGGGCTTTAGCCCTGGCTTTATGCAACTTAAATGCTGATTAGCCTACCACTTATACCAATTTTCTATGAAGTTGCGCCAAATAAATGATGTAGAGACGTTGCATACAACGTCTCTACAGTACAGAATAAAGTGCATCTATGGCTACGTCAGGCAAGCTACATCAAGAAACGGTATTAGCTCATACAATTCATTTTTTTTTCTGAGAGCGATTCTTTTTACGAGACTGTTCCTGCATTTTTCTTTTCTTCTTAGAAGTAGCCTTAGTCTTAGATTGTTTAGTCTTCATTAAAGTAAGAATTTCTGGGATAATAAAATTATCATCAAAGCCTCGTGATGTTTGTTGCTGTTGGAAACAAGACCAGTTTTCCATCTCGGAAATCACATTTTCAATAAATGAATAATGTGGATTTTCTTGCAGTTTATTTATAGACATTTCTATGCCAATTTCTAAAGCATCATTGACATCATTTTGATCAACAAACCATAAGTCAATTAAATCTTCTGCAAAAGCTTGATCAATTTCTTCCTTAAGCTCAATAGCACAAATTAACGCGCTATTACTGACTAAATCAGTCCAAATATAATCAGAATCTTCTCCCTTTAAGGTAGAAAATAATTTGCCATAATATTCTATGACTTCTGCTCTAGAAATAACTCCTTGAGCTACCAACACTAATAATGAACCTAAAGCAGCACCCCTGACGTATACATCAGCGTTGGGATTTTCTATTAGTTGTTTTACTGGCTCAATATCTCCACCACTAACAGAAGCTAGTATCCTAGCTAAATCCTCAGTGACTATATCACCTGTTACGTCTAATGCGGCTTCTCCTGGTACTGAGAAAAACTTGATAATTACAGGGTATGCTAAAGGTTCTCTAAATTGCGCGAGTAAATATAAGGCGTAAATGTGGAAAATATAGTCTTCTTTTGCTAATAACTCTTCGAGGTTATTACTCAAATTTTCTAAGGTCGATAATAATACAGGAGTGATAGCTTCTCTTTCTTCAATAGCTCTTTCTAAAGCTAATCTAGGAAAAGTCCCAGTGTTGTTTTCTAGTTCGGCTAAAATTTCTGCTAGTTGCATCTGTCAAAAATTAGTATTCAGTAGAGATAGATTCTTTAAACTGGCATAGTTCATGTGTTCTGTCGAAGATACGACCGAATACATAACTAACAAAAATCGAATGATGGCCAGAATTGTGACGTATATATAAATACGCTACCATGAGCTTGTATAACTAGCTGTAGTTAATCTCGTAAATTCATGGATATCGCTTTAGTAGTGAAACTTCTCGCTCCGTGTCTACCATTTCTGTTGAATAAAGTTGCAGAAGGCGCATCGCTGAAAGTTGGTGAGGATGTTTGGAATAAAGCCAAGGCGATTTGGGGGAAACTTCAGCCTAAAGTAGAGGCAAAGGAAGCAGCCAAAGAAGCTGCTACAGATGTCGCTCAAAATCCAGACGATGAAGCTTTAAGAACTTGTTTGCAAGTGCAACTCAAAAAGATATTGGATGCTGATACATCACTGGCGGAGGAAATAGCCAAGATTTTGCAAGAAACAAAATCTAATGATGGCTCTGTTAGCCTCAACGCGCAATCTTACGACGAAAGTATACAGGTAAATACAGCAGGTGATGTTAATCAGCCACACTATGACTTTAGCAGAAATATCAACAGCCCAAAGTAACTAACCACATTGCTGTTTTGGGTACTGCACAGCAAGAAATAGTGGAGTGGCTAGAACGCAGTACCAAAGCAGAATCACCGGGGGTTCTCAAAGCTGGGAATCCTGGTAAAAGTTTGGCTTATTGGCAAGGACGAAGCACAGAAATTGCCCAAATACAGCAATGGTTAACTGATGACAATATCTTTTTAATTGGTATAGAAGGCATCGGTGGTACAGGTAAATCAACACTGGCGACGAAAATTTATGATGAAATTGCAGGTTTCCCCAAGCGATTTTGGGCAGATGTCAGTAATGGGGCAGGTTTTAGCGATTTAGCCAGAGAAGTATTAACACAGTTCGGTTTTCGTGTACCAGAACAAGAAGTGCAGTTAGTCGAAGCCTTAGTTAAATGCTTGCGTTCTGGGAAATTTTTACTGATTATTGACAACCTGGAAAGGTTATTACAACCTGATAGGCAATGGGGGAGTTTATTTTACGGTGAGTTCTTCCAAGCATGGATAGAATCTGGTAGTAATAGTAAGGTGCTAGTCACCACCAGGGAAAGACCAGAAGTAAAAGGCTTTGCATGGCTACCCTTGAAAGGTTTACAAGTAGATGAAGGGGTGGCACTGTTAACAGCATTGGGCATTAGAGGGAATTTAAAAGAGTTTGTCGAATTAGTAGATGGGCATCCCTTATTGTTGAGATTGGTAGCAGACTTATTAAAGGAAGAATATTCACAAGACCCTAATTTAAGCAGATTAGCAGATTTAGGCTTGGGGAATTTGCGGCAGTTGTTGACAGATCCTCAAGTGGTGGGTGTGCATCGCCGGGAAAATGTGGGGATGGTTTTGGTGTTGGATGCCAGTTTTGCAAGATTGAGTGAGTTACAAAAAGCGTTATTGCTGAATATTAGTGTGTATCGTGGTGCGGTTGACAGTGCAGCAGCAGTGGCAGTGTTGCCGGGAAACTCAGAACCAGAGATTGAGGGAGAATTGCGGAATCTGGTGAAGCGTTCTTTGTTGGTAGAACAACTCAATGGGAAGCGGCGATTTGGGTTTCAGCCTGTGGTGTGGGAGTATGTGCGGTATAAAGCAGGTGATCAGACACAGGCGCATCAACGAGCTATTGATTATTATCGCTCAATTGCTAAACAACCACCTTGGACAATAAAAGATAATGTTAAAGAATACTTGGAAATCTTTCATCACTGTTATCAGTTGCAAGATTATGACTCTGCTTTTGATGCGCTTCGGTTTTGCGATGAATTTTTAACCTTGCGCGGTTATTACATTGACAGCGTAGAATTATATGGGCAGTTGGTGAGTAAATGGGCAGAAATTGGCGATAGAGAAAATTGGAATTATCGGGCTTCTCTCACTTCATTAGGCAGTGCTTACTATTCCCTGGGAGAGTACCAACGGGCGATTGACTTCCACCAGCAGTCTTTGGAAATATCAAGGGAGATAGGCGATCGCAATGGCTTTGGTAATTCCTTGGGCAATTTAGGCAATGCTTACTTTTCCTTGGGAGAGTACCAACGGGCGATAGAGTTCTACCAGCAGTCTTTGGAAATATTTAGGGAAATAGGCGATCGCAATGGCTTTGGTAATTCCTTAATCTGTTTAGGCAATGCTTACTTTTCCCTGGGAGAGTGCCAACGGGCGATAGAGTTCTACCAGCAGTCTTTGGAAATATTTAAGGAAATAGGCGATCGCAATGGCTTTGGTAATTTCTTGGGCAATTTAGGCAATGCTTACGACTCCCTGGGACAGCACCAACGAGCGATTGACTTCCACCAGCAGTCTTTGGAAATATTTAAGGAAATAGGCGATCGCAATTCTGAAGGTAAATCCTTGTGCAATTTAGGCAATGCTTACTTTTCCCTTGGAGAGTACCAACGGGTGATAGAGTTGTTCCAACAGTCTTTGGAAATATTTAAGGAAATAGGCGATCACAATGGCTTTGGTAATTCCTTGGGAAATTTAGGCAGTGTTTACTATTCCCTGGGAGAGTATCAACGGGCGATTGACTTCCACCAGCAGTCTTTAGAAATATTTAGGGAAATAGGCTATCGCAATAGCGTTGGTAGTTCCTTGGGAAATTTAGGCAATGCTTACAATTCCCTGGGAGAGTACCAACGGGCGATTGACTTCCACCAGCAGTCTTTGGAAATATTCAGGGAGATAGGCGATCGCAATTCTGAAGGTAAATCCTTAATGAATTTAGGTAATGCTTACTTATCCTTGGGGCAATACCCACAGGCGATTGAGTTCTTCCAAAAGTCTTTGGACATCGCTAGAGAAATTGGTGATCGCAATTCTGAAGGTAAATCCTTAGCTAATTTAGGTGCTGCTTACTTAAACCAGGGGCAATACCCACAGGCGATTGAGTTCTTCCAGCAGTCTTTAGCCATCGCGAGGGAAATTGGCGATCGCTATACACAAGGCTTATCCTTAATGAATTTAGGTAATGCTTACAACTACCTGGGAGAGTACCAACAGGCGATTGAGTTCTACCAGCAGTCTTTAGTCATTGCTAGGGATATTGGCGATATTCGAGGGGAAGCAACAGCCTGGTTTAATTTAGGTTTGACATTACAAAACGTCAACCGAGAATCAGACGCGCTAGGTACTTATTGCAATGCCCGTGAACTATATCAGAAAATGGGACTCGATGCTCATGTGCAACGTTGCAATGATGCCATTGAGCGTCTTTCTCAACCACAAACGCCTGTAGTTACTCGCCGTGGTTTTTGGGCGTGGTTGCGGCGGTTGTGGCGTTGGCTTCGCTCTTGGTTGCGGCGGTGAAACAGTTCGCTATTCATGAAAAAATAATAACTCAGCTATTTTCTCGCTATATGCTGCACAAATATCTACCAAAACCACTAGCTTGTCTGTTAACTATAGGATGACTGGTACAACCTATTGCTGCTCATTCCCAGACTCTAACCTATAATGACAACTATGCAAGCTTATCTCAGCAATCCTTCCTAATCAGCCAATTTAGACCAGGGGATAGTTGTGAAGCTAACGACAACTTAAGTTTATCTGCTGATACTTTTATTAGTGTGTGCCGAAAAGCATCAATTAGGCGTGAGTTTCCCAGCGAGTTTTTGAAATCCTATTTAGAAGATATCAAGAACAACAAGTCTGCTATTGGTAAAAAAGCTTGGAAGTTATTGAATGATGGCAGATTCAAAAAATAACTTTGGAGAATATTAAATGACACTTGAAAGCGTAAATAAAAAAGAATCTTTCTACATTGCTATTATTCTCTACAAATCATCTTCTGATGCACCAGATTATAAATCTTTATACCAAGAAAGCTTTGTTTTAATTAAAGCCACTTCTCTAGAAGCAGCAAAAGCCAAGGCTTTGAATCATGGTAAAAATGAGAGTGTCAGCTATAAAAATGAAAATGGAGAAACTATTACTTGGTCGTTGCAACAAGTAATAGATGTTAACTCAGTTTTGGATGATGATTTTAATGCTTCTGAAGATGGCGTTGATTTATATGCTCGCCATTTTCGTAATTATGAGGCTTACCAATCATTTGAACCTTTATTGTCTAACGAACCGTTGTAGAATTTTATCATTAATTGATTTCTCCCCAATCCCCAATCCCCAGTCCCCAGCGAAGCACTGAGCTTGTCGAAGTGTCCCCAATCCCCAAAAACAAACTACCAATTTTTCCCAAGTAGGGATTCAAACTCGACTTGTAAGGCTTGAATATCTGCTAGTCTGGCGACGAGAATATTATCATTTCCCGCATCCGTTAACCGTGCTTTCCAATAATTGATAGTTTCCGAATTATTTACCCAGAACTGCACAACAGTATCTATCACCTGCTCTGTATTCCAGCCCCATTTTAACGGTACTGGCTCGACAGATTCTAGTAATGCGTCGAGGGTACATTTATGAGTCCCTAAATATTCAATGGCTGGGGGCTGTGGTGTTTGCAGGCTTTGCTGTTGGTGATTGAAAAACTGCAAAACTGGAGACACGCCAACAATGTCAAAGGTATATTTCATGGTATTCCTCCCGACAACTAGGCAAAAGTAAAAGGCAAAATTTCCAAGAAAAAATACTTATATGTGGTTGCTTTACTTATGCCATGTTGTTTTAGATTTTGTAGATGTTTTTAGTTATGTTGTAACCTAAATATCACCTGGGAAAATCAGATTTTTTACCTAATTTATTAGGCGTTAAAATTTTTTGACAATTTAGCACTTGCTAGGTTTGAGTGCTAAATTTTTATGCAATTGTTTGAGGTATTATTAAAGAGTTTCCGGCATAAATTTAGGGAGATATTTCATTTTTAATAATTCTTTAAGTTTTATGGTTGCTGATGGCACAGGTGAATTAGCAGCTTTATTGGCTGCGGCTTTATGGGCTGTGGCTTCGGTGGTGTATGGGATTGTGGGGCAAAGGATTCCACCTTTACAGTTAAATGTCATTAAGGGGATAGTCGCGATCGCCTGTCTAATTCTGACTATCATATTCACTAGAGAAGCCTTTCCGATTTCTGCACCTATACCCATCTTGCTGCTGTGTTTGAGTGGAGTAATTGGTATTGGTTGGGGCGATACGGCATTTTTAGCAGCAATTAATCACTTAGGGGCGCGGCGGGTTTTACTCATCGGCACTCTTTCCCCTCCCGTAACTGCGATCGCTGCTAATCTAGTTTTACGAGAACAACTGCATCTGAGTGCATGGTGCGGAATTCTATTGACTATCCTGGGAGTCGCTTGGGTAATTACAGAACGCGTTCCTGGCGATGGTGAACTTTCACCGACACACCTGAGAATAGGTATCGGCTTTGCTTTATTAGCAACCATCACTAACGCTATGGGGACAATTATTTCCCGTGCAGCTTTGACTAGCGGAAGTGTCAACCCCTTATGGGCGGCTTTATTGCGTTTGAGCGCGGCGGAAGTGATTTTATTGCCGTGGGTGTGGCTACAGAGGAAAAATCAAGAATTGTCCTATCCCTACTGGCAATCAAGACGAGTAATTTTTGCTACTTGCTTCGCTGCTTTTTGCGGTACTTATTTAGGGATTTGGTTACAACAAATAGCAATTAAATTCACCGTGGCGGGAATTGCTTCCACACTTTTACAGACAAGTCCGTTATTTGTGATCCCCATTGCTATATTGATGGGCGAAAAAGTGAGTTGGCGAGCGATCGCAGGTGTGATCATTGCGATCGGGGGAATTGCATTGTTATTTTATCTTCAAGGAATTGTAAATCAAGCTGTAGGTGCGTAGAGGAGAAGTTGACATTCTCCTGACAACTTAAGCAATAAATGAAACAACAGAGAATATCAAAGCAGGTGATGACGTTCCACCAACCGTAGTGATCTTTTTTGGCATCCCTTGTGGTAAAAAGTAAAGTTGTGTAGGGCGTAACAGTTAAATAGTAAGTGTGAAAAATGACACTGTCATGATCAAGTTTTCAACTGTGTAAATTCCAAAGCTCATACAGGAGAAGCCATGAATCTATCCATCAAAGTCATACTCACTACCGCCCTTGTTGCGGTTGTCTCTGCTAAACCTGCTTTAGCCCAGTTTGGCGCACCTAGTAGTCTCAGTTTCAGCAACATGAACGCCTACCTCAGCGTTCAGAAGAACGCTGCACTGGTGCGTCAAACTCAGTCAAATCTCAACAGTATCAATCGGCGCAACAACAGCAACCAGAACGCTCAAGCCACCGCCCGCACTCAAGCCCAAAACACCCCAAAAACCAGCTTTCGCCCTGTCCCGCAACGCTTGCTAGTGACGCAATTCGCCCGCAGCTTGAGTAATGACCCTGCTATAGTACGCCAGTCAACCCTAGCCTTCACTGAGGGCTTCAAAGCCTTTGAGGAAGAAGCCCGGCGTTTGGGTCGCCCCAACAACGTGGCCATGGCGTTCACCTACTTGGTGGGGGTTTGTTACATGGTTCACTACGGAGAAGAACCCAGCGAAGCCGCGTTGATGAACCTCCAAGCCAACAGTGACGCGGCCTTTGGTGCCTCGTCGGCCTTCAAAGCACTGAACAGCCAAGAACGCCAAAAACTTTATGAGACCTTCGTGCTGATGGCAACCCTACCTTTGGCGGGCTACACAGTAGCAACCGAGCAGAATGACCAAGAATTGCTCAGTACCTACCGCGAGATTGCTGGGGTAGCCTTAGAAACTGCCCTGGGAGTGCGCCCAGATCGGTTGCGGTTCACGGCGACGGGGTTAGAACTGCGCTAGAAGCTAATAGGGGGAATGTCTTCAAGTAAAACCCTGATTTTTTTCTTGAGGCATAAGCTATGCTGACTTTTCACGTTATGTGGAAAAGTTAACTTAACACATAACCCCCTTCCCTACTAGGCTATCCATTACCCGGATCTTTCTCAACATTTACGATAGTCTTTATGCTTTTTCTAACCCTGATTAAGTAGATCAACGGAAAAGCTTCTAAGTATGTAACAAACAGTTAAACACAAGAATGAGGGTTAAATTTCAATACAGTTCAGTTAAGAATAAATGTAGGTTGGGTTGTAGCTTGCTTCCCCGTAGGGGTACGAAGTGAAACCCAACAAATCAGCAAAAATGTTGGGTTTCGTTCCTCAACCCAACCTACAAGGTTTAAGGTTTTTGACGCTAACTGAACGGTATTGGGTTAAATCTAACACGTTGTGTAATGTAGTTACCCTTGGATGCCTTAGCTTGAGCTACGTTTTTTTTTGAACACGAAAATAATAGCTCTCTTACTTACTAAATTTTAAATAAATTTCGGAAATTAGTGTCTGCATTAATAACATATTTTAACCTAAGTAATCGCTGATAAAATTCAGCTTTTTTCGTCAACTTATTAATTACTTTTTTGCTCAATGAAAGTTGAGGATGTTCGATTTCTCTGTGCATATCAAAGTATTTTCTCGTATTTTCGAGAGCAGATTTATTGGTTTTAATTCTGACTTGTTCAATATTATCCTTGAAAAAGGGAATTACATCTTCACGGAAAAATCCCATATTCATGCCGACTTTAGCGGCTGCTAATCCCATCGCAAAGCCTTCACCGTGATAAATGCCTCTCATTTCAAAAAAGTAAGAAATGCTCTGCCAAAGTTCAAAAAATTCCTTTTCTAATCCCTCCTGTCTTCTCATAACAAACATAAATTCGTGCAACCATTGTACTTCTTTTAGATCAACATTTAATTTTGTAGCGGCTTCTTGGATGGTTTGAATTTCCTGTTTACTAGTCATATTTTGCATATGACTAAGCAAGTTACAACCTGCTCTTGCACTGATGCCTAAAGGCCAATTCATTTCTTCTACAAAGGTATCTAAAATTCGCACATCAGCATCTAAAAACATACAACTCTCAAAGAGGGAGAGAGCCTTATCTAGTACAAAACGTTTATCATGATATCCTTTGACACTTTTAAGTTTGTGCTTGAATCCAATAACGTGAGGACAGTCTTGAAAATCTTCTGGCTGATCAGTTAAGACGCATAAATTTATATTGGGGGTATATTGCTGTATGTCTTGGGCAAGCATTCTTGTATGCTTACGATATCTTTCACCCACTGCTAATGTGCAGAAGCAGAAATCTTTAGATTCATTCATATAAAATCACAAAACTTATTAATCATGTGATTCTATATTGCCCAAAAAAACACTCATTTCTCTAAATGTAAATACTGGTATTCTATGATTTGTGTTTACACAGCAGCCTGGAAAAAATGTGAGTGGGTAATCCCCATATCCTTGGATGCAGTGATTATCGTCTTGGCTGACTGTTGAGTAATTTAGATATAATTCCCAACCCTAATAATAAAGGTGTCAACCAATCACCCCAGCGCACATATAAAGTTTTAGTCTGCCGTTTGTAGATAGTGGCTGCATGGGTTTCGTAGGTGTTATAGCCAGAAATCCAGAGAGTTTGTCCGTGGGGAGTCACAAAGGCGGAATATCCGGTGTTGGTTGCCCTAGCAGACCATCTATCTGTCTCAATCGCCCGCATGATATCCTGGGCATGATGTTGGAATGGCATAGCGGCACTATAATGGGCATCGTTAGAAGAACTTAAAATAAATTCTCCCCCCGCAGCCGCTTGACGACGAAATACTTCCGGAAAGGCTGATTCGTAGCAAATCCCGACAATTGCCCGTCCCAAGGGAGTGTCGAAAATCTGATTCGATGAACCATGTACTTGATGTTCATCTAGGGGTGATAAGCGTTGAATCAAAGCACCCAAAACTTCCTCAAAGGGGATATATTCACCCAGGGGTACTAATTTAGATTTATCGTAGCGGCTAATCAGTTCACCTTGGCTATTAACTGTAAATAAACTGTTGGTGTAACTGCGTCCTTGACTACCAAAGGCCCCTACCCAAGCAATTACACCCTTTTCTTTAATAGCTGCAACCAAGGGAGTCATAGCCAAATTTTTGTCAAAAAAAGGCATCGCCCCTTCTGGAGTCAAGACAGCATCTACACCTTGATTGACTAATGTTAAATATCCTTCTGTGTAACCCCGAATGGCGCGTTGCACTCCTTCGGGAAGTAGCTTAATTTTATTGGGAATATTGCCCTGAACAATCCCGACTTTTAAAGCGGCGTTTGGCGGTCGGTCGATGGGGCGAGTATATAAAAATAAGCCTATCAGGTGGAGGGATATTAGTAAAGTTGTGGCGATCGCAAGGAGGACGGGGGATTGGGGACTGGGGACTGGGGATTGGGAACGTTTAGTCTGTTGAGAATTTAGCCAAGCTTCGGCAATTAAGCCGTTGATAGCAACAATAGCGGCTGTGACGGTGTTTGGCCCTGATAGTTGTCCTAGATGTAAAATTACCAGATTATGCGGACTTTGGGTGTAAGCTAGAGAACTCCACCACAAAGGCCCTGCACTCCATAGACTTTCTAGGGCGCACCAAAGGGCTGTACCTACTAAAACCCTTAGTAAAGATGATGACAATTTGAGCCAGGATAATACACCTGCCCAAATTACCAGAAATATTCCCCCCCAGAGGCTAATAAATGACCAGCAAAAAACGGTGATAGCCAGACTCGGCCACCAAGGCACACCCAACCAATCCATCGGATGAATCCCGGTAATCCAGAATAAAGCCGCACCGTGATAACCAATACCCCAAAATAAAGGCAAAAGGTAAAAGGTAAAAGGTAAAAGAGAGAATTTGTTGCTTTTACCTTCTAGATTTTGACTTTTTTCGATAACGATCACCCACAGGGGGGCTAGGGCTACCCACGCCATGAACCATGCGCCTACGGGGGCGACGGTTAGCCCCATAACTACCCCACTACCAAGGGCGAGTAAAAGGTAGAGGACAAAAGGGAAAATGGCTTTTGTCCTTTGACTTTTAACTTTTAACTTCATTCCGCCTCTTCTGTTTCGGCTGTATCAGCTGTATCAGCTGTGTCAGGAGGCACAATTGCTACTCCGGTAATGGCATCGTCTTCGTCGAGGCGTTGCACTCTTACCCCAGTTGCCGAACGGGATTGGATAGAAATGGCGTTCACCGCTTGCCGAATAATAATGCCGCGACTTGTCACCATCATGATTTCGTTGTCGTTGTTGACTATACCCAGGGTGGCTAACTGGTCTTTGGTTTTACGGTTTTTAAATTTAGTCGCCATCAAACCTTGACCGGCACGGTTTTGCAGGCGGAATTGGGCAACGGGAACGCGTTTTCCGTAGCCTCCAGTTGTAATCACTAATACCCAAGGGCCGACACTGGCGTTACCTGTAACTTCGGTGGTTTCTTCGGTGGTTTCCAGTTCTTCGGTTTCGAGTTCTTCGGTATCTACTTCCTCTGTATTTAAAGTGTCCAGAATGGCGGCTGGTAAAATATCCATCCCGACGAGTTCATCCCCTGGTTTGAGTTTCATGGACTTCACTCCACGGGTAGCCCTGCCCAAAGGACGCAATTGTTCATGATTACATCGAAAGTGAATCGCCATCCCGTGACGAGAACCCACAAGCACGCTATCCTCAACTCTGGCGCGACGTACCCAACGCAGTTGATCCCCTTCTTCTAGGGAAATGGCGATTAAACCATTGGCGCGAATGTTACTAAAGGCTGCTAGTTCTGTTTTCTTAATGTTGCCGCCTTTGGTGAGCATCACGAGATATTCTTCGCTAGTAAACTCATCGACAGGGACAATGGAGGTGATTTTTTCTTCTTTGGGGATGGGGAGTAACTGCACAATGGGTGTACCGCGACTGGTGCGAGAACCCACGGGAATTTGATAGGCTTTGAGACAGTAGACGACACCGCGATCGCTAAAGAATAAAACGCTATCGTGATCACAGCAAGTCAAGAAATGTTCTACTGTATCATCGTCTTTCACCTTGGCGGCGGCTTTGCCTCTGGTGGCGCGGCTTTGGGCTTCAAAGGTGTTGACGGGCATCCGTTTGATATAGCCTTGTTCGGTGACTAAAATTAGGGCTTTTTCATTGGCGATTAAGTCCCGTTCATCAATTTCCCCTTCGGCGTGGGTGATGACTGTGCGTCGGGGTGTGGCAAAGCTGGTTTTAATTTGGGTAACTTCGGTTTCAATGATTTCTAAAATCCGTTCCCGCCGTGCCAAAATATCCTGCAAATCAGCGATTTGAGTTTGTAAATCTTCGTGTTCTTGACGGATTTTGTCGGCTTCTAGGGCTGTTAATCGCCGTAGCTGCATTTGCAAAATCGCATCGGCTTGCACTTCCGACAGTCCGTAGGTTGTAATTAACTCACCTTTAGCTGTGGGTGCATCGGGGGCATGACGAATTAAGTTGATAATGGCATCTAACTGGGCTAAGGCAATTAGTAAGCCTTGTAAGATGTGGTCGCGTTCTTCCGCTTTTCGCAATTCGTAACGGGTACGTTTGGTAATTGCTTCGATGCGAAAATCTAGGAAGACGTTGAGGAATTGCTTGAGGGTGAGGATTTGCGGTTCACCATTGACTAATGCCAACATATTGGCACCAAAGTTGGCTTGCAGTGGCGTTTGCTTGTAGAGGTTATTTAAAACGACGCGGGGGTAAGCATCGCGCTTGAGTTCGATGACGATTCGCATCCCGTCGCGATCGCT